>DATKPV010000102.1:0-27670 GCA_035523915.1 Candidatus Aquilonibacter sp. | reverse complement strand
TCCCGCAGATGAATCGATCCTCGCGGGAACTGCAGCGTGTCATCCGACCGGGTATACGCGGGGAACCAGAACTCTCCGACCTGCTGGCGATAGGTCACAAATGTGGGCCGCAGGTCGGGCTGCTGACGTTTCTTCACCCGTTTCTCCGGTCCGCTCTTGCCGCAGACCTTCACGATCTGGAAATCCCGGTTGTCCACCCAGATTCTTCCCTGGAAATAGCGCTTGTCTTCTTTCTTCGGCTCCACGTGGAACATGTAGGTCTCCAGATCGTCCACACGCTGCTTGCCGCCGTAAATCAGCTTGTATTGCTGCAAATCGTCGGTAGTAAGAACAAGAGGCATAAAGACACGAATGTCGTCCATGTCCTCGGCAGTCAGGGCCAGACCGCGCAGGGTGTTCTCAGCGAGATTTACATTTTCCAGGCGTTTCCCTTTGTCGTCGTAAGAAATCGTCGTGACTTCGTGGTATGTCCCGCTCGCGGTAGCCGAATCGACCGGATGAATCGATACATCCTGAGTAAAGGTGTAACGTTGGCGCGCCATTTTCATTTTCGCCTCTTCCGCGCCAAACTTTTCGATCACCTGCTGCACGCTCATGCCCGGCGGCGGCGTAAAATCCACCAAGCCGTTTCCCGCCTCGCAATCCGTTTGCGCGTTAGAGATGCAGGGGATCAACAGCGCGGCAGACAGCAAGGCCGCTCGGTGAACCATTGGCTGGAAGAGCCGTCGCAAACTGGAACTCCTTGCTTACTCAGAACTCGGTACGGGCTACCCGGTACTAGCCTCGCTCGAACGCGTGTTTCTTCTCCAGTTCCTCGATTGCCTGTCTCATGCTCGCCTCAAACTCGGCGGCGCGTCCCGTCAGGGCCGGTGTCGCTTCCGCCCATTCGCCATCCATCCGCACCAACCCTCTTGCGCCGAGCACGCGCGCCGCGATGTCAAGCAGATGGTCCGGGGTCGTCTCCAGATACTGCGCCTCCGTCGGGTCGCTGATCCGCACTTTTGTCGTCTCGGGCCGGCGTGCGTCGCCTCCCGGCTCTTTTGCCGGAAATGGGAGCAGCTTCGTCTCCCAAAACAGCTTCCTCTCAAGAAAGGTCGCAATTGCTTCATCCGTTGCTTTCCCAAATACCCACCTTTGACGTTTGAAGTCGTAATGGCGGCTGGAAAACGCTACCGGCAGAAGCTTTCCCGACTTTACAAACTCGATCTGCCTGCGGTCGACCTCTTTTCGCAGAGCATTGATCACCGGCGCCTCAGCATCCTTCCGCTCCAGGGACGGCAGCACCTCCCGGACCGTGGCCGACAAATTCACCGAAATCGCCGCGTGCAGCCCCTCGCTACTCTCCAGCCGGATGTCGCCGTGCAGCACCCAGAAATCCGCCCCCGAGGTGGACTGATGAAATGGCCACTCTAGCGCAATCGTCAGCGGCAGTCCGGTCAGAGTCACCCAGATCCGGTCATCGCTGGTTCTGTTTTTCGATGGCCCCTGCATCTCTCTGTGCGTCCTAAGTCTGAAGACTGCTGCCGATATTCAGGAGATTTATCCTGCCTTCCTCTGCACCTTTGCTGCCGTCCTCAGTAGCTTCCGCACCGCGCCCGTCGGCAAACGCTTAGTCTGCTCGTGGAGTTCGGTCACTGCCTCGAAAAACTCGGCCATCGCCTGCAACCGCGCCCGCGTATACTCCGCGCCCGGCTCCCTGCTGTCCAGTTCTGCCAGGCAGCGCCGTAGCATCTCGCGCGTGGGGTCGATTTCCCGCCGCTTTCTCTGCTCCACCACCAGCCGGAACATCTCCCAGACATCCTTCATCGACTCATAATGTTCGCGCCGGTCGCCCAGCACGTGCACGGCGCGCACGATCCCCCAGGTCTCCAGCTCCCGGATCGACGTGCTCACATTCGAGCGCGCCACGCTGAGCGTCTGCGCGATCTCCTCCGCCGGCAGCGCCCGCGGCGAGAGATACAGCAGGGCATGGATCTGCGCCACCGTCCGGTTAATCCCCCACCGCGTACCCATTTCCCCCCAATGGAGGATGTATTCCTTTTGCACTCCAGTCAGTTCCGCCATATCGGTTATTTCAGTACAGACTGAATATACAGAATATTAACAGGGCTTCGTTGTGATGTGGCAGTCCGAGCCAAATCGAGGGCTGGAAAGACAGGGAATGAAGGCTCAGTCGTCCGGAGCGCAACAGTCCAAATCTACCGTCTCCGGAACGCTTCAAACAGAAGATTGAACAGCTGTACCAGCGTGATCCCGATGGTCACATAGACGGCGATCTCCAGACGACGCCCGGCCTCCTGGGTCCCGCGCAGTAGATCAGCGATATCCTGGGTCGCCTGGTGCAGCGTGTCTGCCAATTGCTCGAAGTGCTGCGTGGATGCCCGCATTTTTTCAGAGACGCGCGACATGGCCAGCGACGCTTCCGCCACCTGCTGCCCGTTACGCAGCTCGAGTTCTGCCCGGCACGCCTCCCACCAGACGCTTCCCGGCGGGCTGTGATACATGCGCTGCCGGATTTCTTCATACGACCGACCGCGCAAAAGCTCCACCAGAGCTTCCACTCTAGCAGCTGGCGCCGTCTCGCCACTGTCGCCGTTGAATTTTGTTCCGGCCGCTCGCAGCTCGTTTGTAACCGTAGCCATGGAGCGCAGCCTACCACCCGCCGGTTGCACAGTCCAAATATCCAAGGTTCAATCTCCTCCTCGCCTGGCTCCCTCACGGGGGCACAGTAACTGACCGTTACCCCTGAACCTTCAGCCGATTCCCTACCTGAACCTTCGAGCCGGTCCAGCTTCCCACTGCCGTTGCGAAATCTGGGATCGCAAACGGCATGCCGCAGTCTTGCCGAGAGAAGGAGGTGGGACATGAGCTTGAACGGCTGGCGAGGTCCGAGATCCGAAGCAGGCTTCAATCTACGATCCCATTAAACCCTCTGGCGCGAAGGACTCATCCCTCTCACATGCTATATTTGGTGCGCTTTTCCCCCGGTGAAAGAAAAGACCCTGTTGCGCATGCGATCAGCTTCTGGTTTGACGGAAAGCCGCCGCCGTTTTCTTGGCTATCTCCTATTAAGTCCTGGTTCATTCGGACGATCAGGCACGGCGGGACAGCTATGAGCGGTGCAGCGACGGCAAGCCGGGTGCGCTGGTGGCTCGTATTTCTCCTGTTTGTTTTAAGCGCCGTCGCCTACCTTGACCGGGTCAACATCTCCATTGCCGGCGGCATGATCGTCGATGCCTACCATCTGAGCGATGTGCAGCTCGGCGAAATCTTCAGCTCGATGCTCATCGGTTACGCGCTGTTCCAAACGGTCGGCGGACGCCTCGCTGATCGTTTCGGACCGCGCCGCGTGCTGGCCGCAGGAGTTTTTTGGTGGGGAATCTTCACTGCCTTGACGGCGCTCATTCCTGCGCGAATCACGGGTGCGTTAATCCTTTTTGCATCCGTCCGCTTCCTGCTTGGCGCGGGAGAAGCTGTGATCTATCCCGCCGCCAATCAGTTTATCGCCTGCTGGATCCCGGTGCGTGAGCGCGGTACTGCAAACGGCTGGATCTTCGCCGGTGTTGGAGCCGGCGCCGGTCTGACACCTCCGCTCATCACGTACGTGATGGTTCACTACGGCTGGCGTTCCTCTTTCCTGCTATGCGCGGTGATCGGTTTCGTAGCCGGGACGATCTGGTTTCTGGCTGCTCGCGACACGCCGGCGACTCATCCGGGAATTTCTCCGGCGGAATTACAGGAGATTCAGTCCGGACTTACCTTGTCAGCATCGGGCCGAAGCTCCGGCTTGATCTCCTGGGGACAGGTTTTCCGCAGCAAAGAGGTCCGCGCGGTCACGCTGAGTTATTTCTGTTACGGCTACGTGGCGTGGATTTTTTTCAGCTGGTTCTACCGATATCTCGCCGAAGTACGCGGTCTCGACTTGAAGCGAAGCGCCCTGTATTCGATGCTTCCGTTTCTCGCCATGCTGGTTGGTTGTCTGGTTGGCGGGGTGGTCAATGACCGCCTCACGAGACGGCGCGGAGCGAGGCTGGGGCGCTGCGGTGTCGCTGTTATTGCGTTGTTGCTCGCGGCGGTTTTTATCGCCGTCGGAGCCGGCGTACAAAGCGCCCGGATGGCCAGCTTTGTGCTGGCCGGAGGAGCCGGTGCGCTGTACCTTTCGCAGAGTTCATTCTGGTCGGTGACCGCTGACATTGCCGGGAAATCATCAGGATCTGTTTCCGGATTCATGAACATGGGAAATCAGATTGGAGCCGCGATCACCGCGTCATTAACCCCCTGGATCGCCGCCCGATTCGGCTGGACGGTTTCTTTTCTGACCGCCGCTGTGCTATGCGTGGTGGGCGCGGCAAGCTGGCTGCTTGTGGACCCAGCCAAAACACTGGTTCCGGCTACGGGTGAAGCAATCCCGGACTCCGCCAACATGCAGGGAACCCCAAGGCAAGCCGAGAGCCACCCCCGCAAGGTCGTGAAATTATGAAGCTTAAGGTTAAGGAGAAAAAAGTCTGCAAGTGGGATCTGGTAAGTCTGGGCGAGGTCATGTTGCGCCTTGACCCCGGAGATGAGCGCGTTTCCACCACCCGCCACTTTCGCGTTTGGGAAGGTGGGGGCGAGTATAACGTAGCTCGCGGGCTGAAACGCTGTTTCGGGATGGACACAGCGATCGTTACCGCGCTGGCCGATAATCCGGTCGGGCATCTGGTCGAAGACCTCATGCTTGAAGGCGGAGTCAATCAGGAATATGTCCGATGGGTTGGTTACGATGGCGTTGGCCGCACCGTTCGCAACGGCTTAAATTTCACCGAGCGCGGGTTTGGAATTCGGGCGGCGCTGGGCTGCTCTGATCGCGGGCACACTGCCATCTCACAGCTGAAGCCGGGAGAGATGGACTGGGAACGCGTCTTCTCGCACGACGGTGCGCGCTGGTTTCACACCGGAGGGATTTTCTGCGCGCTTTCCGAGACTGCGCCGCTGGTCGCCCAGGAGGCGATGGAGGCTGCTAAGCGCGCAGGCACTGTGGTGTCTTACGACTTGAACTACCGGGCATCTTTGTGGAAATCGATTGGAGGTAAGGCAAAAGCGCAGGAGGTCAACCGGCGGGTTGCATCTTTGGTAGATGTGATGTTTGGCAACGAGGAGGATTTCACTGCGGCCCTTGGTTTCTCTGTTCCCGGCCTCGACGAACAACACTCCAACCTGGAGACAGACGGGTTCAAGCAAATGATAAAGAAAGTTGTGAAGGAATATCCTGGGCACGCGGTCATCGCCACGACTCTCCGCCATGCGAAGACAGCTACGCAGAACGACTGGGGCGCTCTTTGTTATTACGATGGACAGTTCTACGAAGCGCCGGCACGTAAGGATCTCGAGATATACGACCGGGTCGGGGGAGGAGACTCATTCGCTTCCGGATTGATCTATGGATTTCTTGAGGGAAAGGATCCGCAGTGGTGTGTCGATTGCGGCGCCGCACACGGTGCTCTTGCCATGACCACCCCCGGCGATACATCGATGGCAACGCGAGCCGAAGTCTTGCAGGCAATGAAAACGTCGTCCGCCCGGATCGACCGCTGACGAAGCTGTGCCCATAGGGTACGAAACGAGATGACGATTGAAGATCAAATACGCCGGATTGGAGAAATCGGAATCATTCCTGTGGTTCGAGCCCGTAGCGTCGAAGAAGCGAACCGAGCCGTCGAAGCGATTTGCGCCGGCGGCATCCCCATTCTTGAAATCACCATGACGGTTCCTGGCGCTGTGTCGGTGATCCGTGAGGTTGCACAGAAGTATGGGAAACGAGTTCTCGTCGGCGCCGGCACGGTCACGGGCGCTGAGCAAGCCGAGTCGTGCATCGCTGCGGGGGCCGAATTCCTGGTCAGTCCGGGATTAGCAGTTTCAGTGATGGCGGTCGCGCGTGCTCATGGGAAGCTTTCGATCCCCGGGGCATTGACGCCTACGGAATTGATGAATGCTCTACAGGAGGGCGCGCGGCTGGTTAAGATTTTTCCCTGCGGGAACGTTGGCGGGCCAAAATACTTGCGGGCCCTCAGGGCGCCGTTCCCCCACGTCCAGATGATTCCTACAGGCGGCGTAAACGCGGCGAACGCGGCTGATTTCCTGGCGGCTGGGGCGTTTGCCCTGGGCGTGGGCGCAGATTTGATCGACCCGGCCGCCCTTCGCGATGGCAACCTCCAGAAAATCACATTGGCGGCCCAGCAACTGGTGCACGCCGTCGCTTCGGCACGCCAGGCGCTCTCCGTCGGCAACTGAATATCAAGGAGACACCCTTCAATGCGGCGCAGAGATTTCCTGAAAACCGGTGTTGCCCTGGCGGTTGCTGCCGAAGTAGGAATCGGCAAGGCGCAGGGTTTTGTGCCGGCTCACAACTGGGAAAGATACGACTTTGGCTCCGGCCCCCCGGTTACCGATCGTCTCAACCAAGGACCGTTTCCGCAGTATCCGCCTGACGCCGTAATTCCTACCGACGACGTGGTGATGACCACGACTCCTTCAGAAGATGTCGTGCCGAACTACGGCAAAGGTTTGATTACGTACATCACAGCCGATATGGGGACGGATGAGATCAAATCGGACAATATTCCGCAGGCCCTTGAAGAGCTGGTTCGGTTTCCTCTCGGACAAAAGCTTTACGTTCGTCCCACCTGGCGGGAAGTCCAGCCGAGACCTGGAAAGCTTGAGCTTCCGGAATATCTCAAGTTGGTCTTCGACATGGCGAAAAGAAACGACAAGCGAGTGGGGCTGCGGATTCAGATGAGCGCTCCCGATTACACTCACAGTGCCGCTCTGCCGGATTTCGTACTCGACAAAGTGCCCAAAGTTGATCTGATCCTCAGCGATAAGGAAGACCAGCGAGCGGCTGAGCGTTATTTGCGCAATCCGCACGCCCGATATCAGCCGCGATTCGACGATCCCTTCTTCCAGCAGTCCTTCAAGGAACTGGTGGGGCTGTTAGCCGCCGAATTCAACGGCAATCCATCCATCGAGTTCATTGACACCTTTATGTACGGGTTCTGGGGGGAAGGTCACACCTGGCCGTTTGCCAACAACCCCTTTCCTGATTATCAGACGGCCGAGCGAACCTGGATCAACATGCTCGAAGTTCAGTTGGAGCACTTCACCAAGACTCCCTTGCTGACCAACACACAACCAGACTACAGCCGGGTGGGAAATTCGGAGTTGGTGGATCGCACCGTCCGCAGCAATAATTGGATTCGGAGCGATACGATCTTCATTGAGAACGAGCAGATTGAATCGCTCAGCAATCGTCCGCCCTGGATCGGGGCACTGCTCGAGCAACCGCTCCCGGGCAAGCCTCCCGACCCCGCTGCTGCTCAGGAAGGAATTTCGCCAGCCGAAAATATGATCGCTCACGTGATGGATATTGGGGCCAATTACTGGTCGCTTTGGAATTTTCATCGGATCAGCCCTAAGACTCTGGCCAGCTACTACGAGGCGTACCCGGCCTGGTTCGATCGCATCAATCGCAAAATCGGCTATCGCGTGCGGCCTTCCTTCATCTGGAGCTATCAGGATGCGAGTTATCTGGGATTGATCGTGGGGTTTGCGAACGACGGGATCGCGGGGATTCCCGGAGTCCTGCGGGTTACAGTTGAGAGTGAAGATGGAGCTCCGCTGAGAAGCGGATGCCTCGATGCCGGGCATCCTCTGCCAGGCAAGATCAGACAGGCGCAGTTCGTACTGCCACAAGGCACGAAGTGGCAGGGATTGAAGCTCAAAGCGGAAATTGAAGTGAAAGGGATGCGCTATCCGGTGCGCTGGGCATGTCACCAGAAACTCGACGATGACGGCTCACTTACACTCCGCCCCAACCTCCGTCAGGAAGTGTAGAAGGACAGTCGTTTTCTCGAGTCTGCCCTACCGAGCAGACGTCGCGTAGCGTTGATATTATTCCCGTTCTTGCGGCAACGGGCATCGAGAGGTCTGCGCAGTCCAGACTGTATGGCGGAGGGAGAGGGATTCGAACCCCCGGTACGGTTTCCCGTACAGTGGTTTTCAAGACCACCCGTTTCAACCGCTCACGCATCCCTCCGCGCGGGACTAGGTACAATCTGACCCTATTTTACGCCATAGCGAAATGTGCAACGTTCCAGGCGCACGCGGCGGGTAGAATCACTTCTTGCTCTTCACCATCGAGAAAATGATCTATGGCGGCGACGGCCTGGCCCGCCTCCCGGCAGACAGCGCTGGTCGTGGCAAGGCTGTATTCATGCCTTTCGTGCTCCCAGGAGAGAAGGTTGAGGCCTTGCTGACCGAGGAAAAGCCTGGCTTCGCGCGAGCGCGGGCTGAGGCCATCGTGGAAGCATCGCCGCACCGGATCGCGCCTGTGTGCCCTTATTTTCGCCGGTGCGGGGGATGCCATTATCAGCATTCCAGCTACGAGCACCAGCTTGCGATCAAGGAAGCAATCCTGCGGGAAAACCTGCGACGCATCGCCCGGATCGAACTCGATTGCCCAGTCGAGATTCACCCGTCGCCCCCGTGGAATTATCGCAACCAGGCACGGCTGCAAGTTCGGCAGGAACCGGAATTCACCGTCGGATACTACGAGATGGCCTCACACCGCGTGCTTGCGGTCCAAGAATGTCCCATCTGTTCGCCTCTGATCAACCGGGGAATCGCAACCCTCTGGCAAATGGGCCGATCCGGTAAGACGCTGGAAGAAACACGGGAGGTGGAATTTTTCGCCAACGAAGAGGATTCCCAGCTGCTGGTGGAGGTCGCCTGTGGGCCCGAGGCCCGGCGGGCCGCCGTACGAGCGTGGGCTGAGGAACTGCAAGCCGCCCTACCCGAAATCGTTGGGATCGTGGCATTTCGCGATGCAAAGCCAGCCCCGGACAAACTCGTGACGGTGGGCGCGGGAGAAATGAACTATCGCACCGGAAAAAAGTCCTTGCGAGTGAGCGCGGGCTCCTTCTTCCAGACAAACCGCTGCCTGGTTGACGGTCTGGTGCAAATTGTGACGGCGGGCCTAGGTGGCGATGTCGCTCTCGATCTTTATGCCGGGGTGGGCCTGTTTTCCACAGGCCTGAACGGCTTCCGTCACATCGTTTCGGTTGAAGCGTCACAGACTGCCGCAACCGACCTTAAATACAATCTCTTCTCGAGCGGGGAAGCTGTTCAGGCTACGACCGAGCGCTACCTGCACCAACTCGGCGAACAAGGGCGGGAAGGGAAAGGCGCAGTCCTCCCCCGTGTCCCTCAGGCGCCGGACCTTGCGGTGGTAGACCCGCCCCGCGCCGGGTTGGGAGAGCGTGTTGCCCGTGCTCTCGGAGGGCTGGATGCAACTCGCCTGATTTACGTCTCGTGCGATCCCGCCACCCTGGCGCGCGACCTGGTGACGTTGCTAGCTGCGGGCTATCGCGTGGAACGCGCAGACCTGGTGGATCTGTTTCCCCAGACTTATCACATCGAGAGCGTGCTGCAACTGGTTCGTCGCGCACCCTGAGATCCTATGGCTACCGCCGCGCCGCTATCAGTGCAAACCGAACAGCGGCCGACGGTGAGTACGCTTTCGAGATCTATTCCTGCAGGACCGCCCACCCTCCAACTCAAGCCTGCGCGCCAGCCGATGCTGTGGGCTGCCGCCGCTTACTGTTGCGGAATCGTTTTCGGAGGTTACCAGTGGCGTCCGGCATTGTGGTGGGTGATGGCGGGAATCGTATTTATGGGGTCGGCGGTTTACTTCCTGCGGCATCGGCCCTGGCTCGCCGCAGCCTTAGCCTTCGGTGCGTTTTTCACTGTGGGAGCGCTGCAGATCCAGCTGCACGGCCGGAATGCGTCCCTCGATGCCGGCCTTTTCCCTTTTACCGACGGGCAAGAACTCGAAATCACCGCACACGTCATTCGCGACGGACGACTGCGCCCGGGAGCTTTCGGGGAAGTCCAGCAAAGGCTGGACATCGAAACGGACGAGGTGGTTACAGATACCGGGCAACACTTCACTGAGCACTCCGGTGTCAGGCTGTCGATCTACCGGCACGATGAATCTCATCGCCACGGCGACGTGGTCGAAATCGGCGAAACTTCGGCAGCCGCTATGCCGATCCTGCGCTATGGGCAGCGGATTCGATTTCGCGGAAAGTTGACGTGGCCGCGAAATTTTCGCAACCCCGGCGCCTTCGACTATAAGGCCTATCTTGCCGAGAACGGCATCGCGGCGCTGGGATCCGCGAAGTTTGAAGATGTGAGGATACTGCCGGGAACAGCAGGTTGGCGCGTTGAAATGTGGCTCACGCGCGCCCGCGCCAGCGTCCTCGACAAGGTGAACGAGCTGTGGCCCGCCCGGCAAGCCGCACTGATCGATGCCATGGTCATCGGCGAGGACGCCTTCATCGACCGCGACACGCGGGTCGATTTCCAACGCTCCGGCACCTATCACGTTCTTGTTGTCTCCGGGATGAACGTGAGCATTCTGGCGTTCGTCGTCCTCTGGACGCTGCGCCGATTTTCGCTGGGCGAATTTCCAGCTATGCTCCTCACTCTCGTTGGGCTGGTCGCGTATGCGCTTCTGACCGAAGTCGGTGCGCCGGTATGGCGAGCTACGTTAATGTGCGCCATCTACCTGGGGACACGCCTGCTATATCGCGGCCGGTCAGTGGTGAACGCTCTGGGTGCGGCAGGGCTCGGCTTGCTCATATTTGACCCTCGGCAACTGTTCACTGCGAGCTTTCAGATGACCTTCGTTTGCGTACTTATCGTGGGGGCCATCGGTCTACCGCTGGTCGAGCGGACGTCGGGGCTTTACCGCAACGCTCTTGCGCATTGGGATGCGGACGACTATGGCGCCCTGCTGCCGCCCAGAGTGGCGCAGTTTCGCCTGGATTTGCGCATGATTGCCCACCGTCTTGCGCGATTTCTGGGTGAACGGTGGTCGTTGCGGCTGACGCGCGGGATCGCGAGTTTCTCGTTCTCGGCGTTTGATCTGCTGCTGGTTTCAGCCGTCATGCAAATGGGATTGGCGCTGCCCATGGCCTACTATTTTCATCGCGCCACCACCATCGGCCTTCCCGCCAACATTGCCGTGGTTCCTCTCACCGAGATGTTGATGCCTTCTGCGGTCCTGGCGGTCGCACTTGGATATGTTTCGCTGATTCTCGCGAAATTGCCTGCGCTGGCTGCGTCCATTGCGTTAGCAGCCATCACCGGCGCCGTGCGAGATCTGGGCGGATTACGTCTGGCCGATGTGCGCGTGGCTACTCCTTCGATCGCCATGATCGCACTCGCCGCATTCGCCCTGCTTCTGGCGATGCTGGCGTCACGGCGGCGTGCGGGCCTGGCTGCTGCAGGGTTGCTGGGGATATTAGCGGCGTCAATCGCGTTAGCTTTCATTCCTCCCAGGCCGCGAGTACGCAACGGCGTGCTGGAAGTTACCGCGATCGACGTGGGTGAAGGAGATTCCATTCTGTTGATCATGCCGCAAGGCCGTACTCTTCTGATCGATGCTGGCGGCCCGGTCGGCGGGCGAATCTCGCAGCTCGACTTCGGCGAGGACGTAGTCTCTCCCTATCTTTGGTGGCGTGGCATTTCACGTCTCGACGTGGTCGCGATTTCTCACGGCCACTCCGATCACATCGGAGGAATGAACGCGGTGCTGCGGAATTTTCGTCCAAGGGAATTGTGGCTTGGGCTGTTGCCGCCGAGCCGTGCTCTGGAAAACTTAATCGGCGAAGCACAGCAGCTCGGAATAAAAATCGTGCGCCATTGGGAGGGAGACGAGGTCGAGCTGGGCGGAGCCAGAATTGACGTGCTTTTTCCGCCTCGCAACTGGCCGGTGGCTTCGGAGCCGAAGAATAACGACTCGATGGTGCTCCATGTCAGCTATGGCAAATCTTCCGTGTTGCTGGAGGGAGACGCAGAGAAAGCGGCAGAAGAAAGAATCGCCGAGTTGCCCGACTTGCGCTCAGACCTGCTCAAGGTGGGCCACCACGGTAGCTCGACCTCAACGACTCCCGATATTCTGAATGCAGTCCGACCAAAGTTCGCAGTAATCTCGGTCGGTTTCCATACCTCGTTCGGTTTTCCACGGCAGGATGTGGTGGCTCGCCTGGCTGCCTATCGAGTTCATGTGTACCGCACCGATCTCGACGGTGCGGTGACTTTTTATCTGGATGGACACTCGGTTACGCCTTGGCTGGCGGCTCTTCACTAGCATCATCCACCTGGATCTCCTGCGTTTCGTCATCGGAAGAGGTTTGGTTCTGCTGGTACTCGGAGATCAGGCTTCGCGCCTTCTCTGCATCCTCTTCACGAACCAGGATGATCGTTCCGCCCAGGCCCGGAAATGCATCCTGCAGGAAGCTGGCGGAGGTAAGGTCGTTATCGATGCCGGCGGAATCGAGCAAGCCCTTGACAATAATCGCCTCCGATTCCTCCTCGCTGTCGAAGATCTTGACCAACTTTTCGTTCGGGTTTGGTCGCGGACTGGTCACGGTGTCGCCCATGTCACCTCCGGCTTTGGAACAAGATAAGGTTGCAAACCGACGATTCCCCTCGATTTTACTACCCCTTAGGCGCGAACGGCCTGCTTCTGGTCTCTCCGCGGCCAGTTCAATGCTGTTTTGTGTATTGTGATCACGCTCAAACCCGCGCTCAACCCGAAGAGCAGACCATCGAACAGCACTTTCGTGCAGTTTGCTTTCCCAGCGGAATGGAGGACAATGCCAGCACAATGCCGCAACGCGCTCTGGGCTTGCGACATCCAACAGGTTGGCCAAGAAGGGGCTGGCATGAACATTCCGGAACCGGCTGATTTTGCAAAGAACCTGCCTTTGGCGGGAGAGGCAACCGAACAGGAAAGCAATGAAGAAGCCCGGAAACTCCGGCGCTTGCAGCTGATGATGAGCATGGTGATGTCGGTGATCGGCCAGGATCCCAGCCTAACTGTGGAAGAGGCCTCCGAACTGGCGGCGGGCGCCAAGCGCGCCGCCCTTGCCATGTTTCCCGACAAAGAACTTGCCTACGATCTGCTTTACAAACCACGCCTGCAGAGGTTGATGCGGGAAAGATTCCGGCTGCAGTAATCCCGCGATCGCCTATTCATCGACAACAGGGTTTTTCAAAGTTCCAACGCCCGCCACCCTGACTTCCATCACATCTCCCGCAACGACCGGGCCGACTCCTGAAGGAGTTCCTGTCGCGATCAAGTCACCGGGGAAAAGGGTCATGGCCTGGGCGATGTGACGGATGACGATATCAAGCGCAAAAATAAAGTCGCGTGTGTTGCCGTGCTGCTTCTCGGCCCCGTTTACGTGTGTTTCCACCGTCAGCCCGGACCACGGATCGATTTCGTCTGTCACCAGCGGGCCCACGGGACAGAAAGTATCGAAGCCCTTGGCCCGGCTCCACTGGCCATCCTTATTCTGCAGGTCGCGGGCTGTAACGTCGTTCACGCAGGTGTAGCCGAGGATGTATTTCCGAACGTCTTCATCAGCGGCGGGCTGGTGGCATTTCCGCCCAATGACAACTCCCAACTCGCCTTCATAGTCCACACGCTGAGAAATCCTCGGCCGCCGTACCATCGCGCCGGGCGCCAGCAACGCCGAGGTGGCCTTCAGGAAGAGCAACGGCTCGGCGGGAACTTCGTGGCCCAGTTCGGCGACGTGCTCACGATAATTTCGTCCCACGCAAACGATCTTCGACGGCCGTACCGGCGCGAGCAGCGGGGCTTCTTCCAGGGAGATGGGATCGACTCGCCGGGTGCGTAGAGCTTCCACATCGCCATCTGCCTCTTCTGGAGGCGTGAGGAGCACGCGCAGAATCGAATCGCGCCCGGCCACGGACTCGACCAGGCCGTAGTGTGCCTGGCCATCGGATTGAAAGCGGCAGAATTTCATTGCTGTGGATTGCCCCCTAATGGCACCGTCTCGCTGGCCTCCAGCGATCGTTCGCTCTCGTTTCCGCGCTGATCGACCGCAGAAACAGAATAGAAATAAGTCTCTCCGGCACCCACATTTATATCGCGGTAGGACGGCGTCAAGATCAAAGTCGAATTCAACTTTACCGGAGCGCTGGCTTTTTCGCGCCTGTAAACGTTATACCCCGCCAAATCGGCATCCGTCACCGGGGACCAAACCAGATCGATAAACGGTTGCTGACCCGGCCCGGAGAAGACCGCCTGCAACCCTGTCGGTACAGCCGGGGCGAAAGTGTCGTCGGCAAACACCTTTGCTTCAGGAGTGGTGCCGCCTTCGATGGAAACCTCCGGCTTCCCCGGCTCGGCGAGCATCGTTAGAGTGTCAGCATGATAGTAATAGGTTTTTTCCCATTCCATAGTTTGATCGCTGAGGGAGAATTCGTGCGCCCCTGTGGCTGCGACCTCACCGATCAGAATTTGTTGTTGGCTGCCTTCCTGTCGGCGAAAAATTCGATAGCTGTGACGCACGAACGAAGAGTTCGGAAGCGGCAATGATGCCCCCGTCCAGGTAAGTACCACCCCTTGTCCAGTCAGATGAGCAGCGAAGTCGCTGGGCGGCGGAAGGGTTTCTACCAGAGGAACGTTCACTTGATTCGAAAGCCCGGCACTGCGGCCATCCAGGTTCAGCACTTCGACGGCATAGGTCACGGCGGCGAAAGGGGACGGATTCGACCCAATCCGTAGCCCTGACCGAAGATCGCCCTTGTAATTAGCGGTAATCTTCTTGCCCGACTTGCTCAAAGCGGCGAAATCTGCGGGTGGCGCCACTTCAGCGACCGGGGTTCCGCAGCTGACCAGAGTCGCCTCAAGACTGCGGCAAATGCGGGTTTTGCCAAGATAGCGCATGTTTTGGCGGTCGGTGGTGCGCGAGGGGATGGTCCAGCTCAAGGTCACGGTGTTGCCCTCGCGGACTGCGTGCAGATCGGTGGGCGGCTTGGGAAGTTCGAGGGAAGGCGGTTCGGGCGGGGCGATGGAAGCACAACCGGACAGCGCCAGAGATGCCGTAAGCAGCAGCATCAGCTTTCCGGTCGGTAGTTTCATGCGGAAACAACAGGGTACACCAGATATTGGCAGGGCGTCGGGGAGGCAGCGCAACATCAAGACCGCTCCCCATTGCGGAAATCAGTTCAAGAAATTGGGCGCGCGGTGTATCGGAAAACCTGGAGCTCAACCGGCGCTGGCGCCGTATGTCCTTTCTTGCTCAGCCGTGACGTTGCCGGGCGCCTGTCCCCTCCAGTCCTTTGAACCGGCACCTGGTTGCCCCGTGCCGTTCTGGTCTCGTGCCAGCCGGAAGTTACTGACCATTTTCTGCAGGTCGAGCGCCAGACCTGAGAGGTGCTGGCAAGCTTTCGCCGATTGTTGAGCGCCGTCGGCCGATTCCCGGACCAATCTTGCGATCTGATCCATGTTCTGGTTGATGTCCTCCGATGCCTTGGACTGCTCGGTGGAGGCCGTCGCGATTTGTACGATCATCTCGCCTACCTTCTCGGACATCTGAATGATCTGCTGCAAAGATTCTCCGGCCCGGTTGGCGAATTGGACTCCGGCTTCCACTTGTGAAGTGCCGGCATGCATGGCAGCGATGGCGGTCCTGGTGCCCTCCTGAATGCTGCCGATCATCTGCGCGATTTCTTTGGTGGCCGAGGCGGTACCCTCCGCCAGTTTACGCACTTCATCGGCGACAACGGCGAATCCGCGGCCGTGTTCACCGGCTCGTGCCGCCTCAATGGCGGCGTTCAATGCCAGCAGATTGGTCTGGTCGGCAATCTCGTCGATGACTCCCGCGATTCGGCCGATCTTGTCGGAGCTCTTGCCCAACCCCTCCATTTTCTGTGCGGTGCCCTGAACCGACTCTACGATGGCGCGCATTTTGCCGAGTACCTCCTCCACAATGGAGCCGCCTTCGCGGGCGGTTTCCGCGGCCTTGCGCGCTGCCTCGGTTGCCGTCGACGAATTCTCGGAGACCTGGCGTACCATGGCCGACATTTCCTGCATGGCCACGGCCACCCGTGTAGTCTGTTCGTTTTGTCCCTCCGCGCTTTGCGATTGCTGGGTGGCAGACGATGAAATCTCCTCGCTGGCGCTGGCCACGTGCTCGGCTGTTTGGGCAATCATCTGGATCACATCGCGCAGATTGTTTTTCATGGTATTCAGCGCGACGCTGGCTCGGCCCATCTCATCGTTCGAGTCGACTTCCATATCGTCGATCGCCAGATTATTGGCGGCAATTTCCTGCATGCGAGCCAGCATACTTGCCATCGCGACCGCCAGCGCTCGTCCCATTGCTGCCGCCATCAAGAATCCCACAGCGACAGTGCAGGCCAGCAGGCCGATGATCCAGTAGCGCGATGCGGAATAAAGGTGTGCGCCCTGCGCGGCAAAGCTCGCTGCTTCCTTGTCATTCAAGTCGACATCTTCCTCCAGGATCGTTGTTGCTTGTTGAAAGGTATCGTTTCCGGCGGACTGTGCCAGTCGGTTTGCCTGGTATTGGTTGTCAGCGGCGAGCTTCAGGACTTGAGCGTGTACTGCCAGATATTTATCCCATGCTTCGCAGAATTCCCGGTAAAGAGCGTGTTCCTGTTCGGACCCGATCAGCGGCTCGTATTCCTTTTCGTCTTTCTGAATATCATCTTCCGCTTGCTTTAGCGCTGCCGCCGACGTTTCGTTCTTGTCGGTGGCAAGAAGGTAGCTCAATTCCGCGCGCCGATAGGTCGACGTATCGTATTTGAGGTCGCCCAGCACCCGCACTGACGGCAGTTGGTCTTTCAGGACTTGCACCGTGGTCCCGTTCACCCGGGAGAGCTGTCTCAGAGAGAACAGTCCGATCGCGATCATCAGGATTTCAAGCACTCCAAACGCTACTGCCAGCTTCCGGCCTGTGTTCAGGTTACGAAACCACTCCATAACGTGGCTCTCCGACTTGATCTCGTGTCCGTGTGCCGCACAGGTGCTCGCGCGCCTGGCTGCAATGGATACGCGAGGTACAAGAGATGTAATAGCCGTCTCATCGGCGGGTTTGACTCCCCGCTTTAGGCGTAACAGCGGGAGGAGTTGCTGAGATTGCCGCTTATCGGCTGTACTGGTTCTTCTTTTTGTCCCGGTGACGCTCGATCCCCAGCTGAATCAGCCGGTCGATGAGCTCAGGATAGGAAAGCCCGGATGCGGCCCACAGCTTGGGGTACATGCTGATCGCCGTAAATCCCGGCATGGTATTGATCTCATTCAGGTATATCTTGGCGGACTGCCTGCCGCCCCTGCTCCCCGGTTCCATCAGGAAATCCACGCGCGCCAGGCCGGAACAGTCGACGGCTTTGAAGGCCCGCACCGCCAACTCCTGCACGCGCTTGGTTTCCGCCTTGGTAAGCTTCGCCGGAATGATAAGCTGCGAGCCTTCGTCGAGATATTTCGCGTCGTAATCATAAAACTCTTTGCTGGGAACAATCTCACCCGGAATGGAAGCGACCGGTTCGTCGTTGCCCAGCACTGAGCATTCAATCTCGCGCGCCTTCTTCTTCCCGCCGACGCCTTGCTCGATGACAATCTTGCGGTCGAATCTTGCCGCCTCCGCGATGGCCGGACCGAGCTCGGCGCAATCGTGTGCCTTGCTGATTCCCACCGAGGAACCCAGATTCGCAGGCTTCACGAACACCGGATACTTCAACTTGCTCTCCACCAGCTTGTGAGTCTGTTTCGGGTTCTTCTCCCAGGCGCTGCGCAGGATCGTGATGTGCTTCACGATTGGAATTTCCGCAGCAAGAAACAGCGATTTCATGATGTCTTTGTCCATGCCCGTCGCAGAGCCGAGCACGCCGGCGCCGACATAGGGGATGTCGGCGAGTTCCAGCAAACCCTGGATGGTTCCATCCTCGCCGAAGGTGCCGTGCAGCACCGGGAAAATCACATCGACGTTGATGGCGCGGTCGCTGGCGCGCCGTGTAAGGGCAGAATCGGTTTGAAAAGGCATCAAGCCGCTCTGCCGGTGCACCGGCTCCGGCGGGACCACCACCGACTCGCCTTTTGCCAGCACCGCCGCCGCCGGGGTGGTCTCAGGATCGCCCGCACGCAGATGCCGGGGCTCGATGACCAGCTTCCCCTGCAGCAGATTCTCTGCATGCTCGGCGGTGAGCCAACGGCCGTCCTTGGTGATGCCGATGGGCACGACTTCGTACTTGTCTTTGTCGATTGCGCTGAGGACCGACGCCGCCGAGAGCAGAGAGACCTCGTGCTCTCCGCTGCGCCCGCCAAACAGGATTCCCACGCGAAGCTTCTTCATGTCTTTGCGGCCCTACGCTACAAGATCTTCTTCCCAAAGGCCGACAGCGCCAACTCCACTGCCAGATCGGCGGTCCGGTTATGCTCGTCGATCACCGGATTCACCTCCACGATTTCGAAGCTCAACATGCGTCCGTGATCCGCGATTATTTCCATGGCCAGGTGCGCCTCGCGATAAGTCGCGCCGCCACGCACGGGAGTACCCACTCCCGGTGCATCCTCCGGGTCAATCCAGTCCATATCGAGCGAGATGTGATAGCCGGCCGTGCCCCGTTCGGCCATGCGCAGAGCCTCTTCCATGACGGTGCGCATGCCGCGCTCGTCGATGTCGCGCATGGTGAAAACACCGATCCCGGCGCGCTGAACATTCTCCTTTTCGATGGCATCAATATCGCGCACCCCAACGAGGATACAGTTCCCCGGACGAACCTTCGGAGAGAAATCCAAGATGTTGGCCAGTTCCGCCGGGCCGAGTCCCATGATGGCGGCCAGCGGCATGCCATGAACATTGCCGCTGGGCGATGACTCCGGCGTGTTGATGTCGGTGTGCGCGTCGATCCAGACCAGTCCGATACGCTGGTTCTGCCGGCGATAAAATTCCGCCACTCCCGATACCGTGCCCACCGCCATCGAGTGATCCCCGCCGAGACATAAAGGCACTCTGCCTGCCTCCAGTGTCCTCACCACCAGTTCGGCATGCTTGGTGCAGGTGGCTGTGATTTCCTTAAGATACTTGGCGCGTACATTGCCCTCTTTTTTCTGCTCCGGGATGGCCACGGCCACATTGCCACCATCCTCGACGTCGTGGCCAAGCGCCTCGAGACGCGCCTCCAGACCGGCTACCCGCACCGCGGAGGGCCCCATATCGACGCCGCGCCGCGACTGTCCCAGATCAAGAGGCACACCAATCACGCGAATTTTTCTGGGAGAGACGTTCGTAGTGTTTAGATCCATAGGAATTGAGTAATTTGGGAATTGAGTAATCTGGGGATTTCCCGAAACCTCTCGCTCGGCCCCGCCATTGCGAAATTACCCAATTTCCCAATTCTGCAATCAGGGATAAAGTCTGTTCAGCATCCTGGGAAACGGAATCGTCTCGCGCACGTGTTCCAGGCCACAGATCCATGCCACGGCCCGCTCGATGCCCATGCCGAAGCCGCTGTGCGGAACGCTGCCGAACTTCCGCAGATCGAGATACCACTTGAATGCCTCTTCCGGCAGGCCATGCTCGTGGATGCGCCCCACCAGCAACTCGTGCGACGCCGTACGCTGGGAGCCGCCGATGATTTCGCCGTAGCCTTCCGGCGCAAGCACATCTACGCAGAGAGCCAGCTCGGGCCGTTCCGGATCAGGCTCCATGTAAAACGCCTTGACCTTGGCCGGATAGCGGTGCACCATCACCGGCTTGTCGAATTGTGCGGAAAGGTAAGTCTCGTCCGGCGAACCCAGATCCCCGCCCCACTCGAACTTCGCCTCCAGGGCGCCTTTCGCGTAGCCTTCCTGCAAGGTCTTCACGGCATCGTCGTAGCTGATCCGCGGAAACGGCGCTTGAATCTTTTCCAGCCTGGAAAGGTCTCGGCCGATGATGAGAAGGTCGGCGCGCCTTCTCTCCAGGCAGCGTTTCACAATGAAGGTGATGAAGTTCTCGGCCAGCTCCATCAAGTCGTCCAGCCCGGCATAGGCCATTTCCGGTTCCACCATCCAGAACTCGGTCAGATGCCGTCGCGTTTTCGATTTCTCGGCTCGAAAGGTCGGGCCGAACGAATAGACCTTGCCCAGCGCCATTGCTGTGGCTTCGATATACAGCTGACCCGATTGCGTCAGATACGCCTGATCGTCGAAATAATCCACCGGAAAAAGAGTGGTCGTCCCCTCGCATGCTGCGGGCGTGATAATCGGGGGGTCGGTGAGCGTGAAGCCGCCCTCGTCGAGAAAGTCGCGCGCCGCTTTGATTATCTCGGCCCTTACCCGAAGAATCGCTGCCTGCCGCTGCGAACGCACCCAAAGATGACGGTGCTCCATCAGGAAATCCGTGCCGTGCTCTTTTGGGGTAATGGGATAAGGATCGGATTCGGGCACCCGCTGCAAAACCTGTACACCGGCGACATCGAGTTCATAGCCGCCGGGCGCGCGCTTGTCGGCGCGAACCTTGCCTTCCACGATCACGCTCGACTCTTGCGTGAGCGTCTTCACGGCCTCGAATATTTCAGGGGTAACCGCATTCCTCGGAACCACGCCCTGAATCACTCCTGAGCCGTCGCGAAACTGGGGGAAGAGCAGCTTGCCGCTTTCGCGCAGGTTGTACAGCCAGCCGCGGATGGTGACCGTCTGGCCTTCGTGTTTTCCGATTTCAGCAATCGTAGAAACAGGAGAAGACATGATCTGGGATTGAATAATTGAGTAGTTTAGTAATTGAGTAATTGAAAAGACGCCAGTCGCGCATGCAGTTACTCATTTACTGAATTTCTCAATGGTTGAATCGCTACGCCGCTTCCAGCTTCTCAAAAGTAGCCTTCAGTTTCTCCAAGGGATTTACCTTCTCGTCGCCTTCCAATTCCAGCAGCAGCGGCGGCGTGTTGGGCGCGGAGCGCAATAACTCCATCGCTTCTTTCCAGTCTATGGTGCCTGCTCCCGGCCACAGGTGCGCATCTTTATCTTTGCCGTTGTCGTGGATGTGGGTGGAGCGAATGTGCGCCCGCAAGACCTCGAAAGATTCCCGCACCGAGTTCATGATGTGCGCGTGCCCGAAGTCGAAGCACACACCCACGTCGTCGAAGTGCGCGGTGTGGATCATTTCCACCAGCTTATCCGGCGTAGAAAGTTCGTTAGGAATGTTTTCCAGCAGGATGCGCACTCCCAGCGGCTTGGCAAAGGCGCGCAGGTGCTCGATGGAGGTCATCGCCGCTTCGAACTTCTTCTCGTTAAACGTCTCATTGGGGGTTCCCAGATGCTGCACCAGAAAGCGGAAAGGAATCTGCTCAGCGACTTCCAGTGCGCGCTTGACTTCGTCCATTGCCTCGACGCGGCCGGCGCGATCGGTCGAGGCCACATTCACTGGGGGCGCTCCGGTGCGGCCCCATTCGTAGTCCGAGTAAAGCGGCGAGTGCATGGAATTCAAAGGAATTCCGCTGGAACGGAACCAGTCGGCGATTTCGCGAATATGCGCCTTGCGGTTGGCATAATCGAAGTGCTGCCGCGCTCCGAAAATTTCAATGGCCTGCGCCCCGCCGGCCACCAGACCGCCAAGCAGCCCGGGATGCAGCCGCTCTTTCACGTAAATGTAGGTTGAGACTGCTTTTTGCATTGAGCAATCCTGGCAAATTGCCGACTACGGATACTGCTCTTCAATATCCTACAGCCTTGCCCCCGTTTCGCACGTCACTGGCGCCCAGGCGCTCCCCGGTTTTCGCGTCCACCGCAACGCACTCGGCGTCGCTCCAATAGGGGATCACGTCCGAACCGTCATGCAGACCGAATTCGACCCTGTAGCCCATTCCACGCAAAGCCGAGACCGTGTCCGGAGAAAACCATTGTTCAACATTCAGGACGTCGGGCATCCATTGATTGTGGAAGCGCGGCGCATCAACCGCTTCCTGGATATTCATTCCATAGTCGATCACGCCCATCAGAACGTTGGCAACGGTAGTGATGATCTTCGAGCTTCCCGGGGAACCGAGAACAAGGAACGTCTTTCCATCGTGCACCACGATCGTGGGCGTCATTGATGAAAGCGGCCGCTTCCCCGGGCCAATGGCATTCGCCGCGCCCTGCAGCAGCCCATCGGAATTGGGCACGCCCGGCTTGGCAGAAAAATCATCCATTTCATCGTTCAACAGAAAGCCCAGGCCCTCCGCCGTGACTCGGGAGCCAAACCAGTCATTGATAGTCGTCGTCACCGCGACTGCGTTGCCCTCCGCATCGATGACCGAGTAGTGCGTGGTATGCATTCCTTCATGCATGGCGAGGGGTCGGGAATGCGCTTGTGCGTACTGTTCCAGTTGGCTGAAGATCGACGGTCGCTGCAAATCCTTGCTCGGCGTTGCGTGATCCGGATCGATCGACTCCCGCCAGGCCGCCGCGTATCTCTTGTCGATGAGTTGCGCTACTGGGAGTTTGGCGAAATCCGGATCGCCCAGAAACTCGGCCCGGTCGAAAAACGCCCGCCGGAAGGCCTCGGTTATGTAATGAATCGATTGTGCCGAACGGCTTCCCATGGCGGCGAGATTGTAGCCTTCCAGAATATTCAGGGATTCCACAAGCACGATTCCGCCGGAGGACGGCGGCGGCGCGCTGATAATCTCATATCCGCGATAAGTGCCGCGAATCGGTTCGCGCTCTCTTACTGCATATTGCGCAAGATCTTGGGCGGTAATCAGTCCCCCGCCTCTTTGTAGATCCGCAGCCAACGCGCGTGCAATCGCGCCGTGATAGAAGTCGTCAGGGTTTGCCGCGATTCGCTCCAGCGTATGCGCCAGATCGGGCTGGCGGAACATTTCACCGGGCTGATAAAAGTTCCCATCCCGCTGGAAGATACGCCGTGATTCGGCGAACCGGCCGAGATATTGATCGTGCAGGTCGTCCGCCTCTTTCCAGGTGAGAGGATAACCGTCGCGCGCCAGGCGAATCGCCGAGGCCATGACCTGTTTGAGGGAAAGCCTGCCATATTTCGTCTCGGCATATACCATGCCGGCAACCGATCCTGGTACTGCGATCGCCTTGTATCCGTATTCGCTGGCGCCAGGAATCACATTGCCGTGTGCGTCCAGGTACATGTCGCGTGTCGCTGCCAACGGCGCCTTTTCCCGATAATCGAGAAAATGGGTTTTGCCATCGGCCATGCGGATCAGCATGAAGCCACCTCCGCCCAGGTTCCCCGCCGCCGGATGCACCACCGCCAGGACGAATCCGGTCGCGACCGCCGCATCCACGGCATTGCCCCCGCCCTGCATGATCTCCACCCCGGCCCGTGCGGCCAGCTCCTTCGAGCTGACCGCCATGCCGTGCGCCGCGTGCACCGGCAGCATCGATGCAGCACCGGGCTCGGCACACAGAGCGGCCAGCAGCTGCAGAATCAGTAGCTTGTACCTGGATCGCATGAAGATTGAGGGTCTTCGGTCCGAACAGAATCTTGAGGCTAGCCGACCTCAGCGAGCAGAGTCAAATTACCGTGGTTGTGCCGGTGTGTAGTGTGCGGCCATGTCAGCCAGTCCCGATCGGCCCCCCAAGACTCACACCCTCCTCTTCTTTTTTGACTTCGTGCTCTTGCGTGCGCCGGTCCGCGGCGGCTTCGTTCTTGACTTCTTTTTTGGTGCTTTCGCCGCCACCATCTCATAGGACTGTCGAATCAGTTCTTCGAGTTCGTGATCCCTCAAAGCATCCAGCCGGTCGAGCATCACCCATTTGTAGCGCCCGACGTAGGGCGCGGGATGAATATCCTCGCGCTCGATCAATTCGGCAAACGCATCCGGCGTGCACTTGAAACACAGCCGCCGAGTGTCCAGGCCGAGGATGAGGAAGATCTTCCCGCCAATTTTGAAACACAAGTCGTCTCCCCACTGCAGCTTCTCTTTAGCATTGGGAAAGCTCAGCCCGTATGCGCGGACGGAATCTACATTCATGGGTTGAAGAATTCAGTCATTGAAAACCCTGGCTAACCTCCGCGTCAATCCGTCCACGGGAAAGTGCCTTGATTCGCCGGGTTTCCATCACAAATCCCTGATTACGGTGGCCTTGCTATACGCCACGCGGAACCCCAGCCGCTCGCAATTGCGCTGCGAGGTCGTTCCGCCCTGCGTGACCACCACCGCGTACTCGCAACCGGCTTGCGCTGCTGCCGCCATGCGTTCCCGCAGCAGCGCGGTCTGCAGGCCGCGTCCGCGAAACTCGGGCAGAGTGCCGGCCCCAAACAATCCGAAGACACTGCGTTCCTTGATCATCAGTCCCGCGCCGCACGCGACGATCTGGCCTTCGACCTCGGCTACATAGGCGAGAGCGCCTTCCATTTGATACAGCGGAGCGAGCAGGCCGCGGAACGGTTCAGGTGCGCCCTGGGGAAAAAACGCCCGCTCCACAATCGCTCCCGCCTCTTCCGCTTCTTCTGGCCGGCTGCGGCGAATCTCGCATCCCGCAGGCGGCGGTGAAAATGTCTCCCTCGAATCCAGCCGCCGATACAAAACGCTATTCAACTCCGCGATCGCATAGCCGCGCTGCTTGAACATGTCGAGAACTGAAGGTTCATGAAACGGACAAACATCCAGTTGTGCCGGAGCCTTGTGCGCCCGATAAAAATCCTCGACACGATCGAGATCCCCGGCGGTGAACGCCCGCTCGAGACCCACTCCGGTCGCCCGCCCGATAGGCGAGCCCAGTCCTGCGAATACCATGTGCCCGCCGCAGATTTCTTCTTCTTCTGCCCCGATTTCGGGCCGTGCGCGTTTGAAAAAGCGCGCGTACAAAACCTGCGGCATCTCTTCCACGGCTTCAAATCGGCGTGCCAACGCCTTGTCCACAAATTGCATGTCGGAAATCCTCTCTCGATGAGAAAAAGACACGCCACAAGGGATGCGCAATTTCGCCGGAGGCGAGCGCTTGCGCCGAATCTTGCTTGCAGAGTTAGCGGACGGCAGTCATAGGCAGGAGATGAGCTTACCGTCTTGCTCGCGAGCTTTCAAGCCATATTCAGTCAAGGAACAGAAACCTAAGCGCCGCAGGCAGGGAACCAAAATTGTAGTCGTTTTCAATTTCGGGACAACCCATCGTCCCCCAAAATCATTCTCAAATGAAGGTCTTCCCATTCTGACACGACCGTGTCCTGAAGTAAGTCTTGGCATGACAGATATTACGAGACGGATCCCGTCCACTTTTCCGATAATCCACTGTCATCGCGTCCGCTGACCGATGGCAAACGCAATCTGCGCGAGAGGCGCGTGAACATGACGAAATCTGCACGGCAGTTCTGCTACCTGGCCAGTGTGCTGCTGGTGGCCTCCCTGCTGGCGCCGGCGCATGCCAGTGAAAAAAGCGACAAGAGCATGCCCTCCGCCAACTCGCCTGTGGATCTCTCCCAGTATGTTGGTTCGGAGACGTGTAAGACCTGTCACGAAGACATTTACAACAGCTGGGCAAAGACGCCGCACTGGAAAACTACGCTCGATACCAAGGGAGGTCCCTCCAAGCAGGGCTGCGAAAGCTGCCATGGTCCGGGCAAGGCGCACGTGGAGGGCGGGGGCGACAAGACCAAGATCTACGTTTTTGAGGATCATTCCCGGCAGCAGACGAGCGCCCGCTGTCTGGCATGCCACGGCGAGAGCCACGCGCAGTCGCGTTTTTCCGAATCTGCCCATGCCGGCAACGACGTTGGCTGCCTCGATTGCCATTCTCCCCATCACGCTCAGGAGCCGCAGCACCTGCTGGTCAAAAACCAGCCCGAGTTGTGCTTCGGCTGCCACGCCTCGGTCAAGGCGGATTTTGCCAAGCCCTTTCATCACCGGGTGAATGAGGGATTGGTCCAGTGCGGTGATTGTCATAACCCGCATGGCACAGGCCTTTTGCGCCAGGTGCAGAGCCTGCCCAGCGGCGATGCCGTCTGCTTCAAATGCCATGTCGATAAGCAGGGACCTTTCGTCTACGAGCATGTGCCGGTGAAGACCGAAGGCTGCACCAGTTGCCACACGCCCCACGGTTCCACCAATCCGCGGCTCCTCAAAGTGAGCCTGGTGAACATGCTCTGCCTGCAATGCCATACCTTCCCCACGCAGGGGCCGGAAGGGCCGGTTCACAACCAATCGGCGAAATATCAGGCTTGCACCATGTGCCATGAAGCCATTCACGGCTCCAACTTCAGCAGTGTGTTTTTCAAGTGAGTGAGGGACAACCGATGGCATCCCCAAGGAAATTCGCTTTGCAATCATTGCTCATCTGGAACGTGGCATTGCGGTCTTCTGCGCCGGAATCGAAGGCCGATTCCTCCAGCAACAGCCGCGGCTCCGGATTGCTCGGGATTCTCGCTCTGTTGCTTTGCGGCCTGATCAGCCTGTTTTCCGCGAAGCTGTTTGCCCAGACGAGCTCCAGCCAGAACCCGGAGCCGGATGGAGTCATCGGGGCCGGCTACCAGATGCATTCGTCGGTCGAACTCGGCTATCGCACCAACGACGTGACCGGCAGCGGCGACATGTACGACACCCTGGTCAATCTGCACACCGGACCGCGCATCCTCGATGAAACTCTCTCCCTGCAGTCGCTCGACCACCAGGGCATGCTCTTCGACGATCTTTACCTCAACAGCTTCGGCTGGGGAGGCGATCCCGACAATGCCCTGCGGCTTCGCGCCGACAAGCACAAGTGGTACAACCTGCAAGGCAGCTTCCGGCGAGACCAGTACTTCTCCGACTACAACCTGCTGGCCAATCCCCTCAATCCGCCAACCTCAACCCCCTCGATTCCGGCCCTGAATTCGCCGGCCGAATTTGAAACCACCCGCCGCATGACCGACGTCGATCTCACTCTGCTTCCTCAATCGCGGATCAGTTTTCGCCTGGGGTATTCGCACAACAACATGAACGGGCCCACCTACAGCAGCGTGCACGAAGGCACGGAAGGATTGCTGTTGCTGCCCTGGAACACGACCATGAACTCCTATCGCATGGGCGTGGACTGGAGGATCTTGCCGCGCACGGTTGTCAGTTACGACCAATTTCTCAACTATTATCGCGGCGACACCGACGCGCAGCTCACTCCCTTCGCGCCTGCGCTGCTGCCTGGAGGGGCCCCCGTCGAACTGGGGCTGTCCATCGATACGGCCAACAAAGTACCCTGCGCGGTAAAAGCGCCCGCTACCAGCCTGATCGATTCCACGGGAACCCTTACCAACACAACCTGCAGCGCTTACTTCAGTTACCTGCGCGATCAGCGCGTCCGGACCACCACGCCAATTGAGCGCCTCGGATTCCGCAGCAATTACTGGCAGCGGGTGGATGTGGTCGGTTCGTTTTCCTATAGCTGGGCCGATATGACCACGCCGCTTTACGAGTCTTTCAACGGACTGCTCACGCGAACCAATACCCGCGCTTTCCTCGGCACCGGGACGGCCACGGTGAACCAGATCTCCGACGTGCTCGATCTCGAAACCACGGTGCACATCGCCAGTCATCTGCGGGCGATCGAGAAATTCTATTTCTGGGCCTTTCGCATCCCGGAGAGCGGCAATTTCTCCGAGGTCGACAGCGTATGCACGGCAACCTGCAACCTGTTGACCCCACTGAGCGCGACAGCGCCCGCTACCACCGACACTCTGACCGAGTCCTCCTTCAATCAAACCTGGAAGAGAAACCAGTTTGAGCTGGCCTGGGACATTACCCGCAAGCTGGGCGCGCGCATCGGCTACCGCTACGGCGATCAGGTCTTCAACCACTTTCTTACTTTTCAGACCGGCGGCGAAGATACCTT
>DATKPV010000101.1:0-30064 GCA_035523915.1 Candidatus Aquilonibacter sp. | reverse complement strand
TGCCGAAGACTGCGCTCCGGCTCCGCTCGCCGCCAGCGCAACCAGAATACATACCAACGCGAAGGTTCCGATGAAGCAAACAAAGGAATCCCAAAACCGATTTATAAACAGCACGACTGATCTCCAATTCCAGGAAATTGATTTGAATCCCATGATCTTCGACCGCCGATTTCGCGATTGCGGCTTCCGCACGCGGCGGCATGGCGAGTGCAGAGGTAGACATGTGCGTTGCGCGAATGCAAGCAACAACGCCGGAAGAGGGAGAGGCCGCTTGGCCTCTCCCTCTTTGCCGGCATTACAGCGGTTAAGGGTTCACTGGCGCAGATAGTATTCTTCCGTGCCGAAGTCGGCAATGAAGTCTACATCCTCTTGCACTGTCAAAACCGAACCGCCTACGTCGTTGCCGAAATCAACCAGGCAGGTAGAAGATGTGCTGGTTCCGCCCTGCAGGCTGACTCCGGTGAAGGGATGGGCCCCGGTGCAACCGATGTGACCATTGGCCGGCTTAACCGTAAGGCCCGTCTGCTCAAAGTGCGAGCGGAAGACGAACAAGTTCAGGTCGCCGGTGTAGTTTCCGCTTCCAATCGTACCGGTAATGTTGGTCAGGAAGGGAACATAGTCGGACAGGGTGCCAGCGTCAGCAGTCTTTTCTTCGTTGGCGATCATGTCCAGCACGGCCGGAGGGGGGTTGATTTTGCCAGTCACGGGAGCAAACGTGACCGTGCGCAGGATTTGCCACAACGGATAGCTTCCATCCAAGATGTGGGTGAAAGGTATGGTCGGGCAGGGAGCGGTGAAATCGCAAACCGGCGGGTTGTAAGGCCCGGATGGATTGGGCGTGGGATCGAACTCACCACCTGGGGTGATGAACAGCGGATCAATGCCATCCACCGTCAGGTAGTGGCCCAGCCATTTGGGAGTTCCGTTGCAGGAGGTGCCGCTGATGGTGCTGCACAGCGGGCCCAGGTTGCCGAATCCCCAGAAGCTGTAGCTGATCGGGTTGAATACCTTCGTCGACGAACTGGCGGCGACGTTGAGCCGGCCGGAGGTCGCCTTGACCAACTGACCCGTTCCGATGGCGCGCAGGCGAACCGGCAGTCCGGGCGCCGTGCCATTAGCATGGCCCTGGCAGTTGCTGCCGACCTTGATGTCGGTTCCGTCGTAGCTGAGGAAGAGAGGGTTGAAGCAGTTGGCGCTGGGATACAACGCGCTGCTGAAGCTGCAATCGGTTCCGCCGGTGTGGCTGGGGAACACGTTCGGATCGTTGAACTGTTCCTGGCCGCTATCGGCGTTCGCGTTGGGGAAGTGAGTCGAGGCCAGCGGGCCGCCCTGTTGCGTGCGGACACCGGTGAACTCCATCGAGTTGTAGGTACCGGATTGAGCTTCGCGCTCGATCACCTGCAAGGGAATGGCGGCCCCCGGTGCGGCGGGACCGGCTGCTGTCGCTTGCAGGTCTCCCAGGCAGCCAATGTAGCCGGAGAAGACTTGCGCCAGGATTTGGCGGTTGATGTTGTTGTAGGTGTAGTTGGTATTATGGGCAGCGTCGGTGTAAGTCGAGCCGAGGTTGCCGGTGTCTTCGTTGCCGGCGATGACCACCACCGGAACCGCGCCTACGTTGAACGTCGTGTACTTGGGCAGCGTACCCTTTGAAATCGGGTCGCTCCCGGAGAGCGCCCACAGGGCCGTGAAGAACTTCGAGCCCTGGTTGAACGAATCCAGGAAAGCGCATCCGATCGTCGCCGTGCCGCCGGTGCAACCGGCGCTCGCGCCATAGCCCAGACCGGTCAGCGTGCCGCCGTGGCCAGTCGCAGGCACCGCGCCGTTATAGGGCGCCAGGGCGCGCTTGAAGGCGTAGAGGGCATCTTCCGGCCGGATGTCGGTGCCGGCCGCGTTGAAGTAGCAATAAAACTGGGAGGTAACTGCAACCGACGAAACGTTTCCGCAATACGACAATGCCCCTGGCGGAACACCCGCTCCGTTCTGGTCGAGGTAAGACTCCGGTGTGGTGTTGAGAGCGGTCGAGATCGTCGACGGGATTTGGTTTACCGCGCCGCAGGAGGTGCCGTTGATGCTGCCCGTCCAGCAGCCATCGGTCATGCCGGCGATTACGTTGGCCGGGGTGAAGGTGCCGGTGGGTACGGTGGCATAGGCTGCTGCCACGCTGTTGAAGTGCTGCTTGCCGGTGACAGTTGACGAGCCGGTGAATTTCTCATAGGCGAAGAAGTCTTTATCGCCCACGCCGGAGTCGGTCTGGAAGTAGACGTATGCATCGCACGTAACCGGAACGGGATCCCAGACCACAAAAGCGGTGAGGCCGGTGTCGGTCAAGCCCGTGCGCTTGTCCGTGATGCTCGCCGTCTTGAAGGTGATCAGCGAGTAGGCGTTGTCAGGCGTAGCCAGAAGCAGGGTGGCCGCGGCAGCGCCCAGAGCATTGATCTGCGCCGAAGAGCCCACGCCCACGAACTTCAGGTTGGTGCCCGACGAGCAGTTATTGGTGGTTATTGCAAAAGCATTTGTGCCCAGCAGCAGCGACGCCAGAACAACCAGCGTCACTGCTAGTGTTTTCCTCTTCATGTCGAAGTCTCCTTGAAAATGCTGGTGGTGATTTCGTTTAACGATTCGGCTCCCGCCCGGTTGCCCGCTCGTTGCTTGGACTCGGCGGCAAGAGCCTTGCAAGCTGACCTGGATGTAGGAAAAGCGCGACCTTTGCGGTCGTATCGCGCGAACAAACTATCGCGGAAGCCTGTTACGTCAGGATGACGGAAAAATTAAAGTCTCGTGAATTTCTGGTTGCGAAGGCGAGAATCTCTGTGGAAAACGGCAGCCCAATCCCAATGGTTGCAAAAACTTGCCGACACCCGGTTCAGTGTTAACTTGCTGTGCAGATCGTGTGCTCCTGTAACCTGCCGTGGTACCTGCCGCTAATTTCCTGATCCGGGGCAGCGAAATTTTCGAAGCTGCAGGCCAGTCGCTCTTCTGCAGAGCCTAAACATTCTGTCACGGGAAATTAACCTTCTCTTCATTCGGTTGTAACAATCGCCGGGTACTTTGAACCTCTTACTCAAGGGTCCGTCGTCTCGATCAGCCGCCTGTGTTTTCTTCGCAGCAGTGGCTTGTTGCTACCGCGGGGGTGTGTTCAGTGAGATTTCATGGCTTCTTCCTGCTTCTGATCATCTCATTTCTTTCCGGGTCAAGCATTCCGGGGCTGGGACAAACGGCCGGTTCGCTGCATGGGACGGTTATCATCCCTACCGGCGCGCCGGTTCCCGACGCCATCGTCACCGTGGAAGGAGCCGGCGGCGGGCAGGCGGCCACTACCAATCAGGCCGGGCAGTACAGCATCAATGGTCTTACTCCCGGAAGTTACACGGTGAAGATCACAGCGCCGGGATTCGAACTGTTCGAAGTCAGCGTGTCGGTATACCAGGGCGACAACAAAGAAGTTGACGGCGTGCTGACGGCTGCTCCTCCGCCGCCGCCCGCACCGAGCGCCGAGCAAGCCCCGGCATCCGCTCCTCCGCCGGCTACCGGAGGGCAGCAGACAGGATCTGCTGCAGCCGGAACCCAGGCAACGATAGCTCAATCGGGGAACGCCAAGTTGTCCGGAGTCGTCTCCGACCCCACCGGCGCGGTCATCGCGGGTGCGACCGTGACGGTGACCGGTCCCTCGGGAACGAAGACTGTCACCTCGAACGAACGCGGCCAGTTCGAGATTACAGGTCTGGCGCCCGGAGCCTACAAGCTCAGCGTGACCATGCAGAACTTCGCTCCTCTGGAAACCGATGTGACCCTTACCGCTGGTCAAACCGTGGAGATCCCTGCGAGCCTGGCCCCGCCCAGCGCAGTGGAGAAAGTGAACGTGACGGCCGGCGGCGCGGCAGAAGTAGAAACGCAAAATGCCACGGTCTCGGGAACGATCACGGAAAAAGAGGTTCAGGAAACCGGGCTGAACGGACGCAACTTCACACAACTGATCGCCCTGGCTCCTGGCGTCAGCAATCAGACCGGCCAGGATGAAGCCAAGGTTGGAGTGGCGGGCAGTGTGAAATACAGCGTGAATGGCGGCCGTGTCGAATACAACAACTTCGACGTCGACGGCAGCGACGTTCTTAACGCGGGGCTGAACGGCGCTGAAAGCACGCTCATGGTTTATCCCAGCCTCGACGCCATCCAGGAAGTAAAAGTGCTGACCTCGAATTACGGAGCGCAATACGGGCGAACTGCCTCCGGCACCGTGCTGGTCACCACCAAGTCGGGAACCCCGCAATGGCATGGCGGCGCTTACGACTTTGTGCGCAATGAGTTTTTTAACGCCCGCAACTACTTCGATCCACCTGGCAAAGCCCCGCTGTACCGCCGGCAGGATTTCGGATTTACCCTGGGTGGGCCGGTTTCGATTCCGGGCGTTTTCAACACGCAAAAGAAGAAAGCATTTTTCTTCTGGTCGGAAGAGTTTCGTCTGGAGAAGTCACCGCTCGGACCCGGCAATGAACCGGGGGACTTCAATGCCGCGGTTCCCACCACGGCGGAACGTGCCGGAGACTTCAGCGATGTTTGTCCGTTCGTGCTTCCCGACCAGCAAACGAAATTCAATCGCGTGCAGTATCCGGACTGTCCCGGCGAGTCGCCTTCGGCGGGGCGGCCCGGTCCGTACTTCACATTTTTCGGCAATCACCTGGGCTCAACCAGCGGCAGCACGCCCACCTCGCTGAATCCCAACAGCGTCATCCTGATGAATTCGCTGATCCCTCAGCCCAACGCAAGCTACGGCTGCAACTCCAGCCTGGCAGGCCAGGTGAACCCCGAGACGAACCAGCCGTTCGTCCCCTGCTATGTAGCCGCGGTTTCTCCCCCGACGTATTGGCGGGAGGAACTGGGCCGCTTCGATTACGACTTTACGGATAACCTGCGCGCGGCTTTTCGCTATATTCACGATTCCTGGGACACTACCACCACCAATCCTCAATGGGGCTATCTGCAGACCGCCGCGGTTCACGAGCAGAATTTCCCGACCGTGGAGAACCGCCTCAACGGTCCCGGCACCAGCATGGTGGCGCGCCTGACCGCTACCATAAGTCCGACTCTGGTGAATGAGTTCGTCGCCAGTTATGTCAACTCCAACATTACGCTGCGCGGCATCAGTGGCCCGGGTGGAAATGTAAATGCGACCGTTCCCAGAAACATTAACGGAGTCACCAGCGGCATCGGGCAAATCTTCGACAACGGCTTTGGCGGAAACAAGCTTCCCGCGCTGATTGTGGGCGGTACAAACGGGGTTTACGGAGGCAACGGCTTCGCAGTCGATACCGCATACACGCCCTGGCAGCACACCAACCCAACCTATAGCCTCAGCGACAGCCTGACCAAGGCGATCGGTCCGCACACGCTGCAAATGGGCGTGCAGGCGGTGGATTCCCGGCGCACGGAAACCAACGGAGCGATCGGATCGGCCACTGGCGACCTGCAAGGCATTCTTGGGTTTACCAACCTCAACGGCAACGGGAGCGGCAACGCCTTTGCAGACTTTTTAGGACAGCTGCCTTTCAGCAGCGGCCCTGCCGTATACAGCTTTCAACAAGACAGCGCCCAGCTCAAGTATTACAACGACTACTACGTTGTTGAACCGTACGCGCAAGATGACTGGCGGGTCAACCAGCGTCTTACCCTCAACCTGGGCATTCGTTTCAGTCTGTTCACCCAATTCCATGAAAACAATCTCAATGCCTACAACTGGGTTGAGAGCTCGTTCAACCGGGCCGAAGCCGGCAATGTAACGATAGCTCCGGTCAATCCGCAGGGGTTCGGAGGGGGAAACATCCTCTACAACGGCAGTCCGATTACGCTTCCCCTGGGGCAGAACTCGGTTGTCACAAACGGATTGGTCCAGTGCGGCAAAAACGGAATTCCGGACAGCTGCATGAGCAGCCACATCTTTAATCCTGCACCGAGAATCGGTTTCGCCTGGGATCCGAAGGGCGATGGCAAGACCTCGATTCGGGGCGGCTACGGATTGTTCTACGAGCACGGCACACCGAAGGAAGCCAATACCGGGTCATTGGAAGGCGGTCCGCCGCTGGTGCTGACGATGACGCAAACCAATCCGGTGCAGGGATACACCGACATCGGCGGCGGAGTCGCGTATCCCATCGACGTAACTTCCATTCCCACCAAGACTGTCTGGTCGTATGCGCAGCAGTGGAGCTTAAGCATCCAGCGCCAGCTTCCCAAAGATATGGTGGGCACCATTGCCTATGTCGGCAGCAAAGGCACTCATCTCTCGGCGGAATTGCAACTCAACCAGCTCCCCGTTCCGCCGACCGGCCCGGACAATGGGATATTCCTCGACGGCAATCCCTACTCACCTGGTCAGCCGATCATGGCCAGCGACTGCTCCAGCTATAACGGGACGGTCAATCTCGCGGACACAAAATACATTCTCGGCAGTTTCACCCTGGGGAACGGGATTGTCGTAACTCCGAATCAGCCCGCGTGGCAGAACATGGCCGCCGCCTGCTACAGCCTGAACTCGGCCAAGCTCCCCCCTCCCAGCGCCTTGCGCACTTTCGCTCCGGGAATTGGGCGCGTGCTTTCCCTGCAGAACATCGCCGATTCCCAATATCACGCCCTGCAAGCTACCATCCGGCGCACGCGAGGCCCGGTTACAATCGGCGCTTCCTACACGTATAGCCATTCCTTCGACGATTCTTCCGATCGCTCGGATGCGTCTTTTGTAAATTCCGCGAATATCAAGTCAGGATGGGCAAGTTCGAACTTCGACGAGCGGCACCTGCTGAATGTGAACTACATTTATTCCCTCCCCAAGCTGAGCGGCTTTTTCGAGCGAGCGGCGATCTCGCCGGCGAGTGGGAATACGGTTGCCGGCGATCCCAAACCGCCCTCCGCCCAGAGCAGTTCCCGCTTTCTGCACCTGCTTCTGGACGGCTGGCAGCTTTCCGGGATCACCTCGTTCCAGTCCGGGACGCCGTTCACCGTCATTAACGGCGGCGGCGATAACGGGATCTCGGTAGCCGACAATGCCGGCGTCGCCAACCTGGCCGGCGCAGGTTCCTACCCCGATGTCGTGGCAGATCCGCGATCCCATCCGTCTGTGCCGGTTTCAAATCTTGGCAGCGTGGGGCCTCTGCTTTTCAACCCGGCCGCCTTTGCCGCCCCTCAGGGGCTCACTTTCGGCGACGCAGGGCGTAATTTCCTGAACAATCCACATCGACTGAACTTCGATATGACGTTGCTGAAAAACTTCAAAGTTACTGAAGGGAGCACATTGGAGTTTCGCGTCGAAGGTTTCAACGTATTCAACCATACCCAGTTTCGAATCTTCGACTCGAACCTCGGCAATACGGCCTCCAACGTGATCGGCTGTTATGGGGGGTATAACAACACAGCGGCGGGCGGCCTGACGCCAATCCCGGGCGCGCCACTGGGAACTCCACCGGTCAATGTGGACTGCACAACCGGAAGCGCATTCCTGCATCCGGTTGACTCGCATCGCCCCAGAACTCTCCAGCTCGGCCTGAAGTACAGCTTTTAGGTAGCGGCGGCAGGCAATCGTAATGAACATAACCTCAAGCTACGGTCGCAAATCCTCTCAACAGGGGTATGTCCTGCTCACGCTCCTTCTCCTTGTGGCCTTGATGACGATAACCGCCGCTGTTGTGGCCGCAAAGATCACGACGGAGATCCAGCGTGATCGGGAAGAAGAACTAATCCACCGTGCCACCGAATACCGGCGCGCGATTTCCCGCTTCACCAAAAAAAGCGGGCGATTCCCCATGACTTTGGATGATCTGGATCACACGAGCGGCGTTCGCTATCTGCGCAGGCGCTATAAAGACCCCATCACCGGGAAAGACTTCCGGCTGCTGCGCATGGGGGATATTGCGGCCTTCACCGTCAGCTCAGCCAACGGTCTGCAACCCGGCGCGGGCCAAAATGGTTCAAATTCCAGTCCAGGAGAATCTCCCGATTCATCCGCCGCGGGGGGGCAGCTCGACGGTGCAAACCCGGAAGCGGCGCCTCAGTCAAGCTCCGAAGCCGATTCATCGGCGGGCCTCAACCCGCAATCCTCTGCGCCCGGCTCGTCGTCGGACAACCCCACCCTTGGCGGTGGAGTCCTCGTCGGCGTGGTTAGCACCAGTCCGAAGAAAACGATTCGCGAGTTCAATAGCAAGAACCACTACAACCAGTGGTTTTTTTTCTACGACCCTAGGTTTGATCGCGGTATTGATATCCCTGGACCCACTCAGTTGACCATGGTTCCCGCGTCTCAGCAGATGCCGTCGTCGAATTCCACCGGCGCGGTGCAGCCGCAATCGACGTCTCCGCAGTCGCCGGGCAGCTCCTCACAGCAATAGTCCACACTCGTTAACAGCCGCGGTTTTTAGGAGAGAACAACAGAGAACTTCGGGCAATCAGTCAGCGTTTGCTCTTGGAATCGCGGTCGAGGGCAACCCGAGCGGCTTGGAGACTCGGGTCCAACTCGATTGCACGCTGGTAAGAGATCTTTGCCGCAGAGGTGTACCCTCCGGCATCCTGCAATCGTCCCATTTGAAAGTAACCCTTGGCAGTCGGGCGTTTTGCCAAGGTTACAGCCAGCGACGCGATCTTCTCGTCAGTGAAGGTGCGGGCATAGCCTATGAATGATGTATTGTCAGGGCTCGGACTGACTAGAAGGCCCTGGTGATAGTATTCGCGGGCTGTGGCGAAATCGCCCATCTGCTCGTAGGCAGAGCCGATGTCGCTGAGTATTTGCGCCTTAAGAAAGTTATCATCCACGTGCTGCAAAGCAAGCTTGTACTTCTGCAGCGCTTCCGCGAACTTCCCGTGCGCCTGAAGGTCGCCGCCAGTATTCATCAGCGCCTCACTGTCATTGGGATTGATCTCGAGCGCCTTCTGAAAATAGACTTGCGCCTCGCCGGAGTAGTTAAGGCCCTTGTTCATGGCGCGCAGCAACAGCTCTGATCCCGCCACGTCGTAGGCGGAGACATTGTTCTGTGTAACCGCAGCCGTATGCACCCACAAATCAAAATTCGTCTGCCAGAATCCGATCTGGCGCCGGCTGAGACCAGCCAGGATTGCCAGAACCACTGCGCCAACAACCCCGGCTATCCAGCGCCATTGCTTCCCCATGTTCTCCAGCAGATCGAAGATGCCCCACCCCACGCCGAGAAAAATTCCTACGAGCGGAAGATACGCATAGCGGTCTGCCATTCCCTGGTCGCCTACCTGAATCAATCCGATGACCGGCACCAACATGCCGAGAAACCACAGCCATCCAACGATGAGATAGGAGTGCCTGGCGCGCAGTCGCCACGCCCAGGCGCTGATCCCGATCAGCACCACTGCGGCGGTAAGCAGTCGCCAGGCTGCGACACCGCCACCGGGATAGGGGTACAGCACCGCCAGGCGGGCTGGCCAAATTACCTTCCACAGATACGTGGCGGTCGAAAAAATTGCGTTTTCGATCCTCAAGTGCAGCGGAAACTTTGCCGCCGTACGGATGGCCTCCGCTTTGTGCTGCGCGATCAACGTAATCAGGCTGTCGGCGGCGCTAAGCGCGATCAACGGCAGTTTCTCCACGAGTAGTTTCCCTGCCGAGAATTGCTGCGCGGGAAAATCGGCGGAAGGCTGGCTCCAGCCCTCGATGCGGCGCAATGGCCAATAATCCAGCAGCAGCAGCACAAAGGGAAACGTGACAACCATCGGCTTGGAAGCAAGGCCCAGGGCAAACAGCAATGCCACCAATAAATAGCGCCTTATATTCGGCCGGCGCGCGTAGCGCGCGTAAGCCAGCAGCGCCAGCAGAAAGAAGAAAGTGCACAATACGTTTTTGCGCTCCGCGATCCAGGCGACACTCTCCACATTGATGGGATGGAGGGCAAACAACGCCGCCACCACAAGACTCCGCGCCTTTGACCGGGTTACCCCCGTCAGGAAAAGGAACAGGAGCGTAACGTTCAGAACGTGCAAAAGCTGACTGGTGAAGTGGTGGCCACCGGCCAACGGGCCGAACAGCTGCCAGTCCAAGGCGTGCGAAAGCCAAGTAACCGGGTGCCAGTTGGCGTGCTCGATTGAAGTCAGCGCCCACCGCGCTGTGGTCCAGTTAACTCCCCGGTGGATCCTGTCGTTTTGCACGACATATTCCCCGTCATCGTAGTTGGAGAAGGGATGATGAATGACAGGGTAATAGAGAGCAAACGTCATGATCGCAAGCACCATGGCCAAGGCGATCCGGGTCCTTAGCTGTAGAGCCGAGGCGGAGGGTGCCGCTTCAGAGTTAGGGGTCTGCGGGGGCGGCAGCGTGACGGCAGACTGCGCCTCAACTATCATCGATGACGGCATCCGTTGTGCGGCGCGCTTGCGACGTTTGCGTGCTTTTGCGGTGGGCATGAAACGGAGTGACTCCCGGGCGAGCTGCAATCAAAAAGAATACCGTGCAGGGTGTCGGGTAAGTATGTTTGTAGCCAAATTTTAACCTCTGTGTAACCTGACATTAACACTACGTGCGATCTTCGCTGCGCAGCGTAGGCTTCCCTTTGTACACTTGTCGGTCCATGGGTCAAACCCTGCAAAAGCGAGAACACAAGCCGATTGCGAAACTCATCCCTCGTTTTGGCTCGAGCCGGTTATCGATCGCGGTCCTCGGCCTCATCATCATCTTTTTCTCCATCGTCCGCTTCCACTTGCGCAATATGCCGCTGGAGCGTGACGAAGGAGAATATGCCTATGTGGGCCGGCTGATGCTGCAAGGCATCCCGCCTTACCAACTGGCCTACAACATGAAATTACCGGGAACTTACGCCGCCTACGCTCTGATGATGGCACTATTCGGTCAAACCGCAGCGGGCATCCACCTCGGGCTTCTCGTGGTCAACGCGGTCACTGTGATCCTGGTCTTTTTCCTGGTCAAGCGGCTGTTCGGGGAGCTGGCGGGCATCATCTCTGCTGGGACATACGCCTTGCTTTCTACCAGCGAGGCCGTGCTTGGCCTCCAGGCTCATGCATCACATTTTGTCGTGCTTTCTGCTTTGGGTGGAATTCTTGTCCTGCTCAAGGCCATGGACAAACAGAAAATGCCGCTCTATTTTTTAGCGGGATTTCTGCTGGGCTTCGCCTTTGTTGCCAAACAGCCGGGCCTCGCGTTCACCGCATTCGGCGTGTTCTATCTGGTGGCGAGCGAAGGGCGCCACAAAAATTGGGGAGCCGTTGCCAAACATCTTGCGACTTACAGCGCTGGTGCGGCTCTGCCCTTCGCCTTGACGTGCCTGGTCCTCTTTGTGGCCGGCGATCTTGGAAGAATGTGGTTCTGGACGGTCTCCTACGCCAGCCAATACGCATCGGTAAATACGCTGTGGAACAGCTCGCTGAACCTGTTCGTCATGGGTTCTCAGGTCATGGAACCGTACTTCCTGGTGTGGATTCTTGCCGCCCTCGGGGTCGCGGCAGTCATTTGGGATCCCTCCACGTGGAAGCACGCGTGGTTTCTGGCTGGGTTGCTCTTTTTCTCCTGGGGCGCCGTATGTGCGGGCTTCTACTTTCGACCTCATTATTTCATTCTCATCCTTCCGCTGGCCAGCATCCTCGTAGGTGTTGCGGTGAGTTCGGCCACGCATGAAGTAAGGCGCCTTTCGCCAAAATTGTGGCTGGCGGGCCTGCCTGCAGCCGTGTTCTTGGTTGTTCTGATCGTCTCCGTGGTCGGCCAAAGTGACCTTCTATTTCGGCTGGACCCCATCGCGGTTTGCCGGCGGGTTTACGGAAACAACCCTTTTCCGGAGGCGATCCCCATAGCCCGATACATTAACCGCCAAACTCAAGAAGGTGCGCGGATCGCTGTGCTTGGTTCGGAGCCGGAGATTTACTTCTACGCCAGACGACATTCGGCCACCGGCTACATTTACACCTATCCATTTTTCGAACCGCAGGCGTATGCCCTCGAAATGCAGAAGGAAATGATTGCCGAGATCGAGCGCAATCATCCCGAATATATGGTTTTTGTCGCTGTATCCACTTCGTGGCAGATGCGGCCCGGCTCCAACACGTTTATCTTGGATTGGTTCCAGAAATACGCGGCGGCGCACTACAAGCTCGTCGGCGTAGCCGATGAAACGCAACCGGAGACTCGCTACATTTGGGGGGACGCCGCCGGGACCTACCAAGTGCAAAGCGACGACTACCTGAAAATATTCAAACGAAATGACGAGTAGCGCGGGAAAGCGCGCAATGCGGGAAGGCGCACCGTCGCCCGCATCGACGCCTATTGCGGTTGCGCTTCGAGCAAAAGATGTTGATCGAAGCGAGCGGAAATCGTCGCTTTCGGCCCGCGCACCAGTCCGAAATCCTTTCCATTGACGTAATCCACCACATGGTAGGTGCGGTCCTGCAGACCGCGCAGCTCCAGCGGTCCACTCCACCCCCGCGCAAAAAAGGCGTAGTACATTTCCTTGCCCTTGCGGATCGCGTGCGCCTCAGGTCGATCGAAGCCGATATCGTAAAGCTCTCCCAGATACTCCCCGCGCGAAAGCATTTTGTGTTTGTATATCTGCATCCATTTTGCGAAAAGTATCTCTCGCTCGGGCGTGAGATCCGACTTGCCATGCTTGGTCACGAGATTGGGGAGCACGAACTGCGTGCCGACCACACCGCCCACGCCGACCGTTGAGGCAAAATCGTTGCCTCCATCGCTCAGCTCGACGTGGTCGCCAAAGTAGGGGATATCGTCTCCCATGAGCGCCTTCAAAGTCTTCCCCTTCGATCGAACCTGGAATGAGCTCTCCGGATCGGATGCCACCGACATGTTGAAGTGCGGCATGGTAAAAAACGAATAGGCGGTGCCGCATGGGCAGAACTCGACCAAAGCATCCGGTTTCACACTTCGCGCGGTTTCGTAAAGCTCGCGAAAGAAATCCGGCAGCGCTTCCACAGAATCCTCCGGACTCTTGTGATGGTGTGCCGGATTGTAACAGCGCGGTACCGCGTTCATGTGCTGGCCGTCGAGCTTGAGACCATCGAACCCCCAGTCCCCCAGAATTTTTCGCACTAACGCCTTGTGATACTCCACCACTCGCCGGTCTGCCGGGCAGAGGTAGTCGGAATTCCACCAGGAAATCTTTCGCCTCGAGCCGTCGCGATTGAGAAGAGCAAAATCGGGGTGCTCTTTGAGAAGTTGGGAATCCGGCACTGCGCTCAGCGGCGACCACCATAGTTGGGCTCGAAAACCCTCGTCGTGAATTCGCTGGACCAGCGCTTTCATATCCGCATCGCCGTGGGGAAACTTTTTTGGATCCAGCTGCCAATCTCCATACTTATTCTGCCAGCCATCATCCAGGGTTACCCAGGCGAAGCCGAGTTTCTTGGCTGTGGGAAGCGTCTCGTAAACCTGCTTGAGCTGCGCCGAGCGACCGTAGCCCCAGGCGCACCAGATCGGGCCAAAGGCACTGTCGGGAGCGTGTGCCATTTGAAATCCCTGTCGAATCATCAGGCGCCGGTAATCGGCGAGCGTGCGGAAATAATCCCCCTGGTGCACGGAAACAAAAGTCCGAAGTGTATGCAGGGTCTCGCCCGGATCCAGTATCTGTTCGCGGTTCGATTGCACGGCGACCCGGGCATGGTTTGCGTCCGGCATGGAGACAGGAAGTGAAATGAGTCGCGGCACCGGTTCTACGTGCCCGACTGCAAGCCCCACATCCCGCCGCCACACGTCAATCACCGGTGTTCCGCCGCCGTAATCGCTGGCATTCATGCCGAGATAGTTCTCCTGACCAAATCCCACGCGCAAGGGCCGCACCCAGTCCGGGCGCTTTTCGTACGAGCCACTCTGGTAGGACCAGAATTTGGGAATCGCGGCCCCGGGCAGGGAACGAAGCCGGTACTGATTGTTGGCCCAGCCGCGGATTATCAGAGGGGTCACGCCCTGGTTCGTGTACTCCACGTCAAAGATGGCAATCGAGGGAAAATCCTTGTATACGGTGACGGAAAGCTTCTTCAGCAGGTTCCCTGACTTTCCCGTCAGCCAGAGTCGCTCGCCGGCTCCGAATATGTCGGAGACTTGCTCGCGGTGGCTTGAGCTCAGGGCAAAATCGCCCCACGTGTGATCCTTGCCAATGAGCGTTTCGGAAGCCGAGAAAGAAACCATTGCGCCGGTCGATCCGCCGAATAGCGGGATCACGCGGCTGTGCAGTTCCCGGTTGAATTCAACCCTGAGGATCCGGCTCCCAATGGTCAGGTCTGGAGAAACGCTGGAGATTTGTGCGCCGCCCTTACTTCCTGCGGCGCTTTGTCCGGCCCCACGACCGGATGCAAGCCCCAGCATGGCCAGCATGAGAAGCGCGACGACCCGAAGGTGCCTCATGACGATAGAGTGCTCGATGGTGTGCTTTTACTCCGGATTGCCCTGCCGGCAAACTCCGTCCGCGTTGCAGCCCCACAGTATATTACGATCAATTCCTTTTACTTTCGTTTTATTGAGAGAGGCTCTGAAAGTCGCGATGGCGCGGGAGGTTTCCGTCCCTCGCTAGACCACGGTTACCTGGATTCCTGCCTTCTTCAGCGCCGCCAGATCGGCTTTGGGAATGCCGCGGTCTGTGATCAGATGATGCACGGCTGATGGAGCTGCAATGGATGACAGGCTGCGACGTCCGAACTTGCTGGAATCGCAGACCGCGACCACCACCCGGGCCACATCCATCATCGCCCGATTGACTTTGGCTTCCAGCAGGTTCGGCGTACTCAGTCCGTGATGCACGTCAAAGCCATCGACTCCCAGAAACAGGATGTCGGCATTGAGGCGTCGGAGGGTCTCCTCCGCGATCGGACCCACCAGGGAGAACGAATTTTTCCGCAGGGTTCCTCCGGTCAGGATCACTTCAAGCGAAGAGCCGGATAGTTCGGCTGCAATGTTTACCGCGTTGGTAATGATCGTCAGACTTTCAAACTTGCGCAGTGCTCGCGCGATGGCCGTGGTCGTGGTTCCGGAATCCAGAATCACCACCTGGCTTTCCTGTACCATGCGGGCGGCGGCAGCGGCAATCTGCAGCTTCTCCTTTCGATGCAGCTTCTCCTTTTCCAGAAGTGTTGGGTCTTCCAGCGCGCTCTCTCGGGCAGGGAGCGCTCCGCCGTGGCTGCGGTGAATGCGGCCATGGGCCTGAAGGACGTCGAGATCCTTACGGATGGTGACCTGCGAAGTGCGAAACTGCTTCGCCAGATCCACGACCAGTACGCGGCCGTCGCGGTTCAGAATGTCGAGGATGTGTCGGCGTCGTTCTTCGTTGAGCACGGATGACTCGGTAAGCGCGCCTCGGATGAGCTCCGCTACGTCGGGTTTGTTTGCGACACCACTCTTTTACCTTGACCGATTTGGTTTTGTCTACTTTCATAGGCGGACGAACCCAAGGCACCACGACCAGCCCCGCCCGTTTTCGCTGCAAATCCCATATGGTACCCTTGACAAGGAAGCCGGACGAAAGTAAAAGTTATTAAACGCAATGATACGAAATAGTGCGCAAGTGAATGCTCTTTCTGAATTGCTGAGCCTTCCAGAAGAAGAAAAAAACGCTCGCGGCCTGGCCCATACGCCTGCGGAAATCGCGCAGCAGCCCGAGACCTGGTTATCTACCTTTAGGATTTTCCAAAAAAGGCAGGCGCAGATCGCGGATTTCCTCTCGCTTGCCGGGTTCCGTGCTGATCCCGAAGACCGTCCCGCAGTATTCCTCGTTGGCGCCGGTACATCCGACTATGTCGGACAAGCTCTTAGTTATCTCCTCCGCACCCGTTGGCGCTGCCCGGTGGCTCCTGTCCCGAGCACTGATCTCCTGACCCACATGGATGAACTCGTAACTCCGGGAAAGAAGTATCTCTGGATTTCGTTTTCCCGGTCGGGGGATAGCCCTGAGGGAGTCGCAGTACTGGAAAACGCTCGCAAGAACTGGCCCGGCATTTATCACCTCGTAATCTCGTGCAACGCGAATGGCCGGATGATCCGCGAAAATGCCGGCGAGCCGCAGGTCTTGAGCATTTGCCTGGACGATGCGGTGAACGATCGCGGACTGGCCATGACCAGCTCATTTTCCAATATGCTGATCTTTGGCCAGGCTCTGGCGCACGTTGACCACCCGTCTGCTTACGAGGAAGTTTTGTCGCATCTGGTGCGTGCGGGCGAGGATTTCCTTCCGCGAGCCGCCGATTGCGCGGCAGCCCTGGCCACTGACTCTTATACCAAAGCATGTTTCGTTGGTTCGGGTCCTTTGCGGGCCGTAGCCCGGGAGAGCGCGCTCAAACTGTTGGAACTTACGGCGGGGAAAGCGCTCACCATGTCGGAATCCGCCTTGGGCCTGCGTCATGGGCCGATGGCGGCTTTGGACCAACACACGCTGTTCATTGGGTTTCTCTCCGGCGATCGGCGCGTCCAACACTATGAATTGGACCTGCTTGAGGAGATCGGCAAAAAACATCTGGTCAAGTCCAGGGTGGTTGTAGCCGGCAGCGGCTTCCCGGATAAAGATTCCCTGGCAGAGCGCTACTTGCAGGCCAGTGTTCCAGTTACCATTGCCGACGATTACCGCCCGGCAGTGGATGTGATCTTCGGACAGTTGCTCGGATTGTTTTTTTCTTTGCGGTGGAATCTGCGCCCAGATTCCCCCAGCCCTAGCGGCGCCATCAGCCGCGTCGTGCAAAACGTCAGAATCCATGCCTGAATCCACAAGCCGCTCCATTTCAGAGACAGAAAGGAATTCCGCATGATCGAGGTCTGTGTGGTCGGCGAGCTCAACCTCGACCTGATCCTTTACGGTTTGCCCAAGGAGCTCGCGTCCGACCGCGAGTTGCTGGCCAGCGATATGGCTTTTACCCTGGGCAGTTCTTCCGCGATCATGGCCCACAATCTGTCCATCCTGGGGACGCAGGTCGGCTTTGTTTCAAAGATCGGCAACGACCCGCTGGGCAAAATGGCAGAGGAACGGCTCACCGCAGCCGGTGTCGACACCAGCCGGGTGAAGCACGGGACCGGCAAGACATCTACCGGTCTCACGATCGTGCTGCCTCACGGGCTGCATCGCTACATCCTCACCTACCCGGGAACCATGTTTGAGCTGCAATACTCCGATATCGACATCGACTACGTGCGCACTGCCCGCCATCTCCATCTTTCCTCATTTTTCCTCCACCGCGCCCTGCGTCCGCGCATTCTCAACTTATTCCAGCGCGCGAAAGAAGCCGGCCTATCCACGTCGCTTGATACCAACGACGATCCGGAGAATCTTTGGGGGCAGGACCTGCGCGAAGTCCTCAAATATGTCGATCTGTTCTTTCCCAACGATCGCGAGGCGAAAAAGATCGCCCGCACCGACGATCTTTCACAAGCGCTGAACCTTCTGTCCGGACTCACCAAGGTGGTTGTGGTGAAACGCGGCGCGGGATCAGCAATCTGCCGGAAAAAGGATGAGCAGTGGAGTCTTGCGCCCCCGACGGTAACGCTGGTCGATGACGTGGGCGCCGGCGATACGTTTAATGCCGGCTTCATTCATCTGTACCTGCGCGGCGCGGCGCTCGAAGACTGCCTGGCCTTCGCCAATCTCGCCGCGGCGTACTCCGTGACCAAGGCCGGAGGAACGGAAGCTTTCCGAGACCGACCCTCCCTAATCAGCTTCATGCGCCAGCAATGGAGTTCCATGGGAAGAGGTCCCTTCCCGCTAAAGACATAATCCTCCTCAGAATCAAGCCTGACGCCGGCCGCTCGGTAGATCAAATCCATCTTGCTTGATGTTATTAACTATGATTAACTGTCGTTTGTAATCCGCAGTTAAATACCATCGAAAGCGACTTCGTCGGCAGTTACGCCGTCAAAAGAAACAATGAGGATTCTGCATAACATTGGCTTGGCTATTTTTGTGACGGTCGCCTTGTCGCTCCTCTGCGCTAAGGCGCGGGCTCAAGGGGAAACTACCAGCGCCATTGTTGGCCACGTCTCAGATTCAACCGGCGCCGCCATCGCCGGCGCCACCGTGCAGGTGACCAGCCGTGACACCGGGGCAACCCGCCAGGCCAGAACAGATGAAGACGGCCGGTTCAGCTTTCTCCAGCTAAAGCCCGGCAGCTACTCGGTCAGGGTTCAGGGAAAAAGCTTCGAGCCCCAGGAGAACGACTACGTTTTTTCCGGTCTCGGACAGAAGCAAACGGTCAATTTCATCCTCAAGATTGCTCAACCAAGAGAAACCGTCGAAGTGAGTTCCCAACTGCCGTTGATCAATTCGGAAAATGCCAACACTTCTACAAACTTAAACGCTCCGGCTTTGGAGAATCTGCCTAATCCCGGCGGAGACTTAACCTACCCTCTGCAGTTTGCTCCCGGCGCCCTGATCAACACGGCCGGGAACGGCAACGATTTCGTGGGGAGCACCAACGGCTACGGCAATGTGGAATTCAACGGGTTGCCCGCCCTTTCCAATGGCTACATCGTGGATGGCCTCGAAACCAACGATCCTCTTACCAATCTGAACAGCGGACTTTCGACGAACCTTGTGCTGGGATTGAATTCGATCTCGGAGGTGACGGTCAACACTCTTTCCTATTCTGTGGATCAGGGTCGATATGGAGCCTCTCAGGTAAACTATGTCACCAAGTCCGGCACGAACCATTTTCACGGGAATCTCTATGAACTCTGGAACGGCGCGATTCTGAACGCTGCCGACTATTTCACCAATGCCACGCCGGGAAACCGCAAACCGGGGGCAACGGTAAACCACTTTGGCGGCAGCCTGGGCGGCCCGATTCTTCACGACAGACTGTTCTTCTTCTTCGACAGCGAATGGGTGCGGATCGCTTTGCCCATCGTAACCGCCACCACCGTTCCCAGCGCCGCGTTCCAAAACTATGTCCTGCAACAGCTTCCTTCGCAGTTGGTCCCCTTTTACCAAAAGATGTTCTCACTCTATTCGAACGTCAGGGGCACGCCTCTGCCGGTGCTCGATTGTCCATTCGATGTTGGGGGAGGCTCACCTGTCATCCCAAACGACGGAAATGGTTGCGCCAACCGGCAAAGCGTTTCCCATTCGAGCGACGACCACGAGCAGATACAGACTGCTCGTATCGACTACAACATCAATCAGAAGAACACAACATGGTTTCGGTTTCAGGCCGACAACGGCGTGCAAGCTGCCTACACCGATCCCATCAATCCTCTTTTCGATTCGGTTTCGCCGCAGCCCCTCTATTCTTTTGCGGCAGGATACACGCGTGTGTTTTCGCCCAAACTGGTGAACTATTTCAATCCCGCATTTTCCTGGTATGAAAGCTTGTTTGCGCCTGGCAACCTTCAGAAGACACTTTCAGCCTTTCCCATCGTCCTGCAAGGCAGCGGTGCGAATGCTCCCTTCACCGCGGTAGGCGGGCTTGACAATACTTGGCCGCAAGGTAGACGCGCCTCGCGCTTCTTCATCAACGACAATCTGGCATGGAGCCACGGCGCGCATGAGCTGCGCTTCGGAACCAACACTCGAATCTTCCGGCTGAATGACTACGATTTTGATGAGGGTTCGGTCCCAACCGTCACATACACCACGTTAGCGCAATACATCCAAGGAGTGGCCTCGACCGCGAGCAAGACCTTCCCAACCTCAGCCAACGAACCCTTCAATTTCCTCAACCTCGACTTGTATGCACAAGACACATGGAAGATTACCAGGACCCTGACGTGGACTCTTGGGATACGTGACACATTCAATTCCAATCCCCTTAATCCTCACCAGCAGATTGCCCGACTTCGCGGCTCGTTTGACTCCATCTCTCACGATACAAATCAGCCGCTGAACACCGCCATCCAAACAGGCCTGGGGCATGTGTTTTCCTCGACGCCTGCGGCAATTCTGCAACCCAGAACGGCAATCGCATGGCAGTTCGAACCGAACTGGGTGCTGCGAACCGGCTTCGGGATTTTCAGCGACATTTTGCCCGGCAGCGTCGCCGACCTGGTTGGTGTTAATCCTCCGTACGTGCAAACCTACCAGGGTGGTCTTCTGGGAACGGTTGGCGGCCAGGCTATCGCGCCGGGAGTGCCCGACAGCGCTGTCGACGCAACCATCGCTGCCAATCAGAAGTTTAGTTCCGGCTTTCCAAATGGCCAACTTTCCTGCGCATCTCCACAAGCGAATGTCGCAGCCTGTCTCCCTCCCGTGGCAATCACCGCGGTTCCGAGTGGCAGACTCCACGCTCCTTACTTCATGGAATGGAGTTTGGGACTTGAGCGTCAATTAGGCAAAACAAGCAGTTTGCAGGCGCAATATGTCGGGACGCGCGCGCTGAACCAGCCATATCTTACACAGATGAACGGTTATCAAACCGTGTGTCAGGGTTGCTTCGCTCCTTTCCCTTACATGCAGCCGAGGGACGCAAGGTTCGGTGCCGTGGCCCAGTTCTCCACCGGTGAGAATAGCCATTACAACGGCCTTCAACTCACAGCGACGAAGCGCCTCGGACACGGCCTGCAAGGCCAGGTCAACTACACCTGGAGCCGTTGCATGGACACTGTGTCAAACGGAGGATTCCTGCAATTCTCCGCTGGAGGGATTCTCTCTCCGCTGCCGGGAGAGTTGGCGCGCGACTATGGGCCATGCGACTACGACATCCGGCACAATCTGAATGCCCAGTACGTGTATCAATTGCCCATCCAAGTGCACAGCCGGGACCTCGGCTACGCGGTCAACAACTGGCAAATATCAGGCACGCTGTTTTGGCACAGCGGCGTTCCGTTTTCCGTGTTGAGCACGCCTTACTCGGCCAATGGAAACGGAATTGTTCAGGGGAGCGGACCGCAGTTCGCGAGTGTCATACCGGGCGTTCCGCTGTATCAACACCATTCCATTCCGGGTGTGACGCAACCTGGCACGATTCAATGGTTGAATCCGAATGCCTTTATGTCGGCCGTGGACCCCGACGAGCAGTCGATTGATGGCCAAACAATTCTTGCCGGATCCTGCTATGGCGGAGACGGTCCGCAGAGTTGCCAGTTCGGCAATCTAGGCCGCAATGCCTTGCGCGGTCCCGATTTCCTTTGGAACGACTTCTATCTGACTAAATGGTTCTCCGTCACTGAGCACGCGAGGTTGCGGCTGGAGGCCCAGTTCTTCAATCTCTTCAACCATCCAAACTTTGGCCTGCCCAGCGTGGTGCTGGCAGGCATTCCGGGGAAGCCTTCCACACAAACCGGATTCGGAGCCCTCACTTACACAACCTCTCCACCGACCGGCCTGCTCGGGGTAGGACTAGGCGGCGACAGCAGCCCGCGGATGATTGCATTCCAGGCACGCCTGGAATTCTGAGACTGACTCAAGCCAGGCCCTGGCTCCGCCACCACCGCTCCCGATTTCAACCGTACGCAGGTTCCAAAGCCTCAAAACGGCCAGGTCCAGTTCGCCGCGTCCGGCTTGTCGATGCCATATTGATGCGCGTAATTGCGGCATTCGATTTGCTGGTTCAGGAACCGCTCTTTCGCGTGCCCTCCAATTTTCTGCAGCCTATGCACCCGGTCGACCACATCCATCGCCAGGCTGAAGCGGTCAATGTTGTTGTCGATGGCCAGCTCCAAGGGCGTGGTGATGCTTCCCTTCTCCTTGTATCCACGCACATGGAGATTCTCGTGGTTCTTACGGCGGTAGGCTAAGCGGTGAATCAACTGTGGATACCCGTGGAAGTTGAAAATGACCGGTTTGTCCACAGTGAACAGGGAATCAAAATCACGATCCGGTAGCCCGTGAGGATGCTCGCTGCTGGGCTGCAGTTTGAACAGATCGACCACATTGATAAAGCGTATTTTGATATCAGGAAATTCTTTGCGCAGCAACGCGGTCGCAGCCAGCGCTTCCTGTGTAGGAATGTCCCCGGCTGAAGCCATCACAACGTCCGGTTCACCGGTCTCGTCATTGCTGGCCCAGTCCCAGATGCCGATGCCCTTGGTGCAGTGGATGATGGCTTTCTCCATGTCCAGATATTGCAGGTGCTTCTGTTTGTCGCAGACGATCACGTTCACATAGTTCTGGCTTCGCAGGCAATGATCGGCAACAGAAAGCAGGCAGTTCACATCCGGAGGAAGATAAATTCGCGTCACATTCGCGCTCTTGTTAACCACAACATCCAGAAAACCGGGGTCCTGATGGGTGAAGCCGTTGTGATCCTGCCGCCACACGGTAGAAGTGATCAACAAATTCAACGACGCGATGGCCTGCCGCCAGGAAAGATGACTGCTCATTTCCAGCCATTTGGCGTGCTGATTGAACATCGAATCGATGATGTGCACGAACGATTCATAAGACGACAGGAACCCGTGGCGGCCGCTGAGCAGGTAACCTTCCAGCATCCCTTCCATCGTATGTTCGCTCAGCATTTCCAGAACACGGCCGTCGGTAGCAAGATTGCCACCATCGTTATCCTCCGGAAAAAACTCTTCAATCCAGAATTTCTTGCTGACGGCATAGATGGCGTCGAGCCGGTTGGAAGTCGTCTCGTCCGGGCCAAAAACACGGAAGTTGTTCATGTTCAGCTTCATCGTGTCGCCCAGAAAAACGCCGAGGGGACGGGTGTTTTCCGCCATGGATTTCGCAGGCTTGTCGACCTTGGCCGCGTAGTCGCGAAAATCGGGCAAGCGCAGGGCTTTTTTGAGGCGGCCGCCGTTGGCATGCGGGTTCAGGCTCATTCGCCGGTTGCCGCTTGGCGAGAGCTCCCGGAACAAGGGCACTAGCTGGCCATCGGCATCGAAGAACGGTGCGGGCTGCAAGGAGTGCATCCACTTTTCAAGCACTCGAAGTTGCTCTGCATCGCTCTTGACCTTCGGCAGCGGCACCTGGTGTGCTCGCCAGAAGCCTTCCAGAAAATGGCCTTCCACTTCGCGCGGCGCAGTCCACCCTTTTGGCGAGCGCAGCACAATCATCGGCCAGCGGGGCCGGCTCGCAACACCTTGCTGGCGCGCAGCCTTCTGATGGTCGCGGATTTCGAGAACACAATGCTCGACCGTTGCTGCCATGGCCTGGTGCATGCTGTCGACCTCCGATCCCTCCACGAAATAGGGCGTCCAACCGTATCCGCGAAGCAGCTTCTCCACTTCTTCGTGCGAAATGCGCGATAACAGGGTCGGATTGTCGATTTTGTAGCCGTTGAGATGGAGAATGGGGAGCACCGCGCCGTCGCGCTCCGGGCTCAGGAACTTATTGATGTGCCATGAAGTCGCCAATGGTCCGGTCTCGGATTCTCCGTCGCCCACCACTGCTGCAACGATCAGTTCGGGATTGTCGAAAGCCGCGCCGCACGCGTGGGAGAGCGAGTAACCCAATTCTCCGCCTTCGTGAATCGACCCGGGGGTTTCAGGCGTGCAGTGGCTGCCGATTCCGCCGGGAAACGAAAACTGCTTGAAGAACTCGCGCAGACCCTCGACATCCTGGCTCTTCTCCGGATAGATCTCGGAGTAAGTGCCCTCCAGGTAGGTCGGGCCAAGTACGCCTGGCGCTCCGTGGCCGGGTCCGGCAACAAAAATCATGTCCAGGTCATACTTCTTGATCAATCGGCTGAGGTGAACATAAATGAAAGACAATCCTGGGCTCGACCCCCAATGCCCCAGCAGACGGTTCTTGATGTGCTCGGGCCGAAGAGGCTCTGCCAGCAGCGGATTTTCCTGCAGGTAGATCATCCCCAGGCTTAAGTAATTGCAGGCTCGCCAGTAGGTTTCTATGTTGCGTAATTCGTCGGTGCTGAGCGGGGTTCCTGAGATCGTGGACCGGGTAGGAGCATATGGACTGAGTTCGAGGACTTCGGCTGGTACGCTGGCTTCGATTGTGCTCATGGATCACTCCTTCTTCATAGGCTATGCCCCTAACTTGCGCCCTGACAATGGATTCTCTGGGGATAATTGCACTCGGTCTCCCTCTTTAGGATTCGGCAAGAGTGCGGGATCGGATGGCGAGCAGGCTCGATTCAAGTCTGCCCGCATTCCTACGCGGATGGAGCTTCTGAAGATCCTCTCCGAAGGGCTTAGGACGCCGATAGCGATGCCCGGCCTCCGAAGGCGACAAAGCCTTTGGCAGGCACGGGATAGCCTTTAGTTGCAGCCAATTCGGTTCACTTTATGCTCAAAAGCTGACCTTGGCTGCCAGTTGAACTTGCCGGGGACCGATTGGCGCCATGCTTGAGATCACCCCGAAGTTCGGATCGCCGACATTGAGCGTACTGTCGCCGTACGGTCCGGGAGTGCCCATACTGAACAACGGGTGGTTGAACGCATTTTGGGCCTCGAGCCGCAATTCGAGATTTATCCCTTCATGCGCACGCGACAGAAGGAATTGCTTGATCAACGACAAATCGCTGGTAAATGTCAGTGGCGATCGAACCGACGCAATCGTTCGCTGCATGTCGCCCAGCGTAAACGGGGCCGGCACCTGGAAGACGTCCGGGTTGGCAAAAAAACTGTCCTGCCAGTCGGGACCGTAATTCCGTCTCGGCGTGCCAACCAGATTCGGGCGTTGTGTGCCGTAATCGCCGTAGGTGGGCAGCGGAGTGCCCCCGTTGGAGACGGTAAGGGGCAAGGGCCGGCCATCGGCGATCTGCCAGATACCGTTTGTTCTCCAACCTCCGATGACAGCATCGAGCGCTCGCGGTATGTTTCCCAGGAAGGCTCGGCCGCGCCCGAACGGCAGATCATAGCTGTAGCTGAACTTCAGCACAGAGGGTATGTCGAACGTCGAAAGGCTGCGTTCCAGCCAAGGCTTGTTGGGGTCCTGGATGCTGGTAAAGCTCCCCAGCCAGGTCACGTTGTCGTCGCCCACGGAGGCATCGTCGATCGACTTGGACCAGGTGTAGTTGACCAGGAACTCCAGGCCGTTGCTGAAGTGCTTTTCGGCGCTGAGCTGCAACCCGTGATAGATCGAATTGGCAATCATCTGCACGTCCGTTGTAACGCCCGTAAACTGCGGATAAGGGACCTTTAGCTGAACGTATTGAACCTGCGGGCTTGAGAGGCTGCTGTTGGGATCGCTGATCGGGCCTCCGTTCTGGGACGAGAAGGGATTGGTCACTAACGTATTCAAACAGGTCACAGTGAGAATCTGGCACGGATTGACTTGGTCGTTGGGCCCGTTGACGGGTATGCTCTCTACCCACGGCCCGAGGATATCGAGCGCATTGGTCCCGCTGAAGGGCAGATGAGTTCCCTTCTTTCCCAGATACTCGACATCGAACACCACGTTCCAGGGCATCTGGCGTTCCACCCCCAAGCTCCAGCTTTGTTCGTAGGGGGTTAGGTTTGCGGCGGCGATGCGCAGGGGACCATTGGCTCCATAGCCCACGTCGTTCAACAAGCCCAGAGAGCTTCCGGCGGGCTGGACCAACCCATTGGGAAACGGATCGCTCAGGTGCAGGTACGGCGTGGCACCGTCATTGTTGTATGTACTTATGACGCTGGTGTACTGGTTGAAACCCTGGCCGCCATAGGGAACCACACCGCTGGCCCCCGACCGTGACTGGCCGTAGTAGATTCCATAACCGCCGCGCACCACCATTTTGGGCGCGAATTGATAGGCAAGGCCGAAGCGCGGCTGGAAGTCGTGCCAGTCGGTCACGTAATTGGTACGCTCATTCGAGCTGGCAAAAACCTCGCCGCCCATCAGAGAAAGCGTGGTGGGCTGATTGGTGATAGGGTCGGTATAGGTAATCGAGCCGTTGTTCAGCGGGCTGACTACATTCGGATCGAACCAATTCTGGCGGTTATAGCGATCGGTGCGCGGCAGCGAAACGTCGTAGCGCAGGCCGAGATTGAGCGTCACCTTCGGCGTGACCTTCCAGTTGTCCTGAGCAAAGGTCGCATATTGATAATTTTCGGTCGCCGGGCGAAACTGGATTTCGTAATAGCTAGCCCCGCTTCCCTTCATCTGGCCCATAAGAAAACTGGCCATGGAATCTCCGCCGCAATCCGTAAAATCATCCACAAAGGGACATTGCGAACTGCCCGTGTTATCGAACTGGAAGTATCCCAGAGGGGCATTGGTCTGAATGTAATTCTGCTGGTGCAGCCTGCCCTCGAAGCCGAACTTTAATTCATGCCCGCCATGGATTTTGCTCAGCAAAACACTGAACTGACCGGTGGTCTGACCCTGTTTGTAATTGCCGTAGGGATCGTTGCCGGCATTGGGAAAGCCCGCCGCATAATAATCATTGATAAACATGGCGGGAACACCATTGAAACCGTTGCTCTTTAAATACGACGGAAAGCCGAGTGCGCTGAGGGGATTGGAATTGAGGCTGGAGTTGTAGGCGTAGATCAGTGTGGCGCCGCGGGTAATCCCGAAGGTTGTAGTCAGCAGCAATGTGGGGCTCAACGTGTAGGTGTCGTTGATCGAGAATACATGCGCGGTGCCTTTATTCGAACCGCTGCCACAGGGATCGATCAGGGTCTTGAAGCAGTTGAAAGGAACAGTGGAATTCCATTCCTGCGAGTATCTGCCGCTTACCAGATTCTTTTCGCTGAAGCGCTGATCGATCTTCAGGTCGAACTGATCGTTCGAGTTGGGAGTAGCCCCTGAGGCAATCCAGTTGTTGTAAATGCCTTGTGCCGGGTTGTTGGCAACCGGAAATAGATTCAGCACCTTTTGCGCAACCGGATCGATCAGATTGCCCGGCTGGACCGGCAGTTGATAGGGCGTACCGTTGAGCACGGGACTCCCAGGGCTGGCATAGGTGGCTAGATTATTGTACGGGATCGGAGTGCTGCGCACGGGTCCACCGTCATTGGCATTGTACGTGCCCGAGTATGGATCCCAGAGTTGACCTGCCGTCACACTGCAGATTCCGCTGCCATTGAAGGTTCCGCCGTTGTCCGCGCATATTTCGCCGAAATCGCCGGTTCGTTCCGCCGCGCTAGGTACGCCCGCGGTGTAAGTATTCATGTTGCTGGCGCGCAAGCCCTCATAGTCGAAGAAAAAGAAAGTCTTGTTCTTGAAGATTGGGCCGCCGATGGTAACGCCGAAGTCGTGCCGGTGAACCGGTGGAATGGGAACGCCGGCGCGATCGTTGAACCAGTTATTGGCGTCGGTAATGGTATTGCGTATGAAGTCATAAGCGCTTCCGTGGAATGAGTTCGTGCCCGAGCGCGTGACCATATTGATGACCGAGGCGCCGGAAAAGCCATACTCCGCGCTGAAGTTGGACTGCTGCACTTTGAACTCTTCCACCGCTTCCGGCGAGGGAGTGTACACAGCCTGCGTGACGCCGCCATTAGGCTCGAAGTTTGTAATCGAAGCCCCATCCATCAGAATGTCGGCACTGGCTCCACGGCTGCCATTGGAGACGAAGTTTGTCCCGCCGCAGTTGGGGCACTGATCGTCCACGTCAGTAACTCCCGGCGCCAGATAGGTCAGGTCCATCACATTGCGGTCAATAAGCGGGAGGTCGTTGATGAACCTGCGGTCCACTACCTGGCCGGTCACCGCATCTTCGGTGGCGATGCCTTGGGCTTGCGCCTTGACCTCAACGCTTTGCGCTTCAGCCCCCACCTTCAGAGTCAGGTTCGCAGTCGCGTTTTCGCTGACGTTCAAGATGAGGTGGGGACGCACGATCTTCTCAAAACCTTTCATCTCTGCCGAGACGGAATAGGAGCCCGGCGGAATCGAGGCGAACAGATAACGTCCATCGTTGTCTGAGGTGGTCGTGAATTGGTATCCCTTTTGCTCATCGAGCAGAGTAACTTTTGCTCCCCGGATGATGGCTCCTGAGGCGTCACTGACAACCCCGCTTACGGTGCCAAAGTAGCCCTGGCCGACAAGTATGGCCGGAACCAGGAGAGCGATGGCGATGAAAAGAGTGAGGAACGAAGCGCGTGAGACAGAGAAAAGAGTTGCGACGGATCGATTACGCATGACGACCTCCGTAGGCACCGGCGTTTCTCCGATACAGGTGGAGAGGACGTGCGAATATCCTGCAAAAGACTTAATTAAAACGGTTCATTATGCGGCCTGAGGAGGCGCTGTCGTCAAGTGGGTTTTTTTCGCTTGATCCATGGATTCCGCTTTTCCGCGGCCCGAAGGTTGGTCCTACAACCTGTGCGGCGTGGAGTGTGATCCTGGTTTGAAGCCTTTCGGGGGACGGACCCCGCGAAGCCGCTGAATCTCCCGCGGCTGCGTGGTGCCGGGAGGGGGAATCGAACCCCCACAGGGCTTTTGGCCCCTGCGGATTTTAAGTCCGCTGCGTCTGCCAATTTCGCCATCCCGGCATCGGACTCATTCTAGCGTATGGTTGGGACCTGACGAAGGCGCGATGGACTCACGCGGAGGACGGGGAGTCGGACTCCCGGTGCCACGCGAGGGGTGCTTTCTACGCGTAATTGCCGTCTAAGCTGAGGCGTGGGCGGCTGCAGCCCCGGGCCCGTTTCCCGGTGTTCCGCGCTGCTTCCGTAATTCTCGCTCGAAGGCTTCCGGTGAGAGGCTGGTCTCACTGTGGAAAAGCTGCAGCAACGGGTCATCGATCTGCGCCTTTGATTCAGAGGCGCTCCGGGACGAAGTCGAATCCTCAGGCTCCAGAGCGTCCGGCTCAACCAGCAGTTCGGGCAGCAGTTCGCGATTTTCAGTCAGCACGCCGAGGAATTTCTCCAGCGAAGTGCGGTGCTCCGGCGTGGTCTGTGTGAACTCCACGCCCATGCCTTTATCCGGATGCATGATGCGAACCACGCCTTCGGCGCGCAGTTCGTTGCCCGCAGCTTTCATCGAGAGAGTGACATGCGTTCCTACCGGGAATGGCGACGGGATCTCGAGATAGCAGCCTCCCAGGCTGAGGTCGGTCAGTTGCGACCGCACCGGCGGATCGTCGCGCTCAGCCTCCGGAGAATTGCGCTGCAGCCACTCCCGCAGAAGGCGGGCATTTTCGGGGGGCAGGTCGACGAAGCGAAGTCCCGCTTGCGGCCCGCTTCCTTCCCAAGCGAATTCGACCTTGGTCTGGAGCGGGGTTGAAGAACCGGGAAGGGTGAAGGAAGCCTGCCAGTTTCCGGTGGGTTTGGTGCGCCTCGGCAGCTTCACCGCCAGTCCGCCCTCGCTCAAATCGACCGTGTTCACCTTAAAATGCGTGTCCGAGTCGTGCTTGGAGATTTCCACTGGGATCTGCACCGAGACTCGCGAGTTGCGTCGCCGCTCCCGCTTCATCAGAGCGCGTGCCGCCCGGAAGCTGACTTTGGCACGCTCGCCGGAGACCGGCTTATAGAGCACGAAATGAGCGCCGGTGGAAAATGCAAAGCGCAAGCCGATCGCCGGATCCAGAATCGCAACTGCCACGGCTCGTTTGTTACAGGGGGCGCGGCGCACGCTGCTGAGCACGTCAGTTGAGCGGGCGTCAACGCAGTCCACGATGATTGCCTCAAAGCGGTCGCGGGTAAGCTTGCGCAGCGCCGCTTCCGGATCGTTGCAGTGCTCCACGCTAATATCGAGATCGCTCAGGGTCCGGCGGAGCACGCGCACGATCTTCTCATCCGATGACAAGACCAGCGACTTCAGGTTCATGGCGCCGCAGCCGTCCCTTCCGCACTCAGATTGAGGGTTTCGAGTTGACTGGTTGACCCCGCCTGGTCCTCAGGCCAGCCGTTCGCGAGTCCCTCAACCCGCTACCAGTCCTTTCTCGCACTCTAAGTCCGCGTACGGCCCGGGTCAATGAAGGTCGGCGGGTGCAGGTTACGACCGTAACCATCAATTGTGGCGTTAAGAATCCCCGGGAAGGAGGGAGATCAGCACCGGACAGGAAATCGAAATTCCCCCACTCTCTCTGCGAAAGACGGAGAGAGCACAGCGCAAGTCGGCAAAACGACGCCATCCTGCTCTGCCCTTCGGTTGACCTCGACGCAGTTGTAGTAGATATTGAGGGACAATGGCCGCCGAAGAGACAATTGCTGAAATCGAGTGGTTGGAGCGGATTTTTGCAGTGCCAGACACCAGACCTCTAAGTGCTAGCGATCTCGCTGCCGCCAACCGAAGGCACGACGAATCGCTCGCGCACAGCCCCTGGTTTAGGATTTGGCAACGATATGGGATTTGCTGCCGGGTAA
>DATKPV010000100.1:0-22529 GCA_035523915.1 Candidatus Aquilonibacter sp. | reverse complement strand
CGCGCATGTTGCGGTAGCAGTCCATGTGCTCGCGGTCAATGTTGGTCACCACAGAAAGTATTGGGGTCAACTTGAGAAAGCTCCGGTCACTTTCATCCGCCTCGGCCACCAGATACTGCGACTTTCCCAATCGCGCATTCGATCCCATCGCATCTACGCGCCCACCCACAACCACGGTCGGATCAAGGCCGCCCGCTGCCAGCACCGCCGCCACCATCGAAGTGGTGGTGGTTTTCCCGTGCATGCCGGCGATCGCGATACCGTATTTCAGCCGCATCAACTCGGCCAGCATTTCAGCCCGCTGAATCACCGGAATGTGTAGTCTGTGCGCCTCGGCGACTTCAGAATTTTCCGCAGCAATGGCCGAACTGGTCACAACCACTTCCGCTCCCGCGATGTTTTCCGCCCGGTGTCCCTCAAAGATGGCCGCGCCCAGCGACGACAACCGCTGCGTGACTGCCGAACTTTTCAAATCCGACCCCGAAACCTTATAGCCGAGATTCAGCAAGACTTCGGCAATGCCGCTCATGCCGATTCCGCCAATGCCCACGAAATGTACGCGCTGAATTTTGGCAAACATAAAAACTCACTTTTCAGTAGCCGGTGCTCAGCGATCTATTCCTGATGCCAGCGCTATTGACCACTGACTACCGGCAACTGACCACTGATTCTCGCCGCCATCTCCGCAATCTCTTTTGCCGCATCGGGATGCGCCAGACTCTTCGCGGCCTGGCTCATTTGCCGGAGCCGGCGCGAATCCTGCAGCAGCGCCGCGATGGTTTCCGCCAGCCAGAGACCATCGAGGGTCGATTCCTCCACCAGCACCGCCGCGCCAGCTTTCTCCAGCGCCCGGGCGTTCACGGTCTGATGATCATCCGCCGCCCGCGGAAAAGGCACAAAGATCGCAGGCTTTCCCGCGGCCGTGATCTCCGCTACCGTGCTCGCCCCGGAGCGGCATACCAGGAGATCGGCGCGGGCAAAGGCCGCGGGCATATCCTCGATGAATTTAAATACCTCGAAACTGAGCCCGCCGGCCGCATCCGCCGCGTTGCCCGGTAACGATTCATACGCCGCCAGCACGTCATTGTAGTCACGCTCGCCGGTCTGATGGATGACGTGAATTCCCGGCGCCTCTCGCAGCAGGACGGGCAAGCAGCGAATCATCGCGTCATTGATGGCGTGCGCTCCCTGGCTTCCGCCAAACACCAGCAGCGTCGGCGCCCCGCCGGATTTTGCCTCAATCTCAAAAAAAGCCTGCCGCACGGGCACGCCGGTCACCTCAGCATGACGAAAATACTTCGCCGTCTCCTCGAAATGTACCGCGGCCGCCGACACGAACCGCGCCACAACGCGGTTGGCGAACCCCGGAACCACGTTCGGCTCAAAGGCGAGCGTGGGAATATGTTTCATCACGGCTGCCAGCATCGCCGGTCCTGAAGCGTAGCCGCCGACTCCGATGACCACGTCAGGCGCAAATTCATTCAACAAGCGTCCAGCATCCCAGACCGCCCGCGGCAGGTCGAACGCGGTTTTTGCTCGCGTCATCCAACTGACGTTCTTCAAGGCGCCTACCCGCACCAGTTGCAAGGGGTAACCTGCGGGCGGGACCAGCCGGTTTTCGATGCCGCGTGCGGTTCCGATAAAAAGGATTTCGGCGGCATAACTCTTTCTGAGTTGATTGGCGATGGCCAGCGCGGGGATCACGTGTCCGCCCGTTCCGCCGCCGGCCAGAATGGCACGCATGTCGTGACTATAAACCAGCGCTCGCGCGTCAACGCTTCTTTGCCAGCTTCGCCGGCAGCGGGTTGTCCGGACGCTCCGAATCCCACAGGATCGAGACTACCCACCAGCGCTTGCCGTCATTGAGCAACTGAAATGAATTCACGCCGCGCTGAAACGGCTTCTCGCCCAGCTTATGACGCGACTCATAGCTGCTAAGAACCTGGGTCATGTTGCCGAACGATTCTGGCCGGTTCACGATGGCGTTTTCGTAGAAGCCTTCCTGCGAAAAATACTGCGTGCCGTCGCGAACGAAATCTTCCACGCCCCAGGTCATTACGAAGGTCGAACCATCCGGTGCTTTGCCGACTTGGGTAAAGCGCGCCTGGGGAAGAAACAGCGAGCGAAAGCGGTTCCAATCGCGCGGGCCCGCAGGGCCGGAGATCACGTCGTAAACGGCGTGCATGATGGCGTCCAGCGATTTGACGTCGTCAGGTTTCGGCGCTGGAACTTTCGCCGCGAGATCGGCGGCACTGAGCGCAGGCGCCTGCGGCGCAGGTTCTGATTTTTGAGCAGCAGCCGTAACGGCAATAGTGGCAAGCCCGACAATCAACCACATTGTCTGTGGCAGATGTTTCCGCATTCGCCGCTCCACGTGCAATGAATCCCCCTCCAGGAGCTTTTAGTCCCTTGAGCTTCAATCGGCAATCGAAAATCATCAAAACTACAGCTGCAAGTGCTTCACTCAGCCTGCTTTGTAATATTCAACAACACACCGATACATGCCAACGTCACAAACAGCGACGATCCTCCATAGGAAACCAGCGGCAGCGGAATTCCCTTGGTCGGCATCAGCCCCAGCACCACGCTCATATTGATGAATGCTTGCAGCACAACCATGCTGGTGATGCCCACGGCCAGATAACGACCAAACAAATCTTCCGTGCGCCGGCAGACCCGCATCCCACGCCAGAGAAAGACTGCAAACAGCGTCACCACAAACACAGCTCCCACCAGTCCCAGCTCTTCTGCGGTTACGGCAAAAATGAAATCAGTATGCGGCTCGGGCAGATAGAAAAGCTTCTGCGTGCCCTCCATCAATCCTTTGCCGGTGACGCCTCCGGTTGCCACCGCGATCAGCGATTGGATCAGATGGAAGCCGGCCTTCTGGCGCTCGGCATAGGGGTTCAAGAACGCGAGTATGCGGTCGCGGCGCCAGCTCACATGAAAAATCAGAATGTAGAGCGGCGCGAGGGAAGCGCCAAAGGCATAGGCAAAATACCGCAGACGCATTCCGGCGACAAACAAAACACAGGCCACGATTCCTGCGCAGGCAATGGCCGTTCCCAAATCCGGCTGCAGAACAATGAGGCCCAGAAACATCAGCACGGGAGCGGCCGCAGGCAATAGAGTGTTACGCCAGTCGTCCAACGCCTGAACCGCTGAACCCGATGCAGCCCGCGCACGCGTTTCAAGAAAATATGCGAGAAACAGAATCAAAACCGGTTTGGCCAGTTCCGATGGCTGGAACGAAAAGCCGCCGGCGTGAATCCAGCGATGCGTGTTGTGCGAGCGGTCGAGGAAAAACACCGAGATCAGCAACAACGTCGTCAGCCCCATGAGCGAAAACACCAAGGCCGGGTGCTTGTAACGGCGGTAGTCCAGCCGCATGGTGGCCACCATCGCAGCCATCCCGGCAACCGCCCAGATCAGCTGTTTCGATAAGAACGTGTAGGGCGAGCCGAAGCGCTCCCGCGCCATTACCGCGGACGCTGAAAACACCATGACCAGGCCGAGGAAGGCTAAAAGCATGGTTACAGTGAAGAGCCATCGATCTACGCTTACCCGCTTCGCCATGGGACATTCATTTCACCACGGCCCCTCCAGAACTCGCAGATATCTCTTGCCAAATTTTGGAGAAGTAAGTTAACTGCTTTGGTTCATGTTCCGTCAGGCCAGTGCCAGATGCGAGAATCCAGTTCATGACCGATAAGGTATCCGTTCCAGGCATTGCCGCGCTGGGCGGCGAGCGAACCCGCTACAACCGCTTTCTCCTGCTTGTCGCCGGGCTTGGAGGACTGCTGTACGGCGTCGATGTGGGCATTATCTCCGGCGCGTTGCCCTATCTGGAAGCCACGTCGGGCCTGAACGCCGGGCAGCTTTCTGTGGTGGTCGCGGCCGTATTGCTGGGCAGCGTGATTTCCACTTTATTTGCCGGTCTGCTGGCCGATTGGATGGGCCGCCGTCTGTTGATGACGCTCAGCGGCGTGTTGTTTGTCATCAGCATTCCGGTGATTGCGCTCTCCCAGGGCTACGGGCCGCTGGTGCTGGGAAGGCTGCTGCAGGGCATCAGTGCCGGGCTGATCGGCGTGGTCGTCCCCTTGTACCTCGCGGAGTGCTTGTCGGCGGGCAGCCGTGGCAAGGGCACGGGCATCTTTCAGTGGCTGCTGACGCTGGGCATCGTTGCGGCTGCTTTAGTCGGAATTTTCTTCAGCATCCGGGTTGAGGAGGTTGCCAAACTCGGCGATGCGGCGCGACTGTTCGCTTTCAAGGACCATGCCTGGCGCAGCATCTTCTGGGTTTCTTTGCCGCCGGGCGTTTTGTTCGTCATCGGCAGCGTCATGGTGTCGGAATCGCCGCGATGGCTGTTCCGGCGCGGCAAAAGAGAAGCGGCTCTTGCTGCTCTTCTTCGCTCTCGTCCCGATGCGCAGGCCGAGTTGGAGTTGCGTGAGATTGAACAGGCCGCCGCAGCGGAGAAGGTGTCTTCCTCGAGCGCCAGAATCAAAGAATCGCTCCTCCACCGCAAGTACGTGATTCCCTTTGTCCTGGCGTGTGTGATCCTGGCCTGCAATCAAGCGACGGGCATTAATTCCATCATCGGCTACAACACCAACATTCTGCTGCAGAGCGGCCTCTCCGACCTGCAGGCGCACTGGGGCTACGTTCTGTTCACGGTTGTGAATTTCCTGATGACCATGGTGGGTGTGGCCCTGGTCGACCGCAAAGGGCGCAAATTTCTTTTGTCGCTGGGAACGGGGGGCATCATTGCTTCGCTCGTGTGCACAGGGCTGCTGTTTCGCCAGACGGAATCTTTGCGCGTCGATTCCAAAAGCGCGGTGCAGGCGATGGTCACCCGGGAACAGAATCTGACTCTGGTGTACAACCGGCAACAGGCAAACGACCTGCTGAGCGCGGCTGGAGAGAATGGCCGAAGCCTCGAAGGCAGCCCCACTTCTCTAGTGGTGATTTATTCCTACGGGGATTTTCACGCCGCGACCAAAGCGATCCGCTCCGATGATAGCGCTGCCACGCCGATCGAACTTACGCGCGCCAGCGCCGTGCCTGCCAACAAGGTGGTTGCCTTTTTTTCCAATCCCTTCGGCAATCTGGACGCGGCCCGCAACGCGCCGCTCAGAATTGATGATGCGCTCATCACTCCGGTGCCCAGCCCCAGCAGCGGATGGGTCGTCGCCATCACGCTGTTTGTGTTTATGGCTTTCTACGCAATTGGGCCCGGGGTCGTGGTGTGGCTGGCGCTTTCCGAACTGATGCCGACGCGTATCCGCTCCAACGGCATGAGCATAGCCCTGTTGCTCAACCAGGGAGTCTCGACCACCATCGCTGCCATTTTCCTGCCCACCGTCGGCAAATTCGGCTACGCAACTGTCTTTTTCGGATTCGCCGCGTGCACCGTGATTTATTTCGTGACGGCGGTATTTTTCCTACCGGAGACTAAGGGAAAAACGCTGGAAGAAATTGAGGTGTTCTTCGAGAAGAGGTGAGTCGTCCAAGTTCGAACCGGCAAGGTTCTCAGCAAGGCAATCCGTTCATGTCCTCAGTCTCATCACGATGTCCTTGAACACCTGCCCGCGCTGTTCGTAATTCTTAAATTGATCGAAGCTGGCGCAGGCCGGAGCCAGCAATACCACGTCGCCCGGCTGCGCCACCGCATTCGCCCTGCGCACGGCGTTCTCCAGTGTTTCCGCGTGCACGATCTCGGGGCCACCGTTTTTCTGGGAAACGATCTGCGACTCGATCTTGGCTGCCGCCGCACCGATGGTATAGACGCGCTTCACACGCTTACGCAGAAGATCATTCAGCACGCTGTAGTCGCTGCCCTTGTCCTTGCCGCCCAGAATGAGGTGAATGTTGTCGGGGAACGATTCCAGGGCCTTGATGGTGGCGTCAACGTTCGTGGCCTTTGAGTCGTTGTAGTAATCCACGCCACGGATGGTGGCGACAAACTCCAGGCGGTGCTCGACCGCTTTGAACTGGCTGACGGCCTGACGAATTTTTTCCGGCTGGCAGCCCATCAGCCTGCCAGCACACACCGCCGCCAGAACATTTTCCAGATTGTGAGCGCCCTTAAGAGAAATCTCGGAGACCTGCATGATCTGCTGCTGACTGGTTCCCTGACGAAACAGGATGTTCCCTTCGCGCACACACGCGCCCTGCTCGACCTCTTTCTGCCGGCTGAACCAGAAGAGCTGCGCGCGGGTGCGGGTGGACATGGAGACGCAGGTGGGGTCGTCGGCGTTGAGGACGGCGAAGTCGTCGCCCCGCTGGTTTTCGAAAATGCGCGCCTTGGCGTTCACGTAGACGTCGAAGCTGCGATGCCGATCGAGGTGGTCGGGGGTGACGTTGAGCACAACCGCAACTTTTGGATGAAAGGTCTGAATCGTCTCCAGCTGAAAACTGGAAACCTCCAGCACGATCACCGTCTCTCGATTGGCCCGCTCCGCGAGCGAAATTGCGGGTGTTCCGATGTTGCCGCCCACCAGGGTTGGAAGGCCGCCCGCGGTCATAATCTCGCCTGCGAGAGTGGTGGTGGTAGTTTTGCCGTTTGATCCGGTGATGGCGACGATCGGTCCGGGCAGAAACTGGGCCGCCAGTTCAATCTCGCCGATCACCGGCTCGCCCAGGGCGCGTGCTTGCACGAGCAAGGGCGCATCCACGGGAACTCCCGGACTGACCACGATCAAATCCTGCCCGCGAAAAGTGCGCTCGCCATGGCCGCCGGTTTCGACCGTGATGCCATGGTCGAGCAGCACCGGAATCTCGTTGCGCAATTCGTCGCCGCTTTTTGTGTCGGAAGCCGTCACGCGCGCACCATGCGCTTTCAGAAACAGCGCGGAAGCCACCCCCGATTTGCCGAGGCCGACTACGAGAACGCGTTTGTCCTTGAGTTCCATCGAGATTCGTTTCACCAGGGAGTCACAGAGGCAGAGAGAAATAGGATACTTGCGCGCCGAGCGAGCAGATCAATCGCGATTCCGAGGGCAATCATGCGAGTCGACCGGGCAAGAAGCATTTCTCGGTATCTCCGTGCCCCCGTGGTGGATCTACCGCAATTTCAACGTTGTCAGCGCGAACAGAGCGAACACCAGCGACGCGATCCAGAAGCGCACAATGATTTTCGACTCCGACCATCCCAGTAATTCAAAATGATGATGCAGGGGCGCCATCTTGAAAATGCGCTTCTTGCGCAGCTTATACGATCCTACCTGCAAGATCACGGAGAGCGCCTCGATCACAAACACCCCCCCAATAAACGGCAGCAGCAGTTCCTGCTTGATGATTACCGCAACCGTGCCAATCGCCCCACCCAACGCCAGCGATCCCACATCGCCCATGAACACTTCCGCGGGGTGCGCGTTATACCAGAGAAATCCGATGGCAGAACCGACCATGGCTCCGCAAAAAATCGTCAGTTCGCCCACCTGCGGCATGCGCTGCAGCTCGAGATAAGTCGCGAAGGTGGCGTGCCCACTGACATAGGTCAACACCGCCAGGGCGCCCGCCGCGATAACGGTACAGCCGATGGCCAGGCCGTCGAGTCCGTCGGTCAGGTTCACCGCGTTGCTCGAACCCACGATGACCAGCACGACAAATGCGATAAATGGCAAGAACGCCAGCGGCCACAGATGCGGATATCTTTCCAGGGTCTCGACCACCAAATCCGGCCGAAACTGCTTGAAAAACGGCACGATCAGTTTGGTGGAATACATGCCGTAGGTCTGCATGGCGATCAGCATAGTCGCAATAAGAATGCTGGTGGCAATTTGCAGACCCAGCTTAGCCCGACCCGTGAGGCCAAGGTTGCGGCGGTGGGTCACCTTCGTGTAGTCGTCAGTGAAGCCGATTGCCGCAAAGGCGCAAGTGGCAAACACGGCAATCCACACAAATCGATTGCTCAGGTCCGCCCATAGTAAGGTGGGAACGATGATGGCGATGGCAATCAGCAGCCCGCCCATGGTAGGCGTGCCGGCTTTTTTCTGGTGAGCCTTCGGGCCTTCCTCACGGATGTACTGTCCAATCTGGAATTCGCGAAGGCGGTTGATCACGAGCGGACCAACGATGAGGGCAGTGAAAAGCGCCGTGAGGCTGGCAAAGGCGGTGCGGAACGTGAGGTAGCGGAAAATGCGGAAGGGCGGAAAATAATGCTGCAGCTTCAGATACAACAGCCAGTAGAGCAATCAGCCTCCGAAACAGCCATGAGCTGTCAGGCGTCAGCTTTCAGCCTTAAAAGACCCGACTCAGATTCACCACCGGTGACACGGAGTCAGACAGAAAAGCTCTTGTGTTTTCGTCCCCGAGCCGCGCGGTGAAAATTGCCGCATCATTTCAATGCTTCGCGCCGCGCAGAGCCTTCCACTTCTCCAATGCCTTTTCCAACTTCACGCCCCGGGAAGCTTTCAGCAAAACAACATCGCCTGCGCGGGCTTCCCGCGCCAGCCATTCGCCGGCTTCTTCAGGCGACGTCACAAATTCGGCGCGAATCCCGGACTGCGCGGCGCCGTCAACCATCGCCTGCGCAAGCCCGCGCACCCCGACCAGAGCATCAATTTTTTGCGCGGCCATGTGCCGCCCCGCGGCGCGGTGCATCTCTTCCGCCGCGGGACCAAGTTCGAGCATCTCGCCTGCGACCACAATGCGACGCTTCGCGGGCATCGCGGCCAGGGTCTCCACCATGGCCTCAAGCGCCTTCGGATTGGAATTGTAGCAATCGTTGACGATGGTGATGTTACCCAGTTGAAGAACCTGCCCGCGCTTTTCCGCCGGAGCCAGGGTGGCCAACGCGCTGATGATTTCGGCGAGTGAGAAACCCTGGTCCAATCCGACGGCAACGGCAGCCAGAGCATTGAGAACATTGTGGCGGCCCACCAGGGACAGATGCACTCGCTCGCGGGCATTGCCCGCTACTGCCAAGTCGAATTCGGAGCCTTGCGTCCCGCAGGTTTGGATATTTTCCGCGCGCACATCAGCGGCAGGCCGCGTGCCATAAAGCACGACTTTGCCATTGAAGTCGCGGCCAAATTGCGAGACATACTCATCGTCGGCATTAAGCACAGCTGTGCCGCCCGGCGGCAGGGACTCGATGAGTTCATATTTCGCGCGCGCTATACCCGAAATCGATTCGAAAAACTGCAGGTGCACCGCCGCCACGTTTGTGACCACGCCGATCTCCGGCCCCGCGATTTTTGCGAGCGCGCGAATCTCTCCCGCGTGGGACATCCCCATTTCGACAGCCGCGAGGTCGTGCTCCGGCTCCAGCTTCAGGAGCATCAGCGGCAGCCCGAAATGATTGTTGAAGTTGCCCTCCGATTTGAGTACGTGCCGGCGCGCCCCAAGCACGTGAGCGATTGCTTCCTTAGTCGTGGTCTTGCCGGTTGAGCCGGTAACGCCAATCAGCGGATGACCCCATAGTTTCCGCACGGCGGTCGCCAGATTTTGCAGCGCGGTCAGGGCATCGTGTACCGCCAGCAGCGGAGTGTTTGCCGCGAACCGGGCACATTGCTGTCTGTTCACGACGGCAGCGACGGCCCCTTTCTCCAGAGCCTGCAGGACAAAATCGTGGCCATCAAGACGCTCGCCCTTGACCGCGAAGAAAAGCTCGCCTGGACGCACGGTCCGCGAGTCGATCGAATATCCCTGAGCAATTTCGTTGGGCAGCGGATATCCTGCCGCGGAGACGAACTCAGCGATTCGAGCCAAAGGCAGCTTCATGCTGACGCTCCCGCGCGCGCCGCCGGTTCGCACTCGAAGCCCGCCGCACGGAGCGCTGCACGAGCTTCCTCCACATCGTCGAACGCACGCGAACCCTCGCGCGTAATCTGCACTTTCTCGTGGCCCTTTCCCGCGAGCAGCACAATGTCGCCGGGCCGCGCTTCGTTCACCGCTAGGGCGATCGCTTTGCGGCGGTCCGACTCGATGGTGTATTTCGCACCGCTCTTCTGCAGGCCAACCAGGGCATCGTTGATAATCGCCAGCGGGTCTTCGCTGCGCGGATTGTCGGAGGTAAGCACGACAAAATCACTCCCGCGTCCTGCCGCCTCGCCCATCAAGGGCCGCTTGGCGCGATCACGGTCGCCGCCGCAACCGAAGAGCGTCAACACCCTGCCTTTCGAGCCACTGCGAGAAAGGAATTCGTGCGCCAGCGCCGTCAGGTTGCGCAAGGCGTCGTCAGTATGGGCGTAATCGACCACCACAGTGAAAGGCTGGCCGCAATCCACGCGCTCGAATCTTCCGGGGACGCGGGCAAGGTCTTCAACGCCACGGACAATCGCTTCAACCGGGCACTCGCGCGCTATGGCCGCCCCCGCGGCCGCCAGAATGTTGTAGACATTCACGCGTCCGATCAAAGGCGAGAAAACGGCGAGTTTCCCCTCAGGCGTCACCAGGTCAAGACGAGTGCCGCGCGGCGCAATGTCGGCTTTCTCGACATGAAGATCGCCGTGTTCCCAGCCGTACTCGAGCACCACGGCGCTGTGCTTGCGGCTGAACCCCGCCAGCCTTGCCCCATAGGCGTCGTCGAGATTCGTAACCGCCGCACGTGGAGGGTCGGTCCCGCATCCCGCGAACAGAGCTTGTTTCGCCGCGAAGTACTGTTCCATCGTCGCGTGATAGTCGAGGTGGTCGCGGGTCAGGTTGGTGAACACTGCCACGTCGAATGGGATGCCATACACGCGCTCCTGCGCCAGAGCGTGAGAGGAAACTTCCATCACTGCGTCCGTTGCTCCCTGGCCCAGCGCTTCGTTCAGGATGCGATTCAGTTCCAGGGCCTCCGGCGTCGTGTGTAGCGCGGGCAAGACTTTTCCGGCCACGTGATATTCGATTGTCCCGATCAGCGCGCTCTTGCGTCCGGCCGCCGCCAGAATCGATTCGACTAAGAAAGCCGTCGTGCTCTTTCCGTTGGTTCCGGTAATTCCGGTGACGGCGATCCGCTCAGCGGGTTTCTTGTAGAAGTTCGCGCTCAGGCGCGCCAAGGCTCGTCTGCCCTGCGGCACAACCGCCCACGCAACTCCCTCGCGGGGTTTTTCCGCCGGTGAATCCGTGACCACGGCAACAGCGCCCGCTGCGATGGCAGCATCGATAAACCGGTTGCCGTCCGAGGCTTCGCCGCGCATGGCCACGAACGCGCATCCCGGCTTCACGCGCCGCGAGTCATATTCCACACCGCTCACGCCCGGGTCGCCGCTCTGAGCGAGGACCTCCGCCCCATACAGCAACTGTTGGAAAGTCATTGCTGAGAATTATAGGGCACGGAGAAATAATGCAGGTCTAAGGGAAAAACCGGCAAGTGCTTTCCCCCGGTTACCAACGGTACGTTTCCCCCGGCGCCCAGACCGGCTAAATTCGTGCCATGTCTACCGGAACCGGCACCGCAAGGTACCGCTGCGCGCAGTGTGAAAAACCCGAAGATTCGTGCGAGTGCGAGAAGTTCTGCTGCCTGTGTCAATCGCAACTCGACGTCCGTATCTGCCAGGATGGGCTGATGTACTGCGAACCCTGCCGCAACGCCTGCGAATATAAGACCTCGGACTGAGACTGCACGAGACGGGCAGATCCGTCCGCGGCTAAATGACCACTGCTTCTTTGTATTCTCCAAAGACTTTTTTCATCGCGTCAGCGACTTCGCCGACTGTGGCGTTCGCTTCCACAGCGTCGAGAATTCGCGGCATCAGGTTCGCGCCGGATCGCGCGGCGTCTTCCACGCGGCAGAGCGCGGCCTTGCAGGAGCCTTGGTTCCGCTTCGCGCGCAGGGAGCGCACGCGCTCAACTTGCTTCGCTTCGAGCGCCGGATCAAGGCGCAGAATCGGAATCGGTTTCTCTTCTTCGAGTTCGAAGCGATTGACACCAACCACGATCGCCTCTTGCTCTTCCACCCGCTGCTGATATTCATAGGCAGCGTTTTGAATCTCCTGCTGCACAAAGCCGCGTTCGATGGCCTTCAGCATTCCGCCGAGAACCTCGATCTTTCCCAAGTATTCGGCAGCGCGATTCTCGATTTCGTTGGTCAGCGTTTCAACGTAATATGACCCGGCGAGCGGGTCGATGGTCTGCGGCGTGCCGGACTCGTAAGCAATGATCTGTTGCGTGCGCAGGGCGATACGGGCGGCCTGCTCGGTGGGCAAAGCCAGCGCCTCGTCGTAGGAATTGGCGTGCACCGACTGCGTTCCACCCAGAACCGCAGAAAGCGCCTGAATGGCAGTGCGAACAATGTTGTTCTCCGGTTGCTGCGCGGTCAGGGTCGAGCCCGCCGTCTGCGCGTGGAAACGCAGCATCCATGAGCGCGGATTCCTCGCTTTGAAATCTTCGCGCATAATACGCGCCCACATTCTGCGCGCAGCGCGGAACTTGGCAACCTCTTCGAGAAAATTGTTGTGCGCATTGAAGAAGAAGGAAAGACGCGGGGCAAACTTGTCGATTTCCAGCCCCGCTTTGATCCCCGCTTCTACGTACGCCATGCCGTTGCCCAGCGTGAAGGCGACCTCCTGCACCGCGGTCGACCCGGCCTCGCGCATGTGATAGCCGGAAATCGAAATCGTATTCCACTCGGGCAGGTTCTCGTTGGCCCAGGCAAACATATCGGTGACGATGCGCATCGCCTGCTGCGGCGGATAAATATACGTCCCGCGCGCAATGTATTCCTTCAGCACGTCGTTCTGCACTGTGCCGGAAAGTTTGCGGATATCCCTGCCCTGGCGGCGCGCGACCGCCACGTATAGCGCCAGCAGGATCGACGCCGGCGCATTGATCGTCATCGATGTAGAAATCCGGGTGAGATCGATGCCATCGAACAGCCGCTCCATGTCTTCGATGGAATCGATCGCTACGCCGACCTTGCCGACTTCGCCAGAGGCAAGCGGCTGGTCGGAGTCCAGGCCGATCTGCGTGGGTAGATCGAAGGCGACGGACAATCCGGTGGTGCCGTTGGCTAAGAGATACTTGTAGCGCTTATTCGACTCCTCGGCGTCGCCCATGCCGGCATACTGGCGCATGGTCCAGAGACGGCCCCGATACATGGTTGCCTGCACTCCGCGCGTGAAGGGATATTCGCCCGGATAGCCGATCTGCTTCTCATAAGCCGCTTGATCGAGATCGGCCGGAGTATAGAGCGGCTTGACGGGAATGTGGGACGAGGTTTCGATCTCGGCCGGGAGTCGTTGATCTGGGGTGTGGATTTTTTCTGCCATGTTAGAAGCGTCTCTTGCGCACCCGCCAGAACGAACTCGCTCCAAACCAGGCGAACGTAACTGTGAAGCAAATTGCAACCGCCAGTCGGGCGGGGCCGGCATGACCGGTTTCATATTTCGCATATTCGCGGGCCAGGGCAATCGCGCCTACTCCGGCCATCGCCAGGAAAACAAGGCCCGTAACTTCAAGCCACAGTTGGCGCGCGACTTCGCCGAAGGCCCGGGCGGCCGTGCCCGCTCCTTTCATGATGGCAGCCAGCGTGCGGCTCCGTTTGGCCTGCGCCGCCGCGACTCGGAACACAGTCCACGTCTTCTGTGCAAAAGAAACTTGGCTCACGGCCTCGATTTTAGCAGCCTGCGGCGCTACAATGACCCAAACCTGCAGCGCCGACTTTCGACGGTCGGCAGGCATCTAATGGTTCGGTGGTATAGGGGGCCAGGGGGAATCAGTGGATCAGCAACTGAAACAATTGATGAAAGAACTCGGCGAAGCCATTAACGAGTCATTATCTGATTCCGAACAGATTGCCGAGGTCGTCTCCCGCATAAAGGAAGGCGGTTACGATATTTTTCTGGTGCTGGAAGCCACGATTGGGGTCAGCAAGCAGGGAGAAAAAGCGTCCGATAAGACCGCGCTGGTTACAACCCTCACCAATCCCGAGTTCAAGGTGAACGACCAGGATTTGAAGTTCCTCAGATCTCTTCGCATCAAAATCGAAGAAGAGAAAAAATAGCCGCTATGGCTGGCGGCCATCCGTTGCTCCGACTTCTCAACCTTCCTTAGCCCGTCAATACCTGATCCAGCAATTGTCCGACGGCTCGATTGGCTTCCAGAATGGAATACCGGTGATCCATAACGCCGGTCAAATCTGTATTCGCAAACGCGATTCTGCCAAACGGCGCGGCTCTCAGAAGCTCTCCGGGCGCGGTTTTTCCCTCCTTACCGAAGAAGAATCCCGGAGCCGGGCTCAGATAGGCATGCCCCCACCGATTCAAAATGATGCCGGCGATGTCACGCCCGGCGCGGAATCCAGCCCCGGAAAACATTTCAGAGAATTGCTCACGAATTTGCCGTTCATAGTCGCGGAAGGGAACCGAGATCATCTCAGCCCGCCCACGATGACCCTGGTCCTCGGTCGACATGCCGGGATATGAATACAGAACTTTCAGGGTAAGCACCGTGGGTGAGTCGGGCCCGATCGTCGGCGCGTTGGCTCCGCAAGTGCCAAGCTTGCGCACCTGAACGTAGTTCCCCAAGCCTTCAAACCACTGCCCGCCGGAAATACCCATTTTGTAAAGAAATCGCCAGTTCCGCACCGCGATGTTCGCCATCATGCAGGGAGAGCGATAAAACTCGGAAAACGCGGCGCGTTGCTCCGGTGCGAGGTCGCGGACGATATGGCGGGTTGTCCAGCTGCCTCCGGCCATCACTACCGACCTCGCTTTGACGCGATAAGGTTTTGCTGAGCGCGTGTAGACGATGTCGACAAAATCCGATTTCGCGGGATCGCCCTCGTGCTTTACCCAAACAGCGGTCGACTGCAGCCGGATTCTTGTCGCCTCGCGCGAGCTGTCAAGGGCCTCGAAATTCACCGCGCCACGGCCCACCGCTTCGAGCGTATTTGGCCCGGCGATGGCCTGAGGGAGCAGCGTCTTCACTATCAACCGCGCGAAACCGCTGTTGCCGTCAGGAAACATCTGGGCGCCGCTTTCGTCGCTGATGTCGAGCGGATGCAACATGTCAGCTGCGTAAGCGGTGTATCCCGAGAGCGCATCCGGACCCAGCCCGTAGCCTCCGCCTTCCACGGGAGAAAGGAAATTTCTCACCGTTTCGCGGCTGATCCCGTATTTTTCCATCAGGTATTGTTCCAGGGTGATCGAGTCGAGCCGCCGCGAGATCGCATCTCCAGGAATCCTGGGCCGCCACTTGTCGTCGTTGCTGTCGCCGGCCTGCGCCCACTTCAGCAATTCGGTTTTCGCCTGCGGCGAAAGCGGAGCGCCTTCCAGCTTCTTCCCAAAGGGGTCGACCAGCCATATGCCGGGCTGCTGGCCGAATTTCGCGCCGAAATAAAATCCTGAGGTTGGACCATTTGCTAAATATGGTGTTCGGCTCAGCGGCATCTCCGGGTCTGAAGGGTGGCTGGTCCACGTCTGATATTCGAGCCGGGGATTTTCCAGACCGATCGATTCGTAGAATCGCGCGATAAAACTGTGCGGATACGGAATTGGATAAAATGCCGATCCCTGATGCGCCACCAGCTTCTGCCCATCCACCAAAAACTCGTTACGCTTCGCCTCGCCGCCGAAGATGGGATGATTGTCGAGCACCAGGCAGGTTTTGTTCTTTCCAGCCAGCCGCTGAAAAATCAGCGCCGCGGCGAGTCCGCTGATGCCTCCGCCCACGACCACGCAATCGTAGGTTTCGCCGGTTTCCACGATTTCCGGGGGAAGCCGGTCGAAGGCGTGGTCACGAATCTGGTGGCCGGCAAGCAGCACCTCCCAGGTGTTTCCGTTGGAATTGCGGTAGTCTCCTATACCTCCATAACCGGTCCAGTCGTCGGGGCCGAGGGACTGGGCCCGCGCCTGCAAAATCTGCAGCGGAGAAATTGGACCCAGCAGCATTCCGCCTGAGGCAACGAGTGCGCCGTTCAGGAAATCGCGTCGTGTGATGTCATCGCTCATGTCGACTAAGGTTTATCGTTGTGTTTGACGCTGCGGCACATTATACGAGCCGCTGATTGTCGCGAAACGGCCCCTCATCGCTGTGTTACCATCGCCTGTTCTGGGGGTGGGCCCGATGAAAGACACTCTCGGGGTTCTGCTGGCGGGCGGCGCTGGGGAGCGCCTTTATCCTCTTACTCGCGACCGCGCGAAACCGGCGGTGACCTTCGGCGGCATCTACCGCATCATCGATATCACACTTTCCAACTGCCTCAACTCCGACCTCCGCCGCGTTTACATTCTCACGCAATACAAGGCGCTCTCGCTCAACCGGCACATCCGCGAAGGCTGGAACATTCTTGGCCGCGAGGTGGGAGAGTTCATTGAAGTGCTTCCCCCTATGAAACGCGTCAGCGATCAGTGGTATCAGGGTACCGCGGACGCGGTCTATCAGAACATCTATTCCATCGGGTCGGAGCAGCCCAAGCACGTGCTCATCCTTTCCGGAGATCACATCTACAAGATGGATTACGGCAAAATGATGAGGCAGCATCGCGACTCGGCCGCCGATATTACCCTGGCTACCATTCAGATCGATCCGGGAGAAACCTTTCGCTTTGGTGTGGTGGATGTGGACAAGGACGGGCGCATCAACGGATTTGAGGAAAAACCCAAGGAAACCAGCCTGCGTTGCCCCTGGAACACCGAGAAAGTCGCTGGCTCCATGGGCGTTTATCTCTTCAACGCCGATGTGCTCATCCCGGTGCTGCTGAAAGATGCCGAAGACGCCAACTCCAGCCACGATTTCGGCAAAGATATTCTGCCCAAAATGGTCGATGACTACCGGGTTTTTGCCTACGACTTCATCGACGAAAACAAAAAAGAGGCGCTCTACTGGCGCGACGTGGGCACGCTTGAGGCCTACTACGACGCCAATATGGATATCGTCTCGGTCTCGCCCATCTTTAACCTGTACGATGAAGACTGGCCTATCCGTACCCATCAGCGGCAGTATCCGCCGGCCAAGTTCGTTTTTGCCGAGAAAGATCGGATGGGCACTGCCCTCGATTCCATCGTTTCCAACGGCTGCATTGTTTCCGGCGGGATGGTTAAGAATTCCGTGCTGTCGCCCGATGTACGCGTCAACTCATATTGCGAGGTTGACTCCTGCATTTTGTTTTCGCACGTTGCCGTGGGACGCCACTGCCGCATCCGCCGCTCTATCATCGACCGCAACGTTCATCTGCCCGAAGGCACCACCATCGGCTTCGATACTGAGGCCGACCGATCCCGCTATTTCGTCACCGACAGCGGCATCACCGTCGTCACCCGCGACTATTCTCTGTTCGAGAACCCGGTGACCGTGGATTACTTCACCAACGAGTAGCCATCGCTTGCAGCTTTAGCGGTCTCCTCCACAGCCACGCATCAACAATCCAAACACTATGGCACGCTTTGGTGATTGACGGCCCACCACTCCTCCCACATAATTCCGCCAACTGATCGACCACGAAGATTAGAAAATTAGACGCACGGACGGCAGGTATCTCCCGCCAAACACAAAGCGGACACATAACCCTGATACCCAATCCCCCGACTACTTTCGCGCCGCGCGCCGCGCCAGGAGGGCCGGCTTGCGCAGGCCAAATTCAAAGGAGCTTACCCATGAGGCGAACTTGTTTGACGAAAACTACCCGAGCATTGGCAGGGCCGCTGACCGGCCTGCTGTTCTCGATCCTGGTTGTTCCACTGGGTGCTGCAACCGCGCCCAAGACGACGCCGGTTGGCGGTTTTGGCCCGTTCTACGACGCGGCCCACGAAACCACGCTTACCGGCACTATTCAGGAGGTCGTTACCAGACACACTCCCGGCAGCCCCGCCGGCATGCACCTTCTCGTTTTAGGTCCCCAAGGGGTGGTCGATGCCCACGTCGGGGCCTTCCTTAGCAAACAGAACCGGGAAGCCATGAAAGTCGGGATGCCGGTAGAAATTGTCGGCGCCAATGTTCAGCTGCACGGCAGGCAATATCTGCTGGCCCGCCAGATAACCGTGGGCGGCCACGTCATTACCGTGCGCAGCGCGCGGGGGGCTCCGGTTTTCCAGAGTCCGCAGCGCCAGCGAATCGTCAAGGTGAGAGGCAAGGTGGTAGCCAGTTCCCAAGGAGGTGCGCGATGAAACTTCGCCAGTCGATTTTTCTAGTCACAGCGTTAGCCATGCTTGCGTTGCTGGTCGCGTGCAGCAGTTCCAGCGGCAGCAACACACCGCCGCCACCTCCAGCCATTTCGATCGCCTTCACCGGCACGGTGCCCACGTCGCTCGTTACTAACCAGCAGTTCTCGCTCACGGCCACCGTCAGCAACGATTCCTCCAATGGCGGAGTGAACTGGACGGTAACCTGCAGCGGCGCGGATTGCGGCAGCTTTAACCCCGCCAGCACCGCCAGCGGCTCGGCTACTACGTACACGGCTCCGGCCTCAGCCACGAGTGTTACGGTCACAGCCACCGCAGCCGATAGCAGTTCCGCCACGGCCTCGGCCACGATCACCGTTGCTCCGCCGTCCTTGGCCGACGGCAACTACGTGTTCTCGGTGACCGGCTTGAGCGCGGCCAGCGGCTCCCCCTACCCTTTTTCTGTCGCCGGCGTACTCACTGTCAGCAGCGGATTGGTCACCGCGGGAGAACAGGACTTTAACAACGCTGGAACTATCGAAACTGACCTCATCAATCCCAGCGCGAGCAGCATCACAACGACATCAGATGGCAACCTGCAGATCACTCTTGTGACCTGTCTGTTGAGCGACTGTACTCAGACAGACACCGGCGCCGGGTTTAACGGAACTGAGACCTTCAACGGCTCCTTCACTTGTACGTGCAAGGCGCTCCTCACGGAATTCGACCAGTCTGCCACAGGCAGCGGAACTCTTGACGAGCAGACCAGCACGACCACGACCGCGGAGGGTTATGCCTTCAGCGTTAACGGCGTGAGTATCGACGGTAATCTCGTATTGATTGGCGGCATCCTTGACGTTGCAATCAATGGCGACGGCTCAGGGACGATCGACACTGCCAACAGCGTATTTGACGCGAACGACTTCGACCTTCCTGGCCCGATGTTCGCCGAAACCTTTGCTTCCGGATCGGTTTCCATCCCGGACTCACTCGGGCGGGTCACATTCACTCTCAATCCTACAGATTCGGCAGACTTCGACCAGATCCTTCTGGGCGGCTACATTGTCGATGACACCCGCATCCGGCTGGTGGAAGGGAACGACACGTTCGGGGGAACGACCGGAGGGTCGGCTCTCGGGCAAGGAATCAATACCGGAAACTTCGGCTCCGGCATCGCGGGTAACAGCTACGTCCTGGGTCTTGCCGGCTACGATGGCAACGGGCCGCTGCAGGCGGCTGGAGTGCTGACGACAGGTACCGGCGGAAACCAGACGAGCGGCCCTGTGACGGCCACGATCAGCTACAACGACTTGGTCGATGTCACAGCGACCCCGTCCTCCGCACAAGGAACCTATACAGTTGACCCTACGGGTAGGGTGACGATCAGTAACCTTACCGACAACAACGTCACCGTCAATCTCCAGCTCTACCTCACGGGTGACGGCCACGCGACCGCGATTTCCATGGACCTGACCCACGCTCTCGCTGGCCTGGGATTTGGACAGACCGGCAGCGGCTCATACAGCGCGGCTTCCTTCAGCGGGGGCTACGCCTTAAACGCGACCGGCGCCGATGGCAACCTGCTTGGCCCCTACGATGCCATTGGGCAGGTCAGCGCAGACGGGATCGGCGCCTTCTCTTCACCTTCGGGAACAGGCGTGGATCTTAACTGGCTCTTCGAGACCGGCCCGGTTCCCGACCTGGCCGTATCGGGCACGTTCAGCACTACCGCCGACACCGCGACGAGCGGAGTTTTCAGCGGAACGATGACCGGGTTGGATCTGACCAACGGGACCACGACGGCCGACGCATTCACCTATTACGCGGTCACTACCGCCCCGAGCTCGAACAACCCTCAGACCGTGGTTGGGATCGAAACCGACTTCAACCAGCTGACGCTCGACTACTTCGAGTTTCAGCAGTTCTAGTCGGAAACGAAATCTGTTTCGCGTGGCGCACTCCGGTGCGCCACTTTTTTTCAGCAGAAACTCGGACTATCGCTTCCGCCGGTTACCGGAGAGATGATAGGCAGTTGGCAGGCTTACTCGGTTGTCCTTGGCTTGGCGTAATAGCCTCGGCGGGCGTAGACGCGTAGTTTGCGCCCTGATTTCTCTGCGGTGAGGGCGATGGGGCGATAGTGGCCGTCTGGTTTGAACTCCGCTGGCCGGTAAGAAATCATGTAGCGGCTTCGGATTACCTCTTGAAGGTCGGCGAGGCGGCGTTTCAGGCCGCTGAGCGAACTGGGAAAGAAAGCTGCCCCTCCCGTCTTTTCGGACAGAGTCTGCAAAGCCCGCTCGCCGGTCGTACGGTACGGTTGGTTGGCGGCGTATTCCACAGTACTGACGGTGTAAACCGCTATCTCGCCACGTTCGGCGCTTTCCATGGCCTGTTTGAGGGTGGCATTGCTGGAGTTGTCATCCCCGTCGCTGATCACCACCAGCATTTTGGCCGCGGGTTGCTCTTCCCGGAGGCCGGCCAACTTGTCGGCGGCGAATTTTACCGCGTCCCACAAGGCCGTTCCTCCGGAGGGCGCCAACTGGTCAACGGCGTGCGTAATTTTCGTGGCATTGTTGGTAAAGTCCTGCACCAATAAGACTGAATTGGCGAATCCAACAACAAATGCCTGATCTTCCTTGCCCGTCACAACCTCTCGCAGAAAGGACGTCGCGGCCTTCTGCTCGAAAGCAAACTGTTCTCTAATGGATGTGCTCGCGTCGATGACCAGGCCAAGTCGCAAGGGAAGCTCGGATTGATTGCGGAAGGAGAGCACCACTGCCGGAGGCTTCCCATCGTCGCGGAGACTTACTTCATCGTCGCTGAGATCGCTGACCGATTGTCCATGATGGGTAACGGAGAAGAACAACGCCACTTCGTTGACGCTGCTGCGCAGAGTCCAGGGATTAGAGCCGCGACCGGATGTCTCCCCGCGGGATGTCGTCCTTGATCCCCCAATGTCCGGGCTGCCTGGGCCCGCTGGAGAAAGACAAGCGTCACAGGCCGCCTCTGCTTCCCGAATCTGCTTTTCCTCCTCAAGTTGTTGCAGCACTCGCCTCGTACTTGCGGGGAGGGCGCCTGGAGTGGCCCCAGCCTCCCCTGAGGGAACCGAGAACCCAACCTTTACTGATGGCGTTGCTTGTTGAGTTCGCTTGCTCTCGATTTGCGCTATTGCTTTGTGGGCGCCGTCAGCATTTGGCGAATCGGGATCCTCTGTGAGAAAGGTTTTTAGCTCCCTCTCCATCTCCGGCAAATTGTTCTCGCCCTGCCAGGCGGCGGCCGCGAGGTAATGCACAATCGCTGCATCCTTGTGATCGCGGCTGTGGACCAGTTGTGCCGTAGAAATGGCCTTCCCATAGTCGTGGCTCAGAAGTGCCGTATAAGTGAGGGCGGTAAGGAGGCTGAGGTCGAGGGGTTGGAGCGCCGATGCCTTTTGGATCGATTGTTCCGCGGCTGGATAGTCTTTGAGCGCAAGTTCGGCGCGGCCCAGATTCACGTAGGATCTTGGGATGTGGTCATCCAGCATAACCGCCTTGGCAAATTCCGCGCGCGCGGGTTCGTTCTGGCCCAGCTGCAGGTAGGCGGCGCCCAGGGCATTGTGTGCTTCTACATAATTGGCATATACAGCAATCGACTTTTTGAGGTGTTCAACAGCGGAATCGTACTTCTTTTGCAGAAACAACCGCACCGCCTTTTCGTACTCACGTCGCGCCGGTCCCGGCACGCGCGCGTCCAGCTTCGAAGCAGTGTCGGTCGCAGACCCTGGTTGGGACCACGTTCCGCCTTCGCGCAACATCCACTCATCCTGCAGGGCTTCCATTCCCTCTTCCGGCACCAGATTGACCTGCCCGTACAACGGGGAATGCGACTGTCCAAGGGCGAACGGAGCCAGGAACAACCAGGAAGCAAAGGCAACCAGAAGTGTGCGATAAAGAGGCATTGTACCGAATCTCACTTTACGCGCAGGCGGGGTATGCGCGGCTTCCACGGCCGTCTGGGCGGTGATTATATCTCAACCGTGGACATTTCAGCCCATCGCGATTATCGAATCTGCATGGGACTCTTGCGGGCGAGCCAACGCCGCTGCCGAAGCCGCTGACAACTGCCCATCCCTCCTCGCGCTGCTACAATTCCCTGTTTCCTGAAGCTTTACAGGCAAGAACTTCGGCCCGCACATCCGCGTACTGTCTTGTAGAGGATCAGGTGCTCGCAGCGCGAACATCAGGTCCGTCCACTTCGCGTGTGCTTCCTTCGGAAGCGGACGCTTGGGTATGACACAAGGTTTCAGTTCGGCCAGTCAGGTTTTCCGGGGAGCACGGTTTGGAAGACGTCCAGGTCGTTGCGATGCTTGTCCGCCGCTGTGTTGCCGGCGACGCCGCTGCCTGGGAGGAAATCGTCCGCACCTATAATCGCCGCATCTACAACATCTGTTACCGCTTTGCCGGGTCGGGCGAAGACGCCGAAGATCTTGCCCAGGAAGTTTTCATCAAGATGTACCGCACGCTTTCG
>DATKPV010000099.1:0-15540 GCA_035523915.1 Candidatus Aquilonibacter sp. | reverse complement strand
CGCCCGTTGCCGGTGTCGGCGATGCCCATCAGCCGCGCAGAAAGCTTGTCGCTGAGATAGCCCTTCAGAATTCCTTTTTCGATCAGCATGGTTTCCTGCGTGGGCTCGCCTTCGTCGTCGACGTTGAGCGAGCCGCGACGCCAGGGCATGGTGCCGTTGTCGACCACGGTGCACTTCTCGCTGGCCACGCGCTTGCCGATAAGGCCAGCGAACGCCGAGGTTTTCTTGCGATTGAAATCGGCTTCGAGGCCGTGGCCGACGGCCTCGTGCAGCAGAACTCCAGGCCAACCGGGACCGAGCACGACTTCCATGTCGCCGGCGGGAGCTTCGCGGGCGTCGAGCTGCAGAATCGCTTGCCGAGCGGCCTCTTTCGCGAAGAATTCGGGATTTTTTTCGCCGAAGAAAAAGTCGAGCGCCACCCGTCCGCCGCCTCCGGCGCTGCCGCGAGCGGAGTTGCCTTCAGTTTTCGCGATGCAGGAAACATTGATGCGAGCCAGTGGCTGAGAGTCTTCGGCGAAGCTGCCATCGGAGCCGACGACGAGAATGTTGCGCAGTTCGTCGGCGTAGCTGGCGCGGACTTCTTTGATGCGCGGATCGTAGGCGCGGGCGGCTTTGTCGGCGCGGTTGACGAGTTCTACTTTGGCGGTGATTTCGGCATCGACCGAAGGCAGCTGCACGGGATAGAGGCTGCGAGCCGGTTTCTGCTGAAATCCCGTAACGGCGGTTTTTGCAGGAGCGCTGGCGATGAGCGCCGCAGTGCGCGCGGCGTGCAAAATGCGATCGGAAGAAAGATCGTCGGTGTAGGCGTAACCCGTCCGCTCCCCTGAAACCACGCGCACGCCGCAACCGGCAGAAATGCCCTGCGACGCCGACTTCACCATCGATTCATCGACCATCAGCGAAGTCGAAGAAAGATATTCGAAATAAAGATCGGCGAAGTCACCGCCGGCCGAAAGCGCCGCCGCAAGATAACGCTGGAGATCCTGCTCGGTGACGCCGTAATGATCGAAAAAGAAACGATGTTTATCCACGCCAGTTAGATGCCGCTGGCTGAAAGCAGACTCAGTGCGGGTGAGGATATTATCCCATACGCTGCACCGACGCCCTTCGATAGAACTGCTATTTTCGGCTTTCCACACGCTGGATGGTTATTCGTCACATACAGAGGTTGGGCGCGGGCGGGAGAATCCGTGCGTGACGCCGGAGAGCCTTACCCGTACCGTGCAGGATTTTCTCAGTGAAGCCGCGAGTGCGGTCGTGCTGGAGAACGGTTCTGTTGTCTTTGATCTGGCCAATTCCAAATATTCGATTTCTGGTGAGCATAACAAGTGCCTGCTGCATCTGTGGTCGGCGGAGCGCAACGCCGTGCGCCGCGTGCTGGATGCGGAAGTGAAAAACGGGACGCTGCGGCTGGCGGTGCAGAGGATGGGGCAGTCGCGTCCCTCGAAGCTCGAGATTTGCCGCGAGCGCGACCGCCGCACCCCCACCGCCAAGCGCCTGGCGCGGTCCGCGTATCAGCACAAGCTGAGCCGGATGATCGAGCGGCAGTTTCCCGAACTCAAAATCACCCAGATGACGACTGGCATGGACCTGGAAAAGTCCTTCGGCCCCATCTACACGCGCGGACTGCTGCGGCAGGGGCGCTCGGCGTTTGCCGTGCTCGGTGTGAACGCCCAGGAAACGCAGTCTTCCGTTGACGCAGCGTTGACCTTCGGCATCCTGTGGCTCGATTTCTGCCGTCAGGTGCAGGCCGGCAAGCTGCAGGTGGAGGGCCTGAAGCTGTTTGTTCCCCCAAAAAGTTCAGCTCTGGTCCGCGAGCGCATGGCTAACCTGAATCGCGATGCGGCCAAGTGGCGGCTCTACGAATTCGACGAGCGCGACGATTCGCTGGTCGAGATCGACTGCGCAGACCGGGGCAACATTGATACGCGGCTGGTGTATGTCACCGATGAGAGCGCGGCGCGCGAGCGCTTTGCCCAGTCGATTTCACAGGTGCAAACTTTCTCGCCGAACGGCGAGGTCACCGTGCTTTCGGCCGCCGAGGTCGCGTTTCGCTGGCGAGGGCTCGAGTTTGCCCGCGCGATGTTGGGCGCGGAACCGGGATCATTTCGACCCACGCAGGAAATTGTTTTCGGCGTGGGCGCGGAAGAGCGGGTTCTAGAAGAGCGCAATATGAAGGCCTTCGAAGACCTGGTGAACGGCCTGCGAGAGGTTCGCCATCCCTACGGACCGCACCAGCACCCTCTGTGGCGGCTGCGTCCCGAGCGCTGGCTGGAATCACTGGTGGTTGGCGATATAGCGGTAATCGATGAAGGACTCGACCGCTCCTGCCGGTATTCGCAGGTACCGGCTTTTTCCGCCTCCGACCGCGCCATGATCGACGTGCTCACCCTCACCCGCGCGGGGCGGCTGGCGGTCGTGGAGTTAAAGGCGGACGAAGATATTCACCTGCCGCTGCAGGGATTGGACTACTGGGCACGAGTGGAATGGCACCATGCCCGCGGTGAATTTCAGCGCTTTGGGTACTTCGATGGCCGTGAATTGTCGCCGGAGACGCCCTTGCTCTTTCTCGTCGCTCCCGCGCTGCACGTGCATCCTGCAACGGATACACTTCTGCGCTACGTCTCTCCGGAGATTGAATGGGCATTCGTTGGCATCGACGAGCGATGGCGGGAGGGACTTCGCGTGGTCTTCCGCAAGCGCCCGGACAGCAGACGTTCGCGTGACGCCCGACAAACCACTCGTTTCCCGGTTGCCAGCTAGCCTTGCCACGATCCTAGAAGGCGGAGGACATCCACCAACTGCCCCAGGTGATACGCGTTGTGATCGGCCACCAGCAGCGCCTCGCGCAGAATCGTCTGGCCATCCCCCCAGGGGATATGCGCGTACAAATCCGTCTTGGGACTCGACACAAGATCCTGCATGGCCGTGAGATCTTTGCGGAAAGCCTGCACGCTCCTGGACCACGCGTTCGCATCGGGCGGAGCTTCATTCTGTGGCCAATAATCCTCCGGCCACGCCTTGGAAGCATATTTCGCGTTGCGGCTGAAATCCAGAATGTCCCACTGCGCCAGGCGCATGTGCTCCAAGAGCATCCACGCGGAATGCGGAAAGCCGCCCGGCCTCACGCCGCGCAGATTCTCCGGCAGGTCTTTCAGAACATCGTCGAAGCCGGCGTGCGCGCCGCCGCCGGAAAGAAGATAAACCAGGTGTTCGCGCAGGGCTTTGTCATTCGAGCCTTTCTGCGCGGATTTGCGGGTCTTCGCCTTCATGTTTCTTTCTCCTCCAGCTTTTGCAGCGGCGGTGTTGTTGCGTCCGTAATTTGTGTGTTCAACTCGGAGGGCCGCGACGAAGCCTCCTCCGGCCCCTCGCCTTTCACTACGCGTCCAATGCCGCGCACGATTCGGCGCATCGGCAGCAGCCCTTTTTCATCGGCAAAAAAGATTTCGCCCACACGGCTGCTGCGGTAATACCAGCGCCTGAGCAAGGCGAGATGCTCCATGGTTTCAAGCGCGGACATTTTTTCTGCTGACGAAATTTCATTCAGCGCCTCTTGCACCCTCGATTCCATGGATTGCGATTTCGCGTGCTCGGCAGGTTGGATGCCGAACGTTACCGGATCGGCAATGCCGCCATCACCAATGCGGAAAAGCCTTACCGAGTCAGCCATCTGGCTGGGCTGAACCATGAGCGCCGAGAAACGGTCCAGACGACGGACGATCTCGGGAAGCTGGCCTAGAACCGGTTTGAGCTTCTCCAGGCGGGCGTGAGTCGCGGCGGCATCTTCGAATGCCAGGTTCGCCGACGCAGCCTCGCGCTGAGACGAAAATTCGTGCGCCAGCGATTCCCCGGCGGAATCGAAATACGCCTGCACCCGGCCGACTTCGAGAAAATACTCGGCATCGCTGCACCCTTTGAAGCAGGGTGCAAGGCACATCTTCATCTCCGAATAGATGCAGCCGGGAAAGCTGGGATCGGGATGAAGGTCGTCGACGCAGCGCCGTATTTTGAAAAAATCGAGCGAATCGTTCATGAACTTTTCCGCAGCCATGCGCGACTGGAACGGCCCGTAGTAAAGAGAACGGCCATGGAGGCGTCCCAGTCGCGTAGTGATGGAGGCGCGCGGGTATGCGTTTTCCAGATGCAGCTTGACCAGCGGAGCGAAACGAAAGCGCAGGCGCGCCCCATAGGTCCTGGGGAATTCGGCGCGCAAAACTTTATAGAGAAAAAATCCGGATTCAAAATCCGAACCCGTCGGCGTGTACTCGATCAGGCGCACCCGGTCGCGCAGGTTGAGTTTGCGCGTCCTTGCCTTGGCCGGGCCGAGCAGGCGCTGAAGGCGTCGGCGGAGATTGGCCGTCTTGCTGACGTAAGGCTCGGAGTTTGCGTCAGCTCCCCGCAATAGAAAGACGGCGGGCGCGGCGGGTACGGCAGAAAAGATGTCTGCATCTCTGTCCGCATCGAACTCCAGGCGCCCAGTCCACACCAGAATATTGTATGGAATTATTCGTCATCGAGGCACAGGACAGGAGTTCCCCCCGCTTTCTCCGCGTCTCTCGGTGATCTACTGGAAGCTGGCGCTGCGGAATTTCTGGCGGAAGTCGGCGCCTTCCAGATTGATGATGCGGCACATCTCGTGCAAGCGTGAGCGCATGCGTTCGCCGATCCGGTCGCCCAGGGTCTCGCGGCGTACCGATCGTTGGGCACGCGCAAACTCCGAGACCCCACCAGGGTAGCCGTCCTGACCGGTTTCGTCGGGAAAGTTCGTGGTGATGATCGTGGTCCGGTTGTCGTTGTAGCGGGTGTTCAGGATCAGGCTCACCGTGTCCCAGACCCACTCGGTGGGCTTCACGGCGCCGAGTTCATCAAGCACCAGCACCTCGCTCTCGAACACCGGGCGAAGTACGTCGAGTTCCGTCGTCCTTACCGAATCGTTGTAGGAATTCTGAATCTCCTTCAACAGCTCGCGATAGTCATAGAAAAGGCTGGGGACGCCCTTTTCCGCAATCAGTTCCTTCAAAATTCCCACGGCGAGGTGGGTCTTTCCGGTTCCGATCGTGCCTGTGATCAGCAGTCCTTTCTCACCGGCGCGGGGATCGTATTTCTCCACGAAGCCACTGGCCAGGAAGTGCGCCTCGGCCAGCGAGCGGTGTGCTCCGGGGAAATCGGTGTCGTAATTTGCCAGTTCACAATGCTCATAGCGCCGCGGGATGCGGGCCGCGGCCAGCAGTGCGCGGGCCCGTTCGCGCAGCTGGCAATCGCAGCGGGTGACGCGCCGGTCCTGGGGCGCATCGGGCCGGGGCGAAACTGTTCTCCAGCCTGTTCCCTCGCACAACGGGCAAACTACAGCGGCAGTTTTGGTGGCCGAGGACATCAGTGTGACGATTTCTCTTTCTCTCTGACTTTGCATCAGAACGCAAAGTTCCCGCAAGTAGCAAAGGCAGCCAGCCTGTGCAGAACCTGTGAACCAGCCCCGCGTTTTGTGGAGGACCGAGGAAATTCCGCGCTAGCACCCGCCCCGAAAAGGGGATAGAACACCTGTGTTTTAGCGGCGGAAATTCGTGGCGGAGGGCCCATCCTCGCCGGAATTCGCGGGGCGAGGTTGTGAAACAGGCTTCCCGCGCGGATTTTCACAGTTGACATTCGCTGAAGAGAGAGGAAAATACAGGCCGTCAGGTTTCCCAACTCAGCCACCTTTACTTGCTACCTCCCGGAGTGCGCTGGGCAACATAGAGACCTGCGAGGAGAAACTATGAACAAAGCCGATCTGGTTGACAAGATCGCAGGCGCTTGCCACATCAGCAAAGCGCAGGCCACCACTGCGATTGATACCGCCGTGGACAGCGTGACGAGCGCGCTGCGCAAAGGGGATCGAGTGGCTCTGATAGGTTTCGGCACCTTCTCCGTCTCACAGAGAAAAGCGCGGAACGGGCGCAATCCGCAGACTGGCGCCACTATCAAAATCGCTGCCCGCAAGGTCGCGAAGTTCACGCCTGGCGCGGAACTGAAGAAAGCAGTCAACAAGAAGTAGAGACCAACAAGAATTTTGGAATCAAAGGAAACGGCAGGGGGTCGGCCCTGCCGTTTTGCCGTCTCGGCGGATTCGATCTCCGCCAACGGCAAGCCTGCCACTACAATGGCCTCAGCATGATCGCGCATCTTCGCGGAAAGTTACTGGTCAAGCACCCCAATCGCATCATTGTCGAAACCGCCGGCATCGGCTACGAAGTAAATATCAGCGTGCCTACCTTCTCGGAATTGCCCGCCGTCGGGTCGGAAGTCGCCTTGCACACCTATACGCAGGTGCGCGAAGACGTGCTGGCTCTCTATGGCTTCCTGCAGCTTTCCGAGAAGCAGCTTTTCGAAAAGCTGATCGTGGTCAGTGGAATCGGGCCGCGTTTGGCGATTACGATTCTGAGCGGAATGGCGGCTCAGGAGCTGGCGGCAGCGATCCGCGGCAACGACCTGGCGCGGCTCACCCGAATTCCTGGCGTCGGCAAGAAGACCGCCGAGCGCATGGTGCTCGAGCTCCGCGACAAACTTCCGGAAGCCGCAGGGGTAGAGGCGCAAGTGGCTCCTGCCTTCGATGCGATCGAAGAAGACGTGCTGTCGGCGCTGGAAAATCTTGGCTATCAGCGGGCCGCGGCGGAAAAAGTGGTGGCCGGTTTGGTCAGCAAGGGCGGGAGCCGGTCGTTCGATGCGATGTTCCGCGACGCCCTGGCGGCGTTTTCCAGGTGACGGGGTTCACATCTAGTTCCGGGAGAGCGGGCAACAACCACTTCTCCCGGCAAGCACCACCGAAGCATGAGCCGGCGATCTGGCGGAGCGTCGGTGGTTAATGAGTGAAACGGAGACGTTACGCCAACCGTGTGAGACTCTTATTTAACTTCTTCAACTTCGAAGATCTTCGGATCGATTGTGATGTTGTTCGAAAGACTGGTCTCGACAACGTCGAAATCATAAATCCTCGTTAGCGCCTCTCGCGCATTACTCAGGGGGGAGTTCCTGTTGCCGGTAAACCCGGATATTCCACCGGGACGATCCGAACTAAACTCTATGGTCCACCGGCTCGGTAGTGAAAGGTTGTCAATGCTTTTGAAATCAGCAAAACGTTCTTCCAGCCGATAATGTAAGTCCAGCTGCCGCCCGTCTTCAGCCCGGTTGCGAGACATTGGCGGAGAGGTTGTGCACGAGTAAACGGTCATGACATGCCGAAAGGCTTCAGGCTCAAAATAGAGTTCGATCTGCAAGTCGCTGGGTTTCTTGGGCAGATAGTCCACCCGATGAAGCTCGCGACCGTCCACTTTCTTCAAACCCCGATCCTCCAGTTTCGCAAGACGCCTGTCCATGTGGGCCAGGGCCCACCCCGTGGAGAGCGTGCCGCCCCAGAGGCCTTCGGTAAGAATTTCGTGGTGCGCCATGAAGAACTCGCCCAGGGCGGAATGGGCGGCCGCGTGGATTTCTGCGATGAAGACCTTGTTGCCATCGCTCACAAACCGCTCGCCAGGGTAATTAGGAACTGGCAGTTGAAACAGTGAAATCAGCTTGTCACCCTCCGAGACCAAGACCTGCTTGCCCTCCGCGCCTCCAGTGCCCCCCGTCACCACGCGAAAGCTCACAGTGCCCGAGACTCCCCGGTTCTTCACCGCCCCCCTTGCCTGCTCGGGCCCAATCGAAGCCAAGTGTTGTTTGACAAAATCGCCGGCCTTAAACTCATCGTTGGATGCTCCGACCGAGAGCACACCCGCGAGCGCGGCAAACAAGACAAGAGATCGAGATCGCATCGATGAATTCGTGTTGACACTCCTCGTTTGAAAAAACCAGCCCGTGTGGCCCACGACGCCACCGACGTGAAGCCCTCGAGGTCACTAGTGCGGGTGAGATTTTACTCCCGTTGGCTTGATCATTACAGTCCTCAATCTTGTTGCGGATGCTCGCACGGTTCCTTGCCGCAGCTTTGGTTTGGAGACTGGGCGAGTGGCCTACCCTTTGAGTGGCTGGCGCAAAATATGAAGTGGGTGCCCCGCTCCTGCGTTTTTGCAGGGGCGGGTACCACGGCGTTGGTCCGCTATCGCGCCGCTGGTTGCGGCAAAGGCTGCGACAGAGAAAGTGCATGATCAACGAGGTGCTCAGACGATCTCAGATACGCATCCACCGCCGCCGCCGCTTTGCGTCCTTCTGAAATCGCCCACACCACCAGCGATTGCCCGCGGCGCATATCGCCTGCGGCGAACACTCCGGGCACCGACGAACTGTAATTCTGATCGGTGGCAACATTACCGCGCGAGTCGATTGCAACGCCCAGTTGTTCGAGCATTCCGCCGCGCACCGGACCAAGGAATCCCATGGCGAGCAGGACCAGATCCACGTCCATCGTGAAATCGGAACCCGGAATGATCTCGAACTTTGGCGGCGGGCCCACCCGAACCGCGTGCAGCTGCTTGACCTGACCATTGTGCCCCGTGAACTTCGTGGTCGCGATGCTCCAGTCGCGCAAGCCGCCTTCTTCGTGGGCTGCCTCTGTGCGCAGCTGCATCGGCCACAGCGGCCACGGAGTGAGCGGGGAACGCTCTGTCGGCGGTTTGGGCATAATCTCGAACTGGTGCACAGACAGCGGTCTTTGCCGGTGGCAGGTGCCCAGGCAATCGGCTCCGGTGTCGCCGCCGCCGATAATGACGACTCGCTTGCCGGCGGCAAGAATTTCGCTCCCTGCGGGAATCGTATCGCCATGGCAGCGTTTGTTTTGTTGCGGCAGGAATTCCATGGCGAAGTGAATCCCGCGCAGCTCGCGCCCGGGAACGCGCAGATCGCGCGGATGCTCCGCGCCTCCCGCCAGCACGATGGCATCGAATTGGCCGCGCAGATCGTTCGCGGGCAGAGTCTTGCCGATTTCCGCGCCAGTTATGAACCTCACGCCTTCGGCCCGCATCTGCTCCAGCCGGCGGTCGATGATGCGCTTGTCCAGCTTGAATTCAGGAATGCCGTAACGCAGCAATCCGCCAATGCGGTTGGCTTTCTCATAGACGGTGACCGCGTGGCCGGCGCGGCAGAGTTGCTGCGCCGCGGCCAGTCCGGCCGGGCCCGATCCGACGATCGCTACGGTTTTTCCGCTGCGAACTTTCGGAGGTTCGGGCCGAATCCAGCCTTCCGCGAAGCCACGCTCCACGATGCTCTTTTCGTTTTGCTTGATGGCGACCGGCGGCTGATTGATGCCCAGCACGCAGGCCGCTTCGCACGGCGCCGGGCAAATCCGTCCGGTAAACTCGGGAAAATTATTGGTGGCGTGCAGCTGCCGCACCGCTTCCTTCCAGCGCCCGCGATAGACCAGATCGTTCCAGTCAGGGATGAGGTTGTTCACAGGACAACCCGTCTGGCAGAAGGGAATGCCGCAATCCATGCAGCGCGCGCCCTGTGCGCGCAGCTTGTTTTCCGGAAAATCCTGATAAATCTCAAACCAGTCGTTGACCCGTTCTGCGACAGGGCGGCGCGTGGCAAGCTCACGCGGGTAATCCATAAATCCAGTGGTCTTACCCATGCTGCACCTGCGCAAGGTCGAGATTGGGCAAAGGGGCAGTTGGGATGTAGGGCCGGCGGTTGCGGGCGAATCCCAAAACTTTCTTGAATTCGTGGGGAAAAATCTTAATGAAACGCGATTGCAATTCCGGCCAGTTTTCCAGAATCCACGCCGCGCGAGGACTGCCGGTCAACTCGAGATGTCGCGTGAGGAGCTCCCTGACGGTCTTTTCGTCCGTCGCTTCGATAAGAGGCTCCAGATCCACCGAGCCCAGATTGCATCGCTTCTCAGTGAAATCCATGTTCTCATCAAAAACGTAGGCCATGCCTCCGCTCATGCCCGCGGCAAAATTTCTTCCGCACGATCCCAGCACCACGACGAGCCCTTTCGTCATGTATTCGCAACCGTGGTCTCCAACCCCTTCAACCACAGCCGTTGCTCCCGAATTACGCACCGCGAAGCGTTCGCCGGCAATTCCGTTAAAGAACGCTTCACCGCTGGTCGCGCCGTAAAGCGCCACGTTGCCGATCAGAATGTTCTCTTCCGGCGCGAAATTGGAATTCTTCGGGGGAAACACAATCAGGCGTCCGCCCGAAAGGCCTTTTCCGACGTAGTCATTCGCGTCGCCTTCGAGCGTGATCGTCACTCCTTTTGCCAGAAACGCGCCCAAGCTCTGTCCTGCCGAGCCGGCGAGTCCAATGCGCAAAGTATCGTCGGGCAAACCCGCCGATCCGTAGCGCCGGGCAATCTCGCCGCTCAGGATGGTTCCCACCGAGCGATGCACGTTGCGGACAGGCAATCTGATTTCGATAGCGCTCAGGCTGAGAAGAGCGTCGAGGGACTGCTCGACCAGCTGGTGATCGAGAGCCTGATGCAAGCCATGGTCCTGTGCTTGCACGCAGCGCCGCGCCACACGCGAAGGCACGGGCGGGCTATAGAGAATGGCGGAAAGATCAATGCCGCGCGCCTTCCAGTGTTCCGTGGCGGGATTCACGTCGAGCATATCGACGCGACCGACCATTTCATCCACCGTGCGGAATCCCAGGTCGGCCATATACTGGCGGACCTGCTCGGCGATGAAGAAGAAAAAATTGATGACGTGCTCGGGTTGCCCCTGGAACAGCTTGCGCAACACGGGATCCTGCGTCGCGATACCGACCGAGCAGGTATTCAAGTGGCACTTGCGCATCATTACGCAGCCCATTGCCACCAGCGGCGTGGTGGCAAACCCAAATTCCTCAGCGCCCAGCAAAGCGGCAATCACCACGTCTCGCCCGGTCTGCAGTTTTCCATCGGTCTGGACTCGAATGCGGCTGCGCAGGTCGTTCAGGAGCAGAACCTGCTGGGTTTCCGCCAGGCCTAATTCCCAGGGAATGCCCGCATGCTTGATGGAGCTCAGAGGAGAAGCGCCCGTTCCTCCGCTGTCGCCGCTGATCAGCACAACATCCGCATGCGCCTTGGCAACACCCGCAGCTACGGTTCCTACCCCGACTTCGGCCACCAGTTTCACCGCGATCCGCGCCTGAGGATTGACATTTTTCAGGTCGTAGATCAACTGCGCCAGATCTTCGATGGAATAGATGTCGTGATGAGGTGGCGGCGAGATTAGGCCGACTCCGGGAGTCGAGTGCCGCAGGCGCGCGATCACTTCATCGACTTTATGTCCCGGAAGTTGTCCGCCCTCGCCCGGCTTGGCGCCCTGGGCCATCTTGATTTGCAATTCGTCGGCGTTCACCAGATAGTTCGCGGTTACTCCGAAGCGAGCGGAGGCTACCTGCTTCACCGCACTGCGCCGCAGATCTCCGTTGGCATCGGCCTTGAACCGTTCTTCATCCTCGCCGCCTTCGCCCGTATTCGATTTGCCCCCGATCCGGTTCATGGCGATGGCGAGGGTTTCGTGCGCTTCCTTGCTGATCGAGCCGAACGACATCGCGCCGGTCGTGAAGCGTTTCACAATTTCTTTGGCCGGCTCGACTTCCCCAAGGGGAGCGGGCCTGCTGCTCTTCTTCAACTTCATCAGGCCGCGCAAGGTGCAGAGGCTGGCACTTTGCCGGTCGATCAGGTCGGTATATTCCTGGAAGGTTTGAAAATTCCCCTGGCGCACGGCCAGCTGCAATTTCCCGACGGTCTGCGGATTCAGCAGGTGATATTCACCATTTACCCTCTGGTGGTAGTTGCCTCCAACCGCCAACTCCGTTTCCGATTCGGTGAGGGGTTGGAACGCGTATTCATGCTTGAGCTGGGCTTCCCGAGCCAGAACGTCTAGGCCAACTCCTCCGAGGCGCGAGGCCGTGCCTGCAAAATAGGTGTCCACGAGTTCTTTGTTGAGTCCGATGGCCTCGAAAACCTGCGCGCCCTGATAGCTCTGCAGCGTCGAAATGCCCATCTTGGAGAAAGTCTTGAGCAGGCCCTTATTCACCGATTTCAAAAAGCGGGTCATTGCCTTTTCCGGAGTGACGCCATCCGGCAAGTCTCCCCGCCACACCAGATTCTCCACGGTCTCCAGCGCGAGGTACGGATTGATGGCGCTCGCCCCATAACCGCAAAGCAGGGCAAAGTGCATGACTTCGCGCGGCTCGCCCGACTCCGTGATGAGCGCAACCTGGGTGCGTGTTTCCTCTCTCACCAGCAGGTTGTGCACCGCGGCCAAAGCCAGCAGGCTGGGAATTGGGGCGTAGTCTTTGTCCACTCCACGGTCGGAAAGAATCAGCAGCGTGTATCCTGCTTTCACAGCAAGTGACGCCCTCTGGCACAACTCGTCGAGCGCGCGTTTCAGGCCAGACTCGCCTTCCGCCACACGGAACAACGCGGGAAGGGTGGTGGCCAGCAAATCGCGCGTCGAAACCCGCCGCAGCTTTTCCAGATCGCGATTGGTGAGCAGCGGATGGTCAAGCTTCAACATGTGGCAATTTTCCGGCCCTTCTTCCAGAATGTTGCGCTCGCTGCCGATATAGCTGAACAGCGACATGACCATCTCCTCGCGAATGGGATCGATCGGAGGATTGGTGACCTGCGCGAACAATTGTTTGAAGTAGTGAAAGAGCGGCTGCGGACGGTCAGAGAGACAAGCCAGCGGGGTGTCCGTGCCCATCGATCCGACCGGTTCCTCGGCAGCCGAAGCCATCGGGCTCAGAATCATGCGCAGATCTTCGTCGGTGTAGCCGAAAGCGCGCTGACGGCGGAGAAGCGTCTCGGGATTTGGGAGATGCATGCGCGTGGGTTCCGGCAACTGTTCCATCGTGACCCGGTTGTCCTTCAGCCACTGCGCGTAGGGCTGCCGCGATGCCAATTGTCGCTTGATTTCTTTGTCGGATACGATGCGGCCTTCAACGGTATCGACCAGGAACATCTTCCCTGGCTGTAGACGGCCTTTCATCTTGACCTGCGCCGGATCAACATCCAGCACGCCAACTTCGGAAGCCATGATGACCAGATCATCCTGCGTGACCACGTATCGTCCCGGCCGCAAGCCGTTGCGGTCGAGCGTGGCTCCGATAACGCGGCCATCGGTGAAGGCGATCGCAGCCGGGCCGTCCCATGGCTCCATCAGGGAGGCGTGATACTCGTAGAAGGCGCGCTTTTCTTCGCTCATGTGCGGGTTGCCGGCCCACGCCTCCGGAATCAACATGGCCATCACGTGAGGCAGGCTGCGCCCGGCCTGCAAGAGCAATTCCACGACGTTGTCGAAATTGGCCGAGTCGCTGCCGTCCGGCGCAATGATCGGGTAGAGCTTCTTCAGATCATCACCGAACAATGGAGAACTCAACAATGACTGGCGCGCGTGCATCCAGTTGACGTTCCCGCGAAGGGTATTGATCTCGCCGTTGTGCGCCACATAACGGTAGGGATGCGCCCGCTGCCAACTGGGAAACGTGTTGGTCGAAAAACGCTGGTGCACCAGGCACAGAGCGCTCAGCACGTCCGGGTCGGAAAGTTCGCGATAGAAGTTCGTGATTTGTGGGGCCAGCAGCAGGCCTTTGTAAACGATGGTGCGGCAGGAGAGCGAAGGAATGTAAAAGGTCTCGGCATCCTCCACGCCGGACTCGCGCACTTCATTTTCCGCCCGCTTGCGGACTACATATAACTTTCGCTCGAAGACATCCTCGTCCATGCCCGGCGCGCGGCCGACAAAAATCTGCTGAATATAAGGCTGAGAGGCGCGCGCCACCCGCCCGATCGCAGAAGCGAAGGTAGGCGTGTCGCGCCAGCCGAGGACGGTCAATCCCTCTTCCCGCACAATACGCTCAATCATTCCCTCGCACTGCAGCCGCGGATGTTTCTCCACCGGCAGAAAGGTCATGCCAACGCCATATCCGCCGGGATCGGGCAGTTCGAAGCCTAACCTCGCACACTCACGCGCGAAAAATCTGTGCGGAACCTGAATCAGAATGCCCGCGCCGTCTCCGGTTTCCGGATCGCAGCCGCAGGCGCCGCGGTGGGCCAGGTTCATCAGAACCTGGATGCCCTGCTCAATTAGCTGGTGGCTTTTTTCGCCCCGGATGCTGGCAACAAACCCGATTCCGCAGGCGTCATGCTCGTGTGCCGGATCGTAAAGACCCTGCGCAGGCGGGATTGCCTTGGTCGGGTTTGGAGGTGTCATCATGGCCATCTCCGTCGCGCCAGCTCACCCGCTTTTGAATCGCGACTTTTTGGGCTTCGCCTGCAAAAAGGCGGTCAGAGCATCGCACACTACGGCTCAGGGGCAGAATCACTGTAGTTTCCATTCATATCGTGTCGTTGCAGGGAAAGTACAATGCAGAATTTCGATGCGGAGTATCCAAATTTCGGGCGGATCACTTGCCGATGCAGAAGGTGCTGAAGATCAGGTTGAGGATGTCGTCCGCGGTGGTCGCGCCGGTGATTGCATCGAGCGGGCGCAAGGCGCCATAGAGGTCCAGAAGCAGCATCTCGTGGGGAACTTTGGCCGCGACGGCATGCGTGGCGGTTCCGAGAGCGTTAAGAGAGTCGCGTACCAACCCCTGGTGGCGAACGTTGGTCAGAAAGCCGGCTTCGACCTGCACGCCATTTTCGCCCGCCGCCTGACGAAGAATTTCCGCGCGCAGCTCTGCAATGCCTTCGCCGGTCAGGGCCGAGGTGCGAACGCAATTTGCCTCAGGGGCTGAATCCGCTTTCTGCTTGGTTGTATCGGCACGACTAAATTCGGTCCCTTCCAGATCAGATGCGTCAAAGCTCCTTATCTGCTCAGATGAAGGCCGCTCAAGGTCGCACTTGTTCGCGACTACGATCGCCGATCTTCCTTTCGTCAGGTCCAGCAAATCGGAATCCGCAGTGGTAACAGGTTGAGAGGCATCGAGCACAACCAGCACCAGATCGGCATCTGCCAGCGCCTCCATCGACTTGCGAATGCCGATGGATTCAGCTTCATCGAGAGCGTGGCGAATTCCTGCCGTGTCTACCAGCCGGATGGGAATGCCGCCCAGAGATACCGTTTCGCTGACCAGATCGCGCGTGGTACCCGGCGTTGCCGTTACGATGGCCCGCTCCCGCTCGACCAGGCGATTAAACAGGCTCGACTTGCCCACGTTCGGCCTTCCCACGATGGCCAGGGTCAGCCCCTCGTGCACGATTTTGCCGTAAGAGAAAGTGGCGGCCAGTTGCTGCAGAGGAACACGCACAGAGTCGACGTGTTTCAGGATGGCCTCATCGGGCAGAACTGAGACATCATCTTCGGCGAAATCGATTCCGGCTTCCAGCAGCGCGATCAGCTCGACCAGCTTCTGCTTGATCGGCTGTAGCCGGCGCGAAAGCGCGCCGTCCAGTTGCTGGGCCGCGACTTTTGCCTGATAGAGAGTTTGCGCGTCGATGAGGTCGCGGACAGCTTCGGCCTGGGCGAGATCGATGCGCCCGTTGAGGAAAGCGCGCATGGTGAATTCGCCCGGCTCGGCGAGGCGCGCGCCCGCGGACACGCAAAGCTCCACGATGTGGCGCAGCACGACGGGCGAGCCGTGGGCGGAGATTTCGATGATGTCGTCGGTGGTGTAGGAATGCGGCTTGGCGAAATAAGT
>DATKPV010000098.1:0-79413 GCA_035523915.1 Candidatus Aquilonibacter sp. | reverse complement strand
TCTCATTCTCAACCGGCGCACCGATGTTCCCCTCTCACGTGCGCTCCAGGATCTGAAAGCGGCGAAGGATCGCTCCGACCCGGTTTATCTCGGCGGACCACTCGAAACGCCAGCGGTCTTTGCGCTGTTTCAGTCGCCCAGCAAGGTCGAGGGGGCGGAGCACGTCTTCGGCAGCGTTTACCTGATTACCGCAAAGAGTCTCTTCGAAAAAACCATTTCGGCTCGACCCGATCCTGGCGTTTTTCATGTTTATTTGGGCTATGCGGGATGGACGCAAGATCAGCTGCGGCAGGAAGTGGGATGGGGCGCGTGGTTCATTTTTCCGGCAAAGGCGAGCACGGTTTTCAATGCCGATCCGGATTCCTTGTGGCGGAAAATGATTCGGCAGACGGAACTACAGATGGCGTGGACTACGCCCGGGGCCGGCGGACGCGTCGCAATCCTTCCACACTTTCTCCCAATTCCAGAGCCCGTAGCCTACCGGCTGCGGTAGGGGAAATCCCAATTGCTGCGCCAGCATGCAGATTTGGCCGCGATGATGCGCTTCGTGCGAAATCATGTAGCACAGCATCTCAATGCCCACCGGCCAGGGCCGAGCCCAGCCGTCGCGGACGAAGTTCTCGATGCGGCCTTCACCTCCCAGCGCTTCGGCGAGCATTTCGGCGCAGCAGGCGGCGCTCTCGGCCAGCCCTGCACGCGCCTGCTTCGGTGAGCACTTCGTGCGGTGAAGTTGCTTTGGAACCTTGAGGTGTGGAGCGTTGAGCCGCACCCACTTGCAGCGCACGTTGTGCATGTGCGTGAAGATTGCCGCGATTGTTCGAGTCTTGCCGGGCGACCTGGCAACCCAGGCCGCCGGATCGAGGTTTTCGAGCAGCATCTGATTCAGGCGGTCATTGGCGGCGAAGATCTGCGCTGCAGTTTGCCCGAGATGATGCGGAGTCTTGTGTCTGGCGGTTGTCACAGGTCTGACGATTGACATCGTAGCGCAACCGGACGGCGAAATCCGGGTGTTTTCTGGCCGGGCGCGGATGCTTTGAGGCTGGCTACAATGCGCGCCCAAGTTCTCTCCCACGAGAAATCGGATGTTATCCTTGAAGCGTCCGAAATTATCGTCTCATGTCCGACACCAATCTCCCGGAAACCAAACCATTCGAGAGCGACGAATCTTTTCAGGATGCGCTCTCCCAGTTCGAGAAGGGCCGAGTCCGAGCTGCCGCTGCGCCCGGCAAGGGCCGCGAAGGGACGGTCGTCGCGGTCACGGCCGATGCCGCCTATCTCGACATTGGCTACAAGACTGAAGGGATTCTTCCGCTTAACGAGTTGCAATCCACCAACAAGACTGCCAAGCCAGGCGACAAGCTTGTGGTTAACATCAAAGGACGCGATCCGGAGGGCTACTACCAACTGACCCTGGGCAAAGCGGACCGGCTCACCGACTGGGCATCGTTGGAAAAAGCCTTCGCAGAGAATATCCCGATCATCGGCACGGTCACTGAAGTGGTCAAAGGCGGATTGAGCGTAGATATCGGCATACGCGCGTTCATGCCGGCATCGCGCAGTGGCGCTCACGACTCCGCCGAAATGGAGAAATTGGTCGAGCAGGAAATTCGTTGCCGCATCATCAAGCTGGATGCGGCTGACGAAGACGTGGTCGTCGACCGCCGCGTGGTTCTCGAAGAGGAAGAACGCTCCGCCAAAGACCGGCGTTACTCGGAACTGAAGGAGGGCGATACGGTTGCGGGAACAGTGCGCAGCCTGGCCGATTACGGAGCGTTCGTCGATATCGGCGGAGTGGATGCTCTCTTGCATGTCTCCGACATTTCCTGGAGCCGGGTGAGCAAACCCGCAGACATGTTGTCAGTGGGGCAGCAGATCACCGCGCAAGTGTTGAAGATCGATAGCGAAAAGCGGCGTATCTCGATCGGACTGAAGCAACTGCAGGCGCAGCCCTGGGAGGCGGCGGGCACGAAATACAAACTTGGGGAACGTGTGCGCGGCACGGTGACGCGCGTGCTTGACTTCGGTGCTTTTGTGGAACTGGAGCCGGGAATCGAAGGATTGATTCACATCTCGGAGATGTCGTGGGCCAAGCGGCTGAAAAAGGCCAGCGACGCCGTCAAGCCCGGCGAAACCGTCGAGGCCGTGATTCTCGGCGTGAATCCTGCCGAGCGCAGAATATCTCTCGGACTCAAGCAGGCCCTTGGCGATCCCTGGGCAGATGCCCCCCAGAAGTTTCCGGCTGGTTCCGTGGTGGAGGGACCTGTGGTCAGCATTACCAGGTTCGGAGCTTTTGTGCAGTTGAGCGAAGGCGTGGAAGGCATGATCCACATTGGCGACATGAGCGCAGAAAAGCGGATCAACCATCCCCAGGACATGCTGAAGGTCGGCCAATCCGTGCGGGCGCAGGTGCTCGAAATCGACACCGAGAAGCGGCGCCTGCGCCTGGGTATGAAACAATTAGCGCCCACCAGCATCGACGAATATCTCGCGGAACGCAAAGTGGGCGATGTGGTGACGGGGCGTGTGCTGGATGTAGTCGGCGAGATTGCGCGTGTAGAGCTGGGCGAAGGCATTCAGGCGATGTGCCATGTTCACCCGGTGAGCGCACCGGCAGACACCGCCGGGAGCCAGAGAACCGACAATGTGAGGGCCGATCTTTCGTCTTTGAGTTCGATGCTGCAGGCACGCTGGAAGGGCGGAGCGTCGACAGGCATCTCCACAAAGGCGCAAGGAGTTCGCGGGGGGCAGGTACGCAGTTTCAAGATTACGAGGCTGGATCGCGATGAGAAGAAAATCGAAATGGAACTGGCCTGAAGTTGGCGTTCCACGCGAGATCCTTCGGCCGCGCTGGTGGCAGCGCGGGGCTTCAGGATGACGCTGTGTTGCCCTGTGCCTTCTGTGGTTTAGAATAAACATTATGCCGGGCGAGCTTAATTTCGGACCCTATGTTGACTTTGAACACGGCCACAAGGTGGTCAAGGATCTGACTTACGGTAATCCGACGCCGGAGGGAGTGGTTCTGACCACGCTCGATTCGGCGGTGAACTGGATGCGAAAGGGTTCGATCTGGCCGATGACATTTGGCCTGGCCTGCTGTGCCATCGAAATGATGTCGATGGGCGCTTCACGCTTCGATATCGCTCGCTTTGGGGCGGAAGTTTTCCGGCCGTCGCCGCGCCAGAGCGATTTGATCATCATAGCCGGGCGCGTTGCCAACAAGATGGCGCCGGTCATTCGGCAACTCTGGGAGCAAATGCCGGAGCCGAAGTGGGTCATCTCGATGGGGGCCTGCGCCACCTCGGGCGGCGTCTTCCAGAACTATGCTCTCGTACAAAGCGTAAACCAGGTCATTCCCGTCGATATCTACGTACCGGGGTGCCCGCCCCGCCCCGAGCAGTTGATCTACGCGATCACATTGCTGCAGGAGAAGATTCAAAAAGAACGCGGGACCATTCGCAAGGCGCTGAACCTTAGCTAGTCGAGGTGAGAATGCCCTGGCTGGTCGGCCCAGGTTCCCATTCTGATACCTTCTCTAACTTCCCTCAGAATAATCACTTACGTCTGCGAGCAGACTTTCTTCTCCAGCCTTTGCATTGGGTCTCTCGAAACCATTCTTCTTCCAGATGAATCTAACTGTTTGACAAGCAGTAGATTTGGACTAGGGTGGTACCAGGAGCTCGAAAAACCCAGAATTTCCTGCCCCGGGCGTGGAAGGTGTTGGATGATGTCAAAACTTATCGACATGTTATTTGGCTGCATGCACTCGCATTACAGCTTCCCGGTAACTCTTCGCGGATCGGCGCGGCGCAGTCCTGCGGCGGCGCTAACGGGAACTTATGTGGTCTGCCTGGAGTGCGGAAAAGAATTTCCCTACGACTGGCAGCAGATGAAGGTAATCGAGTCGCCGGCTGAGCGCCGCCAGTATGTTGCGTCGCTGGCCACGAAGCACGCCGCCTGACGAGCGAAAACGGGTCCCCGCGTTCGGGTGGCGTGCCTTTCGAGGATTGTCGGGCACTGTGCTTTCCCTTTTCTTGACGTTTTCCAATTCGGTATTCGACTTTCTCCTTTCCCAACTACCGGCTTTCCTTCCCCTCCCCACTTCAGAACAGCTTGCACGACTAAAGTAACGTCCAGTGGTTCCCTCATGCGCCGCCCTCCTTATACCCCTGCGATAACGTTAAAGACGATTCTCGGGCTCGATCAAGGTGACGATCTCGCGGTGCCTTTGCCAGACCGCGCCAGAGAGGCCCACCAACGTCTCGGGAGTAGGAACACAACAACAACCATGAAAGATAGCGTCAAAACGAATGAGCACTTCAGCCTGCCTGCGGCAGTGAATCCTGCCCTCTTGCGAGCCTTAAGCAGCAAGGATCACCTTCTGGCATCGATTCCCAGTATCCCTGCGGTCCTGCAGAAGCTGCTCGACGAGCTCAATCAGCCTCCGGATACGGTGAATCTGATGCGTGTGGCCGAGATTATTGGCCGCGATGAAGCGCTGGCCGCCCAATGCCTCCGGATGGCCAACTCTGCCCTGTTCAGCCGTGGCCCGGCTACCGATTCCATACGCGGCGCGGTGCGCACGCTGGGGATTGCCCGGACTCGCGAGATCGCCGTTTCCTGCGGCGTCATGCGCATCATAGGGAGCGCAAAGGCTCTCGACCCTCTGGTCTTCTGGCAACACTCTTTGGCATGCGCGATCGTTTCCAGAAAACTGGCGCGCTCAGCGGGCTTCGGCGATCCGGAAAAAGCCTACCTTGGCGGGTTGCTACACGACATCGGCTACATCGTGAATCTGGTCCTGTTCCCCGAGCAGACTCGGGCGACAATCGAAAAAGCTCAACAGGAAGGCCGTTTCATGGGAGAGGTGGAGTATTCCGAGTTCGGTTTCACGCACTGCCAAAGCGGGGAGGTGCTGGCACGGCGCTGGCACTTATCGGAAGGACTGGTCGAGGTCATTCTGTGCCATCACCACGTGCCTTCGGCGACCATTAACCCCGGCTTGGCGGCGATCGTTTCCCTGGCGGACAGGCTTTGCCGTTCTGCGAATCTTGGGCTGGGTTATCCCGAGATCATCGATCCCATGGAGGCGTGGGACTCCGACTGGAGTGTCCTGGCCGAGCACTGCCCCCTGGCTTCGGAAATGACCTGGAGCGACTTCGTAAAAGACTCTGAGACCTACATTCAAGAAATCCGCAATCTGGTAGCCGCGACATACAAAGGCGCATAAGGTTGAGGGCGCGGCTGGAAGCCGCGCCCTCTCAAAATAGCCTTGCCCCAGCGTTGCAGCGGTCTGCTAGCCGGCGGCTAAAACCGTGGAAGTTCGTTTTTCCATGGGCACAAACTTGCGCTCCTGGCAGCCGGTGTAGATCTGCCGCGGCCGCGCGATTTTCTGCTCAGGATCGGTGATCATCTCCTGCCACTGCGCCAGCCACCCGGCCGTGCGGGGAATGGCGAAGAGCACGGTGAACATCTCCGGGCGGAAGCCCATCGCCTGATAAATGATACCGGAGTAGAAATCGACATTGGGATAGAGCCTGCGCTTGATGAAGTACTCATCATCCAGGGCAATGCGCTCCAGTTCGAGGGCAATCTCCAGCTTGGAGTTGCGGCCCGTCACCTGGAAGACCTGCTCCGACGCCCATTTGATGATTTTGGCTCGTGGATCGTAGTTCTTATAAACCCGGTGGCCGAAGCCCATCAGCTTCAGCTCACCCGACTTCACTCGCTTGATGTATGCCGGGACATTGTTCTTGGATCCGATCTCATCCAGCATCTTCAGTACTTCCTCATTGGCTCCGCCGTGCAGGGGCCCAGCCAGAGCCGCAGCCGCCGACGCGGTCGCAAGATAGGGATCGGTCTGGGCGCTGCCAACCGCCCGCATGGCGTTGGTGCCGCAATTCTGCTCATGGTCGGCATGCAGAATGAACAGCACATCGAGAGCGCGCGAAATCGCCGGGTGAGCCACGTACTTAGGCTCAACCATCTTCCACAGCATGTTCATGAAATTCTCGGTATAGCTCAAGTCATTGTCCGGATACACATAGGGGAAGCCTACGTTATGGCGGTAGGACATGGCGGCAATCGAGGGCACTTTGCCAATCAAACGCACGATCTGGTGCAGGCGATTGTCGGCGTCGTGAACGTGGCGAGCCTCCGGATACACGCTGGACAACGCCGCCACCGAGCTCACGAACATGGCCATGGGATGAGCATCGTAACGGAAGCCTTCCATGAATTTCTTGGTGGTCTCGTGCAGCATCGTATGGTGGGTGATGTTGTGGACCCAGTCTTTCAGCTCTTTCTCGGTGGGCAGTGCGCCGTACAGCAACAGATAGGCCACTTCCAGAAATGTGCATTTTTCCGCGAGAACCTCGATGGGATAGCCGCGGTAGCGGAGAATGCCGCGATCGCCGTCGATGAAAGTGATGCTGCTCTTGCACGACGCCGTGTTCATGAACGCCGGGTCGTAGGTCATCAGGCCGAAGTCTTCGGGATCGGTTTTGATCTGGCGCAAGTCCATGGCACGAATCGTGCCGTTATCGACCGGGATCGTATAGCTTTTCTGGGTGCGATTATCTGTAATGGTTAGAGTATTTTCGGCCATGATGAAGGAGCTCCTTGCTTGCCTGCACTTTAAATCTAATGTAGCGCAAGTTACGCCATCGTCCAATCGCTCTCTGTGATTGCAGTCACCTTTGGCTGTGACGCCGAAGTGCGCGAAACGTGCGTCTCATTCAGGGAAAAAGCTGCTGGAAAATCAAAAACCGGCGGCCGCAGCCGCCGGTCTCTGTCTTTTCCTGGATCACTTAGTTGGAAGAATCATCCCGCCGCTTCAGAACCGGGCGGTCGTCATCGTCACTCTTGCCATTGCCCGTGCTATCGCCCGGATTCGAGGTCCGGCGCAGCGTGGGCTTGTTGGCGTCCTTCTGATCGAGCACCTTATGCCGGTTTTCAATGGCCGCCAGACGCGCCTTTACATCGTCAAACTCGGAGGTGGTTACGATGTACTCGGCTCTGGCCGGCAAAATGTCGCGGATTTCCTCCTGCGTTTTCTCGATCCGATCGGGAGTTTGCGGGTGAGTGTCAAATGCTTTGGAGAGAGTGCCGGGTTTCTTCTTCTCCATGGCCTGCAGTTTCTCGAAGAAGGAAACGAAAGCCGTCGGATCGTAGCCGGCGCGATACATATACTCGACGCCGAGGTAGTCAGCTTCGGCCTCAAAGCCGCGGGAGAACTTGAAGAACGTCAACGGAATCCCCAGCCCGGCTGCTTCGTATCCCGCATAGCCGATCGCGCCTCCCATGAAGATGAAAGGAATCGAAGCCATCTGCAGAAGATTGGCTCGGGTCATTTCCCTTCCATAGTGGCAGGCTGCCACGTGGGCGATCTCGTGGGCCATGACTCCCGCCAGTTCAGCTTCTTCGTCGGCGGCCAGGATCAGGCCCGAATTTACGTAAAAGAATCCGCCCGGCAAAGCCATGGCGTTGACCACGTCGGAATCGATCACTTTGATGGTGAAGGGCACCTGGGCATCAGAGTTGCGCACCAGGTTCTGCCCGATACGATTGACGTACTCCGTGATTACCGGATCGTTGATCAGTTTAACCTGCGACTCAATCTGCTGGGCGTAGACCCGGCCACGCGCCACCTGGCCTTCTACCGTATACCAGTTGCCAACGCCGCGCCCGCAACCTACGTTACGGTTTCCTACGGCGTCCACGTCAGTCTTGCCGCCATTGTGCTTGATAGCATCATCGTCCTTGGTCGGCAGCGCGGGCGGGGGTGGCGTGGGTGCAGCCTGGACGTCTGCAGCTTTCGGCTGGCCCTTGTCCTGATCCGGACTCGGATTCTGGCTCGGCGTCTGGCTTCCAGGGCTCTGGGTTGGTGTCCCCGGAGTCTGAGTCTGGGGCTGAGTCTGACTGGGATTTTGAGTTTGCGCCAACGTCCAGGGCCCTGCGCTGAACGCCGCCAATGCCAACGCGCTTGCCAGCCATCTGACCTGCATAGAAGAACTCCTTTAATCCCCGATTATACCCCCAGGCCAAAAGCAGGACGGCACAACTTCGTCCTGTGGTTAGACGCTGGGTGCCGGGAAAGGAGTTATCCGTACTGAGCAAAAAGCGTCAGCCGACGCTCGGTCTGTACCGGGAAAAGCATTCCCAAGCCATGGAGTTGGCCGCCATGGCCGGGGAAATCCAGCCAGATCAGTCATAGTATTCCAGACCGAGATGGGTGATCAGTTCCTCGCCCTTCAAGTGCCGCAGGGTGTTCTTCAGCTTCATCAACTGAATGAACAGATCGTGCTCAGGATAGAGGCCAGGGGCCGTCATGGGCGACTTGAAGTAGAAGCTCAACCACTCCTGGATGCCGATTCCCTTGAGCGCGGCACAGCGCTGCGCCAAGTCGACGAAAAGGACCAGATCCAGCACGATGGGCGCGGCCAGGATCGAATCGCGGCAGAGGAAGTCGACTTTGATCTGCATGGGATAGCCGAGCCACCCGAAGATGTCGATATTGTCCCAACCTTCTTTGTTATCACCACGCGGCGGGTAATAGTTAATGCGAACCTTGTGAAACATATTGCCGTACAGGTCAGGATACAGACCGGGCTGCAGAATGTGCTCAAGCACGCCCAGTTTGGATTCTTCCTTGGTCTTGAAAGAGCCGGGATCATCCAGCACTTCGCCGTCACGGTTGCCCAGAATGTTCGTGGAATACCAGCCGCTCAGCCCGAGCAGGCGCGCCTTGAATGCCGGTGCAAGAACGGTCTTCATCAGGGTTTGCCCGGTCTTGAAATCCTTCCCGCAGATGGGCGCTTCGTTCTGCCGCGAGAGCTCCAGCATCACCGGCAGGTCGACAGTAAGGTTGGGTGCTCCATTGGCGAAAGGGACGCCTTCCATCAATGAGGCATAAGCGTAGATCATCGACGGCGCGATCATCTCGTCGTTCTCGCGCAGTGCCTTTTCAAACGACTTGACCGATTGATGAGCGGCGGTCGACTCGATATAAGATTCGGTCGAACCGCACCACATGGTAATGAGGCGGCTGGCGCCACTTGATTTTTTGAACTGCCGGATGTCATCGCGCAGCTGCTCGGCAAGGTCCATCTTGCTCTTGCCCTTTTTTACGTTGGGTCCGTCGATTTTCTTGACATAGTTGTGGTCGAATACGGCCGCTTGGGGTTTGACGGAAGAAAGAAAGGGCTTGAGCTGATCAAGCAGGCGCTGATCGAGCACGCCCGCATTCGAAGCCGCCTCGTACATGTTGTCTTCGAAAATGTCCCAGCCGGCAAAGACCAGATCGTCGAGTCCAGCCAGGGGCACAAACTCCTTAATCTTGGGAGAGCGGCCCTCGGTGCGCTTGCCCAGCCGCACGGTGCCCATCTGGGTGAGCGATCCGATGGGCTTGGCCAGACCCTTGCGAATCGCCTCCACGCCGGCGACGAAAGTCGTTGCCACCGCGCCCATACCGGGAATCATGACTCCGAGCTTTCCTCTCGCAGGCGCAATCGTGCCGTTGTGCCGAGCCTGCGATTTGCTCTCCGATCTCACCTCAACTCGCGTTTTCGCCGCATGTCTTGCGGACCTCTGCGCTGTCGCCATGGTTGGCCACTTCCTCAGTAAATATCAAGATGGATGTGCAAACCGGATATGTTCTCGTATCGGGAGGGAACTTTGCAAACGGCGGCGGCCAAACGTGCAAATTCTAGCTTCAACGGCAACGAGAACCCATCGGTTGGAATTCAGCTCGCATCGCCGTAATGCTCCTCCGAATTAACGCTCAAGCTGATGAGCTGCATCATTTCTTTGCGTTGGACAGGGGCCGCGCGCTTCAATCATAGTGGTTTTGCCCCTTCGCAACTTGCTTCGCGGCAATCCTTGCGAACCTGTTTGCTTGCCGGCCCTGTTGCTGTCTGGCAAATCTCCTGACCTCGTTGTTCTCCTCGATAACCGAGCCTCGCGGCCGCTAACCGGCGGAACGCGGACTCCTTTACTCAAAAACAGGAGATACTCATGAAATCAGTTCGGAAGATCGTCTACGCTTCGCTGCTGGCAGTGAGCGCGTTGAACCTGGCTCCGGCGCCGGCCTCAGCCCAGGAGGCGCGCGGCGTGTTTACATTGCCGCACGAAGTTCACTGGCAAAATGCGCTGGTCCCGGCGGGAGAATACACCTTCTCGCTGGAAGCCCGCGGGCCATCGCAGTTGCTCCTGCTTCGCCAAGTCAGCGGGGGCAATGCCGGATTCATGCTCATGGTCGGCGACGCCGAGCCGGCGGGGCCTGCCGAGCGCAGCTCGCTGGTCCTGGTGAAACGATCGGGCCAGCGCTTTGTCAGCTCGATGGGTCTGCCGCAGTACGGACTGAGCTTGCGCTTCGCGGTGCCCGCCGAAAACCGCGAAATCGCGCAGGCCACGGTGGCCTCAGCAAGCAAACCAAACCGTTAGAGCGGTGCCGGATTGCACGGGAGCGGATCGGCAAGATTCTGCTCCCGTTCTTGCCTTTGGCTTTCGGGGAAAACGCGGATAGTCGCGGCCCCTTATGCCGGCCCCGCGGCACGGAAATTGCCCTTCACGTCGTCGCTGAGCACAATGGCCTCGGCAATTTCCTTCATGGGCTTGCGTTTCTGCCGGCTCTGGCGTTGCAAGGCAAGATAGGCATCTTCTTCGCTGAGTCCCAGCTCGCGTTGCAGAATGCCCTTGGCCCGCTCCACCACTTTGCGGGTCTGCAGTTGTTCGGCGAGGCTGGAGTTCATCTCCTCCAGACGGGCCATTTCAATCTCGGCACCCACAAGAAATCCGATCGCGGAGATAAGCTGGGTTTGTCTCCGGTTGTAGACGTGCGGCAGGCGGTGCTGCAGGTTAACTACGCCCATGACCCGGCCGCGGCACATCAGCGGGACCGAGAGCATGGCCTCGTAACTGTCCTCGGGCAGTTCCTGAAAGAACTCGAAGCGTGGATCTTCCCGGGCTTTTTCCGAAACCGCGACGGTTTCACCGTTTTCCGCCACCCAGCCGGTGATGCCCTGCCCCACGTGCAGCTTCAAGCGATCCACGACTTCCGGATGGGGATTTTTCGAGGCGCGCAACACGAGCTCGTCGCCCTCGAGCACGTATACCAGACAGGAATCGCATTTCACCAGAGCGGAAGCAAAATCAACCACGCGGCTCAAGACTTCGTGAAAACTCGCGGCGGTGCCAAGCTGCACCCCGATCTCATGCAGCACGTCAACGTGTGAGTCCTCAACTGATATAAAGTGGTCCATGCTCTAACATAGGGCGCGCTGGACCGGCTGTCTAATTCCAAATTTTGATGCGGTCGATAAAGGATTTCCCGCAGAATAGCCGGCGTTTTTTTACATCTTTGGCCGACCGGCTGCATCGGCGGGTTGCGCGGCTTCATGCGATGCGATGGACGACAGCGAACAACAAATCCTGCAGCTCTTCGAAGACGGAGACCGCGCGTTGATCAGCGCGAACGTGGACGAACTTAAGCGAATCTATGCGGAGGATTATGTGCAGTACAACGAGCGCGGCGAGGCCTCTAACCGGAAGGATCTCATTCGCAACCTAACCTCCGGAGCAATTCGCTTTCGCTCCATGACTTCAACCGGTCGCGACATCCGCCTGCTTCGCGCTGATGTGGCCACCGTCCGCGGCTCAGAAGATGACATAATCGAACGGGACGGCAAGCTCTTACGCGTCAGTTACGTATACATGGACGTCGCGATGAAGCGTGGCGGGAGGTGGCAGATCGTTGCGTCGCAGCTGGCCGGGCCCCCCGGCAATGTTTCCGCACTTACTGATGGGTAGCTGTGGTTTCCTGGCCCCGGATTCTGTTCTGCCAGTGATTCCACACGAACCAGGCCAAACCGAGCACGAGCATCACGCCGATCACTGCATCAAACTCATGAAAATATTTCCCCAGCGCGCGCCAGTTTTCACCCAGCTTCATGCCCAACCAGGCAAGCGCGAAGCACCACGGCCACGATCCAAGGAACGTGTAGATATGAAAGCGCCCGCGCGGCATGCGCGCCACTCCCGCCGGCAGCGCGATGAAGGTGCGAATCACCGGCAACAGCCGCGCGATGAATACCGCGAGATATCCCCATCGGGCGAAGAAGCGGTCGGCGAAATCAAGCTCGCGGTGCGTCATGAGGATCCAATGCCCGTAGCGCTCCACTAACGGACGGCCGCCGTAGCAACCAATCTCGTAGGCCACTAGTGATCCCAGGTTGCAGCCGAGGGCGCCGGCCGTTGCCACCCACAGCAACTTGAATGTGCCGTCGAAGACGAGATAGCCGGCAAACGGCATGATCAGTTCTGAAGGCAGGGGAATGCAGGCCGATTCGATGGCCATGAGTAGAGTAATTCCGCCGTAACCGGTTAGGCCTATGACCGATTTGATGAAGATAAAAATGACGGCCAGAATTTTTTCGGTCATGGAGGACAGTTCTCGGTCACCAAATTCATAGTTTCTCCTCAGATCGCCGATGCCGCGAGTGAGAGCACGACTTCCAGTCTACCGGAAACCTTCGATGACAACGGCGTGCCTAGAACGAGCCTTCCTGGGTGAACGTATATCCGGGTAGAGCCGCTCCCTGCGCACTCTTAGCGACCTTTACGCGCACGGTGGGAGCATCGGGAGCCGCGATGCCCGCGGGCCGCAGCATAGCAAACTGCGTAAACAGCTCGTTGTAAACCTTGGTGACGAGATAGTCCTGGCCGTCGGTATCGCTACGCCAGACCTGCCCGAGTTGGATGGAGTTCACCGCCAAGCAATATTTCCTGATTCGTGGGAAGTTGGTTTCAGACTACCGGGACGCGCCTGCCGCGTCAATGACCGGCCCGGTTACCGAGGGACATCGTGCGATCGCTTGCTTGTCGCCTCCCTGCTGCATCTGACCTTGGAGAGTCTGGGTACAGGAGATTGGAGATCGGGAACGGGCCATCAACAAAGTTCATTTTGCTCTGCTAAGATGTTGCTCCCATGCCCCGCGGCATTACTCCCCGCCGACCCGCACGCACCGGCCGCCAGGATCGTGTGCCAGGGACCGGCCCTGGGGGTGAGTCGAAACGGCCCGCCCCTGCAAAAGGCGGGTCGAAGCAGCTAGTTCACAGCAAGGAGGTTCGCCCGGGCTCACCCGCTCGCGCCAAGAAAAGTCAAAAGATATCCTCGGCGAAAAGGAAGAGCGGATACAATCCGCTGGCTCCTGAGCGCATCGCGGAAATCCTCAAGCGTCTGGACCAGCTCTACCCCGACGTTACGTGCGCTTTAACGCACTCGAGCGCATGGGAGCTTTTGGTCGCGACCATTCTCTCCGCCCAATCGACGGACGTGAATGTCAACCGTGTCACGCCCGATTTGTTTCGCAAATATCCAACCGTTCAAGATTTCGCTGCTCTCACGCCGGAGCAACTGGAACCCGACGTGCGCTCCACCGGTTTCTTTCGCAACAAGTCGAAATCGGTGGTCGGCGCCGCCAGGAAGATCGTTGCCGATTATGGCGGCCGGGTTCCCGATAACATGGAGCAGCTCCTGACTCTGCCCGGCGTGGCGCGCAAGACGTCCAATGTGGTTCTGGGTACGTGGTTCAAAAAGGCCGATGGCGTTGTGGTCGACACCCACGTCACCCGCATCTCCCGCCGCCTCGAACTGACCAGCAACACCGACCCCCAGAAGATTGAGCAGGACTTGATGAATGTGATCCCGCGCGAGAAATGGATTCTCTTTGCCCACCAGATCATCTGGCATGGCCGCAAGCTGTGCTACGCGCGCAAACCGAAATGCGTTGACTGTTCCCTGGAAAACCTCTGCCACGCGGCCGACAAAACCTGGAGCACGGTGGAAATGCACAAGAACGCGAAGGCATAAGAGACACACGGTCTGGTAAACTTTTTTGTTCTCACCTCGAGTCATCCCATGGGTTTTGATCTCATGCGTGCTTTCGTTTCGTTTGCTATTGTCATACTCATGAGCACCGTTCTTTCTGAGGCCGCTGTCGCTCAGATCCTTGCCGCGCCCCATGCCATCACTGATCCCAAGCAGATTGCCTCCAAACCCAACGCGCAGGTTGAGCCGCGAAGCCTGACCATCGAAAAACTGTACATGACGCGGCAGATCGGGCGCCCCACCTGGTCGCCTGACGGTAAATCGATCGCTTTCATCTCGAACATGAGCGGACGGAACAACCTGTGGCTGGTTTCTGCCGAGGGCGGGTGGCCGACGCAGCTTACGGTCAGCGACCAGCGTCAGAGCGCGCCAGCGTGGTCGCCGGACGGCAAGTGGATCGCCTACCAATCCGACTATGACGGCGACGAACTATGGGACATTTTTCTTGTCTCGCCAAAAAGTGGGCGGGTGGTCAATCTAACGCAGACGCGCGAAATCGCCGAAATGGACCCGACGTGGTCGCCCGATGGCCGCTATCTGGCGTACCTGGTGAAGCCGAAAACCTCGGCAGCCTATGAGATCGATATCTACGACATTCTCATGCGCGAGGTAAAGCACCTCACATCGAATACCCCGCAGGACAAGTTGAACTCAAACCCCATCTGGTCGAAAGACGGGAAATACATTGTCTATGCACAGGAGCAGGCAAAAGGCACGGATTCGAACATTTTTGTCGCGGACGTAGCCACCGCCAGGAGCACGCTGCTTACCCCGCATGAGGGCGAGCAGCTTTATGAGGCGGACGATATTTCTCCCGACGGCAGTCACGTGTTATTCACCTCGAATGGCGCGAATGGTCACGAAAACATCGGCCTTCTGGACATTGCGACCAAGAAAATCTCATGGCTGACCAGGGACAAGTGGGAACTTCGCGGCAGCGAATTCTCTCCGGACGGCAAGCGCGTTACCTTCACAGCCAATGTCGACGGTAACGAAGATATTTACCTGCACGATCTTGGGACCAGCAAGTTCACGGCTCTTCCCATTGCGAAGGGATTGAACGAACCTGCCGGCGGACATTCGGCATTCACGAAAGACGGCGCTCGCCTGCTCTACTATCACAACGGCCCGACGGAACCTGGCGACCTCTGGGTCTACGATTTAGCTACTGGAAAATCACATCAGATAACTCATTCTCTCGTCGGCGGAGTCCGCTCGGACGACATGGTTGAACCCTACCTGGTTCACTATCCCAGCCGCGACGGCAAGTGGACGATCTCTGCCTTTCTCTACGTGCCCTTCAACATGGCGCGCAACGGGCAGAATGCGGCCATCGTTTACATCCACGGCGGGCCGACGGCACAAACCCTGAATTCGTTTAACCGCTTCATCCAATACGCCGTCAACCAGGGATACATGGTGCTGGCACCCAATTATCGCGGCTCGACCGGATATGGGAAGGATTTCCAGCAGGCTAATTTGTTCGACATGGGCGGTGGCGACCTGCAGGACGTGCTGGCGGGCGTCGACTGGATTAAGCAAACCGGCCATCTGGATCCGAAAAAAATTGCTGTGATGGGCGCAAGCTATGGCGGCTACCTCAGCATGATGGCCGTGACCAAAGCGCCGGACGTGTGGGCAGCGGGCGTTCCCATTGTGCCGTTCGTAAACTGGTTTACCGAAATTCAGAACGAAGACCCCGTGCTGCAGCAAAGCGATCTTGCCACCATGGGCGACCCGGAGAAGAACAAGGCGCGCTACGAGGACCGCTCGCCCATCAATTTCGTGGATCAGATCAAGGCGCCCCTGCTGCTGCTTGCGGGCGGTCACGATCCGCGGTGCCCGAAGTCAGAAACGGAGCAGGTGGTCGCGGCCATCAAGAAGCGCGGTGGAACCGTCGATTACAAGATTTACGAGAACGAGGGCCACGGTTTCGCCCGGGTGGAAAATCAGATCGACGCCTATCAGCGCGTAGCCGACTTTCTGCTGGCGCACGTTCCCCCGGCGGATTGCAGCTGCTCATTGAACGAGTAGAACTGAATCAGGCGGGAGCAGCATTGGCACTGAATAGCTTAAGTTCTTCCAGCCGGAGCTCGCGCATGTAAAGGAACATCGGCAACCCGAGCGAGACGCCTACGAGCAGAACGGCCAGCACAGGAATCCATCTTCGCGGATCTTCAGCCGAACGCTCTCGACCCGGATGAATGTAATCAGGACCACTGCCGAAACCAGCACATCCATGCCGAAAAACGCGCTGATCCGATTCGCGAACAGTTCGTGCAACAGAAACGGCAGGTTCAACCCATGCTGCGTGACCCACGGCACGAACTCGCAATACGGAAGCACCGCTCCTGCGAAACAGAGTGTCAGGTAGATCGCCTTCGGTTTCATCCCGGCAATTTAGATTTAGGGTTTGCATGTGTCAAGCTGAGGATCACCTGTATCACCTGGGGGATGCAGCATCGGCTATGGCGCGCCGGATGGCGTCGACGAGCCCGGGAATCGTGAAATCCCTGGCCGCGATATTCACTGGCAACCCCAGTTCCCGCAAAGTTGAAGATGTGACAGGACCAATCGAAGCCATGAGGACTCCCTTGAGGTTTGGCTTCTGTCTTCCACTGGCCCCGAGCAATTCCCAGAAGTTCCGCGCCGTGGACGAACTGGTAAAAGTGACCACATGCGGCCGGCGGCGTGGGTTGGCCAGCATCTTTCGCAGCCGGGCGCGTGACGACTGCGGCACTACAGTTTCGTAGGCTTCCACCACATCTACAGTTGCGCCTGCACGGCGTAATTCTCGCGGGATGACGTCGCGGGCAACCTTGGCGCGCACGAGCAACACGTTCTCCCCTCTTACCCTCCGGCGCAGGCTACGCACAACCGATTCCGCGACATATTCCTTAGGAACCACATCGACCCTCACGCCGTGGCGCTCGATGGCTTTCTTAGTCGCCGGCCCAATGGCAGCGACACGGAGACGGCCCTTGACGGCTAAAGCCGCCGGAGTTGGCAGTTCGCCGCCGGCACGGCTGAAGCCGCGCCCTTTCAAAGCCTTCTCCAGCCGCGACCACATCGCCTCGACACCGTTGGCGCTGGTAAGAACGAGCCAGTCGTACCTGCACAGATTCTTGAGCGCCGCATCGAGCGGAGCATAGGAACGAGGCTTGCGAATTTCGATGAAAGGAATTTCCAGCACCTCCGCGCCCAGTTTCCGCAGTTCGCGGGAAAGCGCCCCGGCCTGGTGGCGGGCACGGCCAACCAGCACTCGCACTCCGGAAAGCGCGCGCCGTTTCATTCGCTTTCCTTCTTTGCAGGACCGCCCAACCCCTGCTCCTTCATGAGCTGGGCCACTCCTGAAACTGCTGTGTCTTCCGCCTTGGCCAGAGCCGCGATGACATTTGCCTGTTCTTCTTTGGTGCGGTTCTGGCTCAGCTTGAACTTGGCCTCGATCCGCAAGACTGCAATCTCAAACCCAACAATGTGATTCAACATGCGCTCACGGTATGCATCGGTGAGACTTGCCCACTGCTGGGCGTACGCGGGCTCGAAAGTGCCCATCAGATCGTGGAGCATGGGCAGCAGGTCTCCGGGCGAGGAAAATAAGCGGGCCTCACCGTAGGCGTGGACCGCTCCATAGTTCCAGGTGGGGACGCTCTCGCGGTTCGTGTACAAGGTTGGCGAGACGTAGGAATGCGGTCCATGGAAAATCACCAGACACTGCGCTTGCCGCTCGAGATGCTGCCAATGCGGATTAGCTTTGGCGAAATGACCGCGAATGATCAATCGTCCTCCGATTTCACGCAAGATCACTGGAATGTGGCTGGCGAACGGGCCGGATTCGGTGGCCGACACCAGGACGACGAACGGATTGGCTCGCATGAATGCAATCGCATCGGCGTGATTTCGCACACGAAAATGTTCAGGGATATACATGCCGGCTACTTTCTAATGCTCGCGGAGCGATCGGTGGATTCGGCCCGTCCAGCCGGTAATCGCTCTGGAGATGAGGTCTTCTTGCGCACGTGCAGCACTTTTTCCACTTCGGCGATCACAACTCCAGCTTCGTCTTTCACCTCAATCGTGAAGACCGGTTCGTACTTGGGTAGAGTTTCCAGCTTCTCACGAATCTCGTCCAGGTGTGCGTCGGTCAGGCGAAACTCGGCGCGCACGGTAGCTTTTCCCGGCTTGCGGTAGCGAATGCTGGCCGCCTTATCCCAAACGATGTAGTCGCGGCCCAGGTTTACCATCAGCATGAGCATATAAAAAGGGTCGGTCATGGCAAAGAGAGATCCGCCGAAATGCGTACCCACATAATTGGCGTTCCACCAGCGCAGCTTCATCTCGACATCGACGGCCTTCATGTCGGGCGCGATGCGCTTGACGCGGATCCCCATGCCCAGAAACGGCGGCCAGAGATTGATCCAGCGGCGGAGAGCGCCGGAGTTTGTACCGCCGAGAAGCCGCAGAAGTACGTTACGGGTCATGAGCGGTTCATGGCTGCGGCGGAACGGCTAACCCGCGGCCGTAAACCGTTTCGAGAATTTCGTCTCCGCCACGACTCAGGAGCGCCCTGCCTGCATCGTTGCCGAGTTTTTCGGCATCATCGAGATGGCCCTCGCGCGAGTCGCGCAGGAGTTTCGAGCCGTCGGGATCGGCGACGATCGATTCGAGATGCAGTTTGCCGTTCTGCACCTCAGCGAACGCTCCAATGGGAACCTGGCAACCTCCGCCCAGGCGATTCAGCAGCGCGCGTTCGCAGGTGGTGGCGGCACGCGCGCCAGGATCGTTGAGGAAGGCGAGATGCTCGCGCGTGGCGGCGTCGCCCTCGCGGATTTCGATGCCCAAGGCTCCCTGTCCGGCCGCCGGGCACATCATTTCCGCAGGAATGATTTGCTTGACGAGTTCCGTTTTGCCCAGACGCCTCAGACCGGCCGAGGCGAGAATGATGGCATCGTATTCGCCCTGCTCGAGCTTGCGCAGGCGCGTATCGACGTTGCCGCGCAGCGGATGAATCTCGAGATCGGGGCGGATGGCCTTGAGTTGCGCCTGGCGACGCAGACTGGAAGTGCCGACGCGCGCGCCCCGCGGCAAGACTTCGATCCGCGAATACTTGCGCGAGCAGAAAGCATCGCGCGGGTCTTCCCTTTGGGTGATGGCCGCAATCTCAAATCCTGCTGGAAGCTCGGTGGGCAAGTCTTTGAGCGAGTGGACGGCCAGATCGACTCGGCCTGCGGCAAGGGCTTCTTCGATTTCCTTGGTGAACATGCCCTTGGTGCCGACTTTTGCGAGGGCGACATCGAGAATTTTGTCGCCAGTGGTGTGGATGATTTCGATTTCGACCGCGTAGCCGCGTGCACGGAGCAAAGCGGAGATGTGGTTAGCCTGCCAGAGCGCGAGCTGCGAGCCGCGAGAGCCGATGCGAAGGCGTGCCATCACCGGCGCGACCCTACCTCATCTTTATCTTTTTTCGAGACTGGCTGGGCATCTTTCTGCTGTGCATCCTTTGCCTTTACCTGCAGGTTGAACAGACGCCGCACCACATCGACGACGGTCGTCGCCTCGGCTTCTTTGGCTGCTGTTTTCAGCGTCGTAATCGGCGTGTGCATCACTTTATTGATGATGCCCCGGGTCAGGGCTTCGATGGCAATCTCTTGCTCGGGCGTCAACTGCCCCATGCGTCCGCGCACGCGATCGATTTCGGCCTGGCGAATTGTCTCCAGATGATCTTGCAACGAAACAATCGTCGGCACCACGTCGAGCGTGTGGGCGCGGGCTTCAAACTTTTCGACTTCGCTGGCGATGATGGCTTCGGCGCGCTCGGCCTCTTGGCGGCGGTCGGCGACATGGCCGGCCACGGCCTGCTGCAGGTCGTCGACATCGTAGGTGAAGATGCCGTCGAGCTTGCCCATCTCGGGCGCAACGTCGCGGGGAACCGCGATATCGATGAAGAACATGGGCCGGTTCTTGCGGCGTGCGAGAAACTGCTCGCCATGCTCGCGGCGGAAAATGGCATGGGGCGCGCCGGTGGAAGTGATGACGATATCGGCGCGGTCGCAGGTGGAATATAGATCGTCGAACTTAATCGCCTGACCATTGAACTTCTGCGCCAGGCCGATGGCGCGCTCATAGGTGCGGTTGGCAACGAAGATCGAGGCGCAGCCATGGGCCATCAGGTGGCGGGCAGCCAGTTCGCTCATTTTGCCGGCGCCGACGATAAAGACAGTCTTGCCGTGCAGGTCGCCAAAGATTTTTTTGGCCAGCTCCACCGCCACGGAAGCAATGGAAACCGAGGAAGATCCCACTTCGGTTTCGGTACGCACGCGCTTGGCCACGGCGAAGGCCCGGCTGAAGAGTTGATCGAGCTGTCCTCGAACCGCGCCCACGGCCCGGGCCGTGGCGTAAGCCTCTTTCACCTGGCCGAGAATCTGCGCCTCGCCGACCACCATGGAATCCAGGCTCGAGGCCACGCGGAAAATGTGCCGCACGGCGTCCTTTTCGCGAAACTCGTAAAGATGCGGATCGACCTCTTCCGGCTTGAGATGAAAGTGGCTGTGGAGAAAACCGCGCAGGTCGGCGGAGCCGTTGACCGTATGAGTAATCACCTCCACCCGGTTGCAGGTGGAAATCACCATGCCCTCTTCGATCCCTGGGTAGGCGGTAAGTTCTCGGCAGGTATCGGGCAGGCGCGACTCGGGAATTGCGAGCCGTTCCCGCACCTCCAGCGGAGCGCTTTTGTGATTCACGCCGATGAGCTGATATCTCATGAGGCAGCGAACCTGTGGATCGCAGAGAAATAATTCGCCGCCCAGGCAGCCAGAGCGGCTACAAAGGCGAATGTGGCCAGGAAAGCAGCACGGCGCCCGCGCCACCCCGAATTCCAGCGGGTGAAGACCATTACCATGTACACAACCCACATCAATAGCGAAAGCAACACTTTGGGATCGAGAAAGTCCACGTGACCATAGGTTGTGATGGCCACCACCGAACCGGTGATCAGTCCAAGAGTCATGAAAGGAAAGCCGAGCAGAAGTGAACGGTAGCCGATCTGGTCGATGACTTCCAGGGCCGGCAGGAAAGAAATCAAACTGCTGGGCTTCTTGGCCTTCAGCCGCCGCTCCTGCAAGAGATAGAGCAGGCTGGCTCCGAAACTCACCAGCAGAGCGGCGTATCCCGTGAAGATCAGGAAGATATGGGCAGCGAGCCACCCCTTGTGCGAGACGAACGCGGTCAGCAGGACGGGCTGCTCGTCCAGAGCGGCCACAAAAGTCAGAAAGAAAACCACCGGAAAGACAACCACGCCGGGTGAAGTGGTCTTGTAGATGGCGTAGATGACCATGAAGAAGCTCATGGAAATGAAGGCCAGCAGCGACTCGCCGTTATGCACCGAGGTCCAGACCATGTGACCGGAAAGGAAGAGTTCCGCAAGGGAAACGAAATGAAACACCATCCCCAGGCTGGCGGCGTGCAGGGCGATGCGGCTGAACAGGTCGCTGGTGCGGCTCAGGGCTACGAAGGCATAAACCAGCCCGATGAAGTAGCAGGCCAGCGCGAAGCGTAACCAGAGCAGAGGCATATGTCAGGTAAGTATCAGAGGAATAGAAGCTTAGCGCAACCCACCAAGGGCTTAGCCCCCAAACCCCTTTTCATCCCACGCATTATAGTCTGCACAGAGAATGAGGCGCAGCCAACGTGGTGAGTCACGGCAGAGTGTGATCAGGATCACAAACGCGCGTCAGTCGACTCCCAGCGCGGATAAAGCATCTTGAAGGAAAGCGAAGTCGACGACCAGGCGCCGTCCTTCCGCCTTCATGTCTTCGAACTCATCGAACGCGTGGAACAAGCGCAGCTTGGCGGCCGCATATTTTTCCGGGTCGTTGAGGACACGCCCGTTACTTGCGGCCCATTTCTTCACCACCTCGTTCGGCAGAAAAATGCTCACTGCATAGGTCAGCCTGCGATCAGAGCTGACATCGAAAATGAATTCGATTGCCGGTGCGGCAGCATCGTCCGGCAAGGCCGCCCGCTTGCCCACGAAGTAATACTGATAGACGTATCCTTGAGAACCGGCGTACGTCTTGAGCCGGCGGATGGTTTGGTTCCCTGCCACATGGACATTATGAACCCTTACTATACGTCTTAGTAAGCCAAACTGTCGGTCAAAAACAGCGGACCGCGCGGCTTACCTTCGGCGGCGGCCTTGATGCGGAACATCAACTCGCCCCAGGTCGTAGTGCAATTCACAAAATAGGCTGTGTCGGCCATCCAATCGGCATGGGTAAAGCGCAGAAGTGTGCCTGTACCGGAGCGATCCAGGCGAAAGAGCAACCGGGTTCCGCTCCATTCGGCGCCGGTTTCGCAGATCCATTCACTGCGGCAGGGCGCTTCGCGCACCGTCGGCCGCAGGCGGTAAATCGTCTGCCGATTAAAGAATGCCACTTGGATCGTGCTTTCGGACTCTGTAATGTCGGCCGCCCACCACCCGGCCCAACCTTTTGCGGTAGAGACGATGGCATAGACGGCTTCCGCAGGTGCAACGATCTGTATGGAATGGCGAATATCAGGCACGCGAAGCTCATGGTACGGCTGAAGAAGCAGTGTGGGCAACCCGCGGGAGGCGCTTGAGAACGCAGGTGGAATACACTTCGGTTCATGATCTTCATGGTGATTGAACACTTCAAATACGGGCCCGTGCCTGTGGGGGAGAGGTTCCAACTTCGCGGCCGGATGTTGCCGGATGGCCTGGAATTCCGCGCAAGCTGGGTGGATTCTGCCGGAATGCGCTGTTTTCAAGTCATGGAGGCAGGAGACCGGCAACTGCTGGACGCCTGGGTCGCTCAATGGAATGATCTGGTTGAGTTTGAGGTTATTCCGGTACTCACGTCGGCAGAATTCTGGGCACAGAGCCAGCGCCGATAAAATGGCCCATCTCGGGCCGCTGGCAGATGGCTTGAGCGCCTGCAGATTGGCCACTTCCAGCGTCCAAATATCAAGCGAAGGAACCAAGCCGCCGATAAATATCACGAAGGAGACTCTCTGCCCGGCGGCTGCCTATGATCGACATCAGGTTCTGGATGACTCTTGCTGGGCTGGGTTTGATTGTGGCGTTTCAGCAGCTTCGCATCCGCCGGATCCGCCGAAACTCCACGAGCCGCGAAGAACTATTTCAGATCATCACCGAAAATGCGGCCGATATGATTGCCCTGGTTGACGTCAAGGGCCAGCGGCTCTACAACAGCCCGGCTTACAAGAGAATCCTTGGCTATTCGGCTGCAGAGCTCGGAGAAACCTCAGCCTTCGAACAGATCCATCCCGACGACCGTTTCAAAGTCCTGGAGGCGGCCCGCGAGGCTCGCGAGACCGGCGTCGGCAAAAAGATGGAGTACCGCATCCGCCACAAGAACGGCACGTGGCGCGTCTTCGAATCCACAGCCAGCGCCATCCGTAACCATGATGGCGATGTGGTCAAGCTGGTGATCGTGAATCGCGACATTACCGAGCGAAAACAGGCTGAGCAGCAGTTGGAGCACAATGCGTTTCACGACGCCTTGACCGGCCTTCCCAATCGCCGGCTCTTTCTCGACCGCCTGGAACGGCGGTTCGTTCGCGGATTGCGCGACCCGGAAAGCCGGTACGCTTTGCTGTTCATTGACCTGGACGGATTCAAAGCCCTAAACCGCACCATCGGCGCGGCAGGCGGCGATCGAGTGCTCACCGAGATCGGCACCCGCGTCGAATCCTGCCTGCGAAACAACACTCCACCGGATCACGGCCACAATGCTCGATCGAATCTTGACTTCGTTCTCAGCCGCTTTGGCGGCGATGAATTCGTGGTTTTGTTGGATGCGATCACCGATCCGAGTGACGCCATGCGAGTAGCAAAGCGGATAGCGACTGCCTTGTCGCAAGCATTGGATGCGGAGGGTCATGAGGTAAAGCCCTCTGCAAGCATCGGGATCGCGTTAAGCAATCCATCTCACACACGGGCGGAAGACCTGCTGGATGATGCCGAGGTTGCTATCCGCAGGGCCAAGGCATTGGGGGGAGCACGCTGCGAGGTGTTTGACGAGGCAGCGCATACCCTCGCGGTGAATCGTCTGGCACTGGAAGCTGAACTGCGCGCCGCGGTAGATCACAGGCAGTTCCTGGTTTTCTATCAACCGATGGTTAATCTGCAGACGAGAGGCATCATCGGGTTCGAGGCGCTCCTTCGCTGGCAACACCCGGGGCACGGACTGATTTCGCCTTACAGGTTCCTCGAGGCGGCCGAAGATACGGGTCTGCTGGTTTACATCGGCCATTGGCTGATCGTGGAGGCTTGCCGCCAGTTGGGTGATTGGCAGAGAAGAAATCCGGCACTCCCGCCTTTGAACATTACGGTGAATCTTTCACTGAGACAACTCAGCGACGCCCGGTTGGTTGACCAGGTTCAGGCCGCGATCGAGGAAGCCGGCATCGAGCCACGGCATCTTAGACTTGAAATGACCGAGAAGGTCGCACTCGACGACTTGAAGTTGACGACATCGGTTGTTTCGCGTCTCAGACAGTCCGGTATTGCTGTGATTCTGGATAATTTTGGGGCCGGGCTCGCATCGCTTCGCTGCCTGCGGCAGTTTTCGGTGGAAGCCCTCAAGATTGACCGGTCGTTGCTGCGCGAAATGCTCGCCGATCGCGCCAGCGGCGACCTCGTGGACGCTATCATTACCCTGGCTCACAAGATGGGCATGAAAGCAATTGCCGAAGGCATTGAATCGGCCAGGCAGTTCGAACGACTTCGGGATTTGGGCTGCGATTCCGGGCAAGGATTTCTATTCTCGCAGCCGGTCCAGGCCACTGATGCAGAGCAGTTGCTGCGCCAGCGAAGTCTGGCCGTTCCCGCCCAGACTGTCGGCCGCTGACTCGACCGCCGGCCATCTTATCATTGTGGTCTTTTGGTTCGTGCCTCACAGAACCCCGTCTATACTTCTTGTTGGCTGGTAACGTTCGCGTGCCCCCTTCGATTCGCAAACCCATCCACCACGCGTCAACCGTCCTCGCTTGCCTGGAAGCGGGTGTGGCGATGTTCCTGTTCGGCATTGTCCTTCTTCACCTGAACCCGTTTTGGCACTTCGACACCGGCGGAGTTCTCGATCACCGCCTGGAATGGTGGAACGTCGGCGCCGAGGTTCTGGCCGGAGCGGGATTGTTGACGCTGGCTTTGGCCATCGTCGGAACTGCAGCTCTCATCGTGTCCCTCGGCTTCAAAAGACGGTCGTGGCCATATCTGGTGGCGGCAATCTTTGTCGCCACGGTTGTCGCATGGGCTACGCCTCATGGCTTGACTCGGGTACTCCAGGCGCACTTCGAGTGGAACGCAGCTGACGGCTTCACCACGTTCCGGTTGCAGGAGCGCGATGGCGCCGAAAGCGCCTGGAGTCCGATTTGGCAGTTGATCGTTGGACTGCAGATTCGGCCGGTCTTGAGTGGCTTTTTCAAGATGAACGATTGGGAGAAGATGAATGGCGATGTTGATGTCGAGGTGATCAGAATCCTCCCCGCGGCATGGCCGGTGGGGCTGGGGCACGGAGGCGAAACCCTTCAGGATCCTGATGAGACCGCCCTGATGCGTGCCGCGGCCGAGGGAGATTTGCCAACTCTCAAGCGACTCCTTTCCTCGGCCACTACCGCAGACGTGAACGCCCTGGATCAGAACGGGCAGACTGCACTGATTTATGCCTGCCAAAACCCAACGCCCAAGCCTGATGTGGTGAAGGCGCTGCTGGCGGCCGGTGCGGAAGTGAACGTGCGCAGCCGCTCCGGATATACGGCGCTGGCGTGGGCGCGGGTAAGGAACAACCGGGAAATCAGCCGTCTATTACAACAAGCCGGCGCGCGTCTGTAGAATCACTGACCACTCCGCAGCGAAATGAGGCAGTCAAAGAAGCGTGGGCGACGGCTTTCCAATGCGACTGCACTTCTCACAGGCTTCAGCCATCGATTTTTGCCTCGCGCAGCTGCATCACCGCTGTCTCTGAGGTCACGGGCGAATAATAAACCTCCTTGAATGTATAAGAGCGAGCCTTGGCAGCGATGACGGGAAGAATTTCGATGTGCCAGTGATAGTCGTCATCAATCGTCTTCCAATAGCCCAGACTCTTCGAGGGATGCATGCTGCTCGGCGAGGTATGCAGCACAAGATGGAATTCTTCCGTTATCGTGCGGACGCGTTGCAGAGTTCGCCGGATAAGGGCAGCGAGATTCACCCGCAGGCCCGGGCGCAGCAATCCTGTGCGCTCGAAGGCGGCTTCGTGATCCCGGGGAAGAATCCAGGCCTCGTAAGGTACGCGGGGGGCATAGGGACCGAGCGCCACATAATCGCCGCGGGCTTCGATGACGCGCAAAGCCTGGCGCTCCTCCTGCTGAATGATGTCGCAAAACACGCAGCGCTCTTTGGAAAGAAAATATTCCCGTCCGGCGCGCAGTTCATAGAGCACGCGGCGGGGCACGAACATCGTGGCCGTGATCTGCGAGGTGGGATGGCTGAACTCCTGCCCCGCCTTCGAGCCGTAATCCTTGAAAAGGCTGACGTACTTGATCCTCTGATCGCGTTTGAGATCCAGGATGCGCTCGGCGGCCAGACGCAGGAAATGGCCGATTTCTTCGTCGCCGGCGTTCCACAAATGGCGGTCGTGCTGAGGATTCTCGACCAGCACTTCATGGGCGCCGACCGAGCCCATCCGGTCGTAAATCCCGTCACCGTGCCGGTCGGGATCGCCCTCAATGTGATACAGCGGCCTCGGGTGTACCACCGCGCGCGATGACCACGGCGTTCCGCCTGTGTTGGGAGTGACCGCGACGACCTGCGGAGGTTTTAGCGAATCCGGGCAGAACAGGCATGGACCTTGTGCCTTCGGCCCGCCGTCGGCGGGTTCGTCTCCCGTGATCACCCAGGAACGGGTAATGGGGTCTTTGCGGAGTTCCATATCCTAAGGAGAGCATTGCCGAAGAAGATGCGTCAACTGGGATTTCCACCGCAGGCGGTTTGGCCGGCACAGAAGGAGGGCAATTTCCTTTGTTATAATCCGCGCAAAGTCCCGCTGATGCCCGAGCCTTCCACGCCGTTGATGCGGCAGTATGCCGCCGTCAAAAAGGAACACCCCACCGCACTGCTTTTCTTCCGCCTGGGGGATTTCTACGAGCTTTTCTTCGATGACGCAATCGTAGCGGCCAAGGAACTGCAGATCACGCTGACCTCGCGCAACAAGGAAAAAGGCATTGCCGTGCCCATGTGCGGCGTTCCGTACCATGCGGCCGAGGGATACATCGGCAAGCTCATCCGCAAAGGATTCAAAGTCGCGATCTGCGATCAGATGGAAGACCCCCGCCTGGCCAAGAAACTGGTGCGCCGGGAAGTTACGCGGGTGGTCACTCCCGGCACGGCGGCCGACAGCGCTCTAAGCGCGGACGAGAACAACTTTCTGGCCGCCCTGGCACAAGTGGAAGACCGGGTCGGCTTCGCTGCCCTGGATTTATCGACCGGTGAGTTTCGGGCCACCGAGTTCGCCGGAGCAAATGCGCTGCGCCGAGTTCAGGAGGAACTGGAGCAGTTGCGTCCCAGGGAGTTGTTGTATGGGTCGTCAGCGCCTCTGTTCGAATCGGGCGGCAAAGAGCAGCCGAGCTTGGCTCGGCCGGACAGCCGGGGGCGGCTGCCCCAACAAAATTCTTCGAAATGCACTGAGACTCCGCTCGACGATTGGATCTTCGCGCCGGATCATGCCATACCGTTACTCGAAAACCATTTTGGCGTTCTGTCGCTCGAGGGCTTTGGACTGGCTGGCCGGAGCGCTGCGGGAGCGGCCGCCGGCGCGATTCTTTATTACGTACGCTCCACACAGCGCGGGTCGCTCGATCACGTTGATCGCATCGGCTGGTATGAACGGCAAGACTGCCTGGTGCTGGACGCGGTCACCGTGCGCAACCTGGAATTGATCGAACCGCTGTTCGCCGGCGCCGATGCGGGCGTCACGCTATATCGCTCGATCGATTGTGCAGTCACGCCCATGGGCAAACGCCTTCTACGGTCCTGGTTGCTGCGGCCTTCCATTGACCCGGCTGAGATCAACGGCCGGCTTGACGCGGTGCAAGCTGGAATTGCAGATCTCATGGCGCGCGAAGAGCTGCGGAGTGCGCTCGATGGCGTTCTCGATCTGGAGAGGCTTTTGAGCCGGGTAACTCTGGAAACAGCGAACCCGCGTGATGTGCTTGCGCTGGCCGCTTCTCTCGCTAAAATTCCGGCGGCAAAGAATGCGCTGGGACGCCTATCGGCTGAGCGCCTGAAGACGTTACACGGCTCTCTGGACGAACTCGCCGATCTGCGCACGCGAATTGAGAGCACGATCGTCCCTGAGCCGCCTTTGACCTTCGCCGACGGCGGTGTCATCGCGGTGGGGGTGGATAAGCAGCTTGATGAATTACGCGAGCTTTCCCGCAACAGCAAACAAGTGTTGGCCCAGATCGAGCAGCGGGAGCGCAGCCGCACGGGCATTGCATCGCTCAAGGTCAAGTTCAATTCCGTGTTCGGCTACTATATAGAAATCTCCAAGCCGAATCTGCATCTTGCGCCTCCCGACTACGATCGCAAGCAGACTCTGGTGGGAGCGGAGCGCTTCACGACTCCCGAGCTGAAAGAGTACGAGACCAAGATTCTCGACGCGCAGGAGAAAATTGTCGAAATCGAGCGGCGACTATTCACCGCACTGCGCACCGCGATCGCCGCCGAAGCGAAACGCATCCGCCAGACGGCGCTGGCTCTCGCCGAAGTCGACGTGCTGGCCTCGCTGGCACACATCGCTGCACTGCGCAACTACTGCCGGCCGCAGTTTGTCGCCCTGGGAGAGAATAGCAGTGGCGAACTCGAAATTATCGAGGGCCGGCATCCCGTGATTGAGCAGCAGGAAATGGCCGGCGGCAGCGAGCGCTTCGTGCCCAACGATTTGTATTTGAACTCCACTACGCACTCGATCCTGCTGCTGACCGGCCCGAACATGGGTGGAAAATCTACTTATCTGCGGCAGGCGGCCCTCATTGTGATTCTGGCGCAGATGGGCTCGTTTGTCCCCGCCCGCTCGGCGAAGATGAGCATGGTCGACCGGGTTTTCACCCGCATCGGCGCGAGCGACAATCTGGCGCGCGGGCGCTCTACCTTCATGGTGGAGATGACGGAAACGGCGGCCATCCTGCACACGGCGACGCCGCGATCGCTCATTCTGCTGGACGAAATTGGGCGCGGCACAGCGACCTATGACGGGCTGGCAATCGCCTGGGCTGCCATCGAATATCTGCATGCTCGCGTACGGGCCAAAACACTGTTCGCCACGCATTACTTTGAGTTGACGGAGCTGGCCGAGCAGCTTTCCGGCGTGAAAAACTATCACGTTTCGGTTAAGGAGACTGGCGGGGGCATCGTCTTTTTGCGCAGAGTCGAGCCGGGGGCTGCCGATCGCAGCTACGGCATCGAAGTCGCAAAGCTGGCCGGACTGCCGAACGAAGTGATTTCACGGGCGCGCGAAGTTCTGGTTGAACACGAGTCAGTCGAACGGCTTGCCACCGGACATCTTTCGCCCGGTTCCGAACTTCCGGCGACGCAGTTGACCATCTTCACGCCGCTATCGCAACCCGTGCTGGAGAAAATACGAGAAGTCGACTTGAACCGGCTTACACCACTGGAAGCGCTGAATCTTCTAGCCGAATTGAAAAAGGAAATCTGAGTTTTCGTATATGACGGCTAGAGCGAAGAAGCACGGGGCCGCAGGCCAAGTTCTTGTTATTGGCTTTGACGGCACCGAAATGTCGCCGCGGCTCGCTGCGCTGCTGACCCGACTTCAGCCGGCCGGCGTAATCTTGTTCGCGCGCAACATTCAAAACCCTGAGCAAACCTGGCGATTGTTGCGCGACTGCCGGCAATGCATTTCCCCGCCACTCCTCACCTGCGTCGATCTCGAAGGCGGAAGCGTCGACCGTTTTCGCGATGTCCTGGGTTCCACACCGTCGGCGGCTGAGGTATTTGCCACCGGCTCCCGCAGGCTTTTCCGTAAACACGGACAGATCATCGGCGAAAACTGCCGGGATCTAGGATTCAACGTCGATTTTGCTCCTGCTGTTGATCTGGCATTTGAAGCCTCACGCCCTGTGATGGGTTCACGGGCGGTCTCCTGCGATCCGCATGAAACAGTGACCTACGCCCGCGAGTTCCTCGCCGGCCTGAGCCAGTCTCGGGTGCTCGGCTGCGGCAAGCACTTTCCGGGCCTGGGCGAAGGGAAGCTGGATAGCCATCATGATCTGCCGGTCATCGAAAAACCGATGAAAGAACTCTGGCCCGAGGATCTTTTTCCCTATCGCGCACTTCGGCAGCACATGCCATTTGTGATGGTTTCTCACGCGGCGTATCCGCAGATCACGGGCGACAGAACTCCGGCATCGCTCTCCAAAAAATGGATCAGCGAGATTCTTCGCCAGCGAATCGGCTACCGGGGGTTTGTGATTTCCGACGATCTGGAGATGGAAGGAGTTTTGTCGGCGGCGCCGGTTGGCAAGGCGGCTGTCGAGTTCATCCGCTCGGGAGGCGATCTCTGCCTCATCTGCCACCACGAGGACCACATCGAAGGAGCCTACGAGGCGCTGGCTAAGGCTGCCGAGCGCGACCCGAACTTCACGCGGCGCATGGCCGAGTCCGTGCGGCGGATTGATGCATTCAAGAAAAAGTCAGCGAAGTTTCTGCGTGCGGCGAAATCTCCCACGGTCGCCGTGGCCGAAAAACTGTCGCGCCAGCTTTGGGAGTTCAGCGAACAGGTACGGCTCGCGCGGCTGAAGCGCGGCGACAAGGTGACGACTCCGGCGTGAAAATGCCCACAAAACCGATGATCGTCGCTGGAGTGATGAGCGGTACTTCTGCCGATGGCATCAATGTGGCGCTGGTACGACTCTCGTCTGAATCGGCAGGATATGGACCACGCGAGGGCAAGGCGCACTTGCCGCACATCAAGCTCATCGGCCACGCGGAGTATGCCTATCCGAAACGCATCCGGGCGGCAATTCTCGCTGCTATGAATGCCTCCACTGCGAACGTGGGCGACCTGGCCCGGTTGAGTTTTCTTCTCGGCGAGCTCTACGCGGATGCCGTGTTGGCGACACAAGCCAGGTTCGGGACCAAAGCGCAACTCGTCGGCTGCCACGGGCAAACGCTGTATCACCAGGGGGAACCGCGCCGCTTTTTCGGTCGCTCGCTGGCGGCAACCTGGCAAACGGGCGAGGCCGCGGTCGTCGCTGCTCGCCTGGGCGTCCCTGTGGTCTCCGACTTCCGTCCGGCCGACATCGCTGCCGGGGGAAAGGGCGCTCCGCTTGTGCCCTTCTTCGACTACCGGTTGCTTTGCGATGAACACACGGCCCGGATCGCGCAAAACATTGGCGGCATCGCCAACCTCACAGCAATCCCGGCGCGGGCCAAAATTAGTGAGGTCATCGCTTTCGACACGGGCCCGGGGAATATGGTGATCGATGCAGTGACCGAAAAGCTGTTTCACAAACCGTTTGATCAGGATGGAAGAATCGCTGCCCGAGGCAGCGCCCGGGAGAACGTGATCGACTCATTTCTGCGCCGTGAGTTCTTTCGCAGAAAGCCGCCCAAAACAGCAGGCCGCGAAGAATTCGGACACGAGTTTGTGCGGACTTTTATTCGAAGCTGCGGCCCCTCCCGCAAGGAAGATATCGTGGCCACTGCAACCGCGTTGACCGCGCGTTCGATCGCGGACGCTATCGAGCGGTTTGTCGTCAAGCGGGCAAAGCCGCCGCACAAGCGGGTTTACCGGGAGATGATTCTTTCCGGCGGCGGAACAAAAAATCCCACCCTGGTCGCAATGTTAGAGGAAAAACTCGCTCTGCTCGGCCTGCGCCTGCGGTTTTCCGATGAATTCGGAGTGCCCTCCGAGGCCAAGGAGGCCGCGGCCTTTGCTGTTCTCGCCCACCATACCTGGCGACAGCGCGCCTCCAATGTTCCCTCGGCAACCGGCGCAAAGCGGGCTGTGGTTTTGGGAAAAATCTCGTATCCTTAGGCAAGATTCTGTTTCACAACAAACATCGGCCATGCCCATTTATGTTGCCATGCTGCGCGGCATCAACGTCGGAGGAAACAAGCGCATCAAGATGGATCGCCTGCGCTCAACCTTCGAGGCGCTCGGCTGCGAACGGGTACAGACTTATATTCAGAGCGGCAACGTAGTATTCGAGACTGGCAAGCTGTCTCCGGCGGTACTCTTCGGGCGGATCGAAGATCGCATCGTTAGAGACTTTGGCTTTTCGGCGCTGGTCATCACGCGGACCAGCAACGAAATGAAAAAAATCGTGGATGATAATCCTTTCCTGAAAGATGGCAGAATCGATCCGGAAAAGCTGCACGTTATGTTCTTGCCTGAACCGCCGGCGCTTTCCGCGCTGAAAGAGCTGGTCTCGCTCACCACCCAGCCTGATCAATCCCGCTGCCTCGGAAAAGAAATCTATCTCTACCTGCCGAACGGAATGGCCCATAGCAGCCTGGCCAACAATCCGCTGGAGCGTCGCCTGCTGAATTGTGCCACCACGCGCAACTTGAGAACTGTGAACACCCTCCATCAGATGTGCCAGGACCGCGCATGAGCCGTTCTTTTGGGAGAATTGGGTTTTCGATCCTCTCGTTTGTGTTGATCGCTCTGCTGCTCTCTTGCTCCAGCCGCCGCGACCCCAAAACGCTGGTCATGTTGATCGAGTCCAGTCCCACCAATCTCGATCCGCGCATCGGCTTGGACGCGCAGTCGGAGCGCATCGACAGCCTGATTTTCGATTACCTGCTGTCTCGCGGAAATAATCTCAACGTGACACCCAGTCTTGCCGAACGCTGGGAAATTCCCGATCCTCTGACCTATATTTTTCACCTGCGTCAAGGCGTGAGATTCCACGACGGACGCCGCCTCACCTCGCGCGATGTAAAGTGGACTTTGGATTCTCTGGTCAGCGGCACGATTCGAAGTCCGAGAGCAGGGGCTTACAAGTATGTCGATCACATCGAGGCTCCCGATGATTACACAGTGGTTTTCCACTTGAAACAGCCAGATGCCTCGCTGCTGTGGAATCTTTCGGAAGGGTCGGTAGGAATCGTGCCTTATGGCAGCGGTAATGAAGTCACCTTGCATCCCGTTGGCTCCGGGCCATTCAAGTTCGTCAGCGCCGAAACCGACAAAGAAGTGATCGTCGAGCGCAATGACCACTATTGGGGCGAAGAGCCGCATGTGGCACGCGTGCGGTTTGCCGTGGTCCCCGACGAAACCACGCGCGCGCTCGAGCTGCGCAAGGGCAGCGCCGATGCCACCATTAACGCGTTGACGCCCGATACTGTGGCCACTCTTGCCCGCGATCCTGCGCTGGCAGTCGAGTCTGCGCCGGGCACGGTCTTGGCATATCTGGGATTCAACTTACGCGACCCCATTCTCAAAGACGTTCGCGTCCGGCAGGCGATCGCATATGCCCTCGACCGCAAACCAATGATCGAATATCTGTGGCGAGGCCTGGCCCGCCCAGCGCAGAGTGTTTTGCCTCCGCAGAGTTGGGCTTATGACGGAGACGTGCCGCACTATGATCACAATCCGGCAAAAGCGCGGCAGTTGCTCGATGCGGCCGGCTATCCGGCGGTAAATGGAGTGCGCTTCCACCTCACGATGAAGACCTCAACCGACGAGAACACGCGGCTAATGGTGGCCGTCATGCAGCAACAGTTGGCGGAGGCCGGGATTGCGCTGGATATCCGCAGCTTTGAATTCGCCACTTTCTTTTCCGACGTGACCCACGGCGCATTTCAAATGTACGGCTTGCGCTGGATCGGCGGCAACGAGGATCCGGATATTTTCGAATACACATTCGATTCCGCGAGGTTTCCTCCCAATGGGGCGAACCGCGGCTATTATTCAAATCCGCGAATCGATGTGCTGCTCGACCAGGCCCGCCAGGCAGTCGATCCCAGTGCCCGCAAACCGCTTTATGCGGAGGTTCAGCAGATTCTGGCGCGCGATCTGCCTTATATCGATTTGTGGTACCTGGACAATGTGTTGGTTCATACGCGGCGAGTGACCAACCTGCAACTCAATCCGGCTGGAAACTACGACTTCCTGCGCACGGCTGAGCTGGCAAATTGACCGTCGATTCAACTGTCGGTGACTTCGTAACCTTCCCGGGTTCGGACGGGAATCCGACGAAACTCCCGATCTGGCAGCACCCGACTTGACACTCGCCAATTTTTTCTTCCGCGCTTTACAAAAGTAGGATAATGGTGGTTGAAGAGCGATCCGCGCGGAGGAGCCCCCGTGGAAGTGGATCCTCACAAATCGGCGAGCTTGGTCCTCGTTTTGGTTGTGTGTTGCCTGTGGACCCTGCCAGTTCTCTCCCAGGAAGATCCTGGCCTCACTGAAGTCCCGGATAAATTCGATCTGGATCAGCGCACCGCGGCAAAGCTGCGTCCACAGCTGTTTTCGCTGAGCAAACCAGCCTCCGGCCAGTATGAGCTTGGCCGCCTGGTCTTCGAACGTCTTCTGGCTCGAGCCGAGCCGCCGAAAAATCTCAAGCTTTCCTGGGAGTTGCGGATCGTCAATGACGGTTCCCTGAACGCATTCGCGTCGCCCGATGGAACAATCTATGTGGACCGTGGCCTGGCCGAGCTTGCCGGTCCCGGCGCAGGGCTTTGGGCAGCTCTGCTCTCCCACGAGATCGCCCACGTGGTTCGCCGTGACTGGGCGCGGCGGTATCTCTACCAAAAATCGCTGGAGAATAGCGCAACCGTGGTGCTGGGCGATCCCGCCGTTCCCGCCGATTGGACCGATTCGCAAACCGCGTCGGCTGCGCTGGCTCAATTTTGCCGGCAAATGGAACTGGACGCCGACCTGGCGGCACTGATGCTCATGGCTCGTGCCGGCTACCATCCGGATTTTGCCGCTGCCCTGCACCATCTGCTGCATGTGCGGAGTGCAGACGCTGCGGCCAGCACGTCGCTTTACGCCATGCATCCGTGCTGGGAGCAGCGCGACCATGAACTGCAGCGCGCTTATCTCGCCGCCAGCATCGAGTTCGACCATCTGTGGCCGGAGTGGTATGCCTCGCCGGGCGGCAACCCTCCTGTCGTAGTCTTTCAGGAATATCCGCGGATCAAGAAAGAGACATCGACCCATTGGGAGATTCAGATTCCCATCCGCTGCCAGAATCTCGCCGGCGCTGTCGAGGTGGTGCTTCGCGCGCGTGCAGTTTCCGGGGATCACAGCACCGCAAATCTCGCGGATAACACTGAATCCGCCGGCCCAGGTCAGGAAATTCGGCAACTGACCGGTTGCACCTCTCCCGTTACCACCGTTGCTTTTCCGCTGGATACCCTGTCTAGCCGAAAGCGGCGCATCCAGCCCTGGACCGACGCTTACGTGCTCGATGCCTGGGGTACAGTTCTCTCTCGCACTGAGATCCCAAGATCGACGCGGTGATCGGTTTCACTTTTTTCGTCCGCATCCGGAACATCGAAACCCGCGTGATACCATCGAATTTCTCCCTGCCATATGCGGATTCTATTCATCGGCGACATCTTCGGGCGTCCGGGACGGACGATTGTCAAGGACCGCCTGCCTGCGATCGTCAGGGAACAGTCTGTCGATTTGATCATTGCCAATGGCGAGAACGCAGCCGCCGGCTTCGGAATTACGCCCGCTTTGGCCGAGGAACTCTTCGAGCTGAACATTGATGTCATCACCACCGGGAATCACGTCTGGGACAAGCGGGAGATCATCGATTATTTTCAAATGGCGGAGGGCAACGGCCACGGACCGCAGCGGCGGCTGCTCCGTCCTGCGAACTATCCGGCGGACATGCCGGGATGGGGATTGTATCAGGGGCACAAGGGAAAGGTTCCCTACGCCGTGATCAATCTACAAGGCCGAGTGTTCATGGCGTCCAACGACGATCCGTTCCGCATCTCTGACCAACTCTTGCGAAACGTCGAGGCGAAGGTAATTGTCGTCGATATGCACGCAGAGGCCACCTCCGAGAAAATTTCTCTCGGTTGGTACTTGGACGGCCGCGTCACCGCCGTCTTAGGTACACACACCCATGTCCCAACGGCCGATGAACGTATCCTTCCGAACGGCACCGCCTATGTCACAGACGTCGGTATGACCGGACCGTATGATGGCGTAATCGGGGTGAAGAAGGAACTGGTGGTCGGCAAATTCCTCAATGGCATGCCCGTGCGTTTTGAACCTGCAACGGGTGACGTGCGGCTGTGCGCGGTGATCATCGACTGCGACCCGAAAAGCGGAAGAGCCAATGCTATCGAGCGTTTGATGCTGACCTGACCTTTCGACTGCAAGAAAGGTCGATCGCCGCGTTCTGTGATCAGTCCCCCAGCAGGTACACTCGAAGGTACTAGCGCCTATGGGCCAGATCGCGCCGCTCCAGCGACAGGTTAGAATCGCAAGGATGCGGCGCCCACTCCTGGTTCTTATGGCCCTCGCGGCTGGCACCCTAGCGGCAGCACCGGCCGCGGTCGCCGACTCAGCGGCGAACATGCCCCCTGTTACCTGCGGAAACGGTGTGCCCGGGGGGATTAACTGCGTGCCTTCCCGGAGGGATCTCAAAGAAGCCCGCCGAGCCTATCAACAGGGCGTGAAGCTGCAAAAAGACAAGCATATTGAGCAGGCTTTCGAGCAATTCGACGAGGCCGCCCGCCTCGTGCCCACCGATGTTCAATATCTGGCGGCGCGTGAAGTTCTGAAATCGCAATTGGTATTTGCCGATACGGAGCGCGGTAATGTGTTGATGGCCAATGCCCGGCGAGCACAGGCCGCAACCGAATTTCGGGCCGCGCTCAACCTCGATCCTGACAACCAGTTCGTGCAGCAACGGCTGGCCGACGCGCTACAGGATCCAGCTTCTCCGATCCAGAGGGAAAAGCCGGATCTTATGGACGTGGGCGAGATCCACCTCCAGCCCAAGCCGGAGCTTGCTACCTTCCACTACCACGGCGAGGTGCGCGGGCTTTTCACCTTGCTGGCGTCCGCCTACGGCGTTAGCGCGGACTTCGACGATTCGGTACCCGCACGACAGGTGCGGTTCTACGTCGACGACATCGACTTCTTCACCGCGCTCGACCTGGCGTGCCGTGTGAGCAAGACTATGTGGACCGCGCTCGACGCCCACCAAATGCTGGTTGCCGCCGATACTACTGAAAATCACAGGCAGTTCGATCGCATGTCACTGGCAACGTTTCGCGTGCCGGCCTCCGCGACCACTCCCCAGGAGGCCAACGAACTGGGTCTAGCCATCCGCAATGTATGCGATTTCCAGAAGATAAGTTCGGGGCAAAGCGGAACCTTCGAAGTACGCGCGCCTCAGCCGATGATCGCGGCGTGCAGCAAGCTGCTGCAGCAACTTGCCAACGACCGGCCGCAAGTCATGCTCGACATCCGCGTCTATCAGATCAGCCACAGTCTCACCAAGAACATCGGCGTGCACATCCCCGACACCTTCAACCTGTACAACATCCCAGCCGGCGCACTGGCGGCTCTGGGGGGTCAGAGCATCTCGTCGCTCATCAACCAACTGGTCTCCTCCGGCGGCATCAACCAGGCGGGAAGCTCCGCACTTTCCGGCCTGCTGGCACAGCTGCAGGGGCAGCAGAGTTCGATCTTCAGCCAGCCGCTTGCCACATTCGGTGGAGGGCTGACTTTCTCAGGCTTGAGTCTCGACCAGCTTGCGTTCAATCTTTCGGTCAACGAGTCGTGGGTGGAAGACCTCGATCACCTGACCCTGCGTGCGGCGCAGGGGAGCGAAGCCAGTTTCCATCTGGGCGAACGGTACCCGATCCTCAACGCTTCCTATGCGCCCATCTACAACTCGCCACAAATCTCCCAGGTTTTGGGAAATCAAAGTTATGTGCCGCCATTTCCTTCGGTCAGTTATGAAGACTTGGGGCTCAGTCTCAAAGCCAAGCCTGCGGTTCACGGCGATGGGGAAGTGACCATGGCTCTCGAGCTGGAAGTCCGGTCTCTGACCGGCGAAAGTTCAAACGGCGTGCCTGTAATCTCGAATCGGGAATACAAAGGGAGTATACGTTTGGCCGATGGCGAGCCAGCCGTGGTCGCCGGCGAAATCTCCAGCAACGACACCCGTTCCATGAGCGGTATCCCGGGGCTTGGGCAAGTACCTTTGCTGAATCAGGCGATGGTCGACAACACCCGGACCCAGGAAGATGACGAATTGCTCATTATGATCACGCCCCACGTGATCGCCAATGCGAATCGCTCGACCCAGGAGATTTGGGTAACGAAGAATTAATTCCCGCGCGGATTCGGAAGTCCCCAGCCATTCTTTTCAAATGCCTGCGCCAGCGACGACTATTGACCGTCTTTGGCAGCGAATTCCACCAGTTCTTTCAGGATGTCCGCCGGAACCTCGCTGATGTTGGAAATCTTGCGCCCGTTGATGAAAATCGTAGGCGTACCCGTCACCTCCAGGCTCTTGCCCAATGCCACCGATGCATCCACGTGCGCTCTGGTGGCAGGCGCGGCCGCGCACGCGGCGATTTCTGGCCCCTTCAGCCCAACCCCATCGGCCAGCGCCGTCAGCTTTTCATCGGCATTCTCGGCGGTAATATCTCCTTGCGTTTCGTAAGTCTTGGCAATGAATTTCCAGAACGCATCGTTGGAGGCGCGCCCAACGCAATCCGCATAAGAAGCGCCTTTCAAGGCCCAATTGTGCATTTCCAGCGGGAAGTTCTGAAAAATAAAGCGGGCGTTCGGCGCCGAGGCAGTGAGGCCTTCGATGATGGGTTGCGCCGCCTTGCAGGCCGGGCATTGCAGATCGCCGAATTCCACGATGGTAACCGGAGCATCTTTCGGGCCCCGTGCAGGACCGTTTGTTCCCTTCTCCAAGGTCTTCTCGATGGGGTCGAACGGGCGCGGCCCGAAAGGAATCAAATCGCCCTGAAAAGCATGCTGTCCATCGGGCGTAACGTAGAAGTGCACCAACTGCTGCCCCTGAGGCGCGGCGAACACGACGTCAAACTCGACCAGGCCGGAGGGAACCGGCCGAATCCCGTCGATCTTCCAGCTCACGTCTTTCATCCATCCGTAGTTCTCGCGCAGAAAGGAATCAACCGTGGCCTCGGACGGAATCGCCGGGGTTGAAGCCGCGGACTTCTCTGCAAACTTGGGCGTCTTTGCCGCGGATGCGGGCCTCTGGGCCGCGACGCATGTGGCGATCAGCAGTAGGACAAGGATCGGGGTGGAAAAACTGCGCATGGGTTTCCTTTCAAACTTTGAACATTGTAAAGCAGAGATGCAGAGCTGATATTGGACAGGATACTTCAAACCTCGCTCTTTGCGGCAATCGGAAAACGCCGGCCGTAGCCAAATGCCTTGGGAGAGATTTTTATTCCGGGCGCGGCCTGCTGGCGCTTGTATTCTGCGCGGTCGACCATCCGCATGACTTGCTTCACAGTGGGAAGATCGAAACTGTGGTCGGCAGCGATTTGCTCCGCAGAATGAGCGTCTTCGACGTAGTCTTCCAGGACTGCGTCGAGAATTTCATAGGACGGAAGGGAGTCGCTGTCCTTCTGGTTTGGACGCAGCTCGGCCGAAGGCGGCTTTTCCAGAGTGGCCTGCGGAATCAGCGGACGCCGCGAATTTACGTACTCGCTGAGGCGATAGACCAAGGTTTTTGGCACGTCCGAGATGACAGCCAGGCCGCCGACCATATCGCCGTACAGCGTGCAGTACCCGACACCCAATTCGCTCTTGTTGCCTGTGGAGAGCACGATCGCACCGAATTTGTTGGAAAGCGCCATCAGCATGGTGCCCCGGGCGCGCGATTGAATATTCTCTTCGGTAACGTCTTCGGGCAGGCCGGCGAAGACGCCTTTCAGCGTCTCGCGATAGGCGGCATACACCGGATTGATCGGCAGCAATTCAAAGCGGATATTGAGGTTCTTGGCCAACGCGCGGGCGTCATCGATCGAACCCTGGGACGAATAAGGGCCGGGCATTCCTACGCCGATGACATTCTCCGGTCCGACGGCGTCGACCGCCACGACCGCGGTGAGTGCCGAGTCAATCCCTCCGCTCAGGCCAATGATGGCTTTTTTGAATCCGCATTTGCGCATATAGTCGCGCGTGCCCAGCACCAGTGCTCCGTAGACGCTGGCCTCTTCGCCAGCGACCTGTTCGTGCATATCGCCGGTCAACGACTTGGAGTCGAAGTAAATCAAGTCTTCTTCGAATGAGCTTCCCTGCGCGATAATCTCGCCATCCTGGTTGAGCACGAGGCTCGAGCCATCGAACACCAGGCTATCGTTGCCGCCCACCTGGTTGACCATGACGACGGGGACTTTGTGATTGCGCGCAATCGTGGCCAGCATATTGCGGCGCAACTCGCGCTTGCCGATCCAGAAAGGCGACGCCGAAATGTTCAGGACAAAGTTGCCGCCCTCGCGGATCAGAGTTTCGACCGGGTCGACCGTGTAGAGGCGCTTGCACCAGAATTGCTTGTCATTCCATGCGTCTTCACAGATGGTCAGCGCCATACGGTTGCCGCAGAACGGAAACAACTGCTGGCTGCGGGCGGGAGCGAAGTTGCGCATTTCATCGAAAACATCGTAGGTGGGAAGCAGCATTTTCGACTGTACAAAAGCGAGCCGGCCATCCTGCAGCAGCGCAGCCGAATTCATCACCGACTTGCCGGTATCGGATTCGGCCGGCGTGACCAGTCCGCAGATGACAGCGATGCCACGTGTTTCGGCTGCGATACGCTCTGCAGATTCGCGATTGTGTGCAACGAAGGATGGACGTTCCACCAGATCGCGAGGCGGATAGCCGCAAACCGAAAGCTCCGGAAAGAGAATCAGACCGGCGCCCGCGGCCTGAGCGCGCCGCGAGTAGTCGATTATCCTGGCCGCGTTGCCCCCGAAATCTCCGACCGTGGGATTGATTTGGCCCAGCGCAATCTTCACGTCATTAGTGTAACGGTGGCAGACAGGAAGGCCAAGTTCGCTAGTCCTGGGTCCTTCGGAGACGCCGAAGAAGGCGAATCAATGCGAAAAAGACGAGGCCGGCAACCACTGAGGCGAGAGCGAACCAACGGGCTTCAGGCAGAGCAAGGAGGAAGATTAGAACAGAGCCTACGGCGAAAACCAGTCCGCCAAAATCGCCGCCAACCGGCATGTGATGCATGATGATGCCGCGATGACGACCAGCGCCGTCTGAAGGAGCGGAAGAGGATTTCATTCGCTTGCTCCCTTCTGAATATTACACCCACCACGGCCTCACCGAGTCGTCGAGCGGGTCAAAGAACACATGCGGCCGGAGAGAAGCATCCCGTCCCCCCGCGGGATTACGACTTGGCGGCCGCGCCGGCTGCATTGGCTGCACCAATCTCTGGAATCGAATCTTTCTCAGTCTCTGAGACCGGCTTAGCGATTGCAGATGATGCCGTTTTGCCCTGCTCCACTGCTGAAGACTTGGGCTTCGTGCACATTTCCAGGGCTTCCGCAATGCTTTGACTTTCCTCCTGCTTCAAGGCGAGCCAGCCGGTGAAGGTGTCTTTTTCGCGGGCCATGCCCTCCTGGTTGCGCCGGATCCGGGCGTTGTAGTGCGCCTTGACGCTTTCCAGTTCAGCCTGGATCTGGGAATTCTCCTCTGCCTTTCGTGCCCACTCTTCTTCCACTTGTTTCCGCAACGCGCTCTCGTAAGAGTCCAGAGCCTCACGCCTTAACTTCGCATCCTGCAACACCTCGTCGAGGGGAACTCCGGCGGCATCAAGAGCCATGAGCACCGCAACCCGCTTCATATCTTTCGCCAGGTTGGCGATGTGCTCGCTATGAAGCATCTCCACGACCTTCTTGATACTGTAACCTTTTCGCGGAATCATGATCCCGGCGGCGTGGTAGATATCCTCCATGGGAAGCAGTTCGACCTGGAGGGCGCTGCCGTGCTGCTCAGCAGGGGACTTTTTCGTGGGTAGACTCGATTGGGACATGGGCTTCTCCTTTGGCGTGCCGCTGATGCTAGTTTCCTTTCCCCGGTTTGCGCTGGGTTCGTCCTGCTTGTGCCGGCCCAGATCCAGCCAGTTGCGTCGCATGTGCTTCCTTTCCCCGCCGAGTTCTTTTGGTTCTGGGATCTGTTCTGTGCGCAGCTCCGTCCGGCGAAGTGCCTCAGAATCCGGGCGCCGCAAAATGCGCTGACGTCTCCAGCGATCCGTGCCGTAACTGGAACCTCGTGGCCCGGTATCGGGAGCATTTCCCGAAGCCACGCCGCTCCAAAGCTCGGGCTTTTTGCTGACTTCCAGTAGCGGACTGGCTTTGCCTAATTGCGCAGGAGCGCTTCGCACTTCGGCGGGAGGCGGATCGCTCCTCGCAATTTGAGCTTGCACCGCGGCAACTGGCGGCGAAGGGCTGTGGCTCGCCGCTTGGCGCGCCGCTTCCTGGCGCACCGGCGGGGCGGCATTTGCCCCCGTTTCGCGCTGAATACCGACCAGATAGTCCCTGCCATCGGGACGACAATACCTGGCCGTCCCGGAGAATTGTTCGAAGCGCCACTGAATTCGCAAGCTCGATCCAACCGCGATCGGCGTCTTGATGCGTATGCATGCCCCTCCGGCCGACTTGTCTTCCATGCGCGCGGGAACGATCTGGAGAGCGCCATTTTCATCTTCCCAGGACGCTTCTACCAAAATCATCACCGGCATCCGCAGATCGCGCATAAGTCAGCTCATGTGAACTCCTATCGGCTGAAAGCTAAATTTGGTCCATAGCTGCGCGGCCACTTCCCTTTTGAGTACACGAGCCAGAGTTTTCCCGTTTTCGTCCGCGAGTCGGGCCGAAGAAAACGGTCTCGATAACCAGACTTTGGTATGGGGTGCGGCGTTTCCGCGCCTTAGTTCCCCGCCGAAGGAAAAACAGTGTGCTTGGGGAGAGGCATCGGAGTGTCACCTTTCTGATCGCTCCACAAGACTTGATTCAGCAAGGCGGCCGGGGCTGCATCGGGATGCGAGAAGTCCATCCTTGCGGATTCGCTCGCTCCCCGCGCGTCGCGTTTGTTGGTTTCAAGGATCAGGCCATTCCTTAGATTGGCAAAGTCGGCGCGAAACGGGGGCTGGTCGCCCGGCCCAGAAAACATCGGCCCCATCACGGGGGCATAGGCGTCATTCTGGTTCATGGGAGGAAGACCCAGCAGCGTCTCAATGGTGTGAATCATGTTTACCGTCGTGTAGAAACGGTGGTCCACATAGGGCTTTTCCAGTGTTCCGGGCGAATACTTGCTGATCACGAAGGCGATCGAGCGATGCGCGTCGACGTGATCCTGCCCGTCCTGAGCGTCATCCTCAAGAATAAAAATCGCCGTATCGTCCCAATAGGGGCTGTGGGAGACCGCGTCCACGACCCGCCCCACGGCGAGATCATTATCCGCGACGGAGGCGGCCGGGCGTGGCAAGTTCGGGCGGGTGCCCCCGGTGTGGTCGTCGGGCAGATAAAGCAGGATGAACGCCGGTAACTCGAACTGCCGCCCTTCGTGGTTCTTGCGGGCAAGCACATAGGCGGAAAACTCATTGAGAAATTCGTCGGCACGCAGCTGATCGGGGTAGTCGGTATTGAAATCGGGGTAGAGCGGATCGAAGTGATCGATCAGCGCGGCCTTTGTCGGCTTCACCGCGGAAAACAAAGGCACGGCCCAGGGAAACGGACTAGGAGAGCCGTGCGGGTCACCGACGTTGGGTTCCAACGGCTCGCCCTGCTGGACTACGCTTCGGGAACAGCCCGACTCGTGCTCTAAAGGAGGGCCCTGCCTGGGATTGGGGGACCTCCTCTTATCGTTGCAGAACAATGCGATCACAAATTCGCCATAGTCGCGGTAAGAAAGGCCGTGACGAGCTACGTTGTCCCAAAGAAAGCCGGTGGAGGGGTCGTCTACGTCCGGCAAATTATGGTCGAGCGGAAATTCATCGGCGACGGTACCTTGATAATCGTAGGTGCGTTCCTTCCCCCGATAGGCAATCTGCCAGGTTTTCTCGTTGTAGTCGCTGGTGATAGCGGCGGTAGACCAAAGATGGCCATCGCCCGAAACCTCTCCGCTATCGTAGAAATTGTCGAGCACGCCGAACTGCCGGGCGAGCTTGTGCTCGTTGGGAGTGATGTCCGCACCGTAGAGCGTGATCGAAGGGTCGCCATTGCCCACCTTCAAGTCGCCGAGAATCTGATCGTAGGTGCGGTTCTCCTTGATGATGTAGATCACATGCCGGATGGGATTAGCCCCGGCGGCGAACTGGATGGAGCCGGGAGCGGAGTGAAACAGGTTGTCGTGCTCGACCGCGGCGGTAAGTTCGTCGAGTTTGCCCAGTGTAGCCGGAATCTCCAGACGGGCAATCGAACCGCGAAGCAGGGTGGGAATGTAGGGCGGGTCATGATGTTTGATCTCCCAGGGCGTTTTGCCATTGCCTTTGTTTGGCCCGGCGCCCTGACCTTTGGCCGTGGCAATGAGGAGATCGTCGCCTTCCACGGCGAGAGCGCTGGGATACCAGTCCGTAGGAATAAAACCGAGGGCGGGCTGCGGTGTTTCGGTATTCGGTGTTTCTTCCGCAGAAATCGTCGACAGATCAAATACAGCCACTGCGTCTAGCGAGGAATCGGCTACAAACAAATGCTTGCCATTTTTCGCTTGGGCGAGTGCGGTTGGCCAGCTGCCGGCATACTTTTGTGCCGGCGCATTGGTGGAAAGATACCGGAGAAGACTGCCGTCGGTGGTGGAAACGGCTGCCACTTCATCTTCATTCGAAAGCGCGACGTAAAGAATCTTTTCATCCGGGCTCAGCAACATGGCCGTCGGATGCGAACCAGGGGCCAATGGATTGCCGGGTTGCTTTAGCTTGATCCAGCGGGCCACCTGACCGCGAACGAGGTCGAGTTCAGCCACTTGCGATGCGTTCCAAAGACTGCACCAGGCGCGCCTGCCGTCATGACTCGCCACAACCGTGTAGGGGTAGGAGGAAGGAACCAGATCGCTGGTGCTCAAGGAAAATCGCCGGTGAATCTTGCCGCTCGCCGTATCCAGCAAGATGACGTCGTCGGAGAGATTGTCCGCGATGAGGAGCTGATCCTGTGCGCCGCTGGCGATGAGCGCAAGGCCCGCGGGATAAGGAATTGTGGTTCCCTTGGCTGTTTTGCGGAGCGCCGCAGCAACGCGTTGTCCTTCGCCGAGTGGTTGCGGCGGGATGTGGATAAAGCGCTCGGGGACGACCCTTCCTCCTGCAAAACGATACACGGCGATGCCATTGCCGGTATCGCCGGGCCTGGCTCCCGTGGGATCGGTAATGGAACCGACCGAAGCGTAAAGGTGTTTTCCGTCTGAACTGAAAACCAGGCCGAGGAAGTAGCTCTGGTGAACGTCTTCGCCAAAGCGCTTGTCCGGAAAATCGGAGAGGTGGTTGGTCGTGAGATCGAGAATCGCGATGGATTGCATGCCCAACGTTTCCTGGCTGCCATAACCGTCATTCAAAAGCGCAAAGTAGCGCCCGTCGGGGCTAAGAGCGATAGTCGCGGGGAATGTGTTGGTGCCGCCGATGTGACCAGGGGAAGGCGCGGTGAGCATCTTGCTGGAGGGCAGGTTGACGGGCGAGGACACGCCGCTCGAAACCTGGCCGAAGCAGACCGGCCCAATGGCAAGAGCGACAAACACGACAAGATTGCATGCGAATCGAAACACAGAGCCTCCCCAAAAATAATCAGAGAGCGAGGAAAGACCAGCGTAATCGAGGCGGGAACCCGGGGTCAAAACCCTTCCGACACGGAAGTGACGGCCACGAGCAATCGACGGAGATGCAAGCGGGGTAGTCGTGGGAACGGGCCATTGGGATTTTCATAAGCACAAGATGAAGCCAGACAGTCTTCTACATACCCGAAGCACTGGTGGTGCCTTCAGGGGCTGGAGCTTCCGCGTGGTCGACGCCGACGTTGTGGCGAACGTCCGAACCCTGTACCCAGAAGATGACGTCCTCGGCAATGTTGGTGGCATGATCGGCGACCCGCTCAAGGTTGCGCGCCACCAGCAGGGCATCGAGCGCCTGGCGCACGGCTTCCGGACGCTGATTCATGGTTTTCACCAGCTGAATGAAGGCCTCATCTTTCATCCGGTCGACGACGTTGTCCATTTCCAGAACGGCCTGCGCCAGTTCGACTTTCCCCTCGATAAAGGACTCCAGCGCGCGTCGTACCATGGCGCTGACCGCCGTGCCCATGCGTGCGATATCGACGGGCAGGTCTACCGCCGGCAAGTCCACCATGTCCATGACGCGCTCGGCGATGTTCACGGCTTGGTCGCCTACGCGTTCCAGATCGGAATTGATTTTGGTAACCGCGAGAATAAAGCGCAGGTCAACGGCCATAGGCTGCTGCATGGCCAGCAGATCAAACGCAACCTCGTCGATTTCTCGCTCCGCCGTATTGATGGCGGCTTCGCTCTCCAGCACCATCTGGCAGCGGCCGAGATCGCGGTCCACGTAGGCCTGCCGTGCGCGGTCCACAGCCTGCTCGGCCAGGCCGCCCATGCGCAGCAGTTTCTGCCGCAGATCGTCGAGCCCTTGCTGGAAGCGCGTACGCATCATCTAAACCTTCCTTATCCGAATCTGCCTGTGATGTAGTCTTCCGTCCGCTTGTCGGACGGCTTGGTAAAAATCTTTTCCGTCTTGTCGAACTCAATCAGCTTGCCCAGTAGAAAGAACCCGGTAAACTCCGCAACCCGCGCCGCCTGCTGCATGTTGTGGGTCACAATTACGATGGTATACCGCTCTTTCAGCTGAAAGATCAACTCTTCGATCTTGCCGGTCGAGATGGGATCGAGAGCTGAGCACGGCTCGTCCATAAGGAGAACTTCCGGGTCTACGGCCAGGGCACGGGCGATGCAAAGGCGCTGCTGCTGCCCACCGGAAAGACTGGCGCCGGACTTTTTGTGAAGAAAATCCTTCACTTCCTCCCACAAAGCGGAGGAAGCCAGCGACTTCTCCACAATCTCGCCCAGCTTACGCCGGTCCCGAAATCCATTCAGTTTCAGGCCCGAGGCCACGTTGTCATAAATCGACATCGTAGGAAAGGGGTTGGGCTTCTGAAACACCATGCCCACGCGGCGGCGAAGCTGGGTAGCGGAGGTCCCATTATAGGCGTCGATTTCCCCGATCCGTACACGACCGCTCACCCGGGCATCCGGAATGGTTTCATGCATGCGATTCAGGCAACGAATGAAAGTAGATTTGCCGCAGCCCGAAGGGCCGATCAGCGCGGTCGCGTGATTCGCCTGGACCTGCAAATTGATGTCGTAAAGGGCTTGGCCTTTGCCGTACCAGGCGTTCAGATTCTCGACTTGGATTCCTACACCCATGACTAAGTTGCTCCAAAAGTCCCGCGGCGCACCGCGATCCGCACTGCCGCTACCGAGCTGACGATCAGAATGATCAGAACCAGCGATCCCGCCCAGGCCTGCCGATGCCATTCGTCATACGGCGAAATCGCGTACGTGTAAATCTGCAAAGGCAAGGCCGCCGTAGGCTGATCGGTGCGCAGGTTCCAGAACTGGTTGCCAAAAGCGGTAAAGAGCAGGGGCGCGGTTTCTCCCGCCACCCGGGCGAATGCCAACATCACCCCGGTGATCACGCCAGAAGTCGCCGTGCGCAGCGTAATAGAGAGTGTAGTCCGCCAGCGCGGGACGCCCAGTCCGTAAGAGGCTTCGCGCAAGGCTTGTGGCACAAGCAGCAGCATTTCCTCGGTCGTACGCGAGATGGTCGGAACCATCATGATGGCCAGCGCCACGCCGCCTGCCAAGGCAGAAAAATGCCTTTGATAGAGCACCACGATGGCGTAGGCGACGATGCCAATCACAATGGAGGGAACCCCATTCAGCACGTCCGCCGTAAAACGGATGGTATCGCCGAAGCGATTGCGGCCGTATTCCGCGAGATAGACGCCCGCGCCGATGCCGAAGGGAACCCCGAATATGCTGGCTATTCCGAGGATCAAAACCGAACCGACAATCGCGTTGGCCATGCCTCCGCCCGCTTCGCCGACCGGCTTCGGGGTTTGCGTTAAGAAGGCCAAGTTAATCGCCCCCACTCCGCGATAAACGAGGTAGGCAAAAATCGCGACCAAAGGCGCGAGCACCAGAATCACGGTCAGAACGGCCACCCCCGTCATGATGTGATCGGTGATGCGCCGCCTCAGGCTGATGGGTGGCACGGTATGCGGAATGTTGGGTGTTTCAGGCACTGCCCCTCGCAGGCTGGCCGCGGGTAACGGTCCACACCAGCAATCGCGCCAGCGCGTTGACCACAATCGTAACCAGGAAAAGGGCCAAGCCGATCTCGATCAAAGCCGAGAGGTACACATCGCCCGTAGCTTCGCTGAACTCGTTCGCCAGCACGCTGGCCATGGTATAGCCCGGGGCAAACAGCGACTTTGCGATCTCGGGCCGGTTGCCGATGACCATGGTGACGGCCATGGTCTCTCCGAGGGCGCGGCCCAGACCAAGAATGATTCCGCCCATAATCCCCGCGCGCGCGTTGCGCAGCACGCCGATGCGAATCATCTCCCAGCGGGTCGCACCGAGAGCGAGTACGGCCTCACGTTGATGCTGGGGAACCACCATCAGCACCTCGCGCGAGATCGAAGAGATGATGGGGATGATCATCACCGACAGAATGGTTCCTGCAGCCAGCATTCCGATGCCGTAGGGGGCTCCTTCAAACAAGCCCGTCCAGCCAAGCGTTTTCCCGAGGAAGGGTTCGACATAATTGCTGAGCAGCGGCACCAGAACAAAAATTGCCCACAAGCCGTAAATCACGCTGGGGATTGCGGCCAGCAGTTCGACGAAAAATGAGAGCGGAGCGCGCAGCCTTCTCGGGCACATTTCGGTAGTGAAAACCGCCACTCCCACGGAGAGTGGCACGGCAATTACCAGAGCTAAAAGAGAAGAAACCAGAGTCCCGTAAATAAACGGCAGCGCGCCGAACTGCTCGTTTACCGGATCCCAATCGCTTGTCGCAAAGAACTTGATGCCAAAAGTGCGCCAGGAAAGCGAGGAACGCAGAATCAGTTCGTAGACGATCAGCGCCAGAAGGCCTAATACGGCCACTCCACAAGCCAGCATGGCGACGCGGAAAATTCGGTCCCCTGCCTCGCCGCCCGAGGTCCGCAGCAGGGGCGCTGAGCGCTCTTGAGCTGCGCCTGTAACCTTATTCGATTCAACCGGTTGTGGTCCAGGCATGTCAGGCCGCGGTAAAGCGTGGTTGGCCATTTCGCCGTTTAGCCTACCAGAGCCCTGTTACATCGGTGTTAAAATTTCTGCACTTCAGGCTGGTCGCCAGGATTGGTTGGGGTTGCTTTTGTTGCAATAAGTTTGTATTGTTCATCTCCCGAAGCGGATTTGTGGAATGTCTATCACGCGAGAGCGCAGCAGCATTGTCTTCCAAAGGCTTGAACGCGATCTGATCAAGCTTTCCTCGAAGTCCGTGCCCGAGAACATTCATCGCTTCCGCACGGCGACACGTCGCCTGCAGACGTTGCTCCAGGAGCTTTCGCCAGAGCGCGGTCGCAAGCAGAAGAAACTTTTAAAGTTGCTCGCAAGACTGCGCAAGCGAGCCGGCAAAGTGCGCGACGTCGACGTGCAGCTGGCGGCGCTTCGCGATCTGAAATTTTCTCGGGAACCGCGGCGTAAAACGCAACTCGTGCATCACCTGATCGAGCTGCGCAACGAAAATGAGAAAAAGCTGCGCAAGGCGCTGGATAAAGCTACCCTTCGTGAAGTGAAAAAAAGGCTGAAGCGCGCCGAGGATGACTTTGATCCGGCGGCCACACTCGATGCCCTCACGGTCGCCAGGCGAATGCTGGAACAGGTGGAACATCGCCAAACGGCGCTCAGCGAACAAGCGCTGCATCGGTACCGTATCGCCGGAAAACGCGCTCGCTATGCTGCCGAATTCGCCGCGAAGTCAGCGAAAGCTTCGCAGATGGTGGGTGAGCTGAAGCAGCTGCAGGATGCCCTGGGAGATTGGCGTGACTGGCTCACGCTCGCACAAACTGCCACCGATCAACTGGGTGATGTTCGCGAATCTCCGCTGGTGGCTGAGATACGTAACGTCAGCGGTGCAAAATTCCACCACGCGGTTACGGTGCTGTCACAGGTAAGGGCGAGACTCTCGTTGGATCACAAGCGGGCCGTTCCGACGCTGACGCGTGCCTCAGCGAAGGGAGCGGCGCCAATCGATTCGGCCGCGTAGCCGGTTTCCCACCACCTTCGTAAATTGCGGAAGTGCAGACTGCCAAAGCGCCAGCTGACGCGGGCACCGACCTCCGGCCGATTCCTGGATGACCTCCCTTTGCCGGAAATGTAAACTGTACGCGCTTCTTCCATGCCCACGTTCGCTGCTGTTGATATCGGATCCAATTCCGTGCGCCTGAAGATCGCGCGGCTCATACATGGCCGTCTGCGAGCTGTCCACGAGGATCGCGAGGTGACTCGTCTCGGAGAGAGCACGTTCCGCTCCGGCTTCCTTACCCCTGAGGCCATGGCGGAAACGGTGAAGGTTCTGCGCCGCTTTCATCGGGTGGCGCAGCAGATCGTCACCGATTCGGTTCGCGTAGTCGCCACCAGTGCTCTGCGCGATGCCCGCAACTCACAAGCCTTTCTCGAGTGGGTACGTTCAGCAACCGGCTGGACGGTCGAAATTATCTCGGGACTGGAAGAGGCGCGGCTCATTCACCTGGGATTGGTGTCTGCCCTCCGTGTCGACTCTTCTTCCGCGCTGATGATCGACGTCGGGGGTGGAAGCTGCGAGCTGACGATTTCGAGCCGTGGTCACATCCGCGACACGGTCAGCCTGCCCCTGGGCGCGGTGCGGCTTACCGATGAATTCCTGCGGCACGATCCTCCCCGCAAGGGAGAGTTAAAGCGGCTGCGCGGCTTCGTTGCCCGCGGAGTCAACCGCATCGCCTTCCGCGTGGTAGCCGCGAAAGTAAAGAATGTAATCGCAACCTCGGGGACCGCGGCGGCGCTGGCCGCTACCGCAAGCCATTTGCGCAAGACCGGCCGGCGGCAGCGGATGGCGGTGTCGCGGGTGGAAATGTCGCGCATCGCGAAGCTTCTGGCCCGCCTGCCCATGGCCGAACGGAGAAAGATCGAAGGCATCGGCTTCCGGCGCGCCGAGATCATCGTCGCCGGAGCGACGGTCTATCACGAATTGCTGGATCGCTGCCACCTGAAGGGTTTCCGCTATTCGCCGCTCGGACTACGCGACGGACTCCTGGCGCAAATGGCCGCAGAGTACGACCGCAGCACGCGCTCCGGCAAGCAAATCGAATCGGAACGATGGGAATCGATTACTAAGGCGGTTGCTCACTACCACGTCGACATGAAACACGCCCTTCAAGTTCGTGACGCCGCCATGCTGCTGTTTTCGGCGCTCCGTCCGGTGCATGGGCTGGCGCCCGAGTTCCGCGAATGGCTCTCGGCCGCCGCCATGCTGTACGAGGTGGGAGATTACGTGAACCGTAATGGCCATCACCGGCACACCTATTACATCATTTCGAATTCTGAAATTCTCGGCTACAGTCCGCAGCAGCGGCGAATCATCGCTGCCATCGCCCGCTATCTGGGAAAATCACGCCCCACTCCCGAGGATGGTCCGGTCAAGGCCCTCGACCCCGCAGACCGGCCGGGGGTGCAAAAAGCAATCCTGCTATTGCGGCTGGCGCGAGCCCTTAATCTCGGGCGCAGCGGGGCAGTGCAAAAGGTACGCGTGTCCGTGCACGAGGCTGCGGTGCGGCTCGCCCTGATTCCCCGGCGCCGCATGGGTGTTGATCTCGAGTTGTGGGCTATTGAAAAAGAGTGCGCTTACTTTCGCGAAGTCTTTGGGCGGGAGCTTTCCACGGCGGTAGCGTAAAGCAGGCGCAGTAGCTTGGGCGTCAAGCACCAGTGCAGCGTGCCCGAACTCCGCCGCATCTCCACTCGGGCGACGGCGCCTTTTTTCAGATCGACGGAGGCTTCGCAGCCGGAGTCACTTACGATCAGGCCGAGAAACTGGCTGAGATTGGGATTGTGGCCGACCACCATGATGGCTTCCTGGCGGGCATATTTCTCGAGAAGGCGGCGGAAATCGGCGAAACCCGCCCCCGGACGCAAAGCAGGCTCGACTTGTAACTTGCCTTCGTAACCCATTTCGTTGCCCACCAGCGAGGCGGTCTGCGTGGCGCGCTTCAGCGGGCTGGAGATAATCACATCGACCTGCGCTTCGACCGCGGCCAGGGCACGGCCGACATAACCGCACTGCTCGATGCCTTCTTTGTCCAGGGCGCGTTTCTCATCTTTTTTTGGGTTAACCAGCGGGTCGCCGGCACTGGCGTGCCGGAGAAAATAGATGATCATGGGCGCTTAGCGCTCCTTTCCCGCAAGAACACGCGGCCTCGCCGCTGGAACCGGCAGAGTGGGAAGAATCGGCTGTTTGCCTTCCGCCAGGCCAATGAGGAAGTCTTGCGCGCTAAACGCCGCGGCGCCGGTGGGCGGCTTCGGGTTGCGCTTGCCATGGGCCGATTGCCATGCCCGGATGTAGCTGGCATCGCGCAGCAGAATGCGGGCTTTGCGGTTGTCGAGCAGGTAGGCGTCAAGAATCTCATGGCGCACCCGCTCGCGCAGCAGTTCATCACGGAGAGGCACCAGCACTTCGACGCGCTCGTACAGGTTGCGCGGCATCCAGTCCGCGCTGCCGATATAAATCTCTTCTTGCCCTCCGTTGCCGAAGTAGTAGATGCGGCTGTGCTCCAGGAAGCGTCCGATGATGCTGCGCACGCGAATCTTCTCACTGACACCACGCACGCCCGGACGCAGCGCACAGATGCCGCGGACGATCAGATCGATTTCCACCCCGGCTTGCGAGGCCCGATACAAGGCATGCACAATGTTTTTGTCCAGCAGCGCGTTCATTTTGGCAATGATTCGCGCCGGACGGCCCTGGAGGGCATGCTCCGCCTCGCGGTCAATCAAAGCGATACATTTTTCCGCCAGATCCAGCGGCGCCACCAGCAGCGGCTCATAACTCGGATTTTCTGCGTACGCCGTCAGGAAGCTGAAAACATCGTGCACTGCACGCGTAACTTCCGGGTTTGCGGTGAACAGGCTGAGATCGGTGTAAATGCGTGCCGTCGCCGCGTTGTAATTGCCGGTCCCAATGTGGGCGTAGCTGCGAGTAACTCCATCCGGATCGCGCCGGACCAGGAGGGAAAGCTTGCAGTGCGTCTTCAGGCCGACCAGCCCGTGAAAAACCTGCACCCCGGCATCTTCCAGGTCCCGTGCCCACCGGATATTAGACGCTTCGTCAAAACGAGCCTTCAGTTCCACAACCGCAGTCACTTCCTTGCGCGATGCCGCATCGATCAGCGAAGGAACAATGAGCGAGTGCTCGTTGGTGCGGTACAAGGTTTGCTTGATCGAAAGCACGTTGTCGTCCTTGGCCGCCGATTCGATGAAGGAAACCACCGCGTCGTAGGAATCGTAGGGATGGTGCAGCAGGATGTCATGGCGTCGCAGTTCTTCGAACAGATCGCGCGATTTCGCGGTCAGGCGAAGCTCTCGCGGCGTGAAGGGACGGTATTTCAGATCGGGCCGTTGGGTTTGGTCGTAAACATTGAAAAGACGGGAAAGGTTCACTGGCCCGTCCACTGGAAAAACCTGCCAGGGATCGATTTCGAAGACGGTTCGCAAGCGGTCGATGATCTCCGGGTCAGCATCGGCTTCGATCTCCATGCGGACGGCGTCGCCTTTGCGACGGTTATGCAGCTCGGCCCGCACCGATTCCAGAAGACTGCGCGCCTCTTCCTCGGCGAGGTAGAGATTGCTGTTGCGCGTGACGCGAAAGGGAGCGGAAGAAACAATATCGTACCCGTGATACATCTTCACCGCATGGTGGGCAACCAGGTCGGCCAGAAAAATAAAGTCCGTTGTGCCCTCCGAGGGCAGCCGTATCAGCCGGGGCAGCGCGCGGGGCACGGAAACCACGCCCGTGTAGGTCAGAGCGGAGCGGCGGCGGCGGCGCAGCAGAAATCCCAGGCACAAGGCCTTGTTGATCACTCGCGGAAAGGGATGCGCTGGATCGACCGTCACCGGCGTCAGCAGCGGGTCCAATTCTCTGTCGCAATACTCGTCGATGAAACGCCGCGCTTCCGCGTCTAACTCATGCAAGCCCAGAACGCGAATCCCGTTCTCGGCCAACGTCGGGCGAACCTTGCTGTTCCAGCAGCGGTACTGATCGTCGACAAATTCGTGAGTCAGGCGGGCCAAGATGTCACGCTTTGCAACCAGGGTTAGGCCATCAGGCCCGGCCTCGTTGTAGCCATCTTCGATCTGCTGCACCATGGAGGCCACACGAATTTCGAAGAATTCGTCCAGGTTGTTGGCGGAAATAGCCAGAAACTTCAGGCGCTCCAGGAGGGGGTTACCCACATCCTCCGCCTCCTCCAGCACACGCCGGTTAAACGCGAGCCAGGAGATGTCGCGGTTGAGATAGAACTGTGGATTCTCCAACGAGATGCGAGTCATGGGACGAACGACTAAGCGATTATTCGTGCGGGCCTTCCTGAATTGAGAGGAGTCCGCTTGTCAAAGCACCCAGATGAAGCGTTCGGTCGGGCCGTTCGCCACGGCAAAGGGGACCGCGTGAGTCTCCGCCAAACAACACAGGAAGCGTGGCGCAACACGAACCAGACGCCAGTATAGAACATCCCGAGAGGAGGCGCTGGCGCCCCCGGGGGCGGCAAGGAACGAGTTGGCACCCGCAGGCCGGGCAACAAATCCCGAACGGCCTGAAAAAGTTGATGCACCGAACCGATCCGGTCCGGTGCATCAGTCATCGACCATGATCACTCCCGCACTAAACCTCCGCGGGCTTACGGCAGATAATAACGGAACGAAGTGAAGACCATCCCGTCCAATCCGTGAGGCTGGTTGGACAGCATGGGAACAGCCTTGCCCGACCAGGCGTACCGGTCAGCATAGGAATACTGCACTCCGTACTGGAACTTCCCTTTCGGACCGCTGTAGAGCCGGTACCAGAATCCCAGAGTGAGTTCCTGGAGGACACGAGTGTCCGCCGTGCACTTAGCCGAAGACGTGCCGGGAGCTCCCGGCAAGAACCCGGCAGACTGTCCAGTGCCCGAGATCGCCGTGGTTGGTACGCCTTCGGTATAGCAGCCTGAGTTGTCGAACAGGGGCGATCCGTAACCCACCGTCTTGCCCAGGATCGGATCATAGTCTGCCGCGCGGCCCGCATACTCCGCGCCGACGTTGGCATAAAGATCCAACTTTGGACCGTGCCACTCCAGCGTTCCCAGTCCCTGATAGCTGTGGATCAGGTCGAGTGTTCCGTCGGCGTGGACGGAGGTGTCCGGCAAGCCGCCGCTGCCGTAACGGCCGACCCCGTCGCCTCCGAGGAAGTGCACACCGAAGTCAATGTGCTTGCGATAGAACGACCAGCGGGCATTGGCGCCCACGCCACCGCCGTTGACCGAAGAATTGAAAGCCAGGTTGGCGGTATCAGCCACTGGACCGCAACCAGGAATCAGGACGGTCGAAGCGCAGGGAAATACGCGGTCGCGGAAGCGACTGTAGATCCCGAAAACCTCATAGTGTCCGAAGCCTGGCTCAAACACGGCCTTTGCCACCAAGTCGGGCGAAGGATTAAACGAGTAGTTGGCATTGAACGCGTTGTAGAGACCGCTCCCATTACCCAGAGAACCGATTACGTAGTTGAGCTCGTTGCCGTGGCTTGAGACCGTGGCTTGTGCGTTCTCCATGGAGAAACCCAGCCACAACTTGTTGCCGAAGTTCTGGGTCACGCGCAGGCCGTATTGCCGAGCCCAGCTGAAACCCACCGTATACTGTGGGTCGATGGTCATGGGCAGCGCTTCCGTACGGTTGTCCATGCCCTTCTTGGTTTCCGTGGCCAGGCTCCACATCTGGCCGCCGGTAAAGGTAAAGCCGTTGTCGAAGGCAGCCTGGCCCCACGCCTGCCGTTGCCGAAGGGTATAGCTGTTGCTTTCGTTGTTGTTCGAGGTGACGCCCGCTGAGAGGAAGTCGGCTTCCACGTAACCGGAAAGCTTGACGTCGCTCAACCGGCCTTCCGCCAGCATCGAGATGCGCGACTGACGGCCGGAACCAAAGAATTCCGACAATGTGCTCTGGCTGGCGCCTGGCATGGTGATCGAGTTAAACGGGGTGTTGATGTCAGAACCCAGCGCCCGCGACCGGCGGACAAATTCAGCCGCCAGAAAACCACCGGGCGTGATCGTAATACCCTTGTAATGAATGGCTGCGGGCGACTCCGAAACGCTCTTCTGGGTCTCCTGCAGGGTCAGCGCGGTGTTGTTCACGCTGGTTTTCAGGTCGGTGACGTCGCTTTTGAGCTGACCTACGGCCTCTTGCTGTTGGCTGGCCTGGGCTTCGGCGGCACCCGCTTTGCTTGCTGCGTCAGTCGCCGTAGTCTGGGCCTGCTGCACGGCCTGATCCCTGCGGCGCAGCTCATCCCTTAGTTCCTGTATCTGTTGTTGCTGCTGCTGCAGGGCGGCCTGTTGCGCCGCGATGGCGTCCTTCAACGCCTGCACGTCGGCCGCCGTCACCACCCCAGCCTTCGCCTTTCTGGGCTTAGCCGGGTCGCTGGATTGCGCCGCCAAGCTTCCTGCAAGCAAAAGAATCACACACGATCTCCATAAAGACTTCATCGGATCCTCTCCTTTTCGGCTGGTTATGAAAAGCCTGAGCCTTTCCCAGGTTTAATGGACTTTGCTTGTTCCAGGTTTAATGGACCTTCTTGATCGCTTCCTTGACCTTCGCAGCGACATTCTGCGGGAGCGAAGCATAGGTCAGCTGGGTGGTCATCGTCTGCCCCTCAGTCACCATCCAGTTCAGGAAGTCTGCGAGAACCTTGCCTTTCGCCGGATCTTTGGATTGCACCGGGATCAGCAAGTAAGTAAAGCTCGAGATAGGGTAAGCGTCCTTTCCGGGCGCGTTGGTTATAGAAACACGAAAATCCGCGGGCATTTTCGGCACGGAAGCGGCTGCGGCGGTAACCCCATCCAGTGACGCTTTCAGGAACGTGCCAGCCGCGTTCCGCACGCTCCCGTAGGTGATGTTGTTCTGCACCGCATAAATCAACTCCACATAGCCAATGGCGCCTTGCAGCTGGCGAACCGATCCGGCCACTCCCTCGTTACCTTTTCCGCCGAGTCCGATCGGCCACTTTACTGAGGTGCCACTGCCCACCTGGCTTTTCCATTCCGGGCTGACCTTCGAAAGGTAGTCAGTCCAGATGAACGTAGTACCGCTGCCATCGGAGCGATGCACGACAATGATGTCTCGGTCCGGAAAGTTCACTCCGGGATTCACGCTCGTAATGGCTTTGTCGTTCCATTTGGTGATCTTGCCGAGATAGATTCCCGCCAGAGCACTGGGGGTGAAGTGAACCTCTCCCGTGACGCCCGGAATATTGTAGGCGGGCACTACCGCGCCCAGGACGGTGGGGATGTTGAGAACTTTGGTCTTGAGTTTGGTCTGCGCCTCTTCCAGTTGCTGATCGGTCATAGGCATGTCGCTGGCGCCAAAATCGACTGTGCCTTCGGTGAGCTGGCGAATCCCCCCGCCGCTGCCAATGGATTGGTAGTTGATTTGAACGTCGGAGTGAAGCTTGTGGTACTGGCTGAACCACTTCGAGTAGATGGGATAGGGGAACGTGGCGCCGGCGCCGTTGAGTGTCATCTGCCCGATCGCGGGCAGAGCAACGGAGACACACAGGAGAAACAGCAGGGTTCGACGGATCACTCGATGATTCCTCCTTAATTTTTTCGATTTTTTCCCGATTTTTCCCTTGTATCGGCGCTGTGTTAAAGGACGGTTACAAACGAGTGAATTTCTGGTGAATGCCCGTAGGCGAACAATTGACGAAGGTATGGACGATTATGTTCCGCCAGTGAAGTGATTTCCCTTTTGCTTTCAGGCAAGTCCGTCCCGATTCACTTATTCCGCAAGCTACGTTGCCGGCTCTTGCGCCCGGTTCATGCCATAATGAACCGCTATGAGAATTTCCCAGAAAGGCCTCTACGCGCTGCAGGCGATGATGATGCTGGCTCGCCGGCAGCACCAGGGAGCGATCAAGATTCGGGAGATCGCCTATGAGGAGAATCTTCCGGAGAAATTTCTGGAACTGATCCTACTGGAACTGAAGAATGCGCGTATCGTAGAAAGCGCGCGCGGGGCCAAGGGCGGATATCAACTACGTCGTGACGCGGCTGATATTCCCCTTAGCGAAATCGTCCGCCTCATCGATGGTCCGCTGGCTCCGTTCGGTGACGCGGAACAGCTTCGCACGCTGATTGACCGCGATCTTCCTCACCGCGCTCTCTATCAGGTGTTTCTGGATGTTCGAGATGCGGCGGCGCGCATTCTGGAAAATACCACTCTCGCTGATCTCGTGTCCGGCCCCAAGCCTCGTTCCGCCGGAGGAAAGCGCAGCAAGAAAGAAGAAAAAAGTCCGGTTCTGCCTATGGTGGTGGGTGGGCAGAAACCAAGGTGAGCAGCCGGTTGCCAGCGTCCCGGGAGCACCGGTAGTTTCTAATGGCTGGCCTGGAGACGGGCAATTTCCTTGGGAAAAAGCGTGTTCCCGGGAAAATCGGCGCGGAGCGAGTTCAGGATGGCAAGGGCATGCGCTTTGTCTTTCTGGCGAACGTAGGCAATGGCCAGCAGGATGCGGGCGAAAGGCGCAAGGTAATGCCCGTGCTCAGCGGTCAACTGCAAGTCTGCGATGCCCGCCTGCCGATCGCCGGGCAGTCCATCCATGCGCAGCAACCAGCGCAGTGGTGCGGCCATGCTTCCGATAATGTATTTGCTGAATCCGGTAGCGAGGAGTGCGTCGTGGCAGTCGGAGCAGATGGCCAGCAGGCGCTGAGCCCGGATCGAAGCCTCCTTGGTGTAGTGCAGGGACACCAGATTTCTTTTCTCGATCAGCGCGGCGTAGTCCGCCTGCAAACCGGAGGAAAGGGTCATAGCGAAAAGCGCATCCCGGTCATTCGGGTCCTTCACCAGACGCGCACGTGCCAGAGTTTCCGACCGGCCGAGCGCAGATTCAAAGCGATCGCGCACAGCGGGATCGGGATCTAGCTTGGGGCGAGACGCAAAAGCGCTGTCGTTTTCATAAAATTGAGCTTCCAGCACTCCCAACCGGCTGAACTCGGAAAATAAATATCCCGCTGCCTCGCTCACCGGCCCAACCGGATCATCGGGGTGTTCGCTCTCCCACAGCCTGAAATCCTTCTGCGCGCCGGCAAAATCCAGGTTATAGAGGCCGGCAAACCCTTGATCGAGCGCCGTGCTCATAGGAACGGGCGGCGCAGCCGGAACCTCAGCCGACCCGGCGGTGTTGAGCAACAAGCATGTCACCAAAACCAGAAGCCGTGCATCATTAGCTTTGAGCAAGCGCATCATGCGTTCATTTCCGGCAGCGCCCTATTATCGGGTACGCTTTCGGTTACAAGTGAGATTATGGTTCCTTCTTTACTTTCTGATGCAGGTCCAAGAGCCATTGTGACGCAAGAGCGCCCGCTTTTTGTCAAACTGCTGTAAAACTCGTAACACCAGTCAGGAACCAAAGCCCATGGACTCTTCGCACATACATTTTGCCCCCGGCTGGCCGGGGATTCCGCCCCGCTGGACCTCGAGCGCCAAAACGGCCGCCGGTACAGCCCTGAACCGACACAGCAAGGTGTGGTTCACGCTAAGTCACGGGATTTTGAACGAGGTCTATTTTCCGAGGGTCGATCAAGCCTGTACCCGGGACCTAGGCTTTATCGTAACCGACGGCCGTGAGTTTTTTTCGGAAGAAAAGCGTCACTGTTCCTTTGAAGACAAGCCGTTCGAACCCGGCGTCCCTGCCTTTGAACTGACGAACACTGACTTGACTGGACGCTACCGGATTCGTAAAGAAGTGCTTACCGATCCTTACCGCAATGTGGTATTGCAGAAGATCCGCTTTGAGCCGCTGCAGGATCGCCTCTCCGATTATCGCCTCTACGCACTGCTCGCCCCACATCTGGCCAATTGTGGCTACGGCAACACCGGCTGGGTCGGCGACTACAAGGGAGTGCCCATGTTCTTCGCCGAACGCGACGGTGCGGCGCTGGCTCTTGCCTGCTCTGTGCCGTGGAGGAAAATGTCGGTGGGATTTGTCGGGGCCTCCGATGGCTGGCAAGACCTCTCGCGGAATTTCCAGATGACGTGGGAGTATGCCCGGGCCGAAAACGGCAATGTCGCGTGCACGGGAGAGATTGATCTCGCCGACTCTGGCGGCGAATTCCTGCTGGTTCTGGGATTTGGTGCAACTGGGACCGAGGCGGGACAGCAATGCCGCTCCAGCCTGCTCGAAGACTACAACGATTTACGACAACACTATGTTTTCCATTGGAAAAACTGGCAGAGTACGCTCCTCAAACTCGACGAACCGGAGCGGGAGCATGATCTCTATCGCGCCTCCACTGCGGTCTTACGGTCGCACGAATCGAAAGATTTTCTGGGCGGGGTGATTGCCAGCCTCTCGATCCCGTGGGGGTTCAACAAAGGGGATGAGGATCTCGGCGGCTATCACCTCGTTTGGCCGCGCGATCTGGTGGAGACGGCGGGTGCGCTGTTGGCGGCAGGAGCCGCCAACGATGCCTTGCGGGTGCTTCGATATTTGGAGGCCACCCAGGAAGCCGCAGGAAACTGGGCGCAAAATCTGTGGCTCGATGGACGCCCCTATTGGGGCGGCGTTCAGATGGACGAGACCGCCTTCCCCATTCTGCTGCTGGATTTGCTCCGGCGCGAGGCATCGGATGGTCTGGGCAAGCTGGAACGCTGGTGGCCGATGGTAAAGCGGGCGGCCAGCTTCATCCTGCGCAACGGGCCGGTCACGCAGCAAGACCGCTGGGAGGAAGACGGAGGATACTCTCCTTTCACTCTGGCGGCTGAAATCTCGGCACTGCTGGCCGCCGCCGAGGTCGCCGAACTCACCGGCCACAGCGACGCAGCTTCCACCTTGCGCGATACCGCCGATGTCTGGAATGACAACGTGGAACGCTGGGTCTATGCCACCGGCAGCGACTTAGCCCAACAACTGGGTGTGGAGGGATACTACGTAAGAATTTCTCCACCAGAAACTGACGGTGCCGCGTCCCCCACCGAAGGTTTTGTGCCCATCAAGAACCGCCCTCCGGGCCAGGACATGGAGCAGGCATTTCATGTCATCAGCCCGGATTCGCTGGCGCTGGTGCGCTTCGGCCTCCGTGCCCCCGAGGACCCGCGGATTTTGAACACGATTCGTGCCATCGATGCCTTGTTGCGCGTCCAATTACCTCAGGGCACCTGCTGGTATCGTTACAACGGCGATGGCTATGGCGAACACAAAGACGGCTCGCCTTTTGATGGCAGCGGCATCGGGCGCCCCTGGCCGCTACTGGCTGGAGAACGCGCTCACTACGAACTCGCCGCCGGACAGCGCGCCAAGGCCGAGGCTCTGCTGGGAGTCATGGAGGAATCGACCATTGGCCGAAGTCGCCTGCTCCCGGAGCAAGTCTGGGACGGCCCCGACCTCAAAGACATCGAACTGTTGCGGGGAAAGCCTTCCGGTTCCGCGTGTCCGCTGGTTTGGGCGCACGCCGAATACATAAAACTTCGCCGCTCGCTGTCCGATGGGAGAATCTTCGACCAGCCGACACAAACAGTACAACGCTACGTGTTTGCAGAAAATAAACCCGCGGTTTTCGGGTGGCGCTGGAATAACAAGATTCGTTCGATTCCCCGCAATAAGATTCTGCACCTGGTTCTTTTGTCCACCGCCATGGTGCACTGGAGCTTTGACGGTTGGAAGAACTGGCAGGACATCAGAACTCGCGATACCGGCCTGGGCATTCACACTTTGGACCTTCCCACTGCCTCCTTGCCTTCCGGAAGCCAGATCCTTTTCACTTTTTATTGGCCGGAGGAAAATCGCTGGGAGGGCACCGATTACAGTGTCACCGTGGAATAGCGGGAATGTCCGCAGCACGATCAGGCCTGCGAACTTTGCGCCGAATAGACCAGTTCCACAACGGTGCAGTCGTCGCTGAGAGGATTGCCACTGCAGAAATTAGTGACTGCGGAAAAGATTCCTTCCAGCGTGGGCGACTTGGCGGCGGCGGCCTCAAGACGCGAGTCTTCGAAGAAATCTCCGGCGGCATTTTCCGCTTCGGTAACCCCATCGGTCACGAGAATGAAGCGGTCTCCTGAGTTGAGCTGGCAGCGGGCACTCTCGAAAGTCGCATCGACCAGCAGCCCCACTGGAACGTTGCCGTGGGGCGGACGAATCACCTCACCGCGGCATACCAGAAGCGGCTGCACATGGCCGCAATTGACGTATTCCAGATCACCGTCACGGCGCAAGCGGACCAGGAGCAAAGTCGCATATTTTTCGCCCACAAGTTTGTCCGCGAAAAAACGATTTACCGCGGAAACGACATCGAGCAGGGGCATCCCTGCGCTGAGATGCGAATAAATCATGCCCTGTAGCGTTGAGGCCAGCAGAGCAGCCGAAACACCCTTTCCGCTCACATCGGCAAGCACCACGGCAAGGCCCTCCTTGGTGTTGACCGCGTCGTAAAAATCTCCGCCGATTTCTTTGCAGGAGAGATTTTTTCCGCGGAGCCGGGCAAAGGGCACTTCCGGAATCTTGACCTGCATCAGCCTCTGCTGAATGCTGGCCGCGATGGTCAATTCCTGTTGATACCTCCGAGCCTCTTCTTCGGCCTGGACCAGGCGCGCGTTTTCGATCAGCGCCCCGGCTTCGGTTGCGATGGCGCGAAGAATGTCATGTCCCACACCGGAAAACTCGCGGGAGGCAAAACGCGAATCCACGTACAAAACTCCCGTCGCCTCCGAAGGCGCGCCGGGCATGGGTGTCTGCTGATCTCGCGTAGCCTGCACTTGTCGCTTGCGCAGGGGGATGCAGATCACCGTGCGCAGGTCGTAGGCCACGATGCTCTGTCGTCCCGCCAGATCCGAGGAACTGCCTGTGTCGGTGAGCAGGAACTCGGAATTCGAGCGCAGCGATTCCTCCAGAGCGGAATGGGAAATCGTCCTGTCATCGAGCAACGGCTCGCCCTTCGAATTGCGTCCCGCCATCAGCCGGAGATGGCCGTCGTCATCTTTCAGGAAAACATAGCCGCGTTCGGCCCGGGTGAGGCGCAGCGTGACCTCCAGCATAGTCATCAGCGCCTCATCCAGCACGCCCGCGGTATTCAGTTTGCGCGCTGCTTCCAGAAAAAGCGTCAGCTTCTCGAGATCCGTCGCTTCCTGGGAAATCTGAATGCCGGAAATCTGGCTGAGAAATTCTCGCGCCGTGTTGGAGGTACTGTGCGCGGGGTTGAAGATGACGTAGGTGGAATCGCGCGCCCCAAATTCGAGGCGATCATTACGCTCCAGTTTCTGCCGTTGAATGCGTTCGCCGTTGACGAAAGTGCCGTGCTTGCTGCCCTGATCGACGATGAAAAATCCGTCGTCCTCCAGCACGATTTGCGCATGGTCGCGCGAGACCCGGGGATCAGCGATGACCAGATCCTTGTCGACTTTGCGTCCGACGCTGAATGGCGTCCGGTTGAGGACGATATCCTTTTGCTCGTTCCCCTGCACCAAAACCAACCCGGGAAAAACACCTGAACCGGAGGTTTGCGGGGTTCTTATGGAATTCAGGACCATGGCACGGGGCGCTGCTACATGTTAAGCCTTGACGCAAAGTATCGCAAAACCGAGGCAGAACCGGGACGAGAAGGATTTCTCCGCCATCGCTCGGCAGCCAGAGTTAAGTTACAGTAGCGCCCATGCAATCTGGTCAGGTCACTCGCGGCCAGCCATGGCTGATTCTTGCCCTCTGTCTTTTGGCAGGCACAGGCTATTGGTATTGGACACTCCGGATCTACGCCCCGGCGAATACGGCACGTCTGGTCGCCGGCGGAAGGCCCATTGGAAATAATTCTGACCTTTATGCCCGATGGCTTGGTGCGCGGGAGTTGCTGCTACACGGCCGCGATCCCTATAGCGGGGACGTGACCCGGGAGATCCAGACCGGTTTTTATGGCCGCCCGCTCAACCCCGACAGGGCCGCCGATCCGATTGAAAAGGAATCGTTCGTATATCCACTCTACGTGGTCTTTGTTCTCGCGCCGACCACCACTTGGTCGTTTCCAGTGGTGATGGAAGTCTTCCGCTGGATACTTCTCGCGTGCATAGCGTTGAGCATTCCTCTGTGGGGCTCGGCCATGGGGCTGCGCGCGGGCTTGCCTATCATTCTGGCAAGCGCGGTGCTTGCTTTGAGCAGTCCGCCGGCGGTTATGGAGTATTTTCAACAAAACCTTACCGCGCTGGTAGTGCTGTTCGTGGCTGCAGCGGCCGCGGCGATTTACAAGAAGTGGCTGATGCTAGGAGGATTCTTGCTCGGGCTGGCCACCATGAAGCCCGACGGCACCTGTCTGATGATTCTATGGTTTGTCTTCTGGGCCGCATCCAGTTGGAAGGATCGTCAGCGGCTCCTATGGAGCTTCAACGGCACACTCTCCGCACTGATCGTTGGCGCTGAGCTTCTATCGCCCGGCTGGCTGAAGCGCTTCTTAAGTGCAGTCAAGGAATATCCAGCCTATGGAACCGATCCTTCGATTCTTCAAGTGCTGCTGCCTCCTCTGGCAGCCAAATTGGCGGCTGTAGGACTGATCTTGCTGCTTCTGGCGATTTGCTGGCGCCAGAGAAAAGCCGGAGCTGGCTCCGACGGGTTCGGGTGGGCCCTCGCCTGGGTTGGGACGGCGACCTTCGTGCTACTGCCCAAGCTCGCCGCCTACAACCAAGTTCTCCTGATTCCCGCACTGCTCTTCCTTATCGGCAATTTCCAGCACATTTCCCCAGTTCGACGCTTGCCGCGCGCCATGACAAAGGCGGCTTTTGCCTGTCTGATGTGGCAGTGGGCGGCGGCGACCGTCTTAGCCGTTTGTTCCGTTTTCCTTCCCCTGACCCGGCTCCGCTCCGCCGCCGCAATCCCTGACTACACACTCCTCGCCCTTGGCCCTTTAACTTTGCTGGCATTAGTGGCTGGATTACCCGCTCTTTGGATCTCCGAACCTGCCCGCCTTTTCAATCTATAGTCGCGGATGAAACCTGTAGGCGGGGCCCCTGCCTCGCCGCCTGGAACTCAAGTAAGGTCAATGCGAACACCAATATCGGCAGAGCAAGGGAGCAAAACAGAGGGGCGGTCCACGCCTTGAGAGCCCATGCCCGCGAAAACAGGAAGTAACCGAACAGCAGAACTACGCTCGCCACCCACTGATATCCCACGGCGAATGCTCCCGCAAAGTACGCAAGGCGGGCGCTTCGCGATCGCCCGAGAAATGTGTCTTTCGACTGCACCAATAGAAAAATCGCAGGCAGCAGAAGTATTTGATTGTAAGGTGCGTACATCGGCACCACGAGCACAGATAGGGCCAGGACGAGCGTGGTGGCACGGCCGAACCCCAAAGCACCAGACGGCGCATGGCGCAAATTCCAGAGTATGGGCACGCAAGCGAGAACGGCAATACCGGCAAGAATCTCCCCTCCGGCGTGGCCCAAGGCTGCGCCCAGCGACGTTCCTAAAATCTGGTCCAGCATGACCTCAAGGACTGATTGGTTTTGAGTGTACTGCTGATATTGTCGAACGCCTTGGACAAACATATGCCACCAGCCCGGCAGAACGATCTCCGCCCCCACCAGCAACAGCGCCATTACGGCTGCGAATCCGACCACCAGCTTTCGTCGCGTCCTCCAATCGCTCATAGCCCACCAGAGCAACCACGCCACTAGCAGCCAGGTCAGTTGCGGCTTGATCGTCGCCAGGGCGAGCAGCATTCCGCCTGCAAGCAACCATCCGCGCGCTGCGCAGGCCACGGCCCCCGCCAGTAAAGCTGCCACCAGCAAACTCAATTGCTGCAGCCTGATTCCCTGTATCGCTGGAAAGCTACCCAGCGTGAGGGTTACACAAGCGGCAACCATGATGGCCGGCAGGTGCCAGCGCAAAACCCGCAGCCACAGCCACACGCTCATTCCTGTAAGGACTGCCAGCAGCCAATAGAAGATGATTTGCAAAGTGGCAAAGCGCAGACCGATCAGCGGCGCCAGCAGAAAAACCACGTATACCGGATAGGCGAAACCCTGCTGATCTTTGGGATCATTCGCTCTCGCCGGATCCAGACGGCGTCCGTAATAACTTTCCTGAATTTCCAGTGTCAGCTCGCGGCTGTAGGGATTGCGATGATGCAGCAACAGCTCACGCGCTCCCAGCCATCGCGGATACAGGTCAGAAAGATTTCCTCGGGGAATCTGTTTGGCCTCCGCATCCGCGATCTGATGCGCCCGCAGAATGCCGATGACGTAAAACCACATGCTGGCCGCTGCCACCACAGCCAGTACAAGAAAGGCAACGGGTTGCAGATATTTTCGCAAGGTCCTCGACAAACTCTGCGACGTGTTCGCCCCGCGGTCGCCTCATGTTACAACTGGTGAGTCCAAGACCGGGTGCATGGGCAAGCGCCTCGCAATTTCGATAGCTACCGGCACGGTCGCCGGAGCGTTTTGCTGGTTTGTGCTTCTACGCTTGCACCAGGATGCCGCCGATTTCGATTGGGCGCTTCACCTGGCGCACGGTCTCGTCAAGCGACAAAACCCCTACGATACGCCTCTGGAGCAGTATCCCCTGATCGCGGGTTTTTTTGCCTTTCCTTTTCTGCGCCTGCCGCCCGAGATCGCCGGCGCCCTGTTCTATGGCATCGGCACATCGTTGCTGACCTTCGGTCTGACGCGCCGCCAGAACTTCCGCCGCGCACTGGTTCTCTGCGCTTATCCGTATTGGGCGGGCTTAATGACGGTTCAGTGGTCTCCGATCATCGCAGCCAGCGCATTCCTCCCGCTTCTTCTACCCGCGACCCTGGCAAAACCGCAGATCGGATTGCCAGTTTTTCTGACGCGATTGACTCGGCGCGGCCTGTTTGCCTGCGTGCTGGTCGTGGCGCTGAGTCTCGTACTCATGCCCAAGTGGCCGATCCTTTGGCTTCACCAGACAAGCTACTACCAGCACTTCTTTCCCATGTTCATTCTGCCCGGCCCCCTGCTCCTGCTTGCGCTGCTACGCTATCGGGACCGCGATGCCTGGCTGTTGCTTTTAGCGGCGCTCATGCCCCAGCGTTGGTTCTTCGATGCCTTCATTCTCTGGCTAATCCCTAAATCACGCCGCGAGGTTTCATGGACGGCGCTCATCAGCTGGGGAGCAGGCGTCTGGCGCTGGTACCACATCCATTGGAATTTTACGCAAGTAGGCAGGGCCGCAGTGATTTTCCTGTATTTGCCGATGCTGGCGGTCGTGCTCTTACGACGATCCCCGCCTGCATCGGCTCCAGAACAAAATTCAGTGGCCGCGCCCGCATGAAGGACGTTATGAAGGAATTCCTGACCACGAAGCGCACTTTTATCCTGGTGGTTTTCCTGGGCCTGTTCGCGATGGCCGCCCGCAATGTCACCGACCCGGATGTGTGGTGGCACCTCAAAACAGGACAGTACATTCTGGAGCAAGGCAACGTTCCGCACACAGATCCATTCTCGTTCACTCGATTGGGAGAACCCTGGGTCGCACATGAGTGGCTCACAGATCTTCTCTTTTTCGGAGTGTTTCGCGCATCCGGTTGGACTGGGCTGATTTTGTTCTCAGCCGCCGTTCTGAGTGTTGCATTTTTCCCGCTCTATCTGCGTTGTGAGGGAAGGCCTTATCTGGCCGGAGTTCTCGCGCTTGCCGCCGCCTGGGCTACAGCGCCGCTCTGGGGCGTCCGGCCGCAAGTAATCTCCCTCGTTCTCGGCAGCTTGTGGCTGCTTCTGCTGGAGCGCTCCGAGCAAAAACCCGAGCTTCTGTTGTGGACCCTCCCGCTCACCCTCTTGTGGGTGAACTTGCATGCGGGATTCGCGCTCGGTTTGGTATTGCTTTTTCTGTTTGTTATAGGGGAGTTGATCGAGGGCATTCTCGCTTCCGCCAGCCTTCCGGCTCATCGGCTACGTTTGCTGGCGCTGATACTAGTGGCTGATCTGCTCATCGTTCCCCTCAATCCCAATGGCCTGCGCATGTACTCCTATCCGATCCAAACGTTGCGCTCGCCTGCAATGCAGAGTTACATCGTCGAATGGGCCTCCCCGAACTTCCATCGGCAGGAGTATTGGCCGTTCTTGTTTCTGCTGCTGGCAGTATTGGCTGCTTTGGCGGGTATCTCCCGCAGTATTCGTCTCCGCGATCTCTTGCTCTTGATCGTCGCTACTTACGCCGCGCTCTGCTCAATCCGCATGATTCCGCTCTTTGTATTGATTGCAATTCCCCTTCTCTCTGTCCGACTGGAAAGCCTTAAGCCCGCCCAGGTCGCAACTTCTAGACTTGTTCATCCACCCCCACCGAATCGAACCATGCTCAACGCGGTCATCATTCTAGGCGTTGCCCTATTCGCCATCTTTCACACGTTCCGTGTGGCGCAACTGCAACCGCAGGGCGAGGGGCGTCAATTTCCGGCCGAGGCGGTGGCATTTCTCCAAGACCACCTTCCCGTCAAACGGCTCTTCAACGATTACGACTGGGGAGGGTACCTTATCTGGAAGCTCTACCCGCCGACTCGGGTATTCATCGATGGCCGGGCGGACGTCTATGGCGATAAGTTCCTTGAACAGTATTGGAACGACTACCAGTTGAAGGACGCCTGGCGCGAGAACCTCTCGGCTTGGGGCATCCAAGCCGTTATCATTCCTCCCGACTCCTCTCTCGCGACTGGGCTGCGGCTGTCTCCTCAGTGGCAAATTGCATATCAAGACCGGAAGGCCATTGTACTTGTGGTTAACCCTCCCGCCGTGGACCGGAGAAATGGCCAGCAGCCGCAGGTAGTCCCCAGCCCTCCGAAGTGAAACTGACACGGAGGTTACCTACAGTGTGCAAAAAATACGCCACTTGGCCACTTTGCAAGGTATGATGTGGTTGCTCAGTTGCGGTAAACTCTCCCCCGCACCGACAAAGCAGGCAGGTGGATTGTGCGTTGCTGCCGTGTAGGCATGCTCAATCAGCAACCACAGACCGATAGTTGTTATGGAGGAGGCGAACCGGTATGAAGACTTTGCGCAGGCTGTGGCACGACGAAGAAGGACAAGATATCGCAGAATACGCTGTGATGCTGGCTGTAATCTTGGTGATTGTCGTCGGCACCATTCGGCTGATCGGCTCCAACGCGAATAATGTCTTTTCCAACGTCGCCAGCTCGATTCAATAGGACTCCCATTGCTGGGCAGGGTAGGCAGCACTCTCGTCTGCGAACCGCGCATGTGAGAAGGCTTGCGCGCCCTGATGGAGCATTATGAACCGCACGCGTTTGCTGATGATCGGCGTTCTGGCTTTGGCCTTGGGCGCTTTAGCCAGTGTCTACGTCTATAACAACCTCCGAGGCAACGTCCTTGGCTCGAATGAGCCCACGGTAGATGTATTGGTGGCAGCCGATAACATCCAGGTTGGCGCGCGTATCGAAGACCACGACGTCCGCGTCGCGAAGCTCCCCGCCACGGGGCTGCCTGCCGGGGTCTTCACCAAGCGCTCGCAAGTCTTGGGCCGGGGGGTGGTCGTCCCCATCGCGAGCGGCGAATTCTTGTTGCCAAGCAAGCTGGCCGCGGAGAATGCGGGGGCGGGCTTGCCTTCCCTGATTCCGCCCGGGATGCGCGCAGTCTCGGTTCGTGTGAATGAGGTCGTATCGGTGGCTGGCTTCGTCGGCCCGGGAACCCGCGTTGATGTGCTATTGACCGGAACGCCCGCCGGCAGCTCCGAGTCGCAAACTACGACCGTCCTGCAAAACGTGGCCGTAATCGCCGCCGGTCACACTCTTGAGCGGAATGCCGCCGGGGAGGCTCAGAACACCCCGGTGATCACGCTCCTGGTTTCGCCTGATGACGCGGAGCGCCTGGCCCTTGCCAGCTCGCAAGGCCACATCCAACTCGCCCTGCGCAATCCGCTGGACACCCGCGAGGACGACCTGCCCGCCGCTGCTGAACGTGCCCTTTACAAGGGCGTCAATGCGGCTCCCACCGCCACAGCTCCGGCGCCGGTTCATGTCCACACGGTCAGACAGAAAGCTGCCCCACCGCCGCCTGCTCCCAACGTGCTTAGTGTCGAGGTTTATGAAGGTGACAAGAAGATGCCTGATATGAAGTTCCCGGAACAAGGTGGTGACGACGCGAAATAGGACGGCAGTTTTCGGCGCGCAATTTCGACCTTGCGCGTTTCCTGGCTCGGAGAGGCATCACACGATGAAGGTTCGCACAAGACTTTTGGGAGTGGTTTTGCTGTGTTTGTTGCTCCCCACCATGGCCCGGCCCGAGGCGTTATCCCGCCAGGATGCAGGCCAGCCTGGCACGCCCCAGCAGCAATCAGTGCCCACCGGCACACAGACCACCACATTGCCGCCGCAATCCGCACAGCCGCAAGGCTCGGCACCGCTGCGGGTGATGGTCGACAAGTCGCTGCTGATCAACACCACTGAGCGCCTTAAACGCATCTCGGTGACGGATCCGACGGTGGCATACGCCACGGTCATTACGCCCACACAGATTCTGGTCTACGGCCGTTCACCCGGCGAGGTTTCCCTGATTATCTGGGACGAACTGGAGCGCTCCCGCAGCTTCGATTTGCGCGTTGACGTGGACGTCAGCGCCTGTGCCGAAGAAGAACATCGAGTATTCCCCGACGAACAAATTTCAGTCACCCCTTCACGCTCGGCCATCGTGCTCTCCGGCCATGTGACCACAGAAGATGTAGCCAAGCGCGCGGGAGAACTGGCTTCCGCCTATAGCAAGAACGTGGTCAATGTGCTGACCTTTGGCCCGGTGGGTGCGCAGGAGGTACTCTTGCAGGTAAAGTTTGCCGAGGTTGACCGCAGCGCGCTCACCCAGTTGGGCGCCAATCTGTTCACCCCGGGCACCGGACATTTTGTTGGCGTAACCGGCACCGGTCAATTCGGCGGAGCAACGGTTTCCACCAACACCGCCAGCACCACCACGACGGGTGCAACCAGCACGACCTCAAGCCAGGCGACCACGCCTTTCATTAACCTGACCAACCCGCTTAATCTTTTCCTTTTCCGAACCGATATCAATTTCGGAGCTGCCATCCAGGCGCTGCAGACCAAGGACCTTCTGCAGATTCTCGCCGAGCCGAATCTCATCGCGGTCAACGGCAAAGAGGCTAGTTTTCTGGCTGGCGGTCAGTTTCCCTTCCCGATCGTTCAGCCCGGCCAGGGATTCACCGCTGTAACCATTTCTTTCAAGGAATTCGGCGTCAAGTTGCAGTTCACACCAGTCATCATGCCGAACGGCAACATTCATCTTAAAGTTGCGCCCGAGGTTAGCACCCTCGATTTCAGTAACGCATTGACGATATCCGGTTTCACTGTTCCCGCGCTGAGCACGCGCAAGGCAGAGACCGAATTCGAGCTACAGGACGGGCAGAGCTTCGTGATTGCCGGGCTGCTAGATAACCGCGTCACCGACGTCTGGAACAAGATTCCTGGCCTCGGAGACATTCCGATTCTGGGCAATTTTTTCCGCAGCAAGAGCACGCAGAAGAGCAATTCAGAGTTGATGGTGTTATGCACCGTGCACCGGATTTCGCCCAGCGAACAACCTCCGGCTGGGCCTATGAATCCGCAACCCTTCATGGACAAGGGCAAGTTTGACAAGTCCTCGGGGAAATGACTCTGATCCCGCGGCGAGGAAAGAAGCTCGGCAGGAATGGCAAGTAAGCGGTCCGAAACTACAGGAATGTCTGGGAGAAGTTGCAGGGTATGCCGGAGCTTTCCGTCGTAATCGTCGCCAACGACAGTGAGCAGCGCACGGTGCTGCAGGTTTTGGTCGACGGCACCAGCGTTGCGCGCACCGTGCATACGTGCGCCAGCTTTCCCTTGGCCGCTGCGGATCCGGTTACCCGCCGTGTGCAGGCCGCCAGTCCCGAAGTTTTGCTGATCGATATCCCCGCCGATAATCCCGCACCCGCCATGCGGGCCATCGAATTGCTGCATCAGGAACTTCCTGAGACGGCGGTGTTTGCCATCGGCAGTCTGAACCAGCCCCAAGTGATCGTGAATGCCATGAGGGTTGGCGCCCGCGAATTCATCGAGCGGCCCACCACTACGACCGATTTACTGGAGGCTTTCGTACGGCTGACGACGGCGCAACGGCGTGTGCAGAAGGAAGGCCCACGCGGCAAGGTTTTTACAGTAATCAACGCCAAAGGCGGCAGTGGTGCGACCACGGTGGCCGTCAACCTCGCTCTGGCCCTGCAGTCCGCTCACGGCCATACGGCGCTGCTCGACCTTGCGCCTCTGGGACATGCCGCCCTGCACTTGAACATTAAACCTCTGTTCACCGTAGCCGACGCGACGCGAAATCTGCACCGCATGGATGTTTCGCTGCTGGAGAGCTTCATGACCCGGCATAGCGGCGGCTTGCAATTGCTTGCCGGCACGAATGTGCCGGCTGCCATCGAACCCTCGACAGCCGAGTTCGTCAAATTGTTTGACATGCTGGTGACGCATTACCGGTACGTTGTCGTGGACACCTCCTCGCGCCTGGATGCGGCAAGCCGGCTGGTCTCCAATTTGTCCGAAACCGTGCTGCTGGTGGCGTGCACTGACGTTGCCTCGCTGTGGAGCGCCGCCCGCGTGCAACAATACCTGGGAGAGACCGGTAACCGCGAACGCGTCCGCCTGGTGCTGAACCGCTTTCGCAAGGTCACCGGATTCACCGAGAGCGATGCCGAGAATGCCGCGGGTGTCAAGCTGTTGTGGCGCGTACCCAACCAGTATTTCGCGATTTCCACCGCAATTGACCGGGGCGTCCCGGTCATGGAGCAGAGCCACACCGAGATTGCCCGTTGCTTCTCCGGGCTGGCACACGAGTTGACGCGCAACGACGTTGAGGTCAAACGCGCCGCGTGGTCCTTGTTCAAGACGGTATAAGACGTTATGGCCAATTTGCAGACTTTCGAGCGCACCGAGTACCAGCAGGTAAAAGCCGACCTGCACCGCAAAATCCTCGACCGGCTCGATCTGGAGAAATTGGGGCGGACTCCCGGCGACACCGCACGGGAAGAGGTTCTTGTTCTGATCCGCAGCTCGGTCAACGCTGAAGTCGTTCCTCTCAGCTTCGCCGAACGCGAGCGGCTTTCCCGCGAAATTCTGGACGAGATTTTCGGTCTCGGACCGTTGGAGCCGCTGCTCAAGGATCACACCGTCTCCGACATCCTGGTGAACCGCTACGACCGGGTCTATATCGAGCGCGCCGGAAAGCTGGAACTCACCGGCCTATCATTCAAAGACAATCAGCACCTGATGCAGATCATCGAGCGGATCGTGTCCCGCGTTGGCCGGCGCGTAGATGAGTCTTCGCCGATGGTTGACGCCCGTCTGGCTGACGGCTCCCGCGTCAACGCCATCATTCCCCCGCTCGCGCTGGATGGCCCATGTCTCTCCATCCGCCGGTTCGGCCGCGATCCGGTGACCGCGCGCAACATGATTGAGAACCACACCCTCACAGAGGCCATGCTCGAGCTGCTTTCGGCCATGGTTAAGGGGCGGCTGAACCTTCTTATTTCGGGGGGAACCGGCGCCGGCAAGACCACCCTGCTGAACGTTCTCTCCGGCTACATTCCCAACGTGGAGCGCATCGTCACCATCGAGGACGCCGCCGAACTGCAGCTCAAACAGGAACATGTGGTCCGTCTTGAAACTCGCCCGCCCAATATTGAAGGCAAGGGCGCCGTGCGGCAAAGACAGCTGGTAATCAACAGCTTGCGTATGCGTCCCGACCGCATCGTGGTGGGCGAGGTGCGCGGTGAGGAAGCCTTTGACATGTTGCAGGCCATGAACACAGGCCACGAAGGCTCCCTGACCACAGTCCACGCCAATTCCGTGCGGGACGCTTTGGCCCGCATCGAGAACATGGTTTCCATGGCCAACCTGAACATTCCGGAACGCGCCATCCGTCAGCAAATCTCCTCCGCCATCCACGCGGTCGTGCAGGTTGCGCGCCTCTCGGACGGCACTCGCAAGGTAATCTCTATCTCCGAGGTCACCGGCTCGGAAGGGGACATCATCACCATGGAAGATATTTTTGTGTTCGAACGACGCACGATCGATGAAAATGGGAAGGTGCGCGGGACGTTCAAAGCCACCGGATTTCGTCCGCTTTTCGCGGACCGTCTGGCTACCGGTGGCTCGCGTCTGCGACCAGCACTGTTTGAAACCAAAGCGGAGATATAAGCAAGGTTTTTGAGTTTGAACTGAACTGCCCATGCCTGCACTCATTGCACTCGTGGTTTTTATCATCGTCGCGCTGGTCTCCTTCGCCGTCGTCTCCATGTTGGATCAGCGCAGCGCGCGGGCCCGTCTCATCAAGGAGCGCCTGGCCACGGTGCAGAAGGCGCCGGAACGGGAGCCTCAGGAAGAACTTGCTCTTCTGCGCGACGAACAGCTCAGCAAGATCCCTGCGCTAGACACCCTGTTACGCCGCTCCGAACGGGTTTCAGCTATGCAGGAGGCCCTGACCCAGGCCGGCATGAAGTTCCGGGCCGGAAACTTCCTCTTCCTGTGCCTTCTTTGTGGTGCTGTTGCGGGAGGCGCAGCCCTGCTGTGGAGCGGCAATCCGGGTGTGGGCTGGGCTGCTTTGGTGATCGGTCTGTTTCTTCCCTACTCCGTGGTGTCCTATCGTCGCCACAAGCGCTTCGAGAAATTCGAGGAGCTTTTTCCCGAAGCCATCGACACTTTGGCCCGCGCCGTTCGTGCCGGACACGCATTCACGACCGCGCTGGAGATGATTTCCAACGAAGTGGCAGAACCCCTGGCGGGCGAATTTCGCAAGCTCTACGAAGAACAGAAATTTGGCATGCCGGTGCGCGACGCCCTGATGAACCTCACCGAGCGGGTACCTTTGGTGGACGTAAAATTCTTCGTCACGGCAGTCATGCTGCAGCGCGAGACGGGCGGCAATCTCGCCGAAATTCTCGACAACCTCTCTTATGTGATCCGCGAGCGTTTCAAGATTCAGCGGCAGGTGCGTGTCCACACGGCGCAGGGACGCCTGACCATGGCTTTGCTCATGGCCATGCCTCCGGCCGTGGTGGGCGTTATGTTGATCATGAGTCCCGATTTCGTCAGGCCGCTGTTTTCTGATCCGATTGGCCATTCTTTACTGGTGGCCAGCATTGCATTGCAAACCATCGGCTACTTTGTCATCCGGAGGATTATCCGGATTCAGGTGTAGGATGCTGCCTCTGATCTTGACCATCCTGGTGTTCGTTACGGTCGTGCTCGTTGCCTTTTCGTTCGGCGCCGCGGCCCTGACACCCAGTTCCGTCCTGGGAGCTCGCCTACGCGCTCTGGGGAGTCAGGCAACCCAGGCCCGGGAAAGGCCTGCCCGTAAGGTGAAGGAACGAATCGAGCAGGCACTCGATCCTCTAAGCAAAGCCATTCCGCTTTCGCCTTCCGATGTTTCCCGCACGCGTGCCTGGCTCATTCAAGCTGGGCTGCGCGAGCCCCGTCACGTGAGCTACTATTTCGGCTCCCGTCTGTTGCTGGCAGCCATCGGCTTTGCCGGGGTCGTTGCGTTTTCCGGCCTTAGCAGCTTTCCTCTTCTTGTTTGTGTGCCGGCGCTGGGTTTCTTTCTTCCTCGCTTTCTGCTAAAGCGAATGATTCGGGATCGTCAGCAGCGCATTCGTATCGCGCTGCCCGATGCTCTCGATCTCACCGTGATCTGCGTGGAAGCCGGGTTGGCGCTGGACCAGGCCCTGATGCGCGTAGGCCAGGACCTGCATCATGCGCACCCGGATTTGAGCGATGAATTTCACCTGGTCAACCTGGAAATGCGGGCGGGCAAGCCACGCGCCGAGGCCCTGCGCAATCTGGTGGATCGGACAGGCTCAGACGACATTCGGGCACTGGTTGGGACGTTGATTCAGACCGATCGCTTCGGCACCAGCGTGGCCCAGGCCCTGCGGGTTCATTCCGATTCGTTGCGCACCCAACGACGGCAGCGCGCCGAAGAGCAAGCCGCCAAGACCACGATTAAGATGATCCCTCCCCTGGTTATTTTCATATTGGTACCGTTTCTCTTCGTTACGGTTGGCCCCGCACTGATCCAGGCCTACCACTCCCTCGTGGCGAAGTGAGCCAACGGCAAACAGCGACAAGGCAAGCATCGTAGCCAGGAGTACTCATGCCGGCATGGATTCCGCAGGGCCAGGCTTTTAACCGTACGCGCCAGTTGTACCTCGCCACCGAACTCGCCCTGGCGGACACCCACTGGTCGCGGTTGCGGGGATTGCTCGGGTCGTCAGATGGAGAGTTCCACAAGGGCCGCGGTCTTTGGATTATCCCTTGCCGGGGCGTTCATACTCTGGGCATGCGTTTTGCGATTGATGTAATCTATCTCGACCGCGACGGCATGGTGGTCCACACGGAGCAGAATCTTCCCCCCTGGCGTTTCGCTCCTGTGCGTTTGCAGGCCGCTTCCGTAATTGAACTTCCGTGTCAGACTGTCGCTTCGACGGCAACCACGGTGGGCGATAAAATTGAGATCACTGTAAGCCGGAATCATGGGGTTTCCCCGGCGTGAGTCATACCCTCCAACTCGAACCGACGATCCAACGCCACGATGCGCCCAAGCTCTTGGTGGAGTGGTCCTCGCCCTGGCGCGAGTTCGTTACTTCGATCCGTCCCGCTTTCGGTCGCTCGGGTGAACGGCTGGCTGGGGAGGCTCCCTACGGCGTTCTTCCCTATCGAGGTTTGCTGGCTGCCTGGATGATCGAGGCCTTTCTCCTTTTCGTGGTGATTGTGTTGCCCAGAGAGGTAACCCGGCTGCTTCCGTACGCTCCGCCCAAAGTCCAGCCGTATGAGGTGGTCTATTACTCTGGCGACGAACTGCCGCGCACGCAAGATCTGGGCGGCGCGCAGTCCGGCGCCACAGGTCGAGCTGGAGGCAAAGAGGCGCACCATCGCACGCAGACTATTCGGGTGGCGCGGGGAAGTTCTCTCGTCGACAAGGTTGTCGATGCTCCCAATCTCAAGCTACCCGCCAGCATGGACGCCGTGGCCAATCTTCTTGCTGTCAAACCTGTTCCCGGCCCGCCGCCGTCCGAAGGCTTGCATGCGGCGCTGATCTTGCCCAACCTTCCGCCGGATGTGATTCCGCCGGCGCCTGCGCATATAGCCCGCGACCGGTCGCGCCGCGGCCTGACACTGGATTCCGTAGTTCCGCCGGCCCCCGAACTTTCACGTGACAAGCCTCTGGCTGCTCCTTCTCTGACAACAACGGTTGTTCCCCCATCACCGTCCATTGCCCGGGAACAGCTGCGCGACCCCCCGGCACTGAATTCTCATGTGATTGCGCCCGCCCCCGACGAGGTTTCACGCAGCCGAATGCGGGTTGCCCCGGCGCTTCGTGGCAACGTAATTCCGCCGGCTCCGCAGACCTTTAGCCCGGAGGTAACACGCTCCCCGGTTCAGAACAACGTGAATGTCGTCCCACCGCCGGTCTCTGCGCCCGAACAGGAGACTGCGCGCCAGCCCAAACTTGCCTTACCCCGGCCATCGGTGATCGCGCCCCCTCCTTCGACCGACGCATCCCCCGATCTGCGCCGGCTCGCAAGCGGAAGCGCCATCGGCAATCCAAGCAAAGTGGTTCCTCCTCCTCCTACCCCGAACGGCAATACTTCGATCGTCAGTACACTTCTGGGCAAGCTTTTCGGAACTCAGCAGGTGGTGCCGCCTCCGCCTTCTGCTCCTTCGGGAAATTCTTCAGGCACTGCAGGTGGACAAGGTGGAAGTGGCGCGTCCCTGCCGGCTAACATTATCCCGCCACCTCCCTCGGCCACCGTTTCGGGTGCAGGACGGGGATCTGGAGACCGTTCGGGAAACGCCAACGGAACTCTGCTCGCGAACAACGTCGTTCCGCCGCCTCCCGGATTAGGCCGGGGAGGATCTGGCACTGGGCGCAAAGGAGCCGGTTTGGGCGGAGCCAACGATGTTGGTTCCGTTCTCGCCCCGCCCAGCGGCGGAGGTGGAAGCGGGGGCGGATCGGGCGTGGTCGTATCAAGCGAGCCTGGTTCCAGGGTCGGCAATTCGGGCGGTGGCAAAGGCTCGCTCGCCCTGTCTCCGGGTGGCGTCGACAAGCCAGGCCTCGGCGGCGCGGGCGGAGGAACAGGAATTGGCCACGGCAATGGACCCGGGAGCGGCATGACCGGCCAAGGCCCCGGAGCGGGCAAAGCGGGCGCCCAGCGGGGATCCGATCCGAACGCTCATGGAGGAATATCGCCTACCGCCGGCCCCGGCGGCGCCGGAAATGAGACCAGCGGCACCCCTGCAGTGCCTGGGGTTTCGGTAAGCGGCGGAAGCACTAATGTCGTTAATCTTCCCAGCTTCGGTCCTCCGGGAAGCAGCGATCCCAGTTATCCCCGGCGCTCGTCAGTCAAGCAGGAAAGAGGTCCCGAGATTACCATTGAAGCTACCTCGCGTTCCGGCGGCGCATTCAACTTCTACGGTCTGCTGAAAGGCGAACGGGTCTATACCATCTATCTGCCCACCACCCTCGGACAAGCGGTTATGGAGTACTCCGATCCCACCTCGGCTGCGCATCCCTACGCCGACGCGCTGGCAGGCCCGCAACAAATGCGTACCGATCTGCCCAGCGGCTTGAAAGTTTCACGCCTCGTGATTGCCTGCACTCTGGATACCTCCGGAAGGCTCACCAACCTCCGGGTGCTGGAGCCGGGTTCTGCCACGCTTAGCGCCAAGGTGATCGCTGCCCTTCCTGCCTGGAAGTTCCGCCCTGCCATGCGAGGCAACCGGCCGGTCGCCGTAACGGCCATTATTGGCTTCGGGATCAGCACGGAAGACGTTAATTGACCCACAAGCGCATTGCCCGCATGACTCTTTGCTTCACCTCCTACCGTGCCACAAACAGCACGGCTCGTGGATCTTCGTAAGTGATTCCCCAGGCATTTTCGTTTTCTCGCAACAGGTTATCGACTGTCGATCCTTTCGGCACCAGCACGCGCCGGATTTCATATTTCGCAAGAAACTCATCCCAACCCGGCTGGGCTTTCATCAACTTCAAGTAAGACTTTAATAATTCGGACCCGTACAGATCGTGCCGGTCGTCCATCGCCACCAGCACCCGTGGATAGAGGCGATAAATCAGGTAGCCTCCCCAATAATCGGGGCACAGAACCGGGGCGTTGTCCGCTTGGGCCTCAAGGTAATCCACGGCCCGCACCGGAAAACGCTTCTCGCCGAAGTG
>DATKPV010000097.1:0-39894 GCA_035523915.1 Candidatus Aquilonibacter sp. | reverse complement strand
ACCTTCAACTCCAGCTTCTCGGTGTAGCGCACGACTGTCAGCGAGCAGCTTACTCCCACGCGCACATCGGTCAACAGGCGATGAAGGTCGTCGACGCCGGCGACCGGCTTGCCTTCCAGAGCTACGATCACATCGCCATCGCGCAGGCCAGCACGCCTGGCCGGACTGTTCTCTTCGACCGACAGGACCATGGCGCCCGATTCCTTCGCCAGATCGTAGAACCGCACCACGCGGCGGTGGACCGGCACGGTCTGCGCCGAGACACCGATAAAACTGCGCCGGATGCGCCCGTCGCGCAGCAGGCGGCTGGCTACGAACTTGGCCGTGTTGATGCCGATGGCAAAGCAGATGCCCTGGGCGGGAAGAATGGTCGCGGTATTTACGCCGATGACGCGTCCCAGCGAATCCACCAGCGGTCCGCCGGAGTTGCCCGGATTGAGCGAGGCGTCAGTTTGTATCACGTCGTCGATCAATCGCCCGGAGTACGACCGCAGCGAGCGTCCCAGCGCGCTGACCACGCCCGCCGTCACCGTCGATTGAAAGCCATAAGGGGCGCCGATCGCCACCACCACTTGCCCGACTCGAAGCTGCTGCGAATCGCCCAGCGCGGCAGCGATGAGGCCGGGCTCACCCAAATGCGGCTCATCGACGCGAATCACTGCCAGGTCGCTCGCCGGGTCGTCCCCGATAGCGCTGGCGGCCATCCGGCGGCCATCGGCAAACGTCACCGAGATACGCTTGGCGTCATGCACCACGTGGCTGTTGGTAAGGATCAATCCGTCAGGCGTGAAGACGAATCCCGAACCACCGCCCTGGCGCTCGCGCGGCTCGCCGGAGCGCGACTTGCCGGCCGATTGATGCACTTCAATGTTGACAACCGATGGGCTGATGCGCTCAACCGCACTCGTCACCGCGCGCGAATAGGCATCGAGCAGCGCGCCATCAGCAGGAGGCTTAGCATTCTCCCCAAGCGCAGGCACGGTTTCGCCGTTCCATGCGCCCGGCAATGAGGTTTGAATCAATGACCCATCCGGGAGAAAAGTGGGCCCCTCAATTCGTTGCGAATTCATGCTGGATAGATGTTGGTCGATCTATTCAGGATTCAACTGCGCGGAGCAGAAAAAAGCCGGGACCACGCTCGGTCCCGGCATCGAGTTGGCTGGTTGCCCGGAAAAATTGAGCTCCTAAATTCCTTCGCCACGCTCAGGATTTCGGCACGCGGCTCTCCCGCTGCGCTCACGCCGCGTAGACGCCCAAACTTACGCGCTCCTTCTCGGTCTTATCGTCAAGTCCCGCACCTGGGTCAAAATGCTCGACATTTGCATTCCGTTAAGCCGGGAGACGAAGGGGAGTATCTCGGCGATGAATTGATCTTTCATCAATTCGCTGATCTCTTCCTGGCGGCTCTTTTCGCCGCCGCTGAGTAATTCGGGCACGGTCACCTCCAGGGCGCGCGCCAGCCGTTCCAGGGAAGACAGCGTGGGCGTGGCTTTTTCGTTTTCGATTTTGGAAACATAGGTTCGCGGGACCGCCATACGGCCTGCCAGTTGCCGCTGGCTCAAGCCATTGCGTAGGCGCAGCGAGCGGATCGATGCCGCCAGGTTCAGATGCCCACGCCCATTGCCCGGAATCGGCATCATCACCGGCGGCGTCATCACGATTGGCTCGGGTTCAGGCTCCTCATCCAGGGACGCGTGGCAGCGGCGGCAGTTGTTATTGATCGTGCGGAATTGCACCAGCAGGCAGTGATCGCAGCGGACGACTTCCCGTGCATCAACCGGGGCAAGAGTCGTGGCCATCGAGTTGTGGGAGGGCCAGAGCTGGCTACTCCGTACAGCAAGCGCGGGAAACAGTCACTTTGGGGGAAGATTTTCCCGCTGTCGGCCTAATCTGCGGTACTCGCCCTGTGAATGTCAAGGCTAAAATGATTCAAAGCGCGCGAATTGTTTGCGAATGGAAGCGAACGAACCCGCGAAAACCGGAGAAAATAGCCAGAATGACCATCGATCGCGAAACCGCGTGGTGTTTACTAACTGAGTTCACCCAGTCAGAAAGTTTGCGCAAACATGCTCTGGCAGTAGAGGCGTGCATGCGAGCCTGCGCGAGAAGATTCGACGCGGACTCTGGGGAAGAAGATCTCTGGGGAATTGTCGGCCTGATCCACGACTTCGACTATGAACGCTGGCCGAGTCTGGAAGAGCATCCCTACAAAGGCAACGCGATCATGAAGGAGCGCGGCTGGCCGGAACCGATTACGCGCGCCGTGATGTCGCATGCGGAATACACGGGCGTCAGTCGCGATACGTGGATGGAAAAATCTCTGTTTGCCTGCGACGAACTGGCGGGATTCATTACAGCCGTCGCGCTGGTGAAGCCGGGCAAGTCGCTGGCGGAGGTGAACGCGAAATCGGTGAGAAAGCGAATGAAAGACAAGGCCTTCGCCCGCAAGGTGAACCGGGAGGATATCGTCAATGGAGCGGCGGCGCTAAGCGTGGATCTGGATGAGCACATCGCGCTCTGCATCGAGGCGATGAAGGGGATTGCCGCGGAGTTAGGGCTGGACGGGAGCGCGGAGAAGACAGCCTGATTCAGGGCGACAAACTGGAGTTGATTTCTTAGTTGTCACCTCGTGGTCGCTTGCTCGTTAGTTATCGCAATACGATAGCGATTTTTCCGGCTGTGATCAGCTCGGCGATGCGCACGAAATCACCATACATAGCCCGGTCTTTTTCCATGGTGGGGCACACTGATCGAATCGCAGCATGTGCTGCCTGACCCCGCTTTGAAGTTTTAAGCGGCGCCAGAAAGTCCATGGCCTGCGCGGCGGCCATGGCTTCGATGGCCAGCACGTTGCGCGTGTTTTCAACAATACGCTTCAACTTGATCGCCGCCGTCATGCCCATCGAAACGTAATCTTCCTTGTTTCCTGAGGTCGTAATCGAGTCTACTGATGCGGGGTGCGCCAGGACTTTGTTCTCACTGACCAGCGCCGCCGCGGTAACCTGCGGCATCATAAAACCGGAGTTCAAACCCGCGCTGGACGCGAGAAAGGGCGGCAGCCCTTCGTTGAGCGCGGGATTTACCAGCCTCTCGATCCGCCGTTCGCTGATCCCGGCCAGCGCGCTGAGAGCGATGCCGAGGAAATCCAGGGCAAAGGCAACTGGTTCGCCGTGAAAATTCCCGCCCGAGATGACGTCGCCGGTGGCTTCTTTCGGGTCGGGAATGAAGACGAGGGGATTGTCCACGGCCGAATTTGCTTCGGTCTCGAATACTTCGCGGCAGTGGGCCAGCGTGTCGCGGACGGCGCCATGTACCTGCGGAATGCAACGCAGCGAATAGGCGTCCTGTACACGGCCGCAGGCGCGATGCGACTCGCGAATCTGGCTGCCATCAAGCATATGCCGGAGGTTGGCCGCGCTCTTCATCTGTCCGGGATGCGGGCGCGCCTTGTGAATGCGCTCGTCGAAGGCTGTATCGGTGCCTTTCAGCGCATCGCAGGAAAGTCCGCCGATCACGTCGGCGGAGTCGACCAGCGTTTCCGCAGCCAGCAGTGCCAGCGCGCCCACACCCAGCATGGCTTGTGTGCCGTTGATCAGCGACACGGCTTCTTTTGCTTCGAGAACCAGCGGCTTGATCTGGGCCCGCTTCAGCGCTTCGCCGCTGGGAACCCGCGCTCCGTTTTCATCCGCGCATTCGCCTTCGCCGGTCAGCGCAAGCGCGAGATGCGCCAGCGGAGCCAGATCACCGCTCGCGCCCACGCTGCCCTGCGATGGCACATACGGAGTCACGCCCCGGTTCAGCATTTCACACAGAGTATCGATGATCGCCGGGCGCACACCCGAATGGCCTTTGGCGAGCGAGTTGGCTCGCAAAAGCATCATGGCGCGCGTTTCCGCGAAGGGAAGGGGTTCACCAATGCCGACCGCATGCGAGCGCACCAGATTCACCTGTAGTTCGCGAATCTGATCGCCGGCGATGCGCACGTCGCTGAGCTTGCCCACCCCGGTTGTTATGGCGTAGGCAACGTGCTCCCCGGCGACGAGTGCGTCGACCACCGCGCGGGCGCGCTCCACGCCCTGGCGCGCGTCCGCGGCAAGCAGCACGGGCCGTCGCTCAATCGCCACTTCGCGTACGGCCTCGAGCGTGAGATCGTGCCCGGTGAGGTGCAGTGCGTTCAAGAGGTCTTTTCGTTTTCTGTTCCCGCGTGCCCGGAACCATCTTTTCCGAGGGCGGAGCGGAAAGCCGTCAGATACTTTTCCTGCAGTTCAGCGATCTTCATGTTCGCGTCGGTTACGATGTGCGTGGTTTCGCCTTCGGCGATGAGAGAGCGGTCATCCGCCCGCAGCAATTCGTAGCTGAAGTGAATGACCGACTCCCGCACGTTTCGCAGCGTGGTGCGGACCACCACTTCGTCGTCGTAGCGGACGGGCGCCCGATAGCGGCATTTGGCTTCAACCACGGCAATGTAGCGGCCATCAAGGCATTCCATGTCGCGGTAGGAAAAACCCAACTGGCGCAGCAGTTCCACTCTGCCCACCTCGAACCAAACGAAGTGATTGGAGTGATACACCACGCCCATCTGATCGGTTTCGGCGTAGCGGACCCGCAGACGGGTTTCATTGGCCGCTGAATTCACGCGTGCTCCTTACGGTCTGGCGCGCCACAGGCTGTCCCCGGTCCAGGGACTTTCCATCGGCGACATATTCTACGAAAAAGGCAGGCAGGCCATCGCCCAAGAAGGGAGCAGGCGTGTTCTGGAGGTGATAGTGAAGATGCGGCTCGGAAGAATTTCCGCTGTTCCCGCACTGGGCCAATTGCTGCCCGCGGTGAACCTGGTCGCCCACGTTAACCGAAAGCGTGCCCTGGCGGAGATGTACCAGAAACGAAAACTCCCCGGAACCGTGATCCAGAACCACGTAATTTCCGAGGACCGACTTCGGGTTCATTTCTCCGGGCTGGTTATCGGGCATGTCATTCTCGGCTTTCAGAACCGTGCCATCGGCCGGAGCGTAAACCGGCTGGCCGAAGCACAGATAATCGGTGTTGCTCTGGCCGCTGCCTCGAAACGATTGCCCTCTGTGTCCGTTGGAGAGAATCAGAAAATCGTAAGCGAAGCGCTGATCGTTTGCCACGACATGCCGATTTTGTGCGGGCGAACGCCCGCCCCAATAGACATACCACTCGCCGGCGAAGGGCAGATGCAGCGCAGTTTTTGTCTGGTAATCGAGAAAAGCCGAAGGCGCGGGGTGCCTGCTCAGCGACGCCAGTTGGCGGGCCAGGAAATTGCGCCAGCCGGTCTTGGGGAAGTTGCGAATCCTTTCCGCGCGAGTCATCAGTCCTTCCACAATGGCTTGCGTTTCTCGAGAAATGCGGAAACCCCCTCGCGGAAATCATCCGTGCTGCGGATGGCGGCGTTCTGGCGCAAGGCGGCATCAATCTGGGCGTCGAGTTCCGCTCGGGAGTGATCGCTGAGCAGTTTCTTGGTGGCGCGCAGCGAAGCAGGACTGTTTTCCAGCAGCCGCGCGGCCAGTTCCCGGGCGCGCGTCATCAAATTCTCCGGGGCGACGATTTCGTTGATCAATCCCATGCGCATAGCTTCTTCCGCTCCGAATAATCTGCCGGTCAAAAGCAGATCGCGTGCCTGCTTCTCCCCTGCCTGCCGCAACAGAAACGTGGAAACGATGGCGGGTACAAAACCGATGCGAACCTCAGTGTAGCCGAATTTGGCCTCGGGAACAGCCAGGGAAAAGTCACAGAGCAGCGCCAGGCCGGTCCCGCCCGCAATGGCCGCCCCGTTAACCGCAGCGATCGTCACTTTGGGAAACTCATAGAGGGAACGGAAGAGTCTGACCATCGTCTGGGAATCTTCAAGGTTTTGCTTGGGCGTCCGGCCGAGAAGCGCCTTAAGATTCGCCAGGTCCATGCCGGAGCAGAAGGCCTTGCCGGCTCCGGTAAGAATGACAATCTGCGCATCGGACTTCGAGATTTCGTCCAGCGCGCGCAGAAGATCGTCGATCAGTTCGAAGCTGATTGCGTTGCGCTTCTCAGGACGGTCGAGCGTAAGGATGGCGATCCGGGAGTCGTATTCGAGTTGGATGGTTGTGTAGCCCATCAATCCGCCGCATGGGAACTGGAAAACTTCGCCGCGATGCCATCTGTCGCCTTCAGCAATGCATCCAGCGGCTTGAGCGGCGGCAATTGCGCCCCGCGCTGCTGCAACGCAGATAAAACTGTCTCTGTCGGAATATTGCCGACCAGAGCGTCCTGGGCGAAGGGACATCCCCCGAGACCGCCCAGCGCCGAATCGAAGCGGCGGCACCCGGCGTCGTAGGCGGCGAGAATTTTATCTGCCGCGTGCTCCGGCCGGCTGTGCAGGTGCGCTCCGATTTCAAGATAATCGTATCTCGCGATCACTGCTCCCATCAGGTCGCCGATCTGCTGTGGCGTCGCCACACCTACCGTGTCAGCCAGGGAAACCATTCTGAGATTTTCTGCCTCGAGCAAGCCAATCGCCTCGATGACTTCGTCGACGCTCCACGGATCGCCATAGGGATTTCCAAACGCCATCGAGATATAGACAACTACGTCCAGTGCGGCATCATCCGCTTTATTTTGAATTTTCTCCAGTTCGTCGAGCGCGTCTTCCGGCGACTGATTCTGATTCTTGCGCAGGAATGCTTCTGAAATCGAATAGGGAAATCCCAGGGTGCGCACCGCCTCGGTGGCAATAGCGCGCTCCGCCCCTTTTTGGTTGACCACGATACCGATGATCTCGACGTCATCGGGCGGATCGAGTTCTTTCAAAACTTCTTCCGAATCCGCCATCTGCGGCACAGCTTTCGGCGAAACAAATGAGACGGCATCGATATGCTTGAATCCCGCGCTGATCAGGGCCTTGAGGTAGTCCGTTTTCAGGCCAGCAGGAATCTGGCCCGGCAATCCTTGCCAGGCATCCCGCGGACACTCGATAAGCTTGACAGTTTCGCGCATCTGACCTGCAAAGTCGGATTGAGTTATTGGGAAATTGAGTGATTGTGGAATTGAAGGACCGCGGGACGCAACCAATTACGCGAATTCCCAACTACCCAATCTCCTGGATTACGTTTGCAATACTCCTACCTTGAACTCCGCGACATCGGGATTCAGCGCTGCAGCCTCCAGCGCCTGGGTGATCGCATCGCGTGTCTCGCTGGGATCGATGATCTTGTCAATCCAGAGGCGCGCGGCCCCATAACGCGGATCGGTTTGCTCGTCGTAGGTGCGCTTCACCGATTCGTACAGTTCTTTCTTTTCTTCCTCACTCAGCTTCTTGCCGCCGCGCTCAAGTTGCTTGACTTTAATTTCCACCAGGGTTCCGGCCGCGGAATCGCCGCTCATCACCGCGTAGCGCGCCGTCGGCCAGGCAAAAACAAAACGCGGATCGTAGGCCTTGCCGCACATGGCATAGTGGCCGGCGCCGAATGATCCGCCCACGATCACGGTAATCTTCGGCACCACAGAATTGGATACGGCATTCACCATCTTCGCGCCCGCCTTGATGATGCCGCTCCACTCCGCATCGCGCCCCACCATGAATCCGTTGACATCGTGAAAAAAAACCAGGGGAATCAGGTTCTGGTTGCAGTCCATGACAAAGCGCGCGGCCTTCTCGGCGGACTCGGTATAGATCACGCCCCCAAATTCAAGCCGCTTATGGCCTTCGTGGTCGATTTGCTGCGCATGAAGCTTTTGATTGGCGACGATGCCTACGGCGAAGCCCCCAATGCGCCCATAGCCGCAGACGACAGTCTTGCCATACTCGGGCTTGTATTCGTCGAACCGGCTGCCATCGAGGATGCGCGCCAGGATTTCCTTCATGTCATAGGGCCGGGCGGGAGAAGAGTCGTAGATGCCATAGACCTCCTCGGCCGCCAGCAGCGGTTCCACCGGCTTCTTGCGATCCCAGGGAGACTGGCGGCGATAGCCCCACTTCTCGACAATGGAGCGAATCCGCGCCAGGCACGCTTCGTCGTTCGCTTCGCGATAGTCCACCGTGCCGCTGATCCCGGAGTGCATGGCCGCACCGCCCAGATCCTCTGCCGAAACTTTCTGGCCGATGGCCGCCTGCACCAGCGCCGGTCCGGCGAGAAACAGGCCGCTGCCATCGGTCATGAGCACATGGTCACACATGACGGGGAGATATCCGCCGCCGGCTACACACATGCCCATGATGGCAGCAATCTGCGGAATGCCCATGGCCGACATTACTGCGTTGTTACGGAAAACGCGGCCGAAATCGTCGCTGTCGGGAAAAACATCTTCCTGCAAAGGAAGAAACACGCCGGCGGAATCGACGAGATAGACGGTCGGAATGCGATTCTCGATAGCGATATTCTGCCCGCGAATCACTTTCTTGGAAGTCATGGGGAAAAACGCTCCGGCTTTCACCGTAGCGTCATTGGCGATGATCATTACCAGGCGCGTATGGATGCGCCCCAGACCGGTAATGACACCGGCGGCGGGCGCTCCGCCCCATTCTTCATACATGCCATTCGCCGCGTAGATGCTGAGTTCGAAAAACGATCCGGGATCGACCAGCAGATCAATACGCTCGCGGGCCGTGAGGCGGCCTTTCGCGTGCTGGTTCTCTACGGCTTTCGAGCCTCCGCCTTCGCGAATTTTCTCTTCCTCGTTATGCACCTGTGACATCAGGTCGGCCAGGAAGCGCATGTTCGCTTCGAAGCGGGCCGAGGTCGGATCGACCTTTGTTGTCAGGACGGTGATAGAAGAGGCGGCATCCTGGGCGAGTTCGCTGCGGTTGGCCATGGGCAAGCGGTAGGCGGACTGTTTACGGTATACCAGCCTAGCGGGGGCGCGCAAACCCCGTTGCGAGCGGTAAAGAGAGGGCTAGGAATCGAGATGAAGGCCACGGCGCGGCTGGGCTTTTCAGTCCAGACGGATACGGCGCTCCAGATCGGCAAACCGGGAGTCGCCGCGCAGCTGCGCCCATACGGGATCGACCTTGAGATAAATCAGGGCCATATGGGCCCATTGATAGCAGCCATCAAGAGCCGCCAGAGCAGAAGCGTTGCGTCCCAGGGCAGCGTCGGCCTCCGCTGCGGCGCAGAGTCCCTGGCCCGAGCCGGTTCCTTTGGGAGCCTCGCCTACAGGGCCGGGCTCAGCCAAACCGCGCATCACGGCAGTGAATCCGCCGTGCGCATAAAGCTGCTGCAAGGTTCGGGCGGCGACGGTCTGGCCTGCCAGATTCTGGTCCGTCACCAGCTCCTTGAGCCACAGATCGTACTCTCCCGTCTGACGGTAGTACTTGGCAAGATAAAAATGAACAGGCAGGAAATCGGGATTCGAGGCGAGAACCTGCTGGTACTTCTGCAATGCCAAATCGTAACGGCCGGCTAGGTAATAGGCAAAACCGGTGTCGGCGGTGATGATCGGCGAAAGCGGATCCAGTTCCCCGGCTCGCTGAAGTTGCGCAAGCGCTTCTTCATGGCGCCCTTCCGGGTCCAGCAACAGGTTGCCATACCAGTGGTGAGCATGAGCGCAGTTAGGATTCAGCTCCAGAGCGTGCCGAAACTCCTGCTCAGCGCCAGTCCAATCCCAATCGCTGAGAAGCCTCACGGCAGCCAGCGAAGTGTGAGCTTCAGCCAGGGAACTATCCAGATGCAGGGCCTTCTCGGCTGCCTCTTTCGCCGCCGTCAGGGGTCTCGATCCCTCTCCGTAGAGAGCCAGTAAGGTAAAAGAGTCGGACAAACCCGCATAGGCAAGAGCAAAGTTCGGGTCCTGGGCGATTGCCTGGCGATAGTATCCAATCGACTCCTGAAAGCCTTCGGGGTTCCGCTTGTTCCAGGCATAACGACCGCGGAGGTAGAGATCGAAGGCTTCTGGATCGACAGCATGCGCACTGCGCAAGCGGTTGCTCTCCTGGGTGCTCAAGCTGAGCTGCACTTGGTTGGTAATCGCCTGGGCGACGCGCGCCTGCAGTTCGAGAATGTTCTTCAGGTCGCCATCATATGCCTCCGCCCAGATGTGACGGTCAGTAGCCGTGCGGATCAACTGCGCGGTAATCCTGACTCGGTCGCCAGAACGAATCACGGATCCCTCAATGACGGCATCAACTCCAAGATCGCGTCCGATCTGCGGGAGAGGCGTCCGTGTTCCCTTGTAGCGCATGATGGAGGTCTTGGAGACCACCTTGAGTTCGCGAATCTGAGCCAGGTCCGTGATGAGTTCGTCGGTCATGCCATCGGCAAAGTATTCCTGGCTTGGGTCGTTGGAGAGATTCTGCAGCGGCAGCACGGCCACAGAACGAATGGGAACCGAATCTGTCGAGCCAGATATATGGTCTTTCCAGAAATCTCCTCTCATGAAGACGACAAAAGCGAGCAGTGCCAGGCCGCCGACCACAGCGAGGTCCCATCCCTTCCAAAGAGCTGACTTTGCGACTATGCCGGCAGGACTGGGGTGAGAGCTGTAACCCGGAGAATCTGCCCGAGACGAGTCAGACACTCTCGCACCTTCTTGCTCGAGACTGCCGGAATGGCCATTGCCGCCATTTTTCGGAGCAGTAGAGTGCTGTGATTCGGGATGCTGGGCGCCTGGGCCGTCGACTGAGCGTTCATGCACCGGGGCCAGAAACCGGTATCCGCGCTTGGGAACGGTTTCGATGTATCGTGCACCGTTCTCTCCGTCGCGGAGGCCCTTGCGAAGCAGATAGATGACCTGACTGAGATTGTTCTCCTCGACCACGGCATCGCGCCAGACGGTGCGCATGATTGCGTCCTTCTCCAGCAACCGGCCGCCGTTTTCTACCAGCAGAAGCAGAGTGTCAAAGGCGCGTGGCGCCAGTTCGATCCGGACCTCCCCCTGCCGTAGCAGGCGCTCACTGGGATCCAGGACAAACGGACCGAATTCGTATAACTGTCTGACGGGATTGATCATTTCCAACCTGAGAAAATCTTCACAAAAAAATGAATTCCGCTAATGACTTCCTGCTGCAGTCACGTCAAAGTTGCTGCTGCAAAAAAAGAAAACCCAGGACGTTGTGGCGCTATGCAGGCAGAACTCTATCGTCTGCCGATCCACTGGCGATAGAGCACAAACGTGGTATTGAACCACACCGCCGGGCGACTGTGGAAATCTGCGAGCTCTTTTTCGCAAGACCCCAGATGCAAGTTTTTGCCGCTCCTTTTTTGCTGGCCGTCAATTGCGGCCGGAGACGGCAAGCGGGCCGGGAGGAGATTTACCGGTAAAGGGCGGGGCTCTGGCGGTTACGAAGGAGCGGGCAAACTGCTTCGTAATGGCCATTCCAAGCCAGGGAGGCCGGGATCCCCTCCCCAGTGCCGCGCTAAAATTCGCAAGTCTATCCTCGGAGGGACGTAGCCGCCTTCCGCGATGTGGTCACCCATCTCAGGGCTTCTTTTAGTGGGTCGTCTGCCACCGCGTGAATCAGCCCCATCTGCAAAGCTGCCTTAGCGGTTATTTTCTCGGTAGTAAGCAACATCTGTAATGCTCGCGCCCGGCCGATCAGCCGCGGTAGCCGTTGCGTTCCGCCCCAGCCTGTGATCAATCCCAAGGCCGCTCCGCGATGGCCGAAGACCGCATCAGGTGCAGCCACCCGTCGATGGCAGGCCAGCGCAAGATCGAGCCCGCCGCCCATGCAGTATCCACCGACCGCGGCACAGACGGGCGCGGGGAACTCTTCGATGGCCTGCATCAATTCCTGTCCCATCCTCGCGAACAAATAGCCAGTGGGCCCGTCCAGGGCCGCAATCTCTCCCAGATCAGCCCCCGCAGAAAAGAATCGTTCATTTCCGCAGATCACCAGAGGCCGGGCCTCGACTGCCAGGCGTCGGATGGCCTCGATCATCGCCGATACACAAGCTCGTGTCAGCCGATTGATGCCATCGGGGGAGCGAAGCCGTAGCAGGACAATGTCGTTCTGGTTGTCGAACGTTTCGTCCTGCACGGAGAAGAATGGGTAGACGGTCAACACTTGTTCTTCGACTGCAGTGGATTTCCCCGCCTTCACAAGAAGTCTGCTTTATCACCCATTCGATCGCCAAAAATTGCGATCGGTACCTCCGTAACGCGATGCTCGCAGCCCGAATTGCCGAAAGTCAACCAGGGTGCTGGGCATGCCTTGATGAGGTGTGCGCCGTACGTCATAAAACGGGCCATGAGACGTTGCGTGGAAAAAATCCTGATTCTAGTCATAATCCTCGCCGGGACCGGTGGCGTGCAAGACGCTGCCTCGCAAGATGCCTCAAATGAACAGCAGACAATCGCTCTGCTGGCGCAACAAGTAAAGGAACTGCAAAAGCAGACCGCCGAGTTGCAGGCAAAGCTCCAGGCGCTGGAGGCTGAGCGCAGTGCAACTATAGCCAGCCCTTCGACGCCCGCGGCAGTTCCGGCGCCTCAGACGACTCCGCCACCGGCTTCGGCCGAACCCTCACCCGGCCTGATTGCTTCCTTGCATGACCTGCACCGGATTGAGTGGCGGGGTTTCGGCGAGGTGGACTACAAGGTCCTCGATCAGCGCCAGGGCGAAACGAGTTCCTACGGCTTTGTTCCAGGCTCGGCAGGAAATTTCTACACCGGCGACTTCGGTCTGTTTCTTACTTCAAAGATCAGCGACAAAGCCAGCGTGCTTTCGGAGATGATCTTCGAGGAGACCGACGCGCAACGCTACAAAATCGACCTGCGCCGCCTCCTGCTCAGCTATCAGGTGAACGACCATTTGAAGATGTCATTCGGCCGCTACCAGACGAACATCGGTTATTACAATTGGGCATTTCGCAGTGCCGCCTGGTTGCAGACCACCGCAGACCGGCCGCTGGTCATGGAGTTCGCCAGCAACGGAGGGTTGCTGCCAACACAGGCGATCGGCGTTTCCCTCACTGGCTCAATCCCTTCCGGGAAATTCGGCCTCAACTACGTTGCAGAGTATGGATCATCCGACACAGTCCGTCCCGATATAAACGGAGACGGATTGCAAAATGACGAAAACAACGGCAATCAGGTAAACGTCGGGTTCTTTCTTCGCCCTGATGATATTCCCGGGTTGCAGATCGGAGGCTCCTATTATCACGACAAGATCAGCAACCTCTTGTACGAGCCATCGTTCCGCTATGGCCAGACCATTGTCAACGGCTACGTTGTTTATGTGGCGGGCGGCGTCGAGTTTCTCAATGAAGTTTCCTGATTCGCCACGCGGCCCTGCACTTCTCTGATGCCATTTACAACACTCCAGCGTTCTATTCGCAGATTTCGCGGAAGTTCGGTCCCATCCGTCCGTTTCTTCGTTATCAGTATGTAAACGCCAGCCCGAACAACACCATTTACGACGACGTAGGCCTGCGCTACGGGCCCTCGTTCGGGGCCCGCTACGATTTGAACGACTACATCGCTTTCAAGGCTCAACTGGACCACACTGTCCGCCGTGGAGAACCGGATTTGGACGGCCTGCATCTACAGATGGCGTTCACTTTTTGAAACCAGGAACAAGCGTGAAGAGCAGATGCCAGGGCGGCAAACTCACCGGATCGAGATCGGGAGCCGTGCTGTTTGTGCTTGGCTTTCTTCTCGTGTTCTTTCCTCACTTTGCTTTCTGCCAAAGCGAGGATATCGCGGTGGTTGTGAACACGAACAATCCAACCAGCAACATCAGCCTGGGCGAGTTGCGTAAAGTGTTCGCCGGGGAAAAGCAGTCCTGGCCGGGTGGTTCGCCGATCAAACTCATCGTCCGCGCCACGGACTGTCGGGAGCGGGTCGCTTTGTTGCACTTACTGAATATGTCGGAGAGCCAGTACAAGCGATACTGGACTGGCCAGGTGCTCCGCGGCGAGGCGTCCAGCGAACCGGTAGCGGTTTTCTCCAACGGATTTCAGAGGGAAGCAATCAGGGCATTGCCGGGCGGCATCGCGTTAATGGATGCGCAGGATGCCAAGTTGGGAGTCAAAGTGATTAAGCTTGATGGCCGCCTGCCCGGCGAGGCAGGATATCCGCTGCATTGAAATCGGCTTGGTAGTGCGCCTGCGCTGCCGCCGGCTGAATTATCTCGCTGCCGGCACCCCGGACCCGGTCACGTGCTCCCGAATAAACTTCACGATGTCATCCATGGCCGTACCAGGCTGGAAGATGGCGGCAACCCCCGCTTCCTTCAATCCGGCAATATCCTGATCCGGGATGATTCCGCCCACCAGCACCAGCACGTCATCCATCTTGTTTTGCCGGAGCAGGTCCATGACGCGGGGAACGATGGCGTTGTGGGCTCCCGAAAGAATTGATAGGCCGATCACCTGTACATCTTCCTGCAGCGCGGCGCCGACGATCATCTCCGGCGTCTGGCGCAAACCGGTATAGATTACCTCCATCCCGGCGTCGCGCAAGGCGCGGGCAATAACTTTGGCACCGCGGTCGTGCCCGTCGAGTCCGGGCTTGGCCACCAGAACGCGAATTTTTGTGTCGGCCATCGCCCTATTTAACCACAGAGGCTACAAGGGGCACAGACGAACATACCGTCTTCACGCCCGGCGGCCATAAAACGCTGTGGGCGTGCCCTACATCGTTTTCACGTCCAGGCTCTTCCACAGATACCAGCAGGCCACACTGCGATAGGGCTCCCAATTCTTGGCGATCCTTTGCATTTGTTCCGGGGTCGGCAGTTTGATTTTCCGCTTTCTCTTTACCACCGAAGATTTCTTTGCCGCTTTGGCCTTCTGCACGTCAAGGTAATGCTTGAACATTGCCATGCGCACGCCGAAATCGCCCGTGGGCAACACGTTCTCGCGCTTCAGGCTGAACATCAGGAACATCTGGGCAGTCCACACGCCGATCCCCTTCACCTGGGTAAGATGTGCGATCACCTCTTCATCGGATTGCTCCGGCAACCGTGCGAAATCGAGCAGTCCGGAGGAGGTCTTGGCCGCCAGGTCTTTTAAGTAAGCAGATTTTTGTTTGGAGAGCCCCACGCCGCGCAGTTGCTCGTCGGTCAGTTTGAGGATGCCTTCGGGGGTCAGCGGCTCACCTGCCAGGGTAGTGAAGCGCCTGAAAATGGTCTCCGCCGCTTTGCCGTTCAATTGCTGATAAACAATAGCTTCCGCCAGACTGTGAAACTCGGCCTTGCCATATCCCATGCGGAACGGTCCGATGCGCTCGATGATCGCCCGCATGACAGGATCGGATTTCTTCAGATGATTGATCGCCTTTCGCATGGATACTATTCATAGCATAGAATCGATCTAAGGCGAATAAAAAACGAACACAGGGAAGGCTGTTGGCCGAATCTTCAACTGCGGGGCTACGATCCGTGCCGGTCATGGCGGAAATTGTCGATAAGGTAATCCGATGTCCTCAAAGAGAACGCCAGAATGCTGATAGTTGTCGTTTTGTCGGTGCAGTTCAAAAACACGCTGGCATCACACACGTAAAGGTTGGGTACGTCATGAGCCTGGCCAAAGCGGTTTGTCACGAAATTCCTAGGATCGTTTCCCATGCGGCACGTGCCGGTTTCGTGCAGGCTCCAGCCGGGGATTTCGGGCTCCGACGCAGCGCCTTCAAGCTCGCCGCCCGCAGCGCGCAGCACCTCGGCGCAGGCCTGCTTCGAGTGCTCCCACATCTTCATCACGTTCTCATCCCATTGAAAATGCATCCGGGCGACGGGAATTCCGTAAGGATCCTTCACTTCGGGATCGAGATCCACATAGTTTGTATCTGACCGCAATGAGGGGGCCTGCACTGTGAACGAAACCGGAGCGGGATAGCGCCGCTTGATCTCTTTCTTGAACGACGAGCCAAACCCCTCAAGATCGCCGGCGAACCAGGGAAACTCTTCGCACCCGCCATCGGGATACACGGAATATCCGCGAATGAAGCTCTCTTCGTGCGGATCCCTCAGGTTCTGCCAACGCGGCATCCAGGCGATGGTGCTATCGCCGGCGTGGTCAGGAAAGCTGGGCTGGCCGAAGAGTTGCGGCAAATATCCCCGCGCCGATTCGCCGTAGAGGTGGTCGCATAGATTACGGCCTAACTGTCCGCTGGAGTTCGCGATGCCCGCCGGCCAGTGTTTCGATCTTGAGTTGAGCATGATCCGCGCCGATTCAATGCAGGAGGCAGCCACCACCACGGCGCGGCCGTATACCTCGACTTCCTCTTTCGTTTTCCGGTCGACATAAGCTACCCCTGCAGCATTTCCGTTTTCATCGACCAGAATATTCTTGGCCAGGGCATTGGTTCGCAGCTCCAGATTCTTGGTTGCTTCCGCCATGGGCAACAGGAAATATGGCGTGGAGAAAAATGCGCCCACGTCACATCCTGTGGTGCATTCTCCGCAGAAATGACATTGCGGGTGGCCCTGGTAGGGCACCGTGAGCTGTGCGCACCGGTCCGGCAGATACGGAATGCCAACTTTGTTCGCCCCAGCCTGCAGAATCCAGTCCAGGCAGCGAAAGTTGAATGGCGGCAGATACACGCCGTCGGGATTGCTCGGCCGGTTCTGCACTGTGCTGGCCACGCCGATCATCTTCTCGACTCGCGTATAGTAGGGCGCGATCTCTTCGTAGGTTACGGGCCAATCCACGTCATTACCGTCGAGAGAGGCGGCCCGAAAATCGATGTCACCGAAGCGCGCCGAGCTGCGTCCCCAGAAATTTGTCTTTCCGCCGACCGCGAAGCAACGGGGCCACATCCACTTCGTGCCGGGCGCGGTGGTGAAGGGAATTTCGTGCTCCCAGTCGTTTTGGGTGTATTCGTTGTCCATGTAGCCGTAGGATTCGCTGCGCCGTTTGGGATCGTCCAGGCCGCGAAACTTCATGTCCCAGGGCATGCGGTGGTAACGAAAATCCTTTTCTGGGTCGAGCCTGCGCCCCGCATTCAGGGCGCACACTTTCAGTCCGGCCTCGCAAAGCGTTTTTATCGCCATGCCGCCGCCGGCGCCACTTCCGATCACGATCACGTCATAGATCTGTTTCGCCATGCTCCCTCAAGAACGCGATGGTGAAAGATGCAAGTGTTCCGGGTCGCCTTTGTGCGGACACGCGGGCGACTCCGCGTAAAATTTGAGAGCGGGATTGTCCAGTTCCTTATAGCCGATTTCGGTGGTGTAGAAGCCGGTCACCGTGTATTCGCGGACCAGTTTGAAGAACTGCCGGCCGTCTTCTTCTCCGACGCGAGTCTTGCTTTTGTAAGCCAGCGGTTCCAGCAGAGCGATTTGCTGCGCAGCCGCGAGTTCAACAAACGGTTTGCCGAGAGTGCGTTCGCTGTGGGCATCAAGCCAGGTGAGGCCAGTGCGAAAGTCATATTGAATGGGGGGATCGCTGAACACCATGAAATCAATAAACTCGACAACGCCGGCATCCCGAGCTCCCGGCGTGCTGTCGCCGGGGATGATCAGATCGGCAAGCCGCTCTACTATTGCATATTCGGACTGCGAAAAAAATTGCGGCTGATAGCTGGCCGGCTTGATTTGCTGAGCCGCTTTACCCGGATGCCCGCAAACGAAACTCCATTTGGAAAACCCGGGGAATGGCGCCGCAGCGGCTGCTATCGCCAGCATGCGCAATACTTCCCGCCGATGTATGCCTTGTCCTGCCATCTAGGAAAGAAATTTCATGGTCTTCTCGATCAACTCCGCGGTGGGCTTGTATGGCTCGCCGGGCGAATCGTATTCGATCGAACAGTATCCTGCGTAGTGATGCTGCTTCAAAATTTGAAAGGTGCGTGCCAGATCGACGCGCACCACTTTGCCCTTATGATTGAGTTCTTCATCCTTCACATGGCAAATCCCCCAGGCACGGGCGAACAACGCGTCAATGCCACGATAGGCATACGCTTCATTATCGCTATGCGCGGCCAGCGAATTGCCGAAGTCCGGCAGAGCGCGTAGCCAGGGGCTGTTCACTTTGTCGATGACCTGCGCGAGCAGGAAGGGGTCTTCACTTACGGGGTTGTCGTTCTCCAGGTGCACGACTACCTTTTTGCCGGACGCATACTCTTCGACTCGCCGCAAACTCTCGCTCAGCCGGCCGACATCCGGCTGCGTATCATCGGCGGCAGGAATGTTGGTGCGCACGCTGGGAGAGCCCAAAGCGGCAGCTACGCCGATCCAGTGTTTGCTGAAGGCGATCGCTTGCTCCCGCTCGGCAGGATCGGACGCATAGGGGCTGTGCTCGCCATCGGCGGCAATATCGGCCACCCCAGCGCCCGCTTTCGCCACAGCAGCGCGAAACTCCTGAAGATATTTCGGATCCGTCGAAGGAAAATGCGCGGACCAGGGTTCGATGCGGTGGACACCAAACTTTTCCACCACATGCGCCGCGAAATCCTTCAACTCGATGGTCGGGTTTCCGGCTTTGTGCTCTGGCCCTGCAATGAACTCGCGAAACGGGTAGGAAGATACGGATACGCGCTCGTGTGGCGCAGACGGAAATTGAAAGGAAGGGCCCCGGGGTTTCGGCGAAGACGCAAAGACCCGGGACGAACCAACCAACCAGCCGCTGGCGGCGCAGGCGGTGCAGCACGCCAGAAATTGTCTCCGAGTCGTCTCCCTCAAAACGCGTTCAGTCTAACAGAGCCGGCAGAGCGATGCGAGACCGGACAGATCATGCTGAAGTGCTTCTCGGAAAGATCGACCCGATTCGTTCCTCAGGTCACACTCACTTCGGTGTATGTGCCGTACACCTGCCGCAAGGCTTTGCAGATCTCGCCAACCGTGGCATAGGCTCGCACCGCATCCACGATATAGGGCATGGTGTTGGCGGGAGAAACGTTGCCATTTTGTCCAGCCTTGGGCTCCTGCGCCGCCGCCTTCTTGAGAGCATCCAGCGCCCGCCGTACATCATCATTCGACCGGCGCGAGCGCAGAGCTTTGAGTTTGGCCGACTGCCGGCGGGCCACGCTTTCGTCGATGTAGAGAATGTTCGGCGGTTCCTCTTCGATCACAAAATCGTTCACGCCCACAATGATCTTCTCTCTTGCTTCAACCGCACGCTGATATTGATAGGAGGCTTCCGCAATCTCCTTTTGCGGGAAGCCTCGTTCGATCGCCTTCACCATGCCGCCTATCGCGTCCATCTTGGCGAAATAATTGAATGCGCCTTCCTCCATCTGGAGCGTCAGGTCCTCCAGGAAGTATGATCCGCCCAAAGGATCGACCGTCTGCGTCACTCCCGACTCGTACGCAATGATCTGCTGAGTGCGCAGGGCAATGCGCGCCGCCTCTTCGGTAGGGAGGGCAAGCGCTTCGTCGTAGGAATCGGTGTGCAGCGACTGCGTCCCCCCCAGCACGGCGGCCAGCGCCTGCAACGCAACGCGCGCGATATTGTTCATCGGCTGCTGTGCGGGCAACGACACGCCGGCCGTCTGTGTGTGAAAACGCATCAGCCAACTGCGCTGGTTCTTTGCGCCGAAGCGGTCGCGCATAACTCGAGCCCAGATTTTTCGTGCGGCTCGATATTTCGCTATCTCTTCGAAAAAGTCATTGTGCGCGTTGAAGAAGAAGCTGAGCCGCGGGGCGAATTCATCTACATCCAGCCCGCGCCGCCGCGCCCATTCGACATATTCCACGCCGTCGTACAAGGTGAAAGCCAGTTCCTGCAGGGCGGTCGATCCCGCCTCGCGAATGTGATATCCACTGATCGAAATCGTGTTGAAGCGCGGCGTAAACTTCGATCCGAACTCGAAGGTATCCACTACCAGGCGCATCGACGGCGCCGGCGGATAGATGTATTCCTTCTGCGCAATGTACTCCTTAAGAATGTCATTTTGAATCGTGCCGGAAATTTTCTTCCAATCCGCACCCCGTTTCTCTGCCACCGCCAGATACATCGCCCATAACACCGACGCCGGGGAATTGATCGTCATTGAAACCGTGGTTTTCTCCAGATCGATTCCATCGAAAAGAATCTCCATGTCTTCGAGCGAATCGATGGCCACACCACACTTGCCCACTTCGCCTTCGCTGGCCGGGTGATCGGAGTCGTAGCCCATCAGCGTGGGCAAATCGAAGGCAACGGAAAGCCCGCTGCCGCCGTGCTCCAGCAGATATTTGTAACGCCGGTTGGTTTCCTCAGGCGAGGCGAAGCCCGAGAATTGGCGCATGGTGAACAACTTGCCGCGATATCCGGTAGCGTGAATGCCGCGCGTGTAAGGCGGTTGACCGGGATAGCCGAGATACTTTTCTTCGCTCCAATCCGCTGGCAAATCAGCCGGGGTGTACAGGCGGCGAATGGGAACGCCAGAGATTGTGGTGAATCGCGCATGTCCCAGTTCGTCGAGATTTACTCCTGTAGGCGCTCCGATGGGGTGCTCCGGAGTTTTTTCGAGAGTTGGCGCAAGAGTTTTCTCGGCCCAATTCTTCTCAGCGGCAGAGGGACGCCGGTTCTCCAGCACGCCGGCAATCGGACTTTCGGCCACCTGTGGTCTTCGCGGTTTTTTCTCCATGCAGTCCCCAGTATCCTCCCTCGATCATAGGGAAGCTCGCTCCGGTGGGCAAGACAGGAAGGTAACCTCAAAACGACCGGTCGGTCACGTCTCTTTGCGGCGCGACAACTCCCAGGCTTTGGCATATTTCCACGAGACATATACGGCGTGGTACATGTGCAGGAGCAAGCCCTCGCGGCCGTCGAGAAAACCGAGACGAAAGAAATAGTTGTAGGTGAAGGTGGCCAGCGGGCGCAGAACGATGTTGACGAAACTGAAGCGAACCTTACCCTTCGCCACGATCATCTCCGCGCCCAATGACGAATAGCGGTTCATGTGGTCGATGTAGTCGGAGAGCGTGGGGTAAGAGTGGTGGATGAGAGCGCCGTTCAGCAATCGCCCAGTTTTGGCTTCGACATGAACGTCTTCGTGCACCAAGCGATCCTCGAAATTTCCCGCGTTCCCACGAAATAGACGCAACTTCTGATCAGGCCAGTAGCCTCCATGTTCGATCCAGCGACCCATAAACTTGTTCCTCCGCCGGATCCAGTAGCCGCTCACGTCAGCGCGCGGAACCCTCGCACCCATCGCGGTCAGGAGCTCTTGTCTGGGATGTGGCTCCCTTTCTGAAGTCGTATGCAGGATGAGTGTAGCCAAGTTGTGTTCAAGTTCTTCATCCGCATCCAAACTCAAAATCCAATCTCCCGTCGCCTTATCAATTGCCGAATTTTTCTGCGCTGCATAGCCTTTCCATTCCTCGACGAACACTTTCGCGCCAAACGATTGCGCAATCTCCACGGTATGGTCGGTCGAGCCATCGTCGACGACGATAATCTCTCCTTTGCCGTCGCACACCAGCGGCATCACGCTTTCCAGCGTGCGGCCAAGGTTGGCCTCCTCATTGTGCGTAATGATGACCACCGACAAAGTCACGGCAGGAAGAATACACGTTTCGGCGGCTCTACATTTGCCCTCCCGGCTCAGGGGTGGCCGGCGGTTCCGGCGAAGGCGTGGCCGAGGGCTGCCCATCCGGCCCAATATCTTTACGGGGCGCGACGTAGGGGACGTTGGGCAAGTGCGTCACCTCTCCACGAGAAGCTTCGGCGACGTCGATTCCCGCATGATCGAGCAACAGGCCGGTGGAGCGGTCAAGTTCAATGCGCGATTTCTCATAGGCCGCCTTCGCCGACACCAGGTTCGATTCCGCGGTTGTCAACGTCGAAGCATCCTGCAGGACCGCAGTCTCGGTGGTAAGTCCCACTTTCAGCTTCTGCTGATCGGCCTCGAAGGTCTGCCTGGCAAAGTCAACCGCGGCCTGGGCCGCTTGAACCGCGGCGCGATTTTGTTTCACATCAAACTGCGCGTTGCGTACCTCGATCCGGACCTGGTTTTCCAGCTGCTTCTCGCGCACCTCCGCCTGACGGTATTCGAGCTCAGCGCGTACCTGGTTGGATTGCGCCAGCCGGTTGCGGAGGGGAATGTTCAGGCTGAGGCCAATTCCTTTGTCGGGAGCCGTGGAGTTGACGAGCTGGCCCAGCGTTCCTCCATAGCTTTTGGAGCTCCTGCCATCGAAAACAGGCGGCGGTGAACAGGGGACGCCCTGGAAAAAGCATTGCGCATTCAGGTCGCCGCCCAGCCCGGAGCCTCCGTAGTAAACGAAAGCGCTGAGAGTAGGCAACATGGCGTTGCGTACGGCCTTGTTGTTAATGCCTCGTGAGTTGAGATCGATGCGCGTTTCCACGAGCTCGGCACGATGTTGCAGCGCCTCATTGATCAGATCCTGGATAGGAACCGGCGCTTCTTCCTGCGGAATCTGCATCCCCGAAGTCGGAATGACGTCAGCCGCGGCCAGCGTCGGATCTTCTATGCTGCGGCTGACCGCGTTTTTCATCAGAAGTTCCTGCAGTTGCAGGTTGTTCTGCGCCACAATCAGGTTCTGCTCGCCCGTCGAAACCGTGCTCTGCGCGCTCACCACCTGAATCGGCGGCACGGTTCCAACCTGTGCCTGATGCTTGGCGTCATCAAGCGCTTTCTGCGCATAAGTGAGCGCCTCGCGTTGCACGCGCAGGTTCTCGAAGGCATAGGCCAGGTCCCAGTACATGTTTTCGACCTGGTCGACAGTGGTGATCACCTGCAGCCGGAAGGCGACATCAGAGATTTCCTGATTGTTTTTTGCGATGCTGATGAAGCGTCTGTTGGGCAGAAAGCCGAATCCTTGCAGAAGGTTCTGTGTCAGACGGAACTGGAAGTTCGAGTTGAGCACCGGCGTAAGCAGGCTGGCTGTGCTGTTGGTGGTGACATGGGTGTTGTTGAAGCCAGCCGTGAGAGTGGTGCCCGACTGGAAGCCTTGCGTATAGGCGAAGTCGGCGGTGTAGGTGTTTTGCGAAATAATCCCGCCTGGCGCGGGGCTGAAGAAGCTGGTTGAGATTGTATTGTTCTTGTCGAGCTGCAAGGCGCTGGTAAGGGCTGGGTCGAAGCTGGTGATGGGCGATCCAATACCCAGCGTTGAGCTGACCAAGCCGTTTGTGCCGGTGCCCGCGCCGCCGGCTGCCACCGTCGTTCCGCCCGTGCCCGAGCCCACGGTGCCGCTGAGTCCGCCCACACCCCCACCGGGTGTGTTCTGCACGATCCCGGTATTGACGCCCAGAATGCTGGCTCCCGACTCCGCCCGCAGCAGATCGGCTTCGGCGATGTTCACGTTGTAACGGGCAATGTCGATGTCCAGATTGTTCTCGAGAGCGAGCGCAATGGCGTCGTCAATCGACAAATAAATCTTGCCATCGTGCATGAGCGAATCCATCCGCGGTGAATTCGCCAGGTCCGGCTGGGCCAGCTCCTTTGGCATGTACGGCTGCAAGACTTGGGGAAAAGCCGAACGCGGCTTGGAATAATCCTCCAGATGTACGGCCTGGGGATGGGCGGAAAGCACCGCCGTTTGCGGAGCCGGAGCCGCGGGAATGTCCTGCGCGAAAGACCAAAATGGCAGCAACGCGCTGCCTGTGATCGCCAGCACCGTCAGCAGAAAACTTTGCTGCGACTGCTTCATGGTTGAAGAAAAAGACATGGTTCGTCTCCTTGGTAGAACAATCGTGCCTCGACTAGGGATCAAGATTGGATTTGCCAGTTTGACGCCGAAAGCGACAAAGTGTCACTTCATCTTATCGGGAGAGAATGCAAGGCGATGGCCGCGAAATGTAAAGAATTGTGAGGGAAAACAAAGGCGCGGCCGAAGCCGCACCTTTCTCGACAACCAGGCTCGAACCCAAGCCTCTACTGCGGTTGCTCGCTTTCCGGCGCCTTGGGTGGTTGCGCTACCGATGGCAGCTCTTTTCGAGGCGCGACGAATGGCACGTTGGGCTCGTGGGTAACCTGACCGTGGGCGGCATCATCGATACTGATGCCTTGATTGTCGAGCAACTGGCCCGTGGCGCGGTCGAGTTCCACCCGCGACTTCTCGTAGGCCACCATCGCATTCACCAACCCGGATTCAGCCGTAGCCAGCTGGCTCTGATACTGCAGGACTAGTGTGGTGGTCGAGGTGCCGAACTGATATTTCTTTTGCTCGGCGTCGAGAGACTGTTTCGCCAGTTCGACGGCCGCTTTGGCCGAGTCCACGCTGGCGCGATTCTGTTGCACGGCGTATTGCGCGTTGCGAACCTCTACGTCAACCTGGTTCTCGATCTGCTGCAACCGCATCTGCGCCTGACGGTATTCCAGCTCGGAACGAACTTGCACGGCCTGGGCGGCGCGATTGCGGATCGGGATGTTCAGCTGCAGGCCGATACCTTTGTCGGGAGCAGTGGAGTTGACCAGCTGATTCAGCGTGTCGCCAAAACTTCTCGTTGGGAAAATGGGGCTATCAGACGGTCCCGTTCCGGCGCAACCGAAACCCGGACTGCTAGGATTGCTGCACAGGTTTGCCGGATTTTGCACTCCCCCCACCCCGCTGCCCGCGTAGTATCCGTAAAGATCGAGGCTAGGCAGCAGGGAACTGCGCACGGCCTTATTGCTGATCCGGCGGCTGTTCAGGTCGATGCGTGATTCGACCAGTTCGGCGCGATGACGCAGAGCGTCGTTGATCAGATCCTCGGTAGGGACCACCGGCTCCTGTGCGGGTACGTTCATGGTGGATGTAGGGATAACCTCGGCCGTCGCCAGCAAAGGATCCTTCAGAGTCCGAGTCAGAGCATTCTTCATCAGAAGCTGCTCGAGTTGCAGGTTGGTCTGCGCCGTAGTGACCAGTTGCTGATCTTGCGCGACCGTGCTCTGCGCGCGCACAACTTCAATCGGCGCCAGGCTGCCGATCTCCACCTGCTTCTGCGTATCGGACAGAGTTTTTTGCGCGAAGGCCAGTGATTCGTTCTGCACTCGCGCATTTTCGTAGGCATAGACGAGATCCCAATAGATATTCTCGATCTGGTCGACCGTGTCGATGACTTGCAGCCGGAAAGCTACGTCGGAGAGTTCGCGATTGTTCTTGGCTATGCGAATGAAGCGCGTGTTCGGCGCAAACCCAAACCCCTGAAGCAGGTGCTGCGTAACCGTGGCTTTGAAACCGGAGTTCAAAAGGGGACTGGTGGCGCTGAAGAAACTGTTTGTGGTAGTGCGCGAGTTGTTAAATCCGATGGAGAGATTCGTGCCCCAGGCAAAGCCCTGCTGATAGGCAAAGTTCACGGTGCCGGTATTTTGCGAAAGGGACGTTCCTGGCAGCACGCCCTGGAAAATGCTGGTCGCTTCCTGGCTGAAATGGTCCTCTTGGAGCGTTCCAGTGAGGACCGGGTCAAAGCTGGTGATATTCGGTCCAATGCCCAGCGTGGAACTGACGAGGCCGTTTGTGCCGGCGCCGATGCCGCCGGCTCCCAGGCTGGTGCCGCCCGTGGCCGCGCCCGATTGCGCCCCAATGCCGCCTACGCCACCTCCGGGAGTGTTGAGTACAATGCCCGCGTTGACGCCGAGAATGCTGGCGCCCGCTTTGGCTCGCAGGATGTCGGTATCGGCGATGTTCAGGTTATAGCGCGCGATGGCAATATCAAGATTGTCCTCGAGAGCTAACGCAACGGCATCATTGAGCGAAAGATAGAGCTTGCCGTCGTGCATTAGCTGGTCAAGGCGTGGGGTATTTGCCAAATTCGCGGGCGGCAGGTGCCGCGGCGTGTAAGGGCCGAGGGGATTGGGAAAATACGACACCGGCTGCGCATAGTTCATTACCGGCAGCGGGCGTGCTTCCGGAGTATTTTGCGGGGTGGGGGCCGCAGGCGGCTCCTGCGCCGAGCCGGCGGCGGCCAGCAATGCCAAAACACCGACGGCGCCGATTCGGCGTAAGATTGGGGCTAAGCATGCAAATGGCATCTATGTATCTCCATTCATGAAAACCTTAATGGCACATCAACTCGACCTTGCGGCGAGGAATCTGGGGTTCCGTTTGGCAGACATAGGTGAGATAGCGACTCCCATCCACCATTGAGTACGCGGCCAGTAGCAACTGAGTTCCGGGAAAAACATTACGCTCGCAGGAAATTCAGCAGTAATCCGGTAATGTGTAGCCTTGTCATGAATCGCAAGGGGTCAGCACTGCCCGGCATTGCGCAATTCAATGTAGCGGAACAGTATATCGAAGCGACCGGGCGCATCGCTCCCGCCTCAACTCGCGAAACGGGCAAAGCGCTCGACAACCCTGGAACCCCTCGCCGGGCAGCGGAAACCGGTTTGCCCTCACGCGCCCAAACGCCTCACGAAACAAACTTGGATGCGAACGAATAAACGCCGGACTCGAAACATCGCATGCGCAATCTCAAACTGATTCTCTCTTACGATGGCTCCGAGTTTTCGGGCTGGCAGGTGCAACCTGGCACGACCACCGTGCAGGGCACGCTGGCCTCAGCGATTGGACGCATTACCGGCGAAAAGGTATTGCCGCAGGCCTCCGGACGCACCGATGCTGGCGTGCATGCTTTGGCTCAGGTAGTGACATTTGTCACGGAGTCTTCCGTGCCTACTGCCAATTTTGTGAAAGCGCTCAACGACATTCTTCCCGCCTCGGTGCGCGTGCTGGAGGCGAGCGAAGTACCCCCCGATTTTCATGCCCGCCACTCGGCCCTCAGGAAAACGTATCTCTACCGCATTTATCGCGATGACGTGTGCCCGCCGTTTCTGGCTCGCTATGTCTGGCACTATCCGTATCCTCTGAAGGAGGCCGTCATGGCCGCGGCGGCTGACCAGGTTGTCGGCGAGTACGACTTCACTTCTTTTGCCGCCGTCGATCCGGAGCGTGGACGTGCCGACGAACCCGTTTCCAACGTGCGCCAAATCTTTCTCTCGCAGTGGCAGCGCGATGCGCACGAGCTCGTCTACACTGTCTGCGGTTCGGGATTCCTGCACCACATGGTAAGAAATCTGGTGGGAACTTTCATTCTGATGGGCAAGGGGACGCTTTCGCCAGAAGATGTGAGTCGAATTTTGCAAGCGCGCGATCGCTCGGCTGCGGGGCCGACCGCGCCGGCAAGCGGACTCTACCTGCAGAACGTGAAGTATTGAGACTTTCGGCTCGCGGATTGAAATTACATGATTGAACACACGATCACACGACCCAGGAATGACACGTCTCTATGAATCCGTGGGCTTAAGTCCGTGGCGATGACCAGCGATGTTCGGGCAGGCGCGCGCAAGATTGTCTCGGTGAATCCCGCGACCGGCCAGATTTTATGCGAACTCGATCCCGCGGGAGAGCCTGAAGTCCGCCATGCAGTGACGCGAGCCCGCGCCGCGCAAAATCCGTGGTCCGGGTTGGATCTTCGCCGCCGGATTGCGTTGATCCGTGAGTTTCAGCGCAGGCTGCACGCGAAGAAGTCTCAGATCGCCGCTGCTATCACACGGGAGGAAGGCAAACCCATAGCCGAAGCGTTGACGACAGAAGTTCTGGTGGTTCTCGACGCCGCCCGATTCCTCATCGACAATGCCAGGCGTCTGCTTCGCGACGAACCGGTTCCGCACGGAAATCTGGCTACGAGACTAAAGCGCGGCACCCTCTTGCGCGAGCCCTACGGCGTGATCGGCATCATCTCTCCCTGGAACTATCCTTTTTCGATCCCGGCCACAGAAACCCTGGCTGCGCTGCTGGCCGGGAACGCAGTGGTGCTTAAGCCTTCGGAGTTGACGCCGCTGGTCGCCCTTGAACTCGCCCGGTTGTTGCATGAATCGGGTGTGCCGAAAGACGTTTTTCAGGTCTTGGTGGGAGATGGCGCCACCGGCACCACGCTGATCCAATCGTCCATCGACAAGCTGGTCTTTACCGGAAGCGCGGCCACGGGGAAGCGCATCGCCACAGCGGCGGCAGAATGCCTGTTGCCGGTAGTGCTTGAACTGGGCGGCAAAGACCCCATGCTAATCCTCGATGATGCCCCCATTGATGTGGCCTCGAGCGCTGCGGTCTGGGGCGCCTTCGTCAACGCCGGACAGGCTTGCCTCTCGGTCGAGCGCTGCTACGTGCATCGCAGTTTATACGAAGCCTTTCTGCACGCTTGCGTCGAGAAAGCGAAGCGGCTTCGAGTGGGCCCCGGAGACGACTCTGAAACAGACATTGGGCCAATGATCCATGAGCGGCAGTTGCGGATTGTCGAGGATCAGGTGGAAGATGCGAAGGCGCGCGGGGCGCGGATTTTGCTCGGAGGCAGCCGCCTTCCCAAACTAGGGCCGAATTTCTATGCTCCCACGATTCTCGCCGACGCAACCCGCGAGATGCGCATCATGCGCGAAGAAACGTTCGGCCCGGTATTGCCGGTTGCGCCCTTCGACGACGACGACGAAGCGGTCCGGCTGGCAAATGATTCCGAATACGGCCTGGCAGCCAGCATCTGGACACGCGATGGCCGGCGCGGAGAACAGCTCTCACGACGAATTGAAGCCGGCACCGTGATGGTGAATGATGTGGTTTCGTGCTTCGGAATCAGCGAAGCTCCGCACGGCGGCGCGAAAGCCAGCGGTTTGGGCCGCACACACGGCCGCTTCGGCCTGGAGGAAATGGTTCGGCTTAAGTATGTGGACGTGGATCTGACGCCAACCATCAAGAAAGTGTGGTGGTATGGTTACGGGGAAGCATTTCGCCGCCAGATGGACGGATTTCTTGATATGCAGTTTGCGCGCGGGCTAGGGCCGCGTTTACGCGGAGTGCTGCGCGCCGCTGGCGTGCTCGGGAGAAAGCGGCTGTGAATCGCCAGGCTCTCGGAAATAAGAAGTGAGCATTAAGAACGATCAGGAGCGACAAGCTGCCATGAGCAACCCATCCGATTCCGTTCCCCAGCGAGACCTGCTGCGCCACACGCTGGCTACTCTGGCTTATCGCGCCGGCAAAACTCTGCGCAACGCCCCCGCAAATTTTTCCGATTTTCAGGCGGGCTCGCAGACGCGCACGCCGGGCCAGATTCTCGCCCACATCGGCGACCTGATGAATTGGGCCGGGTCGATCGCCGCCGGGAAACAGGCGTGGAGAAGTTCCAAGCCGCTTCCCTGGGACAAAGAGGTAGACCGATTCTTTGCAGCTCTCAAGCAGTTCGACGATTTCCTGGCTTCGAGTGAGCCGCTGCAGGCTCACGCCGGGGAGCTGTTTCAAGGGCCGATCGCCGACGCCCTGACCCACGTCGGACAAATCGCGATCCTGCGGCGCATGGCGGGCGCGCCGGTAAAGGGAGAAAATTATTTCAAGGCCGGAATCGAAGTTGGGCGCGTTGGCGCAGATCAGGCCGCGCCCAGGCAAGAATTCTGATCTTTAGCTCGCCAAAAATTGCCAATCCTATAGTTCTCCAAGCTTCCCGCGCCCGGCCACTGGCTATGCTGCTCCCGCGCCCGACTGACCTTCGTTCGAGCGGTTCCGGTAAAGTCTCGGATCCACTTGCCGTCTCATAGCTTCCACGTCCAGGGTAACTTGTAGAAATCTCCCCAGTTCTTCCGTCACCTCGACCGGAGCCTGCAACACGCGTCGGTAGGAAATGCGGAATACGCTCCCGCGGGGCAGGTGGCCAAGCCACGCATTGACCTCGAGCAAATGCTTCTGAAATGCGCCCAGCAGCAAGGCCGTGTCGGTTCCCGCTTTGAACGTCCCTCGGTGGCGCAGCATTTCCTCCTGGGATGCCATGACCTCCTCCAGCGGACGTTGCATAAAAATGATCCGGTATTCGTGCTTCGCAGGCAGGCAGAGTAGGAGCTGCGAGATCACCTTCACTACTTTACCTTCGGCTTCCGCGATGCACCCGGGGTCGTTCGAGAGCTGTTTAATCCGTTCCCATTCGAAGTAGCCTCGCGGGTTGTCCGCATCAGCTTGCCGTTCTCCATCGGAGAGAATAGCTAGGCCGCCTGCGTGCAGCATCTGCATCATCAGAGAAGTGCCCGAGCGCGGCAAGCCGGAAACGATCGTGATCATAAGTCATCGCGCCTATCGCCGTGGCGCAGAATCCTTAGGATACAATAGCGCCGTAAGGCCGAATCCTGCGGCGCGAACGCTGCAGTCAGCGAGGGTGAGCGTTTGGTGACTGGCGAGGTTAGTATTCCGGATATGCAAACTCCTGCGCAGCTTCCTCATCACAAGGTCAAGATAAAAAAAACCGGGCAACGCGCCTGCAACGAGAAGAATGACAAGGGGAAAGCCTGCGGCGGCCATCTGAAGCGCTGGTTTTATGCCAGCGATGTGGTCGAACGGGCTTGCGGGGATGTGGAAAAGGCATGGGGACCGGACGCCGAAGTTTACCGCTGCGAATATTGCCAGACTTTGTATCTGCCCAACCCGGAGGACGCTAAGATTAATGTGGCAGGGCAGGGCAGAATTTCCGTGTTCGGATTGACCCTGCCGCCGAAGGACAAGTCCTAGCTTCCAGCTCACCCGGTTCGACTGGTGTCGAGCGCTTCATCGTCAGGGCAGGATGTTTTTGCTGAAAGGCAGCCGCTAAATCGCTCGAAGCCGCGGTCATGAACCACTCCGATCTCATCTACGATTGGAATAGGAACTATCCCCCCGGGCTGAGACCGCCCGGGCCAGTCCTGCTCAATGACGAGAGCCTGCGCGATGGTCTGCAGTCGCCTTCGGTGCGCGATCCTTCGATTCCGGAAAAGATCGAGATTCTTCACTCAATGGAAGCTCTGGGCATCGACTCGCTCGATCTTGGTTTGCCCGGAGCAGGACAGCGAGCAGTTGAAGCCGTATTGGCGCTGGCTCGCGAGATCGTCGCGCGCAAGATGAAAATCCGCGCCAACTGCGCGGCGCGAACCCATGAGAACGACATTCGTCCCATCGCCGAGATCGTGCAGCAGACCGGACTTCAGATCGAGGCAGCAACGTTTATCGGTTCGAGTCCGATTCGCCGCTTCACCGAAGGCTGGACCGACGATTTTCTGCTGCAAACCACCGAAAAAGCGGTGAAGTATGCCGTCTCACTGGGTCTCAACGTGATGTACGTCACGGAAGACACCAGCCGCTGCGATCCCGAGACGGTAAAGCGCCTGTATGCGACGGCCATCGCTTGCGGCGCTCGGGCCATCTGCATCTGCGATACCGCCGGCCACGCCACGCCGATGGGCGCCCTGGCGCTGGTGCGTTTTGTGATCGAAGAAGTCGTCAAGCCCTCGGGCGAGAAGATTCGCGTCGATTGGCACGGGCACAGTGACCGCGGCCTCGCCATCGCCAACTCGATGGCAGCGATCATTGCCGGAGCCAATTGCGTGCACGGATGCGCCATCGGTCTGGGCGAGCGCGTTGGCAACACGCAGATCGATCAAATGCTGGTCAACCTTAAGCTGATGGGCATCCCGCCGTGGGACCAACAGAACCTTACCGGGTTGAAGCAATATTGCCAGGCCGTGTCACGAGCCACCGGCGTGCCCATCCCGGCGAACTATCCGGTGGTGGGCGATGACGCATTCCGCACGGCCACCGGTGTTCACGCAGCCGCCATCATCAAGGCCTATCACAAAGACGACATCGTTTTGGCCAACACGGTGTATTCCGGCGTGCCCTCCCACGTTTTCGGGCTTGAGCAAGTGATCGATATCGGTCCCATGAGCGGTAAGTCCAACGTTCTGTTTTGGCTGGAGCGGCGCGGCATTACCCCGAAAGACGATGTAGTCGATCGCATCTACCGCCGTGCCAAGCAGAGCGACCACACCCTGAGCGAGGCGGAAATTCTGGAGTGTGTGGAACCCGCGCCCAGCAAAAAGTGATCCGCCCATGACTTTCCCCTTGCGACACGCGATTCTCGGCGCCGGCGGCGTCGGCGGCCTCATGGCCGCCTGCCTGACCCGAATCGGCGCATCCGTCACGCTGGTGTTGCGGCCGGAATCGCTCGCGCAATATCCCGAAAGGTTGCAACTCGAAAGCCCGTTTGGGAACTTCAGCGTGGCCGTCGAGCGCTCCTCTGAAGTTCCGCCTTGCGACGTGCTGTGGATTACGGTGAAAGCCACGCAACTGGAGACCGCACTACGCGCGATCACCAAACCCGAATCCGTGCGGGCGATCGTTCCCCTGCTCAACGGCATCGATCATATTTCACTGCTTCGTTCAAAATACGGGAAAGACAAAATCACTCCTGCCACGATCGCCGTCGAATCCGAGCGCGTCGCGCCGGGACACATCATTCATCGATCTCCGTTTGCCCGATTGAGCGTGCTCTCGACCGGCCGTGCATTGCTCGAAGGCACGCTGCAGCAACTGCAGCACATCGGTTTTGAGTGCCGCTTCGTCGACCAAGAGCCGACGCTGATGTGGACCAAGCTGGTGTTTCTTGCTCCCTTCGCGCTCACGACAACCGCCGCCGATAAAACCACGGGCGAGATTCTCTCCGATCCGCGCTGGAGCCAGCCTGGACTGGCCTGCCTGCGAGAGACGGCCTCAGTGGCCGTCGCGGAAGGGGCAAAGATTGACGTCGAGAAGGTCATCGCCGGTGCGAGCAAGATGCCGGGCAACATGCGCAGCTCGATGCAGAAAGATGTGGAACAAGGGAAGGCTCCAGAGCTCGATGCCATCGCCGGGCCGATCCTGCGCGGAGCAAAGCGGCACGGAATTGATGTGCCGGCGACCGAGGAGTTGGTCTCGGCAGTTCAGCGCCGGCTGGAATCCCGTAAGAAACACCCGGCAGCGTAATTGTTCGTCCACTCCTTGCCAATCCCTATCCCTTCCTGGGCGTTGTACACTGGCGCATAACTTCCCATGAGCCCCACTCCCCCGCGCACGGATCTGCCCGACCTTGCTCCGGCAGTGCAGCAGGAGGTAGCGCAACTGGCGGCTGCGCCCGATGTGCGGTCGGGGTTCAATTGGCTGCGCACGCAGGAGCCTCAGTTCACTCACTGGCAGATGGAGATGGCGCGCATCCCCGCGCCTCCGTTTGGCGAGTCGGCACGCGCAGCCTGGCTGGCCGAGCGCTTTCGCGACGTCGGATTGGATGACGTCCGTATTGACGATGTCGGCAACGTGTTCGGCGTGCATCCCGGATTTGGCCGGCGCTATGTGGCGCTGAGCGCCCACATCGACACGGTTTTTCCCGCCAATACCCCGTTGAATATCCGCCAGCAGGGAAGCCGCCTCTACGGCCCGGGAGTTTCCGATAACGGCGCCGGTGTAACCGCCATGCTTGCCATCGCGGCGCTGCTGCGGTCGGTGCGCATCCGCCATGCCCTGCCGTTCGTCTTTATCGGAAATGTCGGCGAAGAGGGCGAGGGTGATCTGCGGGGAATGCGTCACATCTTTTCCATGCCGCGGTGGAAGGATTCCATCGCCTGCAGCGTGGTGCTCGATGGGGCCGGAGCCGACACGATCGTCGCCGAGGCTCTCGGCAGCCGCCGTTTCGAGGTCATCGTACGCGGGCCGGGCGGCCACTCATGGAGTGATTTCGGCGCGCCCAATCCCATCGTAATTCTTTCCCGCGCCATCGATACATTCACCGCCACACCAGTTCCGAGCACACCTAAAACTACGTTCAACATCGGCTTGATTCGCGGCGGCACGTCGGTGAATTCCATTCCCGAGTCGGCCAGCATGAAGGTGGATATCCGCTCCACTTCGATGGCGGAGATGGAACGCCTGGAGCAAAGTCTGCGCCTGGCGCTGAATCGAGCCGTCGAAGACGAAACTCTCGCGGCAGAGATGAAGTCCTCGGCGCAGAAGCGGCCGGCAGGGGTGAGCTGTGAAGTGGTCGTGATCGGCAGCCGTCCTGCCGGTGAACTTCCTACCAGCGCGCGAATTTTGCATGTGATCCGCGCTGTCGACGTGCAGTTGAACAACGCTGCCCAGGTACAGCGCGCATCCACCGACGCCAACATCCCGCTGTCGCTGGGGCTGGAGGCGATCGCCATTGGCGGCGGCGGCTCCGGCGGCGGCGCTCACACTTTGCAGGAGTGGTTCGATTCCAACGGCCGAGAGCTGGGATTGAAGCGGATTCTGTTGACCATGCTTGCTTTGGCGGGGGTGGGGGAATGATTGCTGGAGGAAGCAGACTCGGGTTCGCAGCTGCCGTCGCTTGCGCGGCGATGTCCTGTTCCATCCACGCCGCGGCGCAGAACTCGGCCGCCAATGGCATGAAGCCGGCGAGCGCGAAACCCAAAGCCGACATTATCTTCATTCACGGCAACATCTATACCGGTGTCCCCGCCAATAGTGCTTTTAGTTCGATCCTCCGTGCAGAGGCGCTGGCGGTCCGCGGCGATCGCATCGAGGCGGTGGGCAGCAACGCAGATATCGTGAAACTGAAAGGGCCAGAAACCCGAATAATCGACCTCGGGGGACATTTCGTGATGCCCGGATTCAACGACGCTCATCTTCACCTGGCCGATGCCGGTTTGCAGAAACTCACCGTGGATCTGACCGGAGTGAAGGCGCTCGAGGAATTCCGTGTGCGGCTCCAGGCCAAGGTGCAAGGTGCCCCGGCCGGAGGTTGGATTCTTGGCGGAGGCTGGGATGAAACCCTCTGGCCGGTGAAAACTCTGCCCAGCCGATGGGACCTCGATGAGGTATCGGAAGATCATCCCGTATTTCTAGATCGCGTGGATGGCCATCTGGCCGTCGCCAACACGCGTGCCCTGCAATTGGCTGGCATCACCATCGCCAGCCGCGATCCGGAAGGCGGCCACATCGATCGCGATGCTAACGGTCAGCCCACGGGCATTCTGCGGGATACCGCCCAGCAAGCGGTGCGCGCCGTGATTCCTCCAGCCACTCATGAACAGCGGCGTCACGCTGTGGAAGTTGCGCTCGCCGACCTTGCCGAGCATGGCGTAACTTCTGCCCAGGATTATTCGCCGCCGTGGGAGGATTTCCAGATTTACGAGGAACTCGAGAACGAAGGCAGACTCACGGCCCGCATTGGCGAATGGCTGCCCTTTGACGAGCCTGTGGAACTGCTGAAAACCGAGCGCGACGCGCACCCGCAATCCGATCTCATGCTGCACACCGGGATGTTGAAGGCCTTCATGGATGGCTCGCTCGGGGGACATACGGCCGCTTTGCTGGCACCCTACACAGACGATCCCGGCACCTCCGGTTTGCCGCGTTACGAGCAGGACAAACTCAACGAAATGTCGAAAGAGCGAGTGCTGGCCGGCTTCCAGTTGGGTTTTCACGCTATCGGCGACAAGGGTGTGCAGATGGCTCTGGACGCCTTCGCGGTCGCCGAAAAGGCGGCCAAAGCGGCGAAAGTAAGGGGCCCCAACGGCAGCGACGATTTTCGCCTGCGCGTCGAACATGCGCAGGTGACGACGCTGGCCCAAATCGCAGAATTCAAACAATTGAAGGTCATTGCCTCAATGCAACCCAGCCACGTGCTCACTGACATGCGTTGGGCGCAGGACCGGCTGGGGCCGAAGCGCGCCGCGACTTCCTATGCCTGGGCGGCTTTCCTAAACAACGGGGTCACGCTGGCCTTCGGCACCGATTATCCGGTGGAACCGGTGTCGCCTTTCCGCGGCCTGTACGCTGCCGTTACCCGCACCAGCGAAAACGGCAAACAGCAATATTTCCCCGAACAGCGCATTACCATGGATCAAGCCATCGCGGCCTACACCACCGGCTCTGCTTTTGCTGAGTTCGAGGAGAAAGAAAAGGGCAGGCTCACCCCCGGAATGCTGGCCGACTTCGTGGTCCTCGACCGCGACGTCACCGCTGTCCCGGCGGCCAAGATCCTCACAACAAAAGTGCTGCGAACCGTCGTGGGCGGAAAAACTGTCTACGAGGCGAAATGACATGCTGGTACCTTGATCCCAGCCGGCTTCGCATTACACACATCATTACAGAAATCTTATAAAACGAATTCCTTAGTTCGTGCGTCTAACCTGGAGATCGCCGGCGCGCGGCAGCAGCAAGATTCGCGCCACAGGTCATCGGCGGCCAAACAGGTATAATATCGGGCATTGTCAGTTCTCGGAGGGAAGTAGGCTTATGGCATCGGGCGCATTTTGGGCGCGCATGAAAACGCGTCGCTGGGTTTCCACGGTCAGCATCCTGGCGACTTTGGCGGTCGGGATTCTCATCGGCACCGTGATTTCTTATGGAGTGAAAGGCAAGGAAGGACAGAAATCTTCTGACGCCACGCCGCTTACCATACCCTCGCCGCAGCAGGTGTCCAATGCGTTTTCGCAGATCGCCAAGCAGCTTGGGCCGAGCGTGGTCAACATCAATACCGAATCCACCATCAAGACCCCGCACCGGCGTCAAGGGGACGACGACGATCAGGATGGCGACGGAGGAATGGACGATTTCTTCAACCACTTTTTCGGTGCTCCTGGCCAGAATCCGTTTGGCGGAGACGGCTCGATTCGCGAGCGGTCTCTGGGATCAGGGGTCATAGTCGATCCCAAGGGATACATTATTACCAACCGGCATGTGGTCGAGAAGGCGGACCGCATCCGGGTGCGGCTGCAGGATGACCCGCCCGGCGTGCAGCACGATGCGCGCGTCATTGGCGAAGACCAGGAAACCGACCTGGCGGTGATCAAGATCGACGTGAGCCGATCGCTGCCGGCGGCGAAAATGGGCAATTCCGACGCCATGCAGGTGGGCGACTGGGTGCTGGCCATCGGCAGCCCGTTTGGGCAGGTTGGCACCGTAACCGCTGGCATTGTTTCCGCCAAAGGCCGCGACATTGTGCCACAACGGCAATTCCAGACGTTTATCCAAACCGATGCCGCCATCAACCCGGGCAATTCCGGCGGGCCGCTCGTGAACATGAGCGGGGAAGTCATCGGCATCAACACCGCCATTCTCAGCGAGACCAACGCCTATGCCGGCGTGGGATTCTCTTTGCCCTCGAATACGGTGGTGCAAGTCTACAACCAGCTCATTGGACCGGAGCACCGCGTGGCTCGCGGCTCGATAGGAATCATGTTCGACGCCGTGGAAAATCCCGCCATCATGCGGGTCTATGGTTCCGGGACCGGCGTTACTGTTTCCAGTGTCGTGCCGGGCAGCCCCGCGGACCAGGCCGGCTTGAAGATCGGCGATACCATCATCTCGGTTGACGGAAGGAAAGTGACTAAGGGATCGGAACTGGTTTCCGACATCGCTTCCCGCCATCCCGGGGCCAAAGTAAACCTCGGTTTCCTGCGTAACGGCAAGCAGGAGGACGCGACCGTCACGGTGGCCGACCGCGCCAAACTCTTCGCTGCCCGTCTGAATGAGGACGACTCGGGCGGCGACGAGAGCACGCCCAAGCAAAGCAAGTTTGGTGTAATCGTCCACAATCTGACTCCGGCAATGGCCGACCGGCTCGATATCCCCTCCGGCAAGGGCGTGATCGTGCAGGATGTGAAGCCCGGGTCGTTCGCCGAGGATGTCAATCTGAACCGCGGCGACGTCATCCTGGAGATCAACAAGCAACCGGTCAATAGCGAGGCCGATTTTGCCCGTGTCGAATCCGGCCTGAAGAGCGGCCAGGACGTGGTGTTTCTTGTGCGTCCCCGGGGTTCGACCCAGCAGGACGGGACGATCTTTGTGGCCGGTACACTTCCGTAACCTTCGATCGGCCCAACAGAGCTGGCATTGCCATCCTCAATCGGGGATGATTACAATGCGAGGCTCCGGTTGGCCCTTTTATTTTTCATTGGCCTTCCGAAGCGCTCCGCCGCTCGTACTTGAGGCTCTGACGTTGAAACTTCGAGATCTGCAGGGAAATCCCGGGTTGCGGCTGTTCGGAACAGTGTGCGCCTTCGCCCTCGTCTGCAGCCTCGGCGCGAACGCGGCGGTCCAAGTGACAGGTGACCCGCCGTCGAAGACCAGCCATCAGACGGTGAGCCCCAAAAAGCACGTGCGCTCCGCTGCGAAAGCCTCGGGCGCCCCAGTTCACCACAAGGCTCATCCAGCCCCCCATCCTGCGGCCGGTTCTCATCCCAAGTCGGGCGTCGCTCATGCGACTCATCCGCCGACCACGAAGCACGCCAGTTCGCGGAAGCGGAAGAAAACAGCCCGTGGGCAAAAGAAGATCGATTCCGACCGCGCCGAGGAAATTCAGGAGGCTCTCATCCGCGAGCACTATCTGACCGGCGATGCTAGCGGCAAGTGGGATCAGGTGAGCGAAGACGCCATGCGACGCTATCAGGCCGATCACGGCTGGCAGACGAAAACCGTGCCGGATTCGCGAGCTCTGATTAGTCTTGGTCTCGGCCCCAGCCACGACCATCTTCTGAACCCGGAAAGCGCCATGACCACCGGCCCCGGTTCGCTCCGTCCTGCCTCGGAGAAGCCAGTAGCAGCCCAAGTGCCTCCCGCGCCTCACATTGTGGCCACGCCTGCTCCCAGCCCCACTCCGGCTCCCCATCCGGCTGCCGACTCGGGAACAGATCAGTCCGGTCCCCAGTAAGACTGCCAGTCTTGGAGAGGTATTTTGCCGCCAGGTTCTGGGCTGGCGCGGAGTTTCTAACTTCCCATCACCGGCCGCGGAAAGTAAGGCAAAGGCTGGCCGCTGATGATCGCCCGCGGATTGCCCTCCACCAGCGCCTCGGCTACTTCCTCGCCGCAAATCTCCGCCGCGGCATCGCGCGAGCTGGAAAGCACCGGAACCCGCTTTTCGGTATCGTGCGCGTCGGTGGCCAGCACATGAACCGCGTCATGTTTCAGCAGCCATTCGGCGGCGCGTCGCGTGCGTTCGCCCCAAAAGCCGGTTAGCGCCGATCCGGTCATCTGGATCACGCAGCCCTGTTCCGCCCATTCCACCACGCGCTGCAGGTTCTCGCGCAGAATCGGATTGCGCTCGGGATGGGTGATAACGGCAGTGATGCCGCGATCTCCCAGCTTGAGAAATGAGTCAGTGGTTTGGACGGGAACACTGTAATTGCTGAGCTCCACCAGCATGTAGCTCGAGTCTTCAATCGCATAGCGGGCCGGATTCGCCAACGCATCCTGTAGGTTGTCATACGTCAGATGGAAGTCGCAGCCCAGGCGGAGCGCCAGCGCGTCGCCCACCAGTTCCCGCAGATGGGCCAGGAGCCCCTGCAGATACTCCCGGTCATAGTGATAGCGGTCATTGGCATGAGGAGTAGCCACCTGATGCGTAATCCCGTCGGCCGCGGCGGTGCGGCACATGGCAACGCAGGCGTCCCAGGTTTTTGGTCCGTCGTCTACTTCCGGAAGGATGTGCGAATGAATGTCGACCACGATAACGAAAACACGCAGCGCGCCCGGCAGTTGCGCCTCTTTCGATTTAAGCAGATTCGGAGGCAAAGAGGAAGATTATGCCGCTGCTACCAAATAGTGGGAACAGCCCGCGACCTGCGGATTTCCCGATCCGCAGTCAGCAAAGGAATGTCTTCCGTCAGGGCGGTCGCCCCGATGATTCGATCCACTGGGTCTTTCGGATAGCTGGTCGGCAGCGCAAACGCCTGAACAGCAATATTCGCGGTGATCGGCAGTACCCTGAAACGTCGTTCGACCTCTGCCAGAACGGTGTCCACGTCGGGGATCAAGCGAATTCGCCCACGACTCGCGAGCCGGGATATTTCGACGAGAGTGATGTCGCAAACTGCAAGGCCAAGGTCTTTCTGCCGCGCCGCGGCAATCTCCGCCTGTGCCTTTGCAGATATCTGCCCATAGTCCTGGGCCAGCCAGATCACTACGTGCGTGTCCAGCAGAATCAATAAAGATCACCCCACTCTTCGGGAGTGAGTGCCGGAGAGATAATGTCGCCCTTGATTTCGATTTTGCCTTTCCCTTTCAAGAAGCCGAAAATGTCGTCTTTTTCTTTCTCTACGGGGACAAGCTTTGCCACCGGCTGGCCGCGCTTGGTAATCACCACGGCTTCGCGCTTCGCCGCCACTTCATCCATGATGGCCAGGCAGTGGACTTTGAAGGAACCGGCGGCAATGGTCTTGGCTTTCATGGGTGCTCACGATCATGGTCATTATACCATGGTCATGATTATTTGGTTTATGTCCCTGGACCAGCTCAATCGGTCTTGTTGGGGTTGTTCCCTTTCAGTTCGCGGTACTTTCGATTCCAGAACAGGACCAGCTGGGAATGCCTGG
>DATKPV010000096.1:0-103129 GCA_035523915.1 Candidatus Aquilonibacter sp. | reverse complement strand
AGCGCGGTATGGCCGCCGTTGATGTGGCCGATCACATCGGCGTCGGTTTCGAGAACCATATCTTTGTCGATCAGGCTGGAGCCGGGGATCGACGGCCCCCCGGTGTGAATCGTGCTCTGGATGCCGTGCTTGCGTGCCCATGCCACCATGCGGCGTCCGGTAACGCCGTCTTTCACGCTGCCCAAGCCGACCTCGCCCAGAAATTTCACACCCGCCGCCGACAATTCCTTGAAATCCTCTTCCACCATTCCCTGTTCGAGCACGGGCGCGCCCGCATGGATTTTCACTCCGCCCGGGCGAAAGGCGTGAAAAGCGCGCTGCGCAAAGATCGCCATCGCCTTCAGGCCAACGATATCCTTCGGCCGGCCCGGGGTGTGCACTTCGCCCGCCGAAACCATGGTCGTGACGCCGCCATTCAGGCAGCTATCGATCCAGCCGAGTTGATTCTGCCGCGGCGTCCAGTCGCCGCACACCGGATGCACGTGGCTGTCGATCAATCCCGGTGCGAGCGCAGTTCCTTTCGCGTCCACAACCGTAGTGGCGCCGGATAAATCCAGATCCTTCTCGCGTCCCACTGCCTCGATGATCCCATCGACGGCTGTAACCGTATCGGCATCGAGAATGGGCCTTTCGAGATCGCCGCTCAGTAGCAGCCCGATATTGCGGATAACCAGTTTGGCCGGTTTGGAAGGTTTTGCGGAGATGTCCTGACTCATGTCTTCATCGCTCGCCGAAGGAGTTTCAACCGAAAATCATACTCGAAGCATCGCTCCGAAGCGCTGCCTCCCGAGAAGAGATAGGTGAGTAAAATAAGGGCTGTGCAAAACAAAGAACGTGAGCGGCTAGCGCCACAAGATCTGCACGAGGGGAAAATGGCAAATCATAACGTCATTCTGTGGGAAGTCGATCCCCAGGCCGATTTCATGCTGCCCGGCGGCAAGCTCTACGTGCCCGGAGCGGAGAAATTGCTGCCAAACATTCGCAAGCTCACCGACGCCGCTCGCGAGGGGCGAGTGTTTCTGGTTTCTCACGGATGCTTTCATATTCCCGACGATCCCGAATTCAAAACATTTCCCCCGCATTGCGTGAAGGATACGCCCGGGGCGGAGTTCGTGCCCGAGGCGCTCACCGGCAAAGTTGTCCGCGTTGCCAATGAGCCAGAGGCCAAACTGCCCGACGATCTCTCACCCTATCGGCAGATTCTGCTGGAGAAGCAGACGCTCGATATCTTCGAATCCCGCCATGCCGATGCCCTCGTGAAGCGTTTGCCCGCAGATGCCGAGTTTCTGGTTTTCGGCGTGGTTGCAGAATACTGCGTGCGCTGCGCGGCCAAGGGCCTGCTGCAGCGGGGACGCCAAGTCACGCTGGTGCGCGACGCGATCGAGACTCTCGATCTGGAACAGGGATCGAAGGCGATCGCCGAACTGCAACGACTGGGAGCAAAACTCACCACCACCGATGCGGCCCTGGAAACCTTGGCCTCGAAATGAAAATGGGAGCGTACACCGTGCTCCCAATTCATCCCATCCCACATTCTAGTGATGATCGTGGTCGTGATCGCCGTGGTGATGCCGCCAGTCCCAATATTGCCGCTGTTCGTCGGCAGGTAGTCTGCGGAAATCCCGGTCCGGATCGTGGTGCGTTTCCACTGCCCATTGGTGGTAATAGACCACCTCGTCGTTATTCCAGACGTGATAATCGTGGTAGTACGGATCGTAGACCCGGTAGTAGTGATGTGCGCACGCCGTACCCATCACAGACGCGCTGAGCGCTGTGCCCAGGAGCAGGGAAGTCAGAAAGCGGGAGTAACCGTTCATTTTCCATCCTCCTTGTGTTCATTCCATCTTCGCATAGCTGATTGGAGTTTGTTGCTCGCGGCCTCGTCGAAGTTGCCTTCCGGGCCGGGAGGATCGCTCGAAGGGCTCAGGAGAATCACGAATATGTTTGGCGAAATCGAAGACGGGAATACCCTTGTGAGTGCAGGAAACGTGCAACGCCGGAACCGGGAAAGGAACGCAGAGCAGGCAGAAAAAGGGTTGACAGTGGCGACGGGGCGGGCGTAATGTCGCCCGTTGCGGAAGGTTCAGGGCGGCTCGCGGGCGGGTGCAGGCATGAAGGTAAACGTTTACTAATCCGCCTCGCATCCCCGCTCAACTCCCCTCCGCCACGTCGCCGATGTGGGAGAACATTTATGCGCTCCGTATCGTGTTTCGGTAAGCTGTCTGCTTTTTTTCTCTTACTCCTCGCTATTCCCCTGTTTTTAACCGCCCAGTCTAATCGCGCCAGCATCACGGGAACTATCACCGATACCATGGGTGCCAATGTGCCGGGCGTGGAGGTCACGGCCACCAATCTGGATACCAACGTGCCAACAAAATCCGTTTCCAACCAGGACGGCATTTACCTGGTGCCGAACCTGCCGCCGGGACGATATTCCCTCGAATTCAAGAGGGATGGATTTGAGACCTTAGAGCACTCGTCCATCACACTTACATCGACGGAAGCGGCTCGCATTGACGCATCGCTGAAAGTCGGCGCTGTCACCCAGACCGTCACCGTCACCACAAACGCGCCCGTGCTCGACTTGGAGAAGCCATCGGAAGGAACGAATATGAACGGCAACGTCGTGACCGACTTGCCGCTGAGCATTTACGGAGGCGGCCGGTCAGTCGAGGACTTTGCCGTCGCCCTCACTCCCGGTTATTCCCCCTACAGCAGTCCATACGGCGCCGTCGTCAATGGCGGGCAATGGTTTACCAAGAACTATACCGTCGATGGCACATCCGCCACCGCCAACATTCAGGGTGACTCCATGGAATCTGGACCGACCATGGAAGCGGTTGAGGAACTGCAGGCGCAGACCAGCGGGCTGGATGCGCAAAGTGCGATCACCGGCGGAGGCGTGATCGCCTTCAACCTGAAATCAGGAACCAACCGGTTCCACGGTTCGGCTTTCCTCTACGGTCACAATGAACTGCTCGACGCCAATACCTGGACCAACGATTACACCAACACAGAAAAACCCCAGGAGCGGGCCTGGGATTATGGATTCAGCCTCGGCGGTCCCATCATCAAGAACAAGACATTTTTCTTCGGTGCGTTCGAGCGCTACCAGCAGATCGATTTTCGGCTCAATAGCGGTTCGGCAACCGTTCCCAGCACCGCCTTCCAGAATGGAAACTTCCAAGGCCTTCTGGGCGGGACTCTGTGCAACGGTTCCAGCGGAATAGGACTGTGCAGCCAGAATGGGGGAACGCCAATCGTGGTGCAGGACACAGCCGGGAACATGGTTCCAGCGCAGGAAAATATGATCTATGATCCCCAATCCAGCTCCGATCCTTTGTGCACCATGCCGCCCTGCCAATTTGCCGGCAACATGATTCCCACGAACCGGATCAGCCCGGTGGCTCAGCGAGTCAATGCTTTTTACAAGAACTATGCGCCTCAGTTCGGCGGCATCGACAACAACAGCCGTGGCCTGCTGCAAGGCTCTCCCAGCCAGACTCCGAATCAAGTCGTCATCAAGATCGACCACACCCTGCGGGAGCAGGATCATCTATCCGGGTCCTGGGTCTACAATCACAGGCCACGGACCCTTGATGACAGCGGGGGGCTGTGGCAGGCCGGAACCACGAACGGCGGACCGCTCTCGAACGGCCGCCTTCAGATTTACCGGTCGCACGAGTGGCGGCTGAGCGAGACTCATACTTTCAGTCCTAATGTTCTGAATGTCCTCAATTTCACATACAACTTCGATTACAACGCCAGCACGCCCACCGACCCCGGCAACTGGAATACCCAACTCGGTTTCGCAGGCACCGGCGCAAATACGTTTCCGCTCATCAGCTTTACGGACAATGGAGCGTATGGCCACTCGGAAACGTTTCTGGGGAACACTTGGCAGGGGAGTCTTTCCGGGGTGAACGTCATCACCGGGGATAGCGTTACTTGGACCAAAGGCCGGCACAGTTTTACCTTTGGCGGCGATTTCCAGGCGCACCAGGTGAACAACCGAACGGGTTCCGGCGCGCTTTCCTTCGACTTCTCCTATCTAACTACAGCCGGCCCCACCTATCCTTACGATGGCTTTGGATATGCTTCGTTTCTTCTGGGTCAGTCGGATAAGGCCAGCGAAAGCGTGGCTTACAACCTTTACGGCCGGCAGAAAAGTCTCTTTCTCTATGCCCAGGACAGTTACAAGGCGACACCAAAGCTCACCTTGAGTATGGGACTGCGCTGGGATTATAACTTCCGCTTTCACGAGAAATACGGGAACTGGGCTAACTTTGACGAAAATGCGATCAGTCCGACCTACGGCATTCCCGGAACGCTCGCGTTCGCCAACCCGGGCAATATCAGCTTCGAGAGGAACGAGTACGGGAAGAACTTCGGACCCACGGTTGGTTTTGCCTACCAGATGCTTCCTAAAACGGTCGTACGAGGATCGTTTGGCCTGATTTACAATCCAGTCGGCGTCACGTTCTTCGGTGGCGTTCCTGACGGTTTTGCTCCGCAGCTCGGCATTAATCGGGCGAACAACTTCAGTTGGGACGGCCCCGGGGGTACGGGCAACTATCCCGGCATTCTCCAAACCGCGAACCTCAATACCGATCCGGCCGAATCGTTTATCTTTCCCGAGGTTACCGTCGATCCTCGCGCTCTGCAATTGGGCTACAGCGAAGCTTTCAACTTCGGCGTCGAGCATGAACTGACCCCCAATACACGACTTGAACTCGCATACATCGGTAACCGGGGCCACCACCTTTCAGATACCGCGCTCGCTTGGAACGAAGGACCGACTTCGACTTTCCTGCGCCTCTGGCAACGGCAGACGCAGGAGGGCTATGCCGGCGCCTACGCCGACTATGTTTGCGATCCAAGCACGGCCGCATACTACGGCGTCCCGTACCCCTATCCGGGCTTCTGCGGGCCCGCTTTAGCAGCAGCTGCACCTTTCCCCCAAATGGCTCAAGCGGCGGTGAACTACTGGGGCTATGCCGACATCAACTACGTTGGGTTGCCATTGGGACAGAGCTTTTATGACTCCATGGTCGTGGACGTAGTCAAACGCACCGGCCGCGGCCTGACAACGGACGTGAGCTACACGTGGTCACGGCAGGAAGGCGACTCGTTCTCGGCGCAGCAAGACTACAACGGCTACTACACGCCCGTTCAGGACTTCAGCCACATGCAGCAGGCCGCCCACGCCGTTACAGGCTACGATCTGACCCATGTCGTAAAAGGGTTTGCCATGTATGAGCTGCCATTCGGGAAAGGACGGCCCTGGCTGGCCGGCCAGAACCGAGTCGTGAACGGAGTGGTTGGAGGATGGGTGATCGGCGGCATTGTCCTTTACAACACTGGCCAGCCGTTTGAAGTGGGAGCGGCCAATGCGTACTGGCCTCTATGGGGCAACCTATATCCTCAATTTAATCTCAACGGATTTTCCGGTCCCTCCAGTCCCGGAAGGTTTGTGCCGGTTCCCGTCGGTGGGCAAGTGCCGGCGAGCAATTTCTATATGCCCTCAAGCGTGGCCAGCAATCCGACGGTTGGATTCCTTCCCCCGACGCCTACCACCTCAGCGCTGCGTTGCCCTGGGCAGGCTAACGAAGACGTGACTCTGCTCAAGCACTTCACAATGGGTTCTGACGGGCAATACAGACTGCAGTTCCGCACGGAGTTCTACAACCTGTTCAACCGTCACTACTACAACATCGTCGGCTGTGGCGGGGTGAGTGCCGGCATCGGGGCGTCCAACTTTGGTCAGATTACCGGAGTTGCCGACAATCCCCGGCAGGGCCAGTTCGCTATTCGCTTCGAGTTCTAACCGCCATCCCTGCAGCAAACAGCCCGCGATTTTTCGCGGGCTGTTTTTTGTTTCCTCCGTCCTGTTGGAGATTCACACCATGGCTGGCGCGAACTTGCCGGGCACGTAGGGACAGAAGGGATCGGCCTCCAGCACGTTGCCGGTGTGGGCGAAGGCGCGAGCCCGCGATCCGCCGCAGATGTGCCTGTACTCGCAAGCACCGCAGCGCCCCAGGAACTTATCGGGAGAGTGCAGCGCGCGGAACACCGGAGAATTGCGGTAGATTTCCACCAGAGATTGGCTGCGCACGTTGCCGCAAGTCAGCGGCAAGAAGCCTGAGGGATAAACCTCTCCCAGATTCGATACGAAGACAATCCCGTGCCCGTCGCGAATCTGAAATCCCTTGTAAACCGCCGTGTCGCGCAGTTCTGCCGATTCCAGGCCGGAGGTCTTCACCCGATTCAGTGCCAGCCGACGGTACGACGGCGCTTCCGTGGTTTTCACCGCGAAGGGCGCGCGCGGCACCAGGTCCAACACCCAGTTCATGATGCCCTCGCCATCCTCGGGAGAGACCTCGTTCAGCGCCTTGCCGCGTCCGACGGAAATCAGGAAGAACAAACTCCAGCGCATCACTGGAAAACTCGTCCGCAGCAGTTCGTAGATCGCGGGCAGATCGTCGACGGTTTCCTGCGCAACCAGCGTGTTCACCTGAATGGGAATGCCGAGCCGCCCGCAATGGCGCGCCGCCTCGACGGTGCGGTCGAAGGTTCCGGGTACGGCGCGAATGGCATCGTGTTTTTCGGCGCAGGATCCGTCCAGGCTCAAGCCGAGGCTTTGGATGCCATACTTCTTCAACCTCGTGATGGCATCATTGGTGAGCTCCGGTGTTGCGCTCGGTGTGATGGAAACTTCCAGGCCCAGGCCGCAGGCATAGTTGATTAGCTCATAGATATCTTTGCGGCTCAGTGGATCGCCACCGGTGAGAATGAGATGCGGCAGCGGATCGCCGAAGCCGAGTAGTTGGTTCAGGAACGCTCTGCTGTCGGAATTGTTGAGCTCCAGCGGATGCGGCGTAGGCATCGCCTCCGCACGGCAGTGTTTGCAGGCCAGTCCGCAGGCCTGTGTCATCTCCCAATAGACCAGCATGGGGTTACGAGAAAAATCGCGAGCGACTGGATGGATATGAGTATGTTGATGTGGCGCCCCCAGAACCGTAGCGGCCATGATTTCCCCCTTTTCGGCAAAAGCTATGAAAGAACCCCAATGACAGCTCCAAGATATTTCCGGGGCAGGGAAAGGGCTGTGATGGGAATCACATTTGAGCGTGACTCGCCTCCCACAAAAACACTAGCTCCAGAGATGCGATCCAACGAAGGAGACGGCGGCCGAGTGGCGGGTGACGTCCGGGCTGGGTAAGAGGACGCCATACAAATGCCCGGGTCTCGTGGGTGAGCTACAACGAGACCCGGGCTGAGCTGTTCCCATTTTTCGAGCGAACCTGAGGGGAGCCGGTTCTCCTTACCGGAGGTGGCCAGACGAACCGCTCGCCCTCCTGCCCTTCACAACTGCCGGGTTGTTTCACGGCAGCGCTTGGTCCGCAACCGGGGAACAGCGATCCTACTTCTTCTGTTGCTCGCGAATGTAGCTGACCACCATCTTGACCTGATCAGGCGATAGTCCCTTCGCCTGGAATGCATGCATCGCTTTCTTGTCTTTGCCGCCGTTGGCGATCATGTCGGTCAAATCGGCGTCAGAGGCGTTCTTTGCCTGGTCGGAGAGCAGGCTTGGAATCCTCGCTGCCGGCTTACCTGTCAGGTCCGCGCCGTGGCACATGGCGCACTTGGCTTTGTAGATCGTGGCACCGTCATCTCCCGCCCAGGACAGGTTAGGCAGAATAAGGAATAACGTTGCCGCGATGACTACGATCAGAACTAAGAGCTTCATCGTTTTCATGATGGCATTTTCCTTTCACACGAACCGCAACTAAAACTGCAGCTAGTTGCCACTCCAGACAGCGAAATCTAAGAATGCGCTAACCAGAGGCAGTCTGAACTTTGCCTAACCGCTCTGCTGTGACCGCCGTCACTCCTGCTCGTGATCGAAGTCGGCGATGTAAGAACGCATTCTTCGCCGGCAAAACCGTTTCGCGTGAACAGATTCTGCTCAGGGTCAAAAAACGCGCGACCCGCGCCATATCGCGCAATCTGTCTTCGCGCTTCGCAGACGCCTCGGGCTTGTGGTACTCCGCAAGGTGCTGAAAAAACAAGCCGGCCCGCTTGGTCTCTGACCTGCGGTGTTTTGGCAAAGGGCGTGCCTCAACCACTTGGGACCAGAGTGCACTTGAGGTGTATCCATGGAACCTGCGTTGATGGTGATCGGATTGAACCACCGCACGGCGCCGGTGGCGATGCGGGAGCGCTTCTGGATCAGCGAGAGCCGCCGCTACGACACGTTGCGCCAACTGGCGCAGGCGGATGGCATCGATGAAGCTGTCGTACTGGTGACCTGCAACCGCACGGAATTTCTCCTCTGGTCCAACGAGCCTACCCAGGCTGCCAGTTCCGTGCTGCAGTATCTGGGGAGCCTCCATGGTCTGAAGCTCAGCGAATGGGAGCACTTTTATCGCCTGCTCGATGACGCCGCCCTCACCCATATCTTCCGCGTCACCTCGAGCCTGGACTCGATGGTGGTGGGAGAGCCGCAAATTGTTGCACAGGTCAAGGCGGCCTGGGAGCAGGCCCGCGCGGTGGGAGCGACCGGCCGCTTTCTCGATGCCGTATTGCAAAAGTCACTGACTGTTTCCAGGCGGGTCCGCAACGAAACCGCCATCGGCTCGCTGGCAGTTTCCATTCCGACCGCGGCCGTGGAGTTGGCGCGCACGATTTTCGGATCGCTCGAGGGCCGCGAGATTCTACTGCTGGGCGCGGGCAAGATGAGCGAACTCTCGGCCCGCTACCTGCGGAACAGCGGCGCTGCCTCGATCCGCATCATCAACCGTACTCGAGAACACGCGCAGGAACTTGCGCAGAAGCTGGGCGGAATCGCGGTCGCAATGGAAGACCGCTGGCAGCATCTGTTGCAGGCCGACATCGTCATCAGCTCTACTGCCTGCCCGCATGTGGTGTTGAGCCGGCAGGAAGCGGAGATCATCGCCAAAGAGCGCCAAAAAGCACCACTTCTCATTCTCGATATCGCCATGCCGCGCGACATCGATCCCGCGGTACGCGGGGTGAAGGGAATCCTCCTGCGCGATCTGGACGATCTCGAACGCGGGGTTCAGAGCAACACTGCGGAACGACGGGCGGCCGCAGCCGAGGCCGAAAAGATCGTTGCCGATGAGGCGCGCGGCTTTCATCGCAAACTGCAGGCCGAAAGCATCGTGCCCACCATTGTCGCCTTGCGTCAGCATCTGGACGAGCTCTGCCGGCACGAACTGGAGTCTTTCCGCGTCGAGCGCGGGCCGTTCTCTCCCGAGCAGAATCATGTCTTGCAGGCGCTCGCCTCCCAGATCACGCAGAAGATCGCCACTTCGCTCGCCCGTGAACTCAAGGGGCTGCCAGAGAAGGTCGAGCAGGAACGGCTGACCGAAGCGGTACAGCGGCTGTTCCATCTGCAGACATTGCCCGCGAGAATTGCAACAAATGTTCGGAATGCGGCGGATCCGCCGACGGGCAGCGCCGTGACACATTGAACCTGGAACCCGGACAGAGTAAAGACGCATCGGCGCTAATTCATGAGCAGGATTGGCGCCCAAAGGCCTCCCGGAAGAAAGAAGGGCTTTGTCGTTTGCTTGCAGAGTCGGCCTTGGCCGTATTAGCTCGCGGCACCTTCGGGAGGGTTTTCCTCATCCCCCGGCACCAGATCGAATTTCTTCAGTTTGTAGCGCAACGCGTCGCGGCTGATGTCGAGAAGGCGCGCGGCGTGCGTCTGATTGCCGTTGGCCTGGCGCATGGCCAACTCCACCATGGTGCGTTCCACTTCTTCAAGCGAGGTGCCTTCCTCGGGGATGTAGAGCCGCGGCAGGCTGCGTCCCGCCGGCAATTGTCGTCCGCCGTCGGCGGGCGTGCTGCTGTGCTCGAAGGCGGTCAGGCCGCTGCGCGCCGCTTCTCCCACGGCAAAGGGCAGATAGATCGGGCGCAGCATTTGCTCCTCTTCCAGAATCATCGCCCGTTCGATCGAGTTCTTCAGCTCGCGCACATTTCCCGGCCAGCTGTGGGAGAGCAACAGCCGGCGGGTTTCGGGCGTTATCCCCCGCACCGATTTCTTGAACTTCCGGTTGTAGAGGTCGATAAAAAAATCCACCAAAGGCAAAATATCCTCGGTCCGTTCGCGCAGCGGCGAGATGAAGACGGCGATGATCGCCAACCGGTAGTAAAGATCCTGCCGGAACTGACCTTCCCGGACCGCTTTTTCCAGATCGCGATTCGAGGCGGCAATGACGCGCACGTTCACCTGCATGTCGCGCACCCCACCCACCCTGCGGATCACCTGATCCTCCAGCACACGCAGCAGCTTGGCCTGCAAGAGAGGCGAAAGCTCGCCAATCTCATCCAGAAACAAAGTCCCGCCGTCGGCCGCCTCAAACAGGCCTTTCTTCATTTGCTTGGCGTCGGTGAAAGCGCCTTTCTCATGGCCGAAAAGCTCAGCCTCCATCAGCGTTTCCGGAATCGCCGAGCAGTTGATCGCCACAAATGGTTTTTCCTGCCGCGAGCTTTCGTAGTGGATGGCTTTGGCGATCAGATCCTTGCCCGTGCCGCTTTCACCCTGGATCAGAATCGTCGTGGCCTCGCTGGCCGCCACTTTGCGCACAAAGTTCATCAATTCGGTCATTTTGGCCGAGACCGCGACCACCTCGTGATAGCCTGTGCGCCGCCGTACTTCGCCCCGCAGGCTTTGCACCTCGCCGCGCAGGCGGGTGGTCTCCAGCGCATTGTGAATGGTGACGCGCAGCTCTTCGAAGTCGAGAGGCTTGCCGATAAAATCGTAAGCCCCCATCTTGAGCGCGCTCTTGACGTCATCCAGTTGCGGATCGGCCGTAATCATGATCACCGGACGCGATTCGCCATTCTTTTTGAGTTGCTCGAGAACCTGCAGCCCGTTGAGATCGGGCATGCGGACATCGAGCAGCACCAGGTCGGGTGACTCATGCTGCGCCAGGCGCAGGCCGGGTTCGCCGCCCGTGGCCTCCACGACCTCGTAACCCCATTCTTCACACTTTTGGCGCAACGACCAGCGCACCAGGCGCTCATCATCCACCACCAGGATTTTTTCCGTGGCCATCCGTGATCTACTTTACTACGGCTGGAAGTTCGGGAGGATATGACGACAGGGAAGCGGCTTGCGGAGCGAAAGGTGCTTCAATCGGCCGAGATGCCGTTCAGGGGAGCCTCTTCCGCCCGGATGGGCTGTCGCAGAGGCAGTCTTACCGAAAAGGTCGTGCCAGCGCCCACCACGCTTCTGACCTCGACTTTGCCGTGGTGGTCTTCGACGATCCGGCGGGCCAGTGACAATCCCAGGCCTGTGCCGTCGCCTTTGGTCGTATAGAACGGGCGGAAAATGTTAGGCAGGTGTTCAGAGGCGATGCCACGCCCCGTATCCTGTACTTCGATCACGGCGAAGCCCCATTCGTGCTTCATCGTAACCGTGACGGTTCCGCGTCCTTCGATCGCCTGGGTCGCGTTGAGCAGCAGGTTGAGCAAGACCTGGTGGATCTGATCGCTGTCATGTTCTACCGCGTGCAAGTCCGCGTCCTTCTTCAGCATGATTTCGACTGTTTTCGCGCTGGCGTGCTGCCGTCCCAGCATAACGGCATGTTCCACCGTGGTATTCAGATCACTCTTTTTCATCTCTGGGCGGTGCGGCCGCGCGGTCTGCAGCAAATCGGTAACGATGTGATTGATGCGGGCGATTTCCTGGCGGACGTCTTTCACCACCTCGCGCGCCGGGCTGGTTACCGGAAGGTCGCGTCCGATGATCTCGATGACACCTGCAATTCCCGCCAGCGGATTGCGAATCTCGTGCGCCAGACCGGTAGCGAGTTCACCCAGGGTCGCCAGATGTTCCGCCCGCGACATCTGAGTGCGGTGCAAGTGCTCAATCTCCCGCCGCGACTCCCGCAACTGCCGCACCATCTGATTGAAGTTGCGTCCAAGGTCGCCGATTTCGTCGTTGCGGCGGGCGAAACTCACGGCGACTTCCAGATTGCCTTCGCCGAGCTGCGCGATTCTTTGCTGCAATTCCACCAACGGCCTCTGAATCTGGTAGGTGAGGACCACCAGCAACGCGCCGCAGATGGCTACGGCTCCAGCTCCTGCAACGAGCAGCACAATATGCCGCTCCGGGTCGCGCCAGGAAAACGTTGCCAGCAAAAACAGCAGCATCCCTCCCAGCAGAACGAAGGCTATCGGCGCCAGAGCCTTGATCTCCCAGTTGATGCGCAGCCAGGGCAGTTCAGAATCGCCTTCCGGGCCCGAATGTCGACCCTTGCTCCGCGCGGGCACCTGCCCCACCGAGGAAAATGGGCCAGCGTCGCCCTCCGGTTCAGCGTCGAGCGAACCGCGGTGGGAACGCGAGGAGGCAGCAAACCCCGCCGCCTCCCGCGGAGTCATGCTCTCCGGCTTCATTTTTCCTGCGAGCGACTCAGGCATAAGAGTGCAATCCCGGCAGTAGGTAAGTAACTCCGAAGAACGTGAACATGACCACGGCAAATCCCAGGACCGCGAAATAAGCTGCGACGCGCCCGCGCATGCCCCGCGTGATTCTCATGTGCAGATAACCGGCGTATACCAGCCAGGTAATCGCGGCCCAGGTCTCTTTCGGATCCCAGCTCCAATAGGAACCCCAGGTGCGGTTCGCCCAATACGCACCGGCGGCAATCATCAGGGTGAGCAGAGGGAAAGCAATGCAAATCGTCTTGTAGGTAATGCGGTCCAGCGTATTCGCGTCCGGGAGCAATCTTTCCAGATCGGGCCGCCGCCACAGAAGCAACAGGTAGAGCAGGCTGGCGAAGATTCCGCCGATCAATCCGGACAGAATGAACGGACTGGCCGCCAGGCTGGTCGCATACAGCCCGTCGGCATCGAGCGAGGGATATTGCCCATCGCGGGCTCGCAGCAGAAAGAACACCAGCGCCAGCGTCTGCAAGAGAATGCTAACGAAGATTGCGCGATTGGCGAGATCGAGGAATGTCGCATTTTGCTTAATGCGCGCAGCGAGATAGAAAACGAACGGCGCCGTCACCGCGGCGAACACCACCAGCATCAGCCAGCCCAGATCAGGGATCGTAACGAACAGCCGCACGCCCTTGGAGATAAACACTTCGGATTTTTCCTGCGCGTTCCACGCGATCACGTCCAGACCGCCCCACTTCTCAAATCGCGTCAGAACGCTGGCGTAGATTCCCGCCGTAAACAGGCTGGTCGCTGCCAGGAAGCTTTCGGTTTTCATCTTGTCCTGGATGAGAAACATCATGGCCAGCGCGAAACTCAAAGCACACGCGGCGTAAGCCAGCATGGCCAGCGTAACGTGTACATGCAGCCAGGTGGATTGCAGCGCCGGTACCAGCGGCTTCACATCGGTGCGCAGAAGCTGCATCAGCACGACGCCGACGATCGCCACCGGCATGGTCACGGTTCCAATCACCTTGACGCCATATTTCTTCTCAGCGATGAGCGTCAGCGCTGCCAGAGTCCAGACAAAGCTCAACAGCATTTCATAGATGCTGGCAAAGGGCGGATGCCCCGCCAGATACCAGCGGTGCGCCACGGCGCCCGTATTTGCCAGAAGCCCCGCCCACGTGGCCAGCGAGGCAAACTTCACGTAGGATTCCGTTCCGGTCACGCCGAAGCCAAGGTAGAGCGCTCCCGCTCCCGCATAGAAAATCAGCGCGGCAAACAACAAATTCGATTCACTCAGGAGATTGCCGCTTTTCACCACATTCAAAAACGCCATGAACAACAGGAAGGCGATGCCCAGTCCGACCATCACGATCAGCGTCGTGCCATTAGTCGGCTGCGCTGCCACTCTTTCCTGTGCTCTTGCTCGGGACATTAGAGTTTCCCTCCGGGCCGGTTACTTCCCGGCGAAAGTTGCGGCAGCCGGCTCACTCACGCTTAACCGCCGCTCTGTTTTTCTTGTTTTCAGTTGTTCTTTGATTTCTTCCACGAGCTTTTGGAATTTCTGCTCGAACGCATCCCGATTCCGGTTGGCCGCGCCGCCAATCCACAAAGCCACGTTGCCGCTGCCATCGTGCACCGGCACGACCCAAAAACGCATATGAACGATGTAAAACACCAGCGTGAGGCCAATACCCATCAGGATCACTCCTGCCCACACGCCCCATTGCCCAGGCTCTCGTGAAACCTGCAGCCCAGTGAAGTGAACCATCTTCAGATCCTTAGCCTCGAATGTGTATGGCGATTTCTCATTCTGGCCAAAGCCCGGAATCTCCGGCAGCCAGTAGTCGAAGCTGGCTTTCGTTTTCGCCGAGGTAACCACCAGGCGCACCGCCGGATTGACCACGTCTTCGCTCCGAGCGTAGACCCGTCCATCGCCCACCACGTAATCGGGAATGAACTCAGCCAGTCGCACCGTGGTGTCGGCATCGAGCGGCACGCTCTGGTCCTCCGCCAGCGAGATCTCGTGCGGCTCCCCTTTGCCCGTCGCCGGAACTGCGTCAAGCACCAGGTGATCGATGTTGTCCGTGCTCCCATAGCTGGCCTGATAGAAACGCAGGCCGCCATACACGAGCGGATCATTGACCGAAATTTCTTTCCGGCGAACTTCCCGTCCGCCGTCGAACACTTCCAGCTTTGACCACCAGCGCTTGGGCGAGCCGTCGGTATAGGTTTCTTCGCCCGCGGCATCGCAGCGCACCGCGAAAGGCAGCGCGCGTTGGGCGCCGTTGCGCAGCATGACTTCATTCGATTGCTGTCCTTCAGGCAGCATCAGAAAGCCCCGCCAGCCATAGAGAGCATCCACAATCCCGCCCAGAAAAATCAGCAGCAAACTCGCGTGCACAATATAGACAGCCATCTCCGAGATGCGATGCCGCTCGGAAAACAGCGAGAAACTTTGCGGCTGCACAATGCGTTCGCTCTTCCATCCCATCTTGTGAAACGCCCGCTCCGCGGCTACCAACCCGGTTTCTTCATCGGGTACCGGAATCTGTGCCCGCGTCGGCAGCACACGGCGAAAATTCTCATCAGGAGTCTTGTAGGGACGCGCGAAGTACCGCCAGGCGTTGGGAAACCGCTCCATCGAGGCCGCGATGATGCTTAGACTGACCAGCACCAGCAAAGCCACGAACCAGCGCGCGTGAAAAACATCCGTCAGTCCCAGAGTGTCCAGGATGTGCAGCATCCCAGCCGAGTAGGCCCGTTGCATCTCGTCCGGATCAGTCATGGGCCGCTGCAGAATGACGGTACCTGCGGCAGAGAAAATCACCACCAGAATGATCAGAACCACTCCCGTTCGAATCGCGCTGAGTGTTTGCCAGATTTTGCGGATAGGCTTGCCCCAGTCAGAAGCCATGTCGCTTTCCTCGCCCCGGGGAGTGCACGTACGCCGCCACACCCTCAAGTCTCTGCGATTCTGCTGACGCAAAAGGAGTTAACGGCTATCGCGAGATCAAGAGGGCTGGCCTGCGTGAGCCATATCACACATTCTTAAGAGGTTCAAAAAGCGATTTCCCCCAGTTTTGGCAAGCACAACCTCTCTCTCAGCGTTGCAAATGGGAAAACGCAGCCGCCAAAATCGCTCTGGACTCGGGAGTTCCTCGTCTCCGTGGGTCATTTGACCTATTCTGTTGTGCCAGAAGGCCCATCCTGCGCTTGAAATGCGGTTTGCACAAACGCCAGCTTGAATCCTTTAACTCCTTTTGCTTCAATCGACTGCCGGGGTCGTTGAAATTTTGAACAGCCCCTCTCTTTCTCGGCTGGTCACATGCATGAACATCGCTAGGTCAAGTGGCAAGTCATGACTCGGAGAAAAATTAGAATCAGGGTTTGCAGAATAAGTATCGGACGATCCGCGATGCAGGGTGCGTTGCTTTTCCTGCTTGGCTTGGCTCTTCACCCGTCCGCCTCTGCGGTCGTCCATCCCGTCACGCTCGACAAAAACACCGATGCCGCCAAATGCCTCGAGTGTCACGCCGACAAAGCCAAAGGCAAGTTCGTTCACTCCGCCATTTCGATGGGCTGCCTGAGCTGCCACGAGATTCGCACGAACCGCGACGTGACTCACATCACTCTCATCGCGGTCACTCCCGTGAAACTATGCCTCACTTGCCACGCCGACAAAGACGCCGCTCAGATCAAAGGTGAAGTTCATCCGCCCAATGTTCGCGATTGCCTGAAGTGTCACGATCCCCACACCTCGGACAACAAGAATCAACTGTTGAAGCCGCTCGCCGGCGACAAAAAAGATAACCTCTGCCTGCAATGCCACGACATCGGGGTGAACACACCGGCAAACGGCAGCCGGCATCCGGCGCTCGATATGGGCTGCGACACCTGCCACGTTAACCATAAGAGCGGTGCAGGCACGGCCGAAGAGTTCCGCTACCATCTGACGAAAGCGAGTCCGGCCTTGTGTCTGGATTGCCATGATCCCAAAGATGCCAGTCTCGTCAAGGCCCACCACGATCAGCCCTTCCAGAATGCGAACTGCGTAAACTGCCATGACCCGCACGAGTCCACGCGTCCGCACCTGATGCAGAAGTTCGTGCACATGCCCTTCGCCGAAGGGCAATGCGAGGTCTGCCATCAGCCCGCCAAAGACGGAAAAGTAGTTCTGACTGCGGCCAGCGCCAAAGATCTCTGCGTCACCTGCCACGACGACAAGGAGAAGCAGATCGAGAACGCGAAAGTGCAACATCCCGGAGCCATGGGTGATTGCACCGACTGTCACAGTCCCCATGCGGGAAAGTCCCCTGGATTTCCCAAGCCCGACGCCGTTAATGTCTGCTTGGGCTGTCACGCCGATCAGGCCGAGCAAGCCAAGAAGCGCGTGCTCCATCAACCGGCCTTCGTTCAGGGTTGCGCCATTTGTCACGAACCGCACGGCGGCGACAATGATCATTTGCTTCGCGCCCAGGGCAATGCCCTTTGCCTCGAGTGCCACGGTCCAGACTCGCAGCCGCAGCGGCTTGAGGCGGAGCATGTGCTGACCATCTTCAACGGAAAAGTCAAACTGCCCGAAGACTATTTCCAGAAAAACAGGGTTGCCATCCTGCCGCTGCGCTACGGGCTCGGCCATCCCGTCGCCGGGCATCCCGTGCAGAATCTAATGGACCCGACGGACCCGACAAAGATTCGGGTTCGTTTGGGCTGCCTCTCTTGTCACCAGCCTCATTCCTCTGCTCAGGAGGGTTTGCTGGTGAAGGACCAGGCGGACAACATGGCATTTTGTGATACCTGCCATAAGAACAGGTTGGAATTGAAGTAGAGGGAGGGAATGCAGATGAATGGGTTTACTGGAAACCGGACTCGCATTCTGGCTATGCTCCTGTGGTTGACCATCCTCGCCCTGGTTTTTGCTTCGCCCGCCTTCGGCAAGAAAAGGAAAAAGGCCGAGGCTGAAGAACAGCCGGCTGCCGAGAAGCCCGAGTTTGATATCTCCAAACTGGTGTGGCCCAGCCCTCCCTCCATCGCCCGCGTCCGCTATCTGGCTTATTTCGCCGGCATGAAAATCGATTACATGCAGCAGAAAACCAAGAAGAAGCAGAGCTGGATGGACCGCCTGGCCGGAAGTGAGCCCGCGAGCGACGCAACCCCGCTCAAGAACTTCCCCTTCCAGCTTATCGGTCCCTACGGCATCGCTTTCGACTCAAAAGGATTGGTCTACGTCGCCGATCAGCGGGTGGGCGCGGTTTTCATCTTCAACACCGAAACGCGAGACGTGAAGCTGATCCGCAACGGCTACGAAGCGCATTTTGGCTGGATCAACGGCGTGGCTGTCGATGACGACGATCGCTTGTTCGTTTCCGACGGCAAGCTGCACCGCGTTCTGGTTTTCAGTCCCCAGCGTCAGGTGATCGCCCAAATCAATGAAGGACTGGTCGACCCTGTCGGCCTTGCCATCGATACCGAAAACCGCTTTCTCTATGTCGCGGACACGCAACAGGATCAGGTCATCGTCTTCGACGCAGATTCACTCAAGGAGCTGCGCCGGATCGGTACGGGAGGCAAAGATCACTGGCTGACCTCGCCAGGAAATTTTGCCGGTCCGCAAGGCCTGGCTGTCGACAAAGATGGCAACCTATATGTCACCGACACCATGAACAACCGGGTTGAGATCTTCGACGCAGACGGAACCTACGTCAAAGAGTTTGGCCGGCATTGTGACGGCCCCGGCTGCTTCGCCCGCCCCAAAGGCATCGCCATCGACTCCGACGGACACGTCTGGGTTGCCGATGAAATGAACGACACCTTGCAGGTTTTTAACGACCAGGGTCAGCTGTTGACCTATCTCGGCGGGCACGGCCATTTTCCTGGTCAATTTGAAGCTCTGGTCGGGGTAGCCATCGACAAACAAAATCGCGTATTTACCACCGAGCAATACCCGGGCCGCCTGCAGATGTTTCGTTACGTGACCGATGCCGAGGCGGCTGCCGAAAAGACCCGGCAGGAGGAGGAGCGAAAGCGTGCGGCCGAAGCACGTCGGCAGAGCGCGGAAACAGCTCCGCCATCCACCCCCACAGCGCCAACTCAGCAGCCCGCTGAAACGCCAACTCCCAAACCCCCGGCAACAGATAAGGGACCGGGCAATTCGTAGGGTCAAAACTCAGCTGGAGCGAGACTCGCGAGGCGTCCAGTTTCTGAGCGTGTACCGTGCACGCTCGAACCTTTGTCGTGCCCGTGATTCCAATCACGATTTGCCATCAGGCTCTTGGGGCTTTTCACCAGTTCCAGTGCGGGAGAAAGCCCATTTTGCGGATTGGTCGGGCTCCTGAAGAGCTTTGCCTCACCCCGGCAGTTCGTTCCAACGACAGACTGTTCAATAAGTTAGCGGCATCGATGCGGATTTCAACAGGTATTTCGGGGTAGGCGTCTCACATGCATGAGCACAGGTGGAGGTGGGGTGCAGGTATGAACCGGAAATCTCCGAATCAGGGTCGGCCCAGTTTCCGGAGCCTCCCGTCTCCGACAAAGGCAACACCAGCAGTCTTAGTTGAAGTTGCAACTCAACTGGAGGTTTTATCCATGAAAAAGATGTTCTTCGTACTGCTAGCGGTACTGGTCACGGTGGGCATAGCCATGGCCCAGGGACCAAACTACTCGCCGGCGACGGACGTCCTCGGCGCGCACCTGAACTACGGGCGCGGCTGCGCTGCCTGCCATGCTCCGCACAGCGGCGCATGGGGCAACGGTGCCAACAAGTCTGGTGACACCACCAGCGGCAACCAGGCACTGTGGGGTCAAGACGTCGGCAACCTGTACAACCAGACCATCCTGACTGGCCAGACAGCCCACGGCACCTACGCGGAGACGCTGCCTGCCAGCATGAACGCCACCACACCTGATGTGCTGGGTCTACTGACCTGCCTGAGCTGCCATGACGGCAACTGGGCGCAGGGCGCCATGATGAAAAACGCCGTGTTCGAGACGTTGCCCCCCAGCTACGGGACCTACAACACGATTCCGACTTTGTTGGGCAAGGACGGCAACGGCGCGGGCGACTACCTCAACGATCACCCGGTGGGATTGAACGCCACGGTTTCCTGCGGCGGCCAGTACAACTGGGATTGCACCGAGACGAACGGCACCATTAGCATGAACGGCCCGAATTCCTCCAAATTCGTCCAGAATTACGGGTTCTTCGTTCAGCTCAGCGCCTACAACAACACCGCGGTTGTGACCTGCACCACCTGCCACAACCAGCACGTGATGAACGTGGTGAAAGTGACCACCGGCGCGACCAGCGGTCTGCCCAGCGGATACTACCAGACCATGTTCTTCATCCGCGCTCCTTATAACCCGGGTAGCACCACCCCCGGTTCGAACCAGACGGCGCAGTTCTGCCGCCAATGCCATGGTGGAGAAGCCAACGAGTCCAACAACGGAACCGCTGGAACCATCTTCTAGCTTGGCCGAGGGGAGAGAGAAATCTCTCCCCTTTTTCCCCAGCGAGGGGAACATGAACTGCAAACTTCACATCCCGGCTGTGGTTCTGATGATGGGGGCGATGGCTTCCGCTCAAGTCGCCTCTCACACGCCCACTTCGGCGTTGCAGCCCCACGAGAGTTCGTTTGGTGTACCTACCGGAAGGCCTGTGGCGCGAGTCAATGGCGTGCTGTTGACCGATCGCGATCTGTTGCGCGAAGAGTACACCATCTTCCCGTATGCCCGGCAGCACCACGGCAGCGTACCGCAGGAAATGGAGCCGCAGATTCGCAGCGGCGCCATGGACATGATCATCTTCGAGGAGTTGGTCTACCAGGAAGCCCTGCGCAGAAAGCTGACCGTGCCCTCTGAGCGCATGCAGACCGCGGAAACCAGTTTCCGGGCGCAGTTTTCTTCGCCCGAACAATATCAGCAGTTTCTGCTCGAAGAGTTTCACGGTTCCGAGCGCTTGCTGCGTGAAAAGATTCGCCGCTCGCTGTTGATCGACCGGCTGTTGAAGGTGGAAGTCGAGAACCGGGCTGAGGTCTCGCCGGCAGAAGCCCGCGCCTACTACGAAAAGAACCTTGGGCGCTATCGCTACCCGGAATCTTTTTCCATCCAGACCATCTCCGTGCTGCCTCCGCCGAACCCGACGCCAGAACAACTGATGGAAGAGCGCAAACGCGCCGATGAGGCACTGCGCCAGGCCCAGAGCACCGGGGATTATGAGAGCTTTGGCGTTCTGGCCGAAAAGATTTCCGATGACGATTACCGCGTGATGATGGGCGATCACCATGCCGTCCCACGCAACCAGCTGGCGCCCCAGGTAGTTCAGGCACTTCTGGCCTCGAAGGATGGACAAATCACAGGTCTCATTCAGGTCGATCAGGCCTATACCATCGTCCGTTTGAACAAGCACATTCTGGCCGGGACGTATACGTTCGCGGACGTCAAAGATCAGCTCAGGAAGGAACTCAAAGAAAAGAAGACGAACCAGTTACGCGCCGCGCTGGATAAGAGATTGCGTCAGAACGCGAAGATCGAAACTTTGTAGCGAATGAGAAGGGGAACCAGTGGGCGTTCGTATTCCATGGGCGGGTGGTCTGCTGGCTGGGGTTTTGTTTCTGGCAGTTCCCGCGGTGAGCCAGCTTCAGGTGGGCGACAACCTGAACCTGAATCTCAATGGCACGCTGGCGGGAGGTTACACCGGCGACTACGGCAATCTGATTTCCTCCAGCCACAGTTTAAGCGGCTCCGGCACCGGCACCCTCTCCGGTTTTTATTACAATCCGAATTTCCTGTCTTTTAACGTCACGCCCTATTACGGCCAGTCGCGGGCCAACTCCAATTATCAGTCCATTTTCGATTCCAGCGGCGTGAACGTTTCAACCTCCATTTTCAGTGGCAGCCACTTTCCCGGATCAGTCAGCTACGCCAAGTCGTACAACAGTGAAGGAAATTTCGGCGTCCCCGGAGTAGCCGACTACACCACTCGCGGCAATAGCGACACCTTCGGCATCACCTGGTCGGAAAATCTTCCCGACGAACCCAGCTTGTCCGCCAGCTTTCAAAGAGGAAGCAACGACTACTCAATCTTCGGAACCGATCAGAATGGGGACTCTACCTTCCACTCGCTCACATTGCGATCCGGATATCTGTTTCACGGTTTCGGGCTGGGTGCGTTTTACCAGGATGGCGGCTCGCATTCCCTGATTCCTCAATTGACTGAAACGCAGGAGCCTCCGGAAGATGTGAGCTCGAGCAGCAGTGGCTACGGGTTCAACGTGACCCATGCCCTTCCCATGCGCGGTGGATTCTCGGCAAATTTCAACCGCTCGAGCTTCGATACCGGTCTGCTGGGGTCGAGCTATAGTGGCAACATCGATACCATTACCAGCAATGCCGGGATCCAACCCACAGACAAGCTGCATCTCGCGGTCGGCGCCAATTATTCCAACAGCCTCACCGGGCAGCTGTATGAACAGGTCGTCGCTGCGGGTGGCGCCGTTCCGGCGGAGAATATCAATCAATCTTCGCACGGACTGGACATTATCGGCACCATGGGCTATGCGCTTGCTCGCGGGCTGCAAAGCGAGGTCGACATTGAGCGCCGCGAGCAAACCTTCCTGGGCGAGACTTTTGGCGCCAATACTTACAGCGGAAGCCTGCTCTACACCACTGGCTTTCTCGGCGGCAACTTTAACGGAGCCGCCACCATTCGAGATAGCACCCTCGACAACACCAACGAGAACACCCTGGGCTTTACCACCAGCGCCAGCTTCACCCGCCGCATCAACGCCTGGGTGATGACCGGATCCTTCAGCTATGCCCAGAACGCCCAGACCCTGCTCATCACGTATAACAGTTCGTTCTATAACTACTCGGGCAATGTCCGGCATCGTTGGGGGCCCCTTACATGGAACGCCGGCGTGAGCGCCGGACACTCCGGTTTGACCATCCAGCAGGGCACCAAGAACAGCAGCGAGAGCTACACGACGGGCCTCGGGATCAGCCACTTCATCACCGCGACCGGGACCTACTCCAAATCAAGCGGCATCGGAATTGAAACCACCAGCGGAGTGGCCCAGAACCCTGTGCTGGAGCCGGTAGTTACGCCCAGCGCCTTGATCCTGTTCGGAGGAGACAGTTACGGCATCGGTTTGGGTAGCTCTCCGGTCAGACGGTTGACCATCGCTGCCAGTTATGCTCGAGCGAACAGCAATACCTCGTTCGACTCGGTAGCTTCGAAGGCTATGAACACCCAGTACAATACCTTCTTCCAATATCAGTTTCGCAAGATGTACTTGACCGGAGGGTTCAGCCGCCTGCAGCAGGGATTCAACACCACGGGCACGGTGCCGGCTGTTGTATCCTCGTTTTACGTCGGTGTTTCGCGATGGTTCAACTTCTTCTGAGCAGGACGCGAACCTATGGCCCCCGAACCGCGCAGGCAGCCTGTATTTTCCTCCTGCTCCTCTCGCCGGCCTGGGCCTCGCGAAAGTCCAAGGATAAAGATCAGGCGGCGCAGCCGCGCCCACCCGACTTGCTTCTCGAAGGCGGACGCAAGCTGATCTACGAGCGCAGTTTCTCCACCCAGCGGGAGGTCAAACCCAAGCGCGGCTTCTGGTCGCGCGTTCTCGATGTCGTGGCCGGGGAGCCGGAGTTTCACGATCTCATTCGCCCTTACAGCGTGGCTACCGACTCCCACGGGCGCATCATCGTCACCGATCCCGGCGCCTCGGGCGTGCACATCTTCGATTTCGCCGACCAGAAATACAAGTTCCTGTGGCGGGCTGACAAAGGCAAAGATCCCATGTTGCAGCCGCAATGCGTGGCCGTCGACGCCCAGGACAACATTTACGTCACCGACTCGGACTCGGGCAAGATTTTCGTCTTCGATCCCAGCGGTAAGTTTCGCCGCGCCATCGGCAGTCTCAAGGGCGGAGAGGGATACTTCAAGCGCCCCACCGGCATTGCCGTGGACTCGGCGGCGCAGAGAATCTACGTGACCGACACGCTGCGCAACCAGATTTTCGTTCTCGACATGCAGGGCAGCGTTCTTCAGGTCATTGGCAAGAATGGCGATGGCAACGGTGAATTCAACTATCCGACGGAGCTCCGTCTGGATGGCCCTGACCTCATTGTGGTCGACGCCATGAATTTCCGCATTCAGGTTGTCGACCGCTCCGGCGCGTTTCGCTTCTCCATTGGACAGTTGGGCGACAGTACCGGCGAAATGTTTCGCCCCAAGGGCGTCGCGGTCGATTCCGAAGGCCACATTTACGTGGTGGACGGGCTTTGGGGTGTGGTGCAGGTATTTGATCGTCAGGGTCAGTTGCTCTACTACTTCGGCCAGCGTGGCACGGCACTGGGGCAGTTCCAGCTTCCAGCCGGGCTTTTCATCGATCACGAAGACCGGATTTTTGTGGTGGATTCCTTCAACCACCGCATTCAGGTCTTCCACTATTTTGGGCTGCCCCGCCAGGCGAAGGAAGGACGGGAAGGAACCGAGTGAAGCGGCGCTGTAAATTCGCAGGCCTAATGATAACGCTGGCCGCGGCCACGACGTTCGCGCAGGTTAGCGGCGATGTCATCGGCGTTCACGATCTGGGGCCGGGAACGAAATCTCCGGTGGTGGGCGCCCGGCCCGATTTCTGCATGTACTGCCACGCTCCTCACTCGGGCATCGGCGGCAGAACCCCTTTGTGGAACCAGACCCTTTCCAACCAGGTTTATAGCCCATACACCAGTTCCACGGAACAGAACCGCGAAGTGCAGCCGGTTCTTGGGGCTGATAGCAGCCTGTGCCTGAGCTGCCACGACGGCACTGTCGCCCCCGGCACCACCGCGGTTTTCGGCAAGATCAGCATGACAGGAAGCATGTATAGCCAGGACATATTGGGATCGAACCTCCAGCCCTCGCATCCGTTCAGCCTGGCTTTGCCGATGAAAGATTCCGTTGATCTGGTTGCCTCGCTGGTTTCGCAGGGAAAGACGGCCGATCCTCTGGGCGCGGTGACACTCATTAACGGCAATATCGAGTGCACCTCCTGTCACAGTGCCCACGTGCAGGCCAAGGATATCTATTCGCAAAACTTTCTCGTCCGCGACAGCTCCAATGGGCAGATGTGCCTTGCCTGCCACGATCCCAATCGTCAGATGCCGGGGCAGAGCAATCCGCTGGCGGGATGGACGACCAGCATTCACAATACAGCAACCAACAAATTAACCCCTCAGGCGGGCGTGGGCAGTTATCCCTCGGTGATGCAGTCGGCATGTATCGGTTGTCATGCGCCGCATAACGCGCCCGGGGCCACACGGCTCCTGCGGGGCGCGAACGAACAGGATTGCATCGCTTGCCACAGCGGCGGCTCTAACATCTCGCCCGCCCCGCTCAGCATTATGGCGGAGTACGCCTCCCCCAAGGTCGGCCATCCGATCCCTAGCGGAACCAATCAGCACGATGCCGCCGAACCCGTGCTGCTCAACAACAACCGGCACGCGACCTGTGTCGACTGCCACGATGCCCACTCCTCGAATCCGGTGAAGAGTTTTCCATTGCCACCGATCATCCGCGCCTCGCAGAGCGGAGTAGCCGGCATCAGCGCAACCGACGGCGTGACCGTGTTGACCCCTGCTGTCAATCAGTACGAAAACTGTTTCCGCTGCCACGGAACCAGCGCGGGGAAGGCCGCCAACGCAATTTACGGGTATCTGCCGGTGCGCGCAGTTTCGGCGGGAGACCCGCTTAATCTGATTCCTCAATTCAGCATCACCTCAACTTCCAGCCATCCCGTGACCCATGTCAGCAACAGCCCGCTGCCGCAGCCCAGCCTGTTGCCCAACATGCTGAATCTCGATGGCAGCACGCTGGGGCGCGCCATGGGTACGCAAATTTTGTGCACCGATTGCCACAACAGCGACGACAACCGCGAGTTCGGAGGAACCGGCCCTAACGGTCCGCATGGCTCCAAGTGGACGCATATCCTGGAGCGGCAGTACATCGCCAGCCAGGCGCCTGTGCCCGGCCAGTTGATTACAAACCTCTCTCCGAACCCGGATCTCAGCGTGAATGGGCCGTACGCTCTGTGCGGAAAATGCCATGATCTGGCCGGCCAGATCATAAAGAACACCAGCTTCACGCAACACGCCATGCACATCAATGCCGGCTTCAGTTGTTCGGTTTGTCACACGGCTCACGGCATGGGCGCGACCAGCGCCACGATTTCCGGCGAGCGCCTGGTGAATTTTGATGTAAACGTGGTCGCGCCCAACGGGGCCACTCCCATTTCCTATAGCCGCGCGGCGAACACCTGCGTGCTCGTCTGCCACGCGGCGGCCCACAACCCAGACGGCACAGTGAGCGCGGCGGCAACTTCCAGTCCCAATAGGGTTAACGTCGGCCCGCCCAGGAGAATCGTCAAGTAGCGGCGCCCCGGGAGATGCTAACGCCGGACGAACACCACAGCCAGCGAATCCTGGAAAATGAGCTTGAAGCGCGAATCGGAAAGCAGCACGCTGGCCAGTGGAACTTTCTTCGGCACCAATACCAGCCGCGCCTGGTTCAAATAAGGATCGTCCACATACGAAGCGTCGCCCTGCTGCGTCTGAAAGAAACGAATGTCCATCTCGTCTCCGTAGAGATCGGTGCGGCCGTCAATCGCTACCGGATAATCCGGCATATACCAGGTCAGAAATCCGCCCCAGTCGAAGGTGTTGTAGAGCGGGCCGGGTTGCGGGTTGCGGCGGAGAAAATTGACGGCGTTTACCGGAAACGCGCTGCTGATCGCGTCGTCGAGTCCGCGGGCAGTGAAATTCGTGTCGCGCGCAAAAAGAAACAAAAGCAGGGCCAGCCCGGCTGCGACACCGGGTTTTTCCCAAAGCGTCTCGCCAGCTTCCCGCCCCTGGACGCCGGCTAGAGAATCCGCGATACAGGCCGCCGCCGTGATGCAGAGAAACCACGAGTCCCGCATGGAGCGAAAAGCAAAGACCGCCGCGACCGTCAAGATCGCGAGCTTGAAAAGATCGATGCGCGCCTTGCGTCCCAGCGCGAAGAATGCTGCCCCGGTTAGCAACAGCTCGACATAGTGACTTAGAGCCCGGAAATTGAGGGCTAGTCCCTCTCGTATGAAACTGTAAGGAAACTTCGATCCCGCATACGCAAACACGGTGGAATAAAGATGATAAGTGTATGGCCCGACACAAGCGGCCAGCGCAGATGACACGAACACGAGAGCCAGCTTTCCCGCAGGCAACCGGGAAGGCTGCAGGAATTCCCGCTCAATACCCAAACGAGCGCCTGCCTGCTGCAGCAGGTGGATGCAGGTAAACAGCCCGACTGCAAACAGCCCGTAGACAAACTGAATATGGCAATTCGCCCAGATCACGAATACCAGCGGAAGCCAGTAGAGAAGTTGCACGCGAAGCGTACGCTGCGCTTCCAGAAGCAGCGTGAGCGTCACCGCGAACAAGACCATCGAGAGAAATACCGGTCGCGGCATCAGGTTGAAGAGAAATGCCGAGCAGCAGACCGCAGCCAGCACGCACGAGGGCCAGAATCGTCCGGAGAGCCTGCGCGCCATCCAGAACACGGCATAGGCCACTCCCAGCGTCAGCAGCGTTCCATACAGGCCGATTCCCACCAGCCCGAACCACACATAGGCACGCCACAGTGGCACTTCGTAGCCCCAACTGTATGCCATCCACGGACGGTCGGCTGCCGTGCGCGACAGGATGCCGGTGTGGGGGAAGGCATGATGCTCCACGATCCACTCACCCACTTTCAGATGCCACCATACATCCAGATCGAGAACGCTGAATTTCAGTTGGAACGCTCTCCATCCCACAAAACCAAGCAGCAACGTAAGGGTTAGCAACTGCAACCCGCGTAACCGCAGAAGCCCGCGTAACTCTCCGCCCGCACTCATCTTCATTCGAGCTCTGGGAACGCTACAAGATATCACGCGGGCAAACCGGCTTTTCGCAGCCCAGCAATCAGCCTTACACTACTTGTTCCCGGGTCGGTGGAAAGGAAGATTGAAACGGTGGCTACGGCAACTGCAGTTCCTGAGGACATCGAAAAACCGGCTTCCCGGCTCGCCAGGCTTGTTTATCCTGCAGCTTTGCTGGCTACCTTGTCGCTCTGGTCGATCGCCCTCCGTGCCCCGCTCTGGATCGATGAAACCCTTGCCTATTGGCAGGTGAGCGGCGGGTTCGCAAAAATCTGGAGCCGGTCGGCGCTGATGCCCTCCTCGTTCGCCTATCTTTACATTCTTTGGTTCGCGAAATCGCTTTTTGGCAGCAGCGAAGTCGCGCTGAGAGTTCCGTCGACCCTGGCCATGCTCGCCGCCGCCTACCTTCTGTTTCGCACGAGCCGTGAGCTTTTTAGCCGTGAGATTGCGCTCATCGTTTGCATTCTCTTTTGCGTTCATGCTGACGTTATCTTCGCCGCGACCGACGCGCGCCCATACGCTTTCGCACTACTCATGACCAACCTGGCGACGCTTGCCCTGGTTCGCTGGACGGCGCGCAACCGGATGCACGATGCGATCCTGTTTAGCGCAAGCGCCGCCGGAATTCTGTATTTTCACTATTTGTTCGGCGTCATTTTGCCGGCCTTCGCGATTTACTACCTTTTGCTGCGTGGACGTTCCATCCGGCGCGATGCCGGCCAACTGGCGGCGAGCCTTGCCACATTTGTGCTTGTGGCCGCGCCTCAAGCCACGCGTTTCGTCGAACTGTTTCGTACCCGGCAACTGCACACCTTCGCGGGCGAACCCAGGACCTGGTTCGCGCTGCGCACGCTTGTGCCCTTCAAGTTGTTGGTGGTCTTTGTGGCGTCTTTGTTTATCGCCGCCTTGTTCCGAAAAGTAAAGCTGCCCGGGCGTGATTGCTCGATGGCAGTTCTGCTTTGTCCGCTGTTTGGCCTGGTTCCAATCGCGATTCTTTACGGCATGAGTTGGGCGACTCCGATGCGCGTTTTCATCCCGCGATACTGTTTGGTGGCCGTGCCCGGCGCCGCGCTGATGTGGGGTTTTCTGATCAGCTGGCTCGATTCTCGCTGGCTGCGTGGAATGTGCTGCCTGGCTTTGGTGGTTTGGACGATGATTTTGTATTTCGCATCTCCTTTGTCCCGCAAGCACGAGATGAGCTTCAAGCAAGCTCATGCGTTCGTGAACGAGAACGTTGCCCAGGACAAAGCTACGGTTCTGGCCTGCAGTGCGTTCATCGAAGCCAACTACGAGCCGCTCCCCGCCGATCAGAACAGCGAAAATGCGCTGGTGTCGCAGTTCAGCTATTACCCGATCGACGCTCCGGTGGTTCTGCTTCCCTACTATCTCAACGATGAAACCGTCCGCATCGCGAGCCCGGTTGTGCTGGCGGCGGCACAGCGCCATCAGAGGTTCCTCGCCATCGGAAGCCCGATGTGCTATCCGACATTGCGTTGGCTCACGGACTACTCGGCCGGCGCTTTCACGGCACAACAGATCGGAAACTTCGATGAAATCGCCGTGGTCGAGTTCCGCCCGGTCAAGGAAGGGGAGTGAGGCGATATTTGCGACGGGTGGCGCTGCGCAGTGTCACCGGCCGGCTACTGCACGTTCATGAGTGCCGCCGCGTCGGGGTGATGGCGCGGAAGTTCGCCGGCTTCTTCTTCCTGGATCAACTGACTATGCTCCCACTCCGGCCGCAACATCATCTCCATCACGCGAAAGTGCGATTCCCGCCGAGCATCATCGATGCGGATCAGCATTTCGTTGTTCTGCAACCGAAAGTGCGTGACGTCGGCCAAAGGCACAAGCTCGTTCGACTTTTTGCCCTGGATAACGTAAACCACCTTATCGGTCACAAGAACATACTCCGGGCAGAGCTCTCCGGTTTGTATATGTCCAGCTCCTGACATGGCCGCCATGAATCCATGCTGCGCTCCCATACACGTTTCCATGCGCATGCGCACGATGGTTCCGGAATGGGTTACAGTTTGGGCCGCGAAAATCACCGAGGAGCTGAACAGAAGAAAAATCATCGCTGCCATCTTTTTCATAAAGCCCTTAATTGCCTGCTGGACTCGGCGAGAAGAGATTGAAATAGTAATAACCGCTTCGGCATCGGAACTGAATTCGCGAGTTGTTCGTGGGAAGAATGCGTACCGGGTGGAATCCCTCCGTCCGGCTGGGCAGACTGTAAGTCACGCTGTAAGTAGAGTGAAAATCCTCGAGAATGGCCTCCGCGAGGCGGTATGCGCTTTGTTTCGTGGCGAGAAATCGCCCTCCTGTGGCTGTGGCCAGATTGCGCAGAACCTCCGCGCCATCGCTGAAGGTTGGATCACCCGTATCGACTGAGTAGATCTCGACATCGCCTGCCAGCGCAGTCTGCAACGCATCCGTGTAGGAGTGAATGCTGACGTTATCCTCGCCATCTGAAAAAATGACAAGAACTCTTCTGGCTGCCGGGCTGCCATCCAAGTTCTCATCCCGAGGCACGCTGCCCCCAGAAAGAAAATCCGAAACAAAGACGACGCTGTCGAACAGAGGCGTCAGACCAGCCGGACGTATTTGTGAAAGCTGTTCGGTCGTCGATGAGACGGTGCAGGCGCCGGAGCACAGGACCGCGGGCTTGGAACCGCGAGCGAAGAAAACCGAGATGCTCTTCTGTGGAATGTCCTTTATCTGGGAAATCAGTTCCAAAGTATTCATGATTTCGGAGCGGAAGTCTGGCTTGACCGATTCGCTCGCGTCAATCAGCACTGCCACGTCGATGCGAGTAAGATTCACCCGGCGGAAGCTGCGGTATTTGCGAATCACGCGATCTGTATCAACCACGGCGAAGTCGCCCACCTGCAAGGTGGCCGCTCCGTGTTGATTTTGATCCCTGGCGGAAAATGTGAGCTGCACCTCATTGACGCCGGCCCGGTAGACAACGCCGGTATCTTCGCCGGCCATAAGGCACTCCGGGAACACGCATCCAGAGACTATTGGGAAAAGTGACGCGATCCCGAGAAGGAATCTGGCAATGGAGGAGGGCACACAGGCTTTATCGACTCTTCGCCGGGGAACTTTAGCTTTCTTGCCCTAAGCAGATTACGAACGAAGAGGTATAGCACTTCTACTCCGGCAGCGGCTTGGCAGGCGTTCCCGGTTTCACGCCAGCGTGCTTCTTCGCCTGCGCGATCATCTCCTCGACTTTCTGCTTTCCTTCGTAGTTGGGATTGGTGGCCAGCAGTTTCTGCCACGCCGCGACCGCGCCGTTGATATCCATCTTGCCCTGCCACTTCACTACGCCGAGATTGAACAAGGTGCTCGACTTGTCGGGTTCATAAGAGAGGGCCTGGTTGAACTCGTCGATGGCCTGGTCGGCATTGCCCAGGTACCAGTATGCCGTTGCCATGTCGGTGCGGACGCCTGCGTCGGCAGGCTTGATCTTCAGAGCGCGCTGGTAATAGTCGATGGCTGTGGGATAAATTTGCGCGTCATAGTAGAAATTGCCAACGCTGGTCAGCAATTCCGTGTTATTCGGGTCGGATTTCAGCTTCTGCAGCAATGGAGCCGCCTGCGTATCGGCCATTTGCTTCATCTGTTCCGGGCTGGGCTGCGCATTCATGCCGGCATTTTCGCTCGCGGGCGCGGGGGCGCTTGCTGCCTCCGGCGCAGCCGCCGCAGGTGCTTGCGATCCGCGGAACAGCCACCCGCCCGCCACTCCCAGAAGCAGGCAAATCACTGCCAGCGTATAGGCCTGCACGCTGGTCCAGTTCTCAGTTCCAGACGCTTTCTTGCTGTCGGGCATAGTTCAACGCTCCTTGGTAGTTTCATCGGCATCAAGCTTGCCGCCAATGTGCTGCCTGGCCTGGGCGATCATCTTTTCGACGGCAGCCTTGCGATCGGCGGAGAGCTTGGGGTTTGATTTCAGCAGCAACTGCCAGGCGCTCACCGCGCCGCGCGCATCATTCTTGGCTTGCCAGCGGATCATTCCCAGATTGAAGAGGGAATTGACGTCTTTCGGATCGTATTGCAGGGATTGTTGAAGCTGCCGCAGGGCCCCCTCCACATCGCCCTGGTAATAAAGGCAGGAGGCTAGGTCAGTGCGCGCGCCAACGTTCTTCGGGTCGGCATCGAGCGCCTTCTGGTAATATCCGGCGGCCGCCTCGAATTGATGGGTAAGCTTATAGATTGTCCCGATCTGGTTGAGCAGGGAGAAATTATCGGGGGCGGTCTTGAGTTGCTCAAGCAGCGGCGCAGCTTGTTTGTCCGCCATCTGCTTCATCTGATCGAGCGTGGGCATTGGCTGCATCGCGTTCGCACTGGCCGATGCGGTACTGGCCGAGGCCGTTTTGGCAGAGTTTCCTGCCGATCCGCGAAACAGATAGCCGAGAAGAAGTCCGATGGCCAGACAGATTCCGGCCATTAGGTAAACCTGGGCCGTTTTCCAGCCGGCTTGCAAAGTGTTGGACTCGACCGATTCGTTTGCCATCCAGTTGCGAGCTCCCAGCGTTCTGTGCGCAATCTTGTTGCGCGCTCCGTCCCACAGGAGAAATCAAATCCTTAAGAAGCACGCGTCTTGCCAATTCGAGCTGAAAAGGCTGAAGAGGAAGAAGCGCAAATTCAACAACTTAGGTAAGGCTGTTCTCACAGGTTGCGGGATTGGGCAAGCGGTTCCCGCGGCTTTCCCCGCACCTTCTGGGCGAATTTCCCCGTCGCAGGATGAGCCGTCGGCTCTTATTTTTTCGCTGGCGTTCCCGCAAGCAGGAAGGACTTCACCACTACTGCGTTGGGCTGCACGCCGACGGGGATCATGGTAAGCAGCGAATACTCCGAGGGCTCGAGTTTGCGCGGTGTGCGTTTCTGGATCACTGTGACATCGCCGGATTGAGTATCCAGCACCAGCAGGTATTTCTGATCTTGTGACAGAGCCAGCCCATCGGGATGACTGCCCACGGGCAGGGTCGCGACGCGTCTTCCCATATCGATGTCGTACACGGCAATGCTGTTCGAGCCGAAGTTGCTGACGTAAAGCCGGGAATTGTCGTGCGTGACTATAGCGTGCGCCGGGTGCTGCCCGATCAAGGTGCTGCTGCCCACTTCGTTGGTCCCGGTTTCGATGATCGAAATGCTATCGGAGTCGAAGTTGCAGACGATCAACTCGCCGCCATCGGGCTTCAACGCCAGGTTTACCGGAGTGTGTCCCACATCGAGAAGAGCGAGGACATGGTCGCTGTTCGATTCCGAATTTTCCTCGTTCTGAACCTGGGCCTCCTTCTTCAGAAAGATCGCCGCAACCTGCGCCGAACCGGAGCAAGCCACGAACGCCTTGCTCGAATCGGGAAGAATGGCAATGTCTTCCGGCTGCCGACAAACTGGCAGGGTCGCCCGTACGCGAAGTTCGCGAGCATCAACGATCGAAACCGTATCGTCTCCACGATTGCTGACCACGACCGTGGCACCGTCCGGCGAAACCCGGGCCAATCCCGGCGCTGCACCCACGCGCACATTGCCGATGACAGCACGTTTTTCGAGATCGAGAACAGAAACATTGGCCGAGCCGGAGTTCGCCACGTAGGCGCGCTTGCCGTCCTCAGAAACGTCGACAAAATATGGCCGCGCATGAACCCCGATCGTCGCCACCACCGCGTTTCTCTCCGCATCGATCACGCTGACGTTATCGGAAACCGTATTAACCACGTAGATCTCATTCTTTTTGCCGTTGGCCGCGATTCCGGTCGGCTCGGATCCGACCGGAATCGTCCTGGCCAGTTCGAACGTGCGGAGGTCAATCACGCTCACCGTGTTGCTCTTGCCATTAGTCACGTAGGCATATTCGCGGTAGGCCGGACCGTAATCGGGAAACTGTTCCTCGCGAAAGTACCACCAGGCAGCTCCGCCAAGAATGGGTACAAGAACGGCGATGAGAAGAAGTTTTCGCAAAATGAGGGTTCAGGTTTCTCGGAAGATGCAAGACTATCGAAGAAGGATCGTTGGAGGGAAGTCCTTAGATCGGCGGACTAGTGAGGCTCACTAGTTTGCCGGTTCTGGGCCGATGATGCCCGCTCCTTGAGTTCACTGGTCATGACTGCGGTTTTATCTTGCGGAAGTGTGATATCACCATCCAGCACAATCAGCAAGCGGCCCGAACCGGTGCCCTGAAATTGCACGCGGCGAAGCATCGCGTGGCCTTGCACTACAGGGGGCAGCATACTCGCCAGGTCGCCGCTATGGCGCACCGCCGACACAATCGAGTCGGCGATCTTATCGCGCAAGCTTTCGCCCAATTGCCCCGAGCGCAGCAGCTCGCCAGTTAACCCATGGGCGTCCATGCGGGTAATCTGTGCTTGTAGCGTCACTGCCCCATCTTGCGACACCGCCGGCGTAAGCTGCACTCCAAGCGTGCCGTCTCCCTCCACCATTTCGTTCTCTGCGTTGCGGCCAAAGCAGGCCCAGCGTTCGAAATGAAATTGAGTCACCACAAGGCTGGAGGGATCGAGAGGAGTGAGAGTGCCGTCACGAACTTCAAAGCGATCACCGCAGCGATTCTCCTGGTCGAGCTGCGCATGCAGGACCGAAGCGATATTTTCCTGCAGATCGGAAAGGTCAGCGGTCAGCTCAAGCGCGAAGGTATCCTGTCCGGCTTCAGACGCGGTTTTGGAAATTACTCCTGAGGTGATGATTGCGACGGGCTGATCGCCGAAGGCGACCGTATTCTTCACCGGCGAAATCTGGAGGGCATGGTCTTTACTTGTACCCGGATCGGCGATGCTCATTGCCTTACCGAGATCAAGTTGCTGGCTGCGGAAACTCGTCAGGTCGCTTTCCAGGGCCTGCGCTAGGCTTCCCAGTTGGTCGCTCCTTTTGCTGTCGACGAGTTGTTGCTCGAGCTCTCTAACCCGGTCCGCCAGGTCGGAGTCGGACTTCTCGAGCTTGCGGGTAGTCTCCTTCAAACCAGATTTCTGTTGATCCGAGAGTCCCTCGAGGAATTTTCTGTTTTCCGAGAGGGCGGTTTCGAGCGCCCGCTGCAGGCCAGTCCCTCGGCTGGCGATTTCAGGCGGGCTCTTCGGCGCATTCAACTGCTGCAAAAACGCCTGCAGCTCCGAAGCCGCAGACGCGGCGGTCTTGAGCATGGAGTTGTATTGCGCGGCCTGCAGGTTCGTCGCTTGCAAGGCTATGGCTTGGTGAAAACCCTTCAAGTCGTCCTTTACGTCAACTCCTGTGGCCGTTCCACCACTCATCACTCCTCCCGGAATGCTCTGCTGGGCGAGCACGCCGCAGGGATGGGAGAACGCGACCACCACCAGAATGCCGATTCGAGGCGCGGTAAGGAAATTAGGTTTGCGAAGCATGGGCCAGATGTCCAACGAAACGCCGCGATGGCGGCGAGCAAATATCTTGTCGCAGGTGGGAATAAAAGGCCATTAACTTTACAGTTCTTTGCACGAGGCTACGATTACGAAAATCCAGAGGGAATGTCTGTGGGCACGCGGGCGAACCTCAATAATGCTTTGTAATCAGCTCCCAGTTCGTGTAGCATCCTGCCATTTGCGGGAGGTGGGGTATGGCGACCCGCCGCAGCTTTCTGGAAAAATCGACGCAATTGGCTGCTGGCGCACTCGCCGCCGGAGCGCTGGCGGCTTCCGCCAGCGAGGCGCAAACTCAGCAACCTCAGGCACCCAAGAAGAAACTGCACATCTTGATGAGGAGTTCTTGGGGAACGGACGAGCCGACTCGTGCATCTTTTGTCTTTTCCCACGGGCTCGCACTGGCCGACGCCGGACACGATGTTCAGATATTTCTCACTCACGACGCTACGTACCTCATGCGCAAGGCGACAGTTGATACGGTCAAACCGATCGGATGGCCTCCCCTCAACGAGACCATGACCAAGGTTGTAGCCAAACGCATCCCGGTATTCTCTTGAGGGGCCTGCTCCCGGGCCCGTGGGGTCACGGAGGCGGACTTGAGCGCTTGGAATGCGCAATGGGGCACAGTTCCAATCTACGTTTCTCTGGTGGAGTGGGCCGATCACGTCATCAGTGAGTGAAGCGGCAGACGCTCGTCGCCCAGGGCCCCCCTGTCTGGTGGGCTTTTCTGCCCGTCCCTTCCCCAGGGCCGAGGGGTTCAAATCGGGCGAATCGACTGCTGTCTCGCTATTTCTTCCGTCTCCCTCACCTCAATCCCCGGCACGGTCCTGCCCACCACCGCGGCAATCTGTTTCACCTGCGTCATCAGTTCGTCGAACTGATCCGGAAACAACGATTGCGGACCATCCGACAGCGCTTCATCCGGCTTGTGATGCACTTCCACCATCAGTCCGTCGGCGCCCACAGCAACGGCGGCACGGGAGAGTGGCGTGACTTTATTTCGCTTACCCGTGCCGTGACTGGGGTCAACCAGGATGGGCAGGTGGCTCAGCCGCTGCACCGCCGGAATCAGGCTCAGGTCGAGGGTGTTGCGAGTATGGTCGGCGAAGGTGCGCACCCCGCGCTCGCACAGCGCGACGTTATAGTTTCCCTCGCTCAAAATATATTCCGCCGCCATCAGAAATTCTTCGAGCGTCGCTGACATGCCGCGCTTGAGCAGCACCGGTTTCTTGGACCGTCCCGCGCGCTTGAGCAGCGAAAAATTCTGCATATTCCGCGCCCCGATCTGAATGACGTCGGCATACGCTTCGACCAGATCAAGCGACTCATTATCAATCGCTTCCGTGATAATCCTCATGCCGTACTTCGCGCGAATGTCAGCCATAATCTGCAAGGCTTCTTCGCCCAAGCCTTGAAATGAATACGGAGAAGTTCGCGGCTTGTAGGCGCCGCCGCGGAAGAATTGCGCGCCGGCGCGGTGCACTCGCTCGGCTATGATGAAGGCCTGCTCCCGGCTCTCGATGGCACAGGGTCCGGCGACGATGGCAAGCCCCGGTCCGCCGATGGTGGCCGTCGTTCCAGAAAACGTCATGACGGTGTTGTCTTCTTTAATATCCCTGCTGACGAGTTTGTAGGGCTTGGAGACTTTGATGACTTCCTGCACGCCCGGCATTTCTTCCAGCGTGCCTTGCTCCACTTCCCCCTTGTTGCCGGTGATGCCGATGGCGGTTCGCTGCGCGCCGGGCATGGCGTGAGCGCGATAGCCGAGCTTCTCGATTTTGGCGCACACGTCACGTATCTCTTCCTGACTGGCGTGCGCCTTCATGACCACTAGCATGGTTCACTCCTGGAGAAGCGTTCACGCGGGGCGGTATAGTCTTGTCGCGTGGGCGCCAAAACCGGACTTCGATCCGCGGCCGCAGAGTAATCGCCGTCCGATAAGTCTAGCGTTGCCCCTGCCTGCACCGCAAATGAAGCATCTGCCCGAGAACTCAGGTTTTGAATCAGCGTTGCGTGACGGGTCATCGAACAAATTGTTGTTTCGAGCATCCTTATTCCGTAGAAAGTCCTGTTATGCGGGAGTCCGCAAATTATTCCTCATCAACTTCTTCGTGAGACATTCAGGAGGCATTCTATGAACGCTCAGTTGCAGACCTTGTCAGCAAGTCTCAGTGGAACAGTTACGCTTGGCGGCGAGCTCACCGTGAATCGCCTGGGCTTCGGCGCGATGCGCATTACCGGAGATGGAATCTGGGGCCCTCCCGAAGATCACAATGGAGCGCTGGCTGTGTTGCGGCGCGCGGTGGAGCTCGGTGTGAATTTTATCGACACCGCGGACTCTTACGGCCCGGACGTCAGCGAAGAACTGATCGCCGAAGCGCTATCGCCCTACCCGAAAGATCTGGTGATCGCGACCAAGGGTGGCTGGACTCGTCCTGGCCCCAACCAGTGGGTGCACGATGCCAGCCCGGACCATCTGCGCAAGGCGGTCGAAGGCAGCCTGAAGCGGCTGCGGCTTGAGCGCATCGATGTATACCAGCTGCATGTTCCCGACCCGGTGATACCCTTCGATGTCTCGGTCGAAACGCTGGCTCAGTTGAAAGCGCAGGGCAAGATCCGCCTGGTTGCGCTCTCCAACGTCACGCGCGAGCACATCGAGCGGGCGCAGAAAATCGTACCCATCGTGTCCGTGCAGAACCGCTACAGCTTCGCCGATCGCGAGTGGGACTCCGTGGTCGACTACTGTCAGCAGAAGGGCATTGCGTTTATCCCGTGGTTCCCGCTGGGGGCCGGTCGGGCGGAGGGCGCAGCGTTGAGTAAAATCGCTAAGGCCCATCAGGCGAATCCGTTCCAGGTCGCGCTGGCGTGGTTGCTGCAGCGTTCGCCCGTCATGCTGCCCATTCCCGGCACCTCTTCGGTGAAGCATCTGGAAGAAAATCTGGGAGCCGCCTCGTTGCGCTTAACCGCCGAGGAATTCAAACAGCTGGCGGCAGTGAAAGGCTGAAGAACCACGCTCAGAACGAGTGCGTCGCGAAATCTGTTGTGGGCAGCGGCGCCGGGACGCTTCGCACGCTCGCCGCTTATACTTCGGGCATGCCTCGCTCGATTGCCCACGAACAGGATATTCTTTTGCGGCGTCCGCCGACGATCACGCTCGAAGAGCTGGGGCGGCGGCTTGACCTGGACCGTTGAGATTGGCCGAACCGCCGAACGACAGATCGGGAAGCTCGACCGAATTGCCCAGGCCGCCATTGTTCGCTTTCTGCGTGAACGTGTCATGCGCGCGGAGAATCCCCGACAAGTCGGTAAAACCTGCGCAGGGCGAGAAGCGCGGCCTGTGGCGCTATCGTGCGGGCGGCTATCGCCTGGTCTGCAATATCCGGGATGACCGGGTTGTCGTGATGGTGCTCGAAGTAGGTCATGGCAAAGGCGCCTATCGCTGATCTTGGTCTCAAACCATTCTCCCGTTGTAAAATCGACGATTATCCTGGGCGCGGACTTACCGCGATATGTCCTCCGAAGAAAAAACGGCCGTGCAGCGTAGCGCAGATCGTGGCGACGAGCGCTACGACTTTCAGAGCGTCGAGACCAAATGGTCGGAACGCTGGCAGAGCGACCCTTCCCTCTACGCCGCCGATCCGGTCTCACCCTCTGGCGTTGCAAGAAAAAAATATTACGTGCTGGAAATGTTGCCTTACCCCTCGGGCGCGCTGCACATGGGGCACGTGCGCAACTATTCGATCGGCGATGCCCTGGCCCGCTACATGTGGATGAACGGATACAACGTGCTCCATCCCATGGGCTGGGATTCCTTCGGCTTGCCTGCGGAAAACGCTGCCATCTCGGCCAATGTTCCGCCGCGCGAGTGGACGCTGCGCAACATCGCGAACATGAAGGCGCAGATGAAGCGTCTCGGCTTCGCCTATGACTGGTCGCGCGAGGTAACCACCTGCTTTCCCGAATACTACCGATGGAATCAGTGGTTCTTCCTCAAGCTCTACGAAAAGGGTTTGGCGTATCGCAAGAAGAGCAAAGTCAACTGGTGTCCGAAATGCTGCACTGTGCTGGCCAATGAACAGGTTCTTCCCAATGGCTGTTGCTGGCGGCACGAAGATACGCCCGTCGAGCAGCGCGAGCTGGAGCAGTGGTTCTTGCGCATCACGAATTACGCCGACGAACTGTTGCGCGACCTCGACAAGCTCGAGGGCTGGCCGGAAAAAGTGCGCATCATGCAGCGCAACTGGATCGGCCGCAGCGAGGGCGCGCTGGTCGACTTCAAACTCGATTACGCCGAGGATCACAAAAAGTTCGGGCCTGCGGGCGCAACCATCACCGTCTTTACCACCCGAGTCGATACCATTTTCGGCGCCACTTCGGTGCAACTTGCCCCCGAGCATCCCATCGTTGTCGATCTTGCAACGGCCAATCCCGACTTGCGCGCCAAAGTGGATCAGTTAATCGCGGAGCAGCGCAAAGCCAAAGAAACCGGAGACATCGGCGAGATCGAAAAGCATGGTGTCAACACCGGCCGCTACGCCATTAATCCCTTCAACGGCGAAAAAGTTCCCATCTGGGTGGCCAATTACATCCTCATGGACTATGGCACGGGCGCCATTATGAGCGTGCCCGCGCACGACGAGCGCGACTACGAATTCGCCAAGAAATACCGGCTGGAAATCCGTCTGGTGATTCTGCCGATCACCACCGGCGAGGAGACCATGGCCGAGCCGATCCTCCCGTTCACCACGCACAACGGGATGCTGATCAATTCCGGCCCGTACAGCGGCCTGGCTTGCGAAGAGGCGATTAAGAAGATGTCGGCCGATGCCGAAAAGAAAGGCTTCGGCAAGGCCACCGTCACCTATCGCCTGAAAGATTGGGGGATTTCGCGGCAGCGTTATTGGGGCACGCCCATCCCCATGCTGTATTGCGAAAAAGACGGCATCGTGCCCGTGCCGGAAAAGGATCTTCCTGTGATCCTGCCGGAGAAAGTCGAGATCACGCTCACCGGTGGTTCGCCTCTGAGCCGGGTGCCGGAATTCGCGCAGGCCACCTGCCCAAAGTGCGGCGGCCCGGCTCGGCGCGAGACCGACACCATGGATACATTCGTCGATTCGTCCTGGTATTTCTATCGCTATACCGACGCCCGCAACGACCGCGCTCCCTTCGATTCCCACACCGCCCAATATTGGTTCGGGGATTGCGGCATCGACCAATACATCGGGGGCGTCGAACACGCCATCCTGCATTTGATCTACTCGCGTTTCTGGACCAAGTTCATGCGCGACATGGGTCTGATCACCAACGATGAGCCGGTCGAGCGCCTCTTCACCCAGGGCATGGTGATCAAAGAGGGCAGGAAGATGTCGAAGAATCTGGGCAACGTGGTCTCACCCGATGAAATGGTCGCGCGCTACGGAGCCGATGCAGCGCGGCTTTACAGTTTGTTCGCGGCTCCTCCGGACCGCGATCTGGATTGGCAGGACTCCGGAATCGAGGGCATCCGCAAGTTTTTGGGGCGGGTGTACAGATTTGTTGCGCGCAATGCTAAGCCGGATCATCCCGCGTGGGGCAAACCGGTCCCGGCGGATTTGCCGGCGGAAGCGCGCGCCGTCCAGCGCAAGCTTCACCAGACTATCAAGCGGGTCAGCGACGATTTTCAGGGACGATGGCACTTCAACACCTGTATCTCGGCCATCATGGAACTGGTAAACGCGCTCTACGGCTATGAAGAGACTGGGGCGTCTGCGGCCGGGAGTAAAGATGGTCAGCAGAATGCGATCTCGATCGCTCTTCTGGCCGAGGTGCAGCGCAATCTTGTGCTCCTCCTGGCGCCGTTTGCTCCCTATCTCGCCCACGAACTTTGGGAGATGCTCGGAGAGAAGGCAAGTTTGCTCAAAGCTCCCTGGCCCAACTACGATGCCGCGCTGGCCAGGGAGGAAGAAATCGAAATCCCGGTGCAGGTCAACGGTAAGCTGCGCGGCCTTGTGGTCGTGCCCGTCGATGCCGGGGAGGATTTTGTCCTCGAAAAAGCGCTGGCCGAGGAAAAAGTGCGGGCGGCGACGCAGGGCAAGCAAATCCTAAAGAGAATCTATGTGCCTGGGAAGTTGCTCAATCTCGTGGTCAGGTGATTCTCTTGCCTTTCTCCGTCCGGCACAATGAACCGCAGGTTGCGCTATCCTGAGCACGTGGCTCGCGTTTCTCCTACCCTCGAAGGCTTTCGCGCCGCATTGCGCCGGCCTTCTTTTACTCTGGCGGAAATCGCGTGGCGGTGGGCGGTTGGGGGCGCAGCCTTGGCCGTGTTCGCTTTTGGCGTTATCGAATATCTCAAGACCCTGCTGGTTACCCATGGCGATCTGCTTCTCCTGCGCACAAGACATCCCGTGCCTGTGGGACAAGCGATCGCCCACATTTTTCGCGGCAGCCTGAGCCGCGCCTCCACGGCCGCGCTACTCGCCGCGCTCGCCTTGACGTTCCTTTGGATTGTCGCAGCTTCGGCCGGGCGCCTAGTCACGGTGCGCTCCCTGCTGGATTATTTCCGCAGCGTTGTTTTCAAAGCTGCTGAGGACGACGCCGAAAGTGAAAGCCATCCCGGTAAGCGTTCGCGAACCAGCGCGTTGCTCGGTCTCAACTTCCTTCGCGCCGCGGTGGCCCTGGCCGCTCTCTTCGCATTCCAGGGCGCGGCAATTCTTGCCGGCTTTGCCTCGCCGGATGCTAATCCACGGCCCGGTCTGGCTTTTCTTCTGTTCTTGCCGCTGGCCGGCCTGATCTGCTTGGCGTGGTGGGCCCTCAACTGGCTGCTGTCACTCGCACCCCTATTTGCTGTGCGCGATGGCGAAGACACTCTGGCCGCGGTTTCTTCGGCGGTTACCCTGAGCCGCGAGCGTGGGGGCGCTGTGTTTGCCGTAAGTACCTGGACGGGCCTGGCCCATCTGACGGTTTTCATGATCGCTACCTCGGTCGTCTCCATGCCGCTGGCATTCGTTCAAATTCTTCCGGGAAGACTCGTGCTGGCCGGAGTTCTTCTCATTACGCTGGTCTATCTCGCGATTGCAGACTGGCTCTATATGGCGCGGCTCGCGGGATACGTGTGCATCATCGAGATGCCGGAGACGTTGCCCGAGCCGGCCCCCCTGCCGCCCGCTGCCAGGCCAGCACCGGCGGTGCAATCGACCATCGATCGTGACGAGCCGATTCTCAGCGATGTGCCGCTGGCGACCAGCTAGACACGCTGCCTTCTTTACACCCTGTCTTGAATCTGAGACACTCATCCGTGGAGAAACCATCCCCGCCCAACTCAATCCCCGTTAACCAATCCATCGTCATCCTCGACTTCGGGGCGCAATACACGCAGCTCATCGCCCGCCGCATCCGCGAACAAAGTGTATTTTCGGTTGTGCTGCCGTGCACAGCCAGGCTCGACGAAATCAAGAGCTACGCGCCGGTCGGCATCGTGCTCTCAGGGGCGCCGTGGTCGGTTTATGACAAAGACGCGCCGCCCGCCGATCCTCGTGTCTTCGACCTCGGCCTGCCCGTCCTCGGCATCTGCTACGGATTGCAATTCATGGTGCACACGCTTGGCGGCAAAGTGCGCCCGGCCGACAAACGTGAATACGGGCACGCGGACGTGGAAGTGGTCTGCGATTCGCCGCTTTTTCACGGACTGCCGCGAAAACTCCCTGTCTGGATGTCGCATGGCGATGAAGCGCTCCAGCTGCCGGAGGGTTTCGAACTGACTGCCAAAACCTTGCACGCCGTAGCGGCCATTCAAAATACCGCCAAAAAATGGTTTGCCGTGCAGTTTCATCCCGAGGTTCACCACACCCGCCAGGGCACAGAAATTCTGAAGAATTTTATTTTCAAAATCTGCGGCGCAAAGCCGGCGTGGACGGCCCAGCACTTCATCGATTCCACCATCGACCAGGTCCGGCGGCAGGTGGGTACAGGGCGGGCCATCTGCGCGCTTTCCGGCGGCGTGGATTCTTCGGTGGCGGCCGTTTTGGTCGATCGAGCCCTTCGCGCCAAGAACGGCAACTCGCGGCTCACCTGCATTTTCGTGAACAACGGGGTTTTGCGCAAGAACGAATTCGAGAAAGTTCAGCAGACCTTGCGCGACAAACTGGGCTTGCATCTCGAAGCCGTCGATGCCACTGATCGTTTCCTGAGCAAACTCAAGGGCGTGAGCGATCCGGAAAAAAAACGCAAGATCATCGGCAACGAATTCATCAAGGTTTTTGAGCGCGAAGCCCGCCGCATCGAAAAGCTGGAAGGCAAGGTCAAATGGCTGGTGCAGGGCACGCTCTATCCCGACGTGATCGAATCGCGCTCGGTGCGTGGGCCGTCGCAGGTGATCAAATCGCATCACAACGTCGGCGGCCTGCCGGAGAAAATGAAGCTCAAGCTGATCGAGCCTCTCAAGGATTTATTCAAGGACGAAGTCCGCCGAATCGGCCGCGATCTCGGCGTGCCGGAGGAAATTCTCCAGCGCCAGCCTTTTCCCGGTCCCGGCCTCGCGGTGCGAGTGCTGGGGGAAGTCACGCCCCAGCGCCTGGCGCTGCTGCGCGAGTGTGACGACATCGTGGTCTCGGAGATCAAGAATGCGGGGCTGTATACGAAGATTTGGCAATCTTTCGCCGTGCTGCTTCCCGTGATGTCGGTGGGAGTCATGGGCGACATGCGCACCTACGCTTACACCTGCGCCATCCGCGCCGTGAGCAGCGAGGACGGCATGACCGCCGACTGGGTTCCGTTGCCGCACGAAGTGCTGAAGAAACTCTCCACTCGGATCGTGAATGAGGTGAAGGGCGTAAATCGCGTGGTCTACGACATCACTTCAAAGCCGCCGGGAACGATTGAGTGGGAGTGAGCGACGACCTCCCACACCCTACTCTTGGTCCCTGTGCGCCGTCTCCATCGAAAACGCCGGCAGGCAGACCGCTATGTACTCCGCCCCGCCCTCACTAGGACTTGAGTAACGCACCCACTCTCCGGCATGGGCAATGACCGCCTGTCCCGCCGAAACCTCCAGCGCCCCGTCCTTGTGCTCAACGCGGAGCAGGCCCCTCAGCACAATAGTGAACTCCTCAAATTCCGGAGTCTGGCCCGGCTCGATCCATCCCTGTGGGCTGCGCATGTGGGCCACACTCACCTCGGACGTCCTGGTGTTGACCCGTCCCACATATTCGTCGATAAGTTTCGGCTTGTTACCCGCTGCGGTAATGCGGGTGGGTTTTGCGATCAAGGTTGGCATGTGTCGTGGCCCGTTCTTTCGAAATCAAGAGTCTAACCGGAAGGCAGCAGCAACGAGAACTCCCCAGCAGAAAAATCGCCGGGGAGTGCGAATAAACCTGTGTTGGTACTCTCTAACCTCTCGCGCCGCAGACGGGCAGAAGCGGTCATCGGACAGTGGACCCTCATGCCTTAAGAATCCCCGCCCCGCAGGGGCGGAATGCCCACCAACGGAGAACGCCGCTTCTCCATTCCAGGCTGAAGTAAGACGGGCGGATGCGAAGACTCTAATCCAAAAGGAACGAAAAGGGCGCGGCTTAGAGCCGCGCCCCTATGCCTGGCGAAGTCAGCGGCTTTAGCCGCTGAAGGAGTTCTCGACGAGTGAAAACAGTTCTTCCGCAGGCGGTTAGGCTTGCTTGTCGATGGCTTCTAGATCACGCTTGGTTCGCTCCAGGATGTCGCGAATCTTCGCGATCTTGGCCGAATCGTGGGTGCCTCGTGTAGCCGCCCGCAGAGCCGACTTCATCACCTCCGCCGCCGGACGCATCACCTCTGCGCCCTCTGGCCCGATCCATGGCCCCCAGTCTCCGGCTTGCTCGGCGCGCTGCCAGATTCGCTTTACCGTCTCTGCCTCGCGCTGCAATTCCTGTTTTCCAGCCTCGGTCAGCGAGTAGGTTCGCTTGCCCGCCGACTGGTCGGAAGTCACCAGGCCTTCATCTTCCAGTTGCTGCAGCGCCGGATAGACTGCGCCGGCGCTGGCCTTGTAGATGCCGCCCGACTTGGCTTCCAGTTCTTTCATCAATTCATAGCCGTGCTTGGGTCCACTCTCCAGCATGGAAAGCAGTGCCAGCCTGACTTCGCCGGGACCAAAGAACCGCCCCCAACGGCCGCCTCGTCCCCAAGGAAAAACTCCTGCTCCCATAAACGGTGCCGCCATGCCTCCGCGCCACCATGTTCTGCATCCTCCGTACATAATCACATTCCTCCGATCTCAAAGTTGACCGCCTCGCCTTCGCTGGGGTCCGGCCGGTTTCGGCTTCCATGAGAAGTTGCATTGCGGTCGATTTATCTTTGAATATATCTAACGATATATCTGTTGTCAATACGATTAATCTCTGCCGGGTCAATGATTTACAATCGCGGGCATGTTCTACCGCTCCGATAACCGTGCTCCTGATCAGCTTCGTCCCGTCTCGATTACGCCGGACTTCATTTCGACCGCAGAAGGGTCCGCGCTCATTGAACTGGGCAATACGCGCGTGATCTGCACCGCCTCAGTCGAGGAAGCGGTGCCCTCATTTATGCGCAACTCGGGCAAGGGATGGATTTCCAGCGAATACGCCATGATTCCCCGCGCCACGCTCACGCGCACGCCGCGCGAAGTGGCCAAGGGCCGGCCCAGCGGACGCACCCATGAGATTCAACGCCTGATTGGCCGCTCATTGCGTGCGGTGACTGATCTTGTGCGCCTGGGTGAGCGCACCATCTGGATCGATTGCGACGTGATTCAGGCGGACGGCGGCACGCGCACAGCTTCCATTACGGGCGCATTCGTGGCGCTCGGGCTTGCCCTGGAAAAACTGGTGGAAGCGGGCACGCTGACTTCTGTCCCGCTGAAGGATTTTTTGGCGGCAGTCAGCGTGGGCATGGTCGACGGAGAAGTTCTGCTCGACCTGTGCTACGAAGAAGACTCGCGCGCCGACGTGGACATGAACTTTGTCATGACGGCCGGCCGCAAAATGGTGGAAGTGCAGGCCACCGCCGAGCATCAGGCGTTCGATGAAGCCCAGCTCAACAAGATGCTGGCTTTCGCCCGCCAGGGCGTGCAGGCGCTGATCGCCCGGCAACAATCGGTATTGAGCGGGCTGATGTTGCGTCAGTAGCTTCGATAAGTCAACGCGGCATGTTCCACTTTGAAACCCGTGCCGAAGAGGAACTTCCCGCCCGCGGAAGTGCATCGACCTTCGAGTCTCCTCTTTACCCTTTCTCCCTCCCCCGTTACGGTGAATGCAACCTGCCCTGTATGGCGAGGGTGCTTTCACATGGCGGCAGTGCGAGAGGGGCGATTCATGACGGACCGTCGGCGAGAACCACGCGTTCAAGTAAATCTTCCACTCCGGGTTTGGGGCACCGATAGTCAAGGCGAGCGCTTTCTGCAGGAAGTCCACGCGCGCGACATCAGCCTGAGCGGCGCTCTGCTATCGGAACTCGAAGTGGAACTTCGCCCGGGCGACCTGATCGGCGTGCAATATGAAGGCAAACAGGCCCGATTCCGCGTAGTTTGGTTGCGCCACTCCGGCGACCGGCGAAAGATTCAAGCTGCCATTCACCGCCTGAGCAGTGACCAATGTCCCTGGCTCCATCTGCTGGGGGAAACCTCTGAAACAGCCGCCTTCGCGTCGCTGCAAGTCCCCTAGGAAATCGGAATGGTTCCCCGCGACTGAGTCCCGCGATAACGGGGGGGAGCTCGCGGTATCTCCTATGCGATCCACACCGTCTTGGCATTCATGAACTCGCGGATGCCGACCGCGCCCAGTTCCCGCCCATGGCCCGATTGTTTGACGCCGCCGAATGGAATGCGCGTGTCCGAAGCGACCATCTTGTTAATGAAGACCATCCCGGCCTCGAGCTCATTGACGAAACGCTCGCGCTCCCGATCATCGTTAGTCCAGGCGCTTGCGCCCAGGCCAAAGCGCACATCGTTGGCCACACGGATCGCCTCATCCTGATCCTTCACCCGGAAGATCGAGGCCACCGGCCCGAACAATTCCTCCCCATAGGCCGGAGAATCCTTGGGAATGTTCGTTAGCACCGTCGGCGCATAGAAGTTGCCTTTCATTGGGAGCGGATGCCCGCCGGTCAGCAGCTTCGCCCCAGCCCTCACCGTCTTCTGTACGTCGGCGTCCAGGTCTTTCACCGCGTCGGGCGTGGCCAGCGGGCCGAGTTCTGTCTTCTCGTCAAACGGATCGCCCACGCGCAGCTTCTGCATCGCCGAAACGAATTTCCGCTCAAATTCGTCGGCAATGGGCTCAGCTACGATGAAGCGCTTGGCCGCGATGCATGACTGGCCGTTGTTCTGGATTCGTGCTTGCACCGCCGTAGCCACCGCCGTATCCAGTTCGGCGCTGGGCATAACGATGAAAGGATCGCTGCCGCCCAACTCGAGCACCACTTTTTTGATGCGCTTGGCCGCGCCCACTCCCACCTGAATTCCGGCCTGCTCGCTCCCGGTCAACGTCGCCGCGGCAACGCGCGGATCATTGAGAATCGCATCCACCTGCTGCGACCCGATCAGCAGAGTCTGAAAAGTTCCTTCGGGAAACCCCGCCTCGCGAAAAATCTCCTCCAGTGCTAGTGCGCACCGTGGCACATTCGAGGCATGTTTCAACAGTCCGACATTGCCCGCCATCAACGCCGGTGCAGCAAAGCGGATCACCTGCCAAAAAGGGAAATTCCACGGCATCACGGCTAGGATTGGCCCGATGGGTAGATAGCGGATGAAACTCTTCTTCGCGCCCGTCTCAACCACTTCGTCGGCCAACAGCCGCTCGGCATTTTGCGCGTAGTAACGGCAGGCGGTCGTGCACTTGGCCGCTTCAGCTACGGCGGACTTGTATGGCTTGCCCATCTCGAGCGTCATCAGCTGCGCGCATTTCTCCTTATCCCGTTCCAGGATTTCAGCCGCCCGCAGCATGCGCTTGGCCCGCTCGGCAAATGGAGTTTTGCGCTCGTGCCGGAAGGCGGCCACGGCGAGCTGAAGCTTTCTTTCCACTTCCGCCTCGGAAAGCGGATGGTAGGTCTTGATTACTTCCCCCGTAGCAGGATTGATGCTGGCAATCGCCATGACCCCGATGTTCCTTTCGTGTGCCGTTTTGGAAATTAGAGCGGAAGACTAGCCCATCGTTTGAGCCGACCAAGACGGCCCGCCAGGTTGGTTATGCCACTATACCATCGGAGCTGAGGCAGGCTTGCCGGCCCAGCAAGGCGTTCTTGTAAGTGGGCGGTTCGAGCCGCTCCGCCAGGGCCGGTGGTACGCTAGTTTGTCATTCCGAGCGGAGCGAGGAATCCGGGTCATGGCCGACACCTAAAAAGCCAGATCACTAAGCTCGTTCGGACAGACAAGAAGCACAAAGTAAGACGCTACCAAGCCTCCCGGAAGCCCGGCTTCGCTTCTGCAATGATTTACAATGAATAGTTCCACGCAATTATCCTTTTCAGCCAACCATTCGGAGGAATCTATGAAGCTTACTCCTGGCAAACTTGCCGGTCTCAGAAAAGTCTCCAACGAACGCGGTGTCATCGCCGCCGCTGCGATGGATCAACGCGGCTCCCTGCAAAAGTCGCTGGCCAAGGAAAAAGGCGGCGAGATCAGCGACGCCATGATGGAAGAATTCAAATCGCTGGTCACCGAGGTGCTCACGCCACACGCCAGCGCCATCCTGCTCGATCCGGAGTGGGGATTACCCGCTTCCAAACGCCGCGCCAAGAATGCTGGCCTGCTGCTCGCCTACGAAAAGACTGGATACGACAAGACCGGCCCGGGCCGGCTTCCCGACCTGCTCGATCATTGGTCGGCGCGCAGGCTGAAGGAAGCTGGCGCGGACTGTGTCAAGATTCTGCTGTATTACACGCCCGACGATCCCAAAGACGTGAACGACCGCAAGCACGCCTGGGTGGAGCGGATCGGTGACGAGTGCCGCGCCAACGATATTCCCTTCTTTCTGGAATTTGTCGGTTACGAAGAGGGTGCCGACGAAAAAGGCCTTGAATATGCGAAAAAGAAACCACGCATTGTTGCTGAGAGCATGAAGGAATTCAGCAAAGACCGCTATGGCGTCGACGTACTCAAAGTCGAGGTTCCCGTGAACATGAAGTTCGTCGAGGGTACAAAGTGCTTTGCCGGCCAAAAGGCCTACAGCAAGAAAGAAGCGATCGACTACTTCCATCAGGCAGCGGGCATGGCGACCAAACCCTTCATCTATCTTTCGGCCGGGGTCAGCAACGCCGAGTTTGCCGAAACCCTGGAACTGGCCGGCGAATCGGGTGTGAAGTTCAACGGAGTGCTCTGTGGACGCGCGACCTGGAAGGACGGTATCCCGGTCTACGCCAAGCAGGGCGCCGCCGCCTTCCGCAAGTGGTTGGAGACCGAAGGTGTGAAGAACATTGAAAACGTCAACGGCAAACTCAAGGCCGCGACGTCATGGTTTCCTATCTACGACGCCGAGTTGGTACACGCCTAATCGGCAATCTGGACGGCCTCTTCCTTCATTCCACCGAGGAAGAAGCCGTTTTTGCAAATCGCCCTGGACTCAACGCGAGAGAGTCGCCACAGGTGGTCCGCTGTTGGCCGCATAGTAGCCCGTGCGCGCGTGCACACGAAGAAAGGGCAAGTGTTTCGGCAGGATTAGCTTCACGCTGATCCTGTGCCACTTGCCGTTATGCGGGAGTTCTGGCGGGTCATACCCCAGTACGTACTGCAGGCGAAGTTCAGTTCCCACGCGATGAGCCAGCGCCGGCATCTCGCGCGCATCATCCAGCACAAAAGCGCGTCCTCCGGTGACCCCGGTGATGTCGGAAAGCAGCCATGGCCCCAGCCGCTCCTCCTCGGTCGGAACGAAGCGGTCAAAGGTACCGATGGCGTAGATCATTACATCCGATTCTTTCACGGTCGCCTTTAGTTCCTTCTCGGAGTAGCGGCTGTGGTTGTCGCCTCCGTCGGAAATGATGAGCAGCACCTTCCTGGCATACTTTGCCTCCCGCATCCTGCCCAGCCCCATATAAATTGCATCGAGGAGTGCGGTTCGTCCGCTAGGATGTGCGAATAGCAGCTCTTGCTCGATGTTGTCGGAATTGGTGAAGTCGGTGAGCAGATGCGGCTGGTCAGAGAACGTGATCAGAAAAAACTCATCCTGCAGGTTTGACGCCCGGCAGAACTGACGAACAGCCTCCTGAACGCGATCCAGTTTGTCCCTCATGCTACCGCTCATGTCCACGATCACCCCAACCGAAACCGGCGCATCGTCGGTGGAGAAGTGCTTGATCTGCTGCCGGTGTTTGTCGTCGAGAACGACAAAATTTCCCGGCCCTAGACCAACCACCAACCGTTCCATCTCATCGGTAACGCTGACCGGCACTAAAACCATGTCCACGCTTTTGCGGATGGCAGGGTTCAGGCTCGTCGCCACAAGTGCAGACTCGACTCGCGGTGTGATGTTCGCTACGTCCAGCGCCGATTGCGCCCGTGCTGAGCCTGCCAATAAGGCTGAGAATAACGTCGAGAAAATGATGAGTGCTGGTTGCGGGAGGAACTTGCTACGAGAAGCCATGAATCACCGCTGCAGTTATCGGCGGCGGTGCTCAGCAGAGCAGCGCCGGGCTTTATTTTTCCTACTTCGCTTCTGGCCAAACAATCGGATCGGTACTGCACATCGAAACGGGACGGGCTGTACTTCAAAACCGAAAAAGCCGGACACCAACCAACGTCGAAGAGGTATGAGTTCTTCTGTATGGCACGCGCTAAACTCGCGGTTGAGGATTTCCAGGATCAGAAAAATCTTTTAGGATCTTCCAAGGTTCGCTATGCAATCCTCAAACCAAACCGCACTCGTCACCGGCGCCTCTGGCGGAATCGGATACGAACTGGCGATCCTTCTGGCTCACCATCGACACAACCTGGTGTTGGTCGCCCGCAGCGGCGAGAAGCTCACTCAAGTTGCTAGCGGGTTGCAGGCCCAACACAGAGTGACGGTCAAGACGATGGCGCTCGATCTGGTTGATCCTCTGGCCCCAAAATTTCTCTTTGACCAACTGCAACGGGAGGGAATTACCGTCGACATCCTGATCAACAACGCGGGATTCGGCGCCTTCGGAGAGTTTGCCCAGATGCCACAAGAGGAAATTCTGGGCCAGATCGGTCTCAACATAACGGCCCTCACCCATCTCACAAAGCTTTTTCTCCCTGGCATGATCAAACGCGGCAGCGGCCGGATCATGAACGTCGCTTCCACCGCTGCCTTTCAGCCGGGCCCGCTGATGGCCGTCTACTATGCGACCAAAGCATACGTACTTTCGTTTTCCGAGGCCTTGGCCGATGAGCTGCAGGGCTCCGGAGTAACCGTCACCTGTTTCTGCCCGGGCGCTACGCACACCGGCTTCGCCAGGCGCGCCGGCACGGAAGGGTCGCGTCTCTTCAAACGCTTCGGCGCAATGGACGCTAAAGCAGTCGCCCTCGACGGCTATCGCGGATTGATGGCAGGGAAACCGCTGGTCATCTCGGGCTTTCACAACTGGCTGGTGGCGGAGTCGGTACGCTTTGCTCCGCGCCGGATGGTCACGGCTATCTCGCGGTGGGTTGCAGAAAAAGTGGAATAGAAGGCCGTCACTGCACCGACTGCAGTTGCGTGGCGAGCTGGTTCACCGCCGCCACATCGAAAAAGTCGCTGAGATCCACATGTCCTGCAAGGGTTTCCCGCTCTTCGCCTTCCACCAGAATCTTCACCCGAAGGATTCCCGGGATGTTGGCCGACAGGGTACGAATCATGGAGGCAACGGTCAGCTCCTCCACCAGAACGCCGGAGCGATGGCCATCGGCCAGCGCGGCATTCACGTCGATCACGGCAAGCCCGGGATCGACCAGATAAACACTGCGGATATCGGCGCCCGGCGCCAGCGGATGCGGCGACGACTTGTCCAAATAAAGCGCGAACAAAGCCCTCAGTAACTCCTCCGCCCGCTGCTGCCGATCGGCAGGGAGAGGAATCTGCGCCGATTGCGCGTTGAGCATTCCCGGATCGTCATAAGCGACATAAAGAGTGACCTGCTCGGTCTGGCCGGCAGCAGGAGGCACCACGGGCCGCGTGTCCGTGGCAACCGGACCGGCAGCTGCCCGCCCCCGCATGTGCCAGGCGTAAAGGCCCATTGCCAGCGCCGCCAGCAGCAGCACCGCGACCGCGATATAAAGATGGCGTGGAATCACGGCGTCACCCCCAATTTGTCGCGGGCCGCAGCCACGCCGTTGGCCACGGCGCTGGCGATCAGTTGCTGATAGTCGGGCGAGGTGAGCTGAGAAGTATCGGAGGCCTGCGGGGCTACTTCGACCGCGATCGCAGGCATGAGCACATTGTTGAGCGGACGCAGCGACGCCGGCAGAATCCGCACCGCAACGCCGGCATTTTTCAGTTGCGCCGCCACACTGGAGGCGGCCATCTGGCTGTTCGCGATTGACGGCGCTTGAGCGGTGTTCCAGGAACGGAATGGCCCATCGTCTTCACCGCTGTACGGCAGCAGAGCGGTATAGAGGCGAACTCCGTGCCCGCTTGAGGCCGCGTGAAACGCAATGTAGATGGCGGCATGGGAACTGTTGGCGAAAAAGGCGCGGTCATCGAGACTCAGGTTGGCATCCGAATCACGCAGCACCAGTGTAGGAATGCCGCGGTTCTGCAGCTCCTGCCGCAGTCGCCGGGCCAATGCTACCGTAATGTCTTTTTCCACCAGCGTAGTGCTGAAAACCTCTCCCGGATCGTTGCCTCCATGGCTTGCATCCACCACCGCGAAGTAACGAGGTGGAGCCACCGCTGATGGAGCGGTGGCAGGCTTGGCGGCAGCCGGATTTCCTTGCGCGGCGCTTGCCGGCGTGGCTGCGCCCGCAGGCTTGACCTGCTGGTTCTCCGAGGCCGGCGCCAACGTGATGGTCCGCCCATCGGCGCTGAAATTCGCCATCAGAGGGATGCTGCTGGCAACCGTGATCTCCGCGGCTCCATTGCCCTCGCTGTAGGTTGCCGAGGGAATGATCTTGCTGTTGAAGGTCAAACTCGGTGATGCCGGAGCTACCAGCGGCTCGTGGTTGAAGGTCAAATGCACCTTACCCGGTTCGCTGGCCACCGAAGGATTCACCGGCGCGGTGAATTTGAACACCAGTTGCCTTGGATTACTCTCACTCACCGCAGCCGTAAAGTGCGTGGCAACGCTTCCGATGAACAGACGTCCCGATTCCTGGTGCAAGGTCACCGGACCGCCTAGAAAGCGCGGAAGAAGAGAATCGAGGCAAGCCAGGGGGACAAGGCCGCGTCCATTTTCCACCAGGAACGGCGCCAGCAGGTCGGCATCCCTTCCTTGCACCAGGCCGCGATTCCTTCCCTTTACGAACTCGCCCAGGATGTTGTTGTAGTGGATGCGCCACCGCGAACCGTCAGTCTTCGCGTTGACGGTCCCCAACGGGTCAAGCAGTTCCAGCAGGCCGACGTATTCATGGCCATGGTGCTCCGAGATGGTCAACGAATAGTTAGCGGCGGTGGAATAGACAGAAAGGCGCTTTTCCGGGGCGGCCGCTGAAACCAGCAACACGCCAAAGCCGAGCAGAAGCCCGGTCAGGATCCGTCCTGGGATGCCTAAACCGCCGGTTCTGCCTCGCCTGGCGCCGAACCGTCTAGTCCAGCGCATAGATCGTCAGCCCACTCAGCAGCTTGGGGTAAAAATCGGTGGATTTCTGCGGCATTACCTCACCGGCGAAGGCAACGTCGCGCACCTGCCTCATGCGGCACGGATTCATCAGGAAGGCCATATCGGCACGTCCCCCGCCGTCTCGTACTTGCGACAAGGCTTCAGCGGCATCCCGTACGTAGGAGAGGTTTTTTTGCTCCCGGATCGACTCCGGCGAGAGCTTCAAGACTCCCTCCAGCAGACACTTGTGCAGTTGCACAACGTCGAGGGATTCCTGGCGGACCGAACAGCCCGCAAAAAAATGTTCCCCGGCGGGCTGAGGTTTGTGAATCAAAAAGGCGCGGTTCGCAGTCACGGCCAGCAATGCAGTTCCGGCGCGGCCTGCCTCGCGCAGAGTAACCGTGGCCCGCACTGCGTCGAAGCCTGGATCAATCTCCTCCACGTCGAAAAACGCGCGCGCGGAATTCCGGAAGCTGTCGACCGAAAAAGCAGGCAGGCTGTGTACCACGCGATGGGTTGGGAGAATCTGCAATCCCGGGCTGTTCATGTTAACAAAAGTCATCATCGCATATTCATAAGGCATAGGGTGATCTTGAGATGACTGTGCCGAGGACGCCGCAGCGCGGCATTCATCTCGATAGGCAAGTGCGGTTTCGTAACGATGATGGCCGTCTGCAATGATGACCTTTTTGTCGCGCATGCCAGCCTGTACGGAATCAATCACTGCTCGGTTTGAAACCTGCCAGATCCGATGCAATACTCCGTATTCGTCAGTGACGGAAATCGTAGGGTCGCCACTGGGCGAGAGCAGGGCGTCGACTTCTCCCGAGTCCTCGTAGAGCATGAAAAGCTGACCGAAGTGCGCCCGCGTCGTACGCAGCAGCTCCAGCCGGTCCGCCTTGGGTTTTGCCAGGGTCTGCTCGTGGCGAAAAACGACCCCGGCCGAGTAATCCTCAAGCTTGCCGGCAGCGATAAATCCTCGCCGCTCCAGCTCCAAGTTTCCTCCCGGCACCGAAAAGCGCTGCGAATAGACGTAAATAGAGGTCTGAGAGTCCTGCCGCAGAATGCTCTCTTTCCGCCACTCGCGGAAGGATGCGGAGGCCCGCAAATATACATTGTCGGTGGTATTGTCGCTGTCATACCGGCGCCCTAGGATGATTCTCACCAGATTGAAAGGACTTGCCGCGTAATAGCAATCCTGCATGACCGGACTGATTTTGTCGTAAGGTTGCGTTACTGCTTTGGCGACATGTTGCGGATCATAGCGGTATGCCCGAAATGGAATTATGCTGGCCATGGGGAAATGTTGATTGTAACAAGGAGAAAGCGGGCGAATGCCGGAGAGATCCATGTTGTATGGCCGTCGCACGCTGTGAAACGGCCCGTCCGGTAAGCACTGTGTAAATCTTTTGACAAAAACCTCTGCCGTGCGGGCCAAAGCTGTGCTACTATCGCCCGCAATCGAGGTGTTTATGGCCCGCCTGAATGATGGGCGCCGGTCATCCCGCTCTGAGGGGCTAGTACGGGGTTCTTCCGCGGTCCAACCCTGGGAACCGACCTCCGCAAGCCTGCGCAAAATTTTGCCTCACTTCTTGTCATTTTTCCTCGCCGTGCTCGCGCTAAGCGTGGCTGTTTCACCCGTGACCGCGCAGACCAACGTCGACGACATAAACGACGTCCACATCACGCCGCGGGAGGTCGCCAAGGAAGCTCCCTCCACCGACGTCGCCAAGCAACCCTTGGTCCCGGCATCCCTGGACACCCATGTCCGCCCGCTTAAAGTTGACGTCGATCTGGTGCTGGTTCCGGTAACCGTTACCGATCCCATGAACCGCCTGGTGACCGGTCTGGACAAAGACAATTTTCAGTTGTTCGAAGGCAGCACCCCGGAAGACATAAGAACCTTTTCCAGCGAAGACGCGCCGGTTTCTCTGGGCGTAATTTTTGATTCCAGCGGAAGCATGGCTACCAAGATGGACCGGGCGAAGGAAGCCGTCCTGCAGTTTTTCAAGACTGCCAACCCTCAGGATGAATTCTTCCTGATCACTTTCTCCGACGAACCCGAAGTGATCAGTGACTTCACCAGCTCTGTCGACGAGATCCAGAGCAAGCTGGTGTATGCCGTCCCACGAAGGCGGACTGCGCTCCTGGATGCCATTTACATGGGCATCACCAAGATGCGGCAAGCGAGGTATCCGAAAAAGGCCCTCCTGATCATTTCCGATGGGGGCGACAATCACAGCCGCTATACCGAAGGTGAGATCAAGGCCATGGTGAAGGAAGCCGATGTCATGATTTACGCCATCGGCATCTACGACCGCTACTTCCAGAGCGAGGAGGAGCGGCTCGGTCCGGAACTGCTGAGTGAGATCACGGAACTGACCGGCGGGCGCGCCTTTACCATCGATAATCCAAACGATCTGGCCGACGTCGCCACCAAGATTGGCATCGAGTTACGCAATCAATATGTCCTGGGATATCGTCCGCGAAAACTGGTTCGCGACGGCAAATGGCGTAAGATAAAAGTGAAGTTACTGCCGCCGAAAGGATTGCCTCCACTCCGCGTGTATGCCAGAACGGGATATTACGCCCCCGAAGAGTAAGCGAACAGCAGGTTTCGGCGTCTTTCTAGCGTGCGTTTTTTGGGCCGGCATCATGGCGGCATGTCCGCTGCCATCCTCCGCCGCTTCGGGCGAATCGCGCCCCATCCAGACACAGTCGCCCTCGGCTGCGAATGCCCGAAACTCCAGTTCAATCCAGCAGCCTTCCGCCGACGACGGAACCTTCGTCATCCGCAAAGATGTGGACGAGGTTCTCCTGCACGCCTCGGTAGTCGACGACAAACAACGCCTGGTTACCAACCTCGACCGCGGCGCTTTTACCGTTTATGAAGATGGCAAGCCCCAAACCATCGTTTCTTTCCATCACGAAGATATCCCGGTCGATATGGGGATCGTGATCGATAACTCCGGTTCCATGCGCGAGAAGCGGGCCAAAGTGAATCAGGCGGCGCTGAATCTGGTGCGCTCCAGCAATCCCCAGGACGAGGTTTTCGTGGTCAACTTCAACGACGAATATTACCTCGACCAGGATTTCACCAACGATCTGCTGAAGTTGAAGGATGCCCTGGAAAAAATCGACGCCAAAGGTGGAACTGCGCTGTACGACGCTGTAGTTGCCTCTGCCGACCATTTGAAGCGTTACGGCCGCCTCGATAAGAAGGTTTTGTTCGTGGTGACCGACGGCGAAGACAACGCCAGCCAGGAGAATCTGGAACAAGCGGTGAAACAACTGCAGGAGGAAAACGGGCCGTCGGTGTACGCCATCGGCCTTCTGGGCGAGGAAGAACATCCCAAGCGCGCCAAGCGTGCGCTGCAAATCATCGCGGAGAGAACCGGCGGTCTGGCCTTCTTTCCCAAGACGCTCGATCAGGTCGACGAGATCAGCCGCGACGTAGCACACGACATCCGCAATCAGTACACCATCGGCTACAAGCCGACCAACCCGAAGGCTACCGGAGGTTTCCGCACCATTCGCGTCGAGGCCAAGGCCAAAGGGCACGGCAAGCTCATCGTGCGCACCAAGAGTGGATACTACGCCGGCGCGGGGTCTGCTGCCGGCGGCACGAAGTAGCCTCGAATCCTTGCTTATGGAGCTTGCGGCGGTATGCTCACAAGCCGTCTTTGAGGGTGAGGCTTGATCCGAGGCCGGTACGCATCTTTCAGAGGTCGCTGCAGCGATCGAATATCCCTTAAATCCCTCTTCGAAATCTGGGATATTATAGGCGCAGCAGGGTTGCCGGATCCGGGGTCTGTCACGGCTCGCGACCAAGCACTCACCTAATTGCGCAGCACGGAGGAGGCTGCTTCGGCTGCCGAGAGTTCCGCCTGCAACTCCATGAACTCACCGTCAATGCCAGGTTCGGAGGAATCCGCTCTCTCGCCCGGTGCCCGGTTTGGCAGTTATGAGATTCTTCAGCGACTGGGCGCGGGTGGGATGGGAGAGGTCTATCGCGCCAAGGACACACGCCTCGATCGCGAGGTCGCCATCAAGACCCTTTCGCTTGACTGCTGTTCGCAACCGGAAGCCTTATTGCGTTTCGAGCAGGAGGCCCGCGCTGCCAGCGCCCTGAATCACCCCAATATTGTGACGATCTATGAACTCGGGCAAAGGAATGGCACACGCTACATAGCTATGGAACTGGTGAACGGAGAAACGTTGCGTTCTCTGCTGAGTTCTGGTGCCATTCCATTTCGCAAATCGGTCGCAATCGCGGCGCAGATTGCCGACGGCCTCGCTAAAGCGCATGAGATTGGCCTCATTCATCGCGATTTGAAGCCAGAGAACCTGATGGTTTCTCAGGACGGTACAGCCAAAGTGCTGGATTTCGGCTTGGCGAAACTTCTCAAGTCCGACCGCAGCAGTTCGGATTCGAGCACGACCATCACCGAACATGGAACGGTGCTGGGCACCGTCGGCTACATGTCGCCTGAACAGGCGACCGGCGAGGAGATGGATTTCCGTTCTGACCTATTCTCTTTCGGGTGCGTTCTTTACGAAATGGCCACCGGAACCCCCGCGTTCAAAAAAAAGACGCATGCGGAAACGACAGCCGCAATCCTTCGCGACGAGCCCGAGCGCCTGGGCACCAAAACGCTGCAGGCGCCCGCTCCTTTCATTTGGATCCTGGAGCGTTGCCTTGCGAAGGACCCGCAACAGCGTTACGCCTCCACGCGGGATTTGGCTCGAGACCTTGCTGCGGTGCGCGACCGGCTGGCCGATGTCCCGCTCCGGGAGTCCAAACCTCGCCCCACTAACTTGCCCGTGCAGTGCACCGCATTCATTGGCCGCGAGCGCGAGGCGGAGGAGCTTCGAGAACTCCTCAGTCGGGCTGACGTCCATCTCCTGACCCTTACTGGTCCGGGCGGCATCGGCAAAACGCGGCTTGCGTTGCAGGTAGCTGGCAAAATGGCCGACCAATTTGGTGGTGCTGTTTGCTTTGTTGGTCTGTCAGCGATTCGCGAACCGGGTTTGATCGCATCCGCGATCGCTCAAATGCTGGGCTTGCACGAGACCGGAAATACGTCGCTTCAGGAAAACCTGATGGAATACCTGAGCGGCCTGAGCCAGCCCATGCTTCTCATGCTCGACAGCTTCGAGCACCTCGTCGCTGGCGCGTCGGTAGTGGCCCAAATGCTCACCGCCGGCCCAAGACTCAAGGTTATGGTTACCAGCCAGTCGCCGCTCCATATCTACGGCGAGCACGAGTTTCCTGTACCACCGCTCACCCTTCCGGATCTCAAACACATCCCAGCTCTTGAAGAGCTTTCCTATCTTCCGGCGATCGCGCTCTTCGTGGAACGCGCGCAGGCGGTGAAGCGCCAATTCGCCCTGACGAAAGAAAATGCAGCAGCGGTTATGGCCATTTGTGCTCGGCTTGACGGTGTTCCCCTGGCTATAGAACTGGCTGCGGCCCGTATCAAACTGCTTTCGCCATCCGCCATGCTGGCACGCCTTGAGAGCCGTTTGAATCTCTTGACTGGCGGGGCGCGCGATCTGCCGACACGCCAGCAAACTCTTAGGAACACCGTGGAGTGGAGTTACGGGCTCCTTAATAGTGCTGAACAAACTCTGTTTCGGCGGCTCTCTGTTTTTACCGGGGGCTGCACTCTGGAAGCCGTCGAAGCCGTGTGCGATACCAAAGGCGATCTGGGAGTGGACGCTCTCGACGGGATGGCCTCGCTGGTGGATAAGAGCCTGGCGCAGCAGGTGGAGCAGGTCGACAGGGAAACACGCTTCACGATGCTTTCCACCATCCGGGAGTATGCCCTCGAACGCCTGGCTGAGAGCGATGACGAGTCGGCGACACGGCGGGCACACGCCGCTTACTACCTCGTGCTCGCTGAGGAAGGTAACGAGGACATCGCCGCTCAACCCGAATGGCTCGACCGTTTCGAGGTCGAGCACGAAAACCTGCGCTTCGCGATTGATCATCTGATCAAGACTGGCGATGCAGAATGGGGCATGCGCCTTGGTGGCGCTTTGTTCCGCTTCTGGGAGACCCGTGAGCATCTTGGGGAGGGCCGTGACGCTCTCGCCAGGATCCTCGCGATGGAAGGAGCAGCGGAGCGTTCGAAGCTTCGGGCGCGACTTCTATTCGCCGCCGCAGTCCTGGCGAGTGCGCAGGCTGATTTCGCTTCTGGACGGGCATTGTTCGAAGAAAGCCTGGAAACCTGCGTCGAGCTGAACGATAAGCGAGGCGTTGCCGTGGCACTAAACGCCTTGGCCGTCAACGCCCGTGAGCGCAGCGAACTCGCCAGTGCCTCTCAACTTTTCGAGCAATGCGTCGCCATCTGGAAGGACCTCGGCGATCGCACTGATATCGCCCGAGCCCAGAGCAATCTGGCGGGAGTAATGAAGCAGCAGAGTGAATACGAGCGCGCATTCGCACTTTACGAAGAGTGTCTGAGCACTTTCCGTCAGGCCGGAGACGGCACGGGTATGGCCTGGACGCTGAACCATCTCGGCGACGTCGCCCGTGAAAAAGGGGACTTGGCGACGGCGCGTTCCTATTGCGAGCAGAGCCTTTCAGAATTCCGTAAGCTGCAGGAGAATTGGGGAATTGCGAGCACGCTTTGCGATTTGGCGAGTTTGAGTTGCGATCAGGGAAACAATGCTGAGGCTCGCCGTCTCTACGGTGAAGGCATCCGGCTGTTCAAGGAACTGGGCTACAAACGAGGCATCGCCAGGGCGCTCGAATGTCTCGCTGTGAGTGCCTCTGCGCAATCCAAGGCTGAGGAATCGCTGCATTTGGCTGGAGCCGCCGCAGCACTGCGCCAACAATTGGGCGTTCCGCTGCTGCCCCGCGAGCATCGCAGGCTGGAGAATGCGCTCGACTTTGCTCGCAGGACTCTCGGTAATGCTGCGGGCTTGACGGCGTGGATGGAAGGATGGGCTATGCCCCTGGATGACGCCATTCTCGAAGGGCTGCACTGCGACACGGAATCAGGCGCCAGATCGAAGACTCTGCTGGAGAATTAATTTGCGGTGTCGGGGTCAATCATGCGGCGGACCGCCGAGATGCGATTGGCAGGAAAACCTCCGCGGCGTGCATGTTCGCGAATTGTTTCCTCGTCCGGCGCCAGGTAGACACAATAGACTTTGTCGCCCGTAACGTAGGAGTGAAGCCACTTGATTTCCGGTCCCAACTCCTTCAACACGGCAAGCGATTTTCTGGCGACGGCCTGCAATTCCGCATCCGTCAAATTCCCTGCACCCGGGATCTCCCGCTCAATCACGTATTGGGGCATAGTACCTCGTCAAGCGGCCATCGTAGCAGATTTCGACCGTTAAAGGAGCACACTCGAGACGCAGAACACCGCAGTTTGCACGCTGTTGATGCCATTGCCAAATCCACGTTAGAGATGACAAACGTAACTCGCCATTATCCCGAAACACTGGCAGACGATTGACGATTCCTCACGCCAACTTTACCCTGTAAGGTGCGCACGAAGACCCCGGAAGTCTCCCATCTGCGCGTGGCCGATGACATCACCCAACTGGTCGGCGGGACTCCTTTACTCCAATTCAAGAGACTGGTGCCCGCGGGATCGGCGGCTGTCTTTGCCAAGCTGGAATATCTGAATCCAGGGGGGAGTGTCAAAGATCGCGCCGCCATTGGCATCATCCGGCAAGCCGAGCGCGATGGCCAGCTCAAGCCCGGAGGCACAATCGTTGAGGCGACGGCCGGCAACACTGGCATCGGTCTTGCTCTGATCGGAGTCAACCGCGGCTACAAGGTCAAACTGTTTGTGCCAGAGAATTTCTCCCAGGAAAAAGTCATCATCATGCGCGCCCTGGGAGCCGATGTGGAACGCACGCCCGATGCCGAGGGCATGTCGGGAGCCATTCGCCGCGCCAAGCAATTGGTGGCCGGCGACGCCAATGCTTTTATGGCAGGCCAGTTCGAAAACCCCGCCAACCCCGATTACCACTATGAAACCACCGCCGTCGAACTCTTCGACCAAATGGAGGGTCGAATTGACGCCCTTGTTCTCGGCTGCGGAACCTGCGGTACCTTCACGGGCATCGCCCGCTACGTGAAGAAACATTTGCCGCAAGCCCACACGGTCGCGGTGGAAACGCAAGGCTCCATCCTCCGCGGAGGAAAACCTGGCCCTCACAAAGTGGAAGGCATCGGCGTGAGTTTTATCCCCAAAACCTTCGATGCTTCGGTCTGCGATGAAGTGATCGCGGTGAATGATAAAGACGCGTTTGGCATGGTCAAGAAACTGGCGGCATGTGAAGGCGTACTTGCTGGATCGAGTGGAGGCGCCGCCGTATTTGCTTCGCTGCAGGTGGCCCGCCAGCTCGGCGAGGGCAAGCGCGTGGCGACCATCATTCCCGACTCGGCCGAACGCTATCTCTCGAAGAAAATTTTTGAAGGCGGAATCTGAAGACGGCCACCAAACCAATGCCATGAGGCCAGACAAAACACTCGGCTTTGCCACTCGCGCCATCCACCGCGGCCAGGAGCCTGATCCTTTGACCGGGGCGGTCACGGTTCCCATTTATCCGACTTCCACCTACGTCCAGCAGGGAATCGGGGAGCACAAGGGTTACGAATACTCCCGCGTCTCCAATCCGACGCGCACGCGGCTGGAAGAAAACCTGGCGTCGCTGGAAGGCGGCTGCGCGGCTCGCGTTTTTGCCAGCGGCATGGCTGCCATCAATGCCGTGGCCAGCATGCTCAAGTCCGGCGACCACATGGTCTGCGGCAACGATCTCTACGGCGGAACTCCACGCCTGTTCAACCAGGTTCTGGCCGATTTTGGCCTGCAATTTTCCTACGTCGACACCTCGGATGCCGGCAATGTTGAGACGGCCTTGCGCAGGAACACGCGCATGGTCTATATCGAGACGCCTACCAATCCCCTGATGCGCCTGAGCGACATTGCCGCCATCGGCCGCATTTGCCGCCGCAGGAAAGTCGATCTGGTCGTAGATAACACGTTCATGTCCCCGTACTTTCAGCAACCGCTGGCCCTGGGCGCCGACCTCGTGGTGCACTCGACCACCAAGTTCCTGAACGGCCACAGCGACGGTCTCGGCGGCGTGGTTGTGTGCTCACGTCCCGAGCAGGCAGAGAAGCTGGCTTTCTTGCAAAAAGCCGCAGGAGCGATTCTCTCTCCGTTCGAGTGCTGGCTGGTGTTGCGCGGCGTGAAGACCCTGGCTGCGCGCATGGCGATCCACGACCGCAGCGGCCGCCTCGTCGCGGATTTCCTGGCGCGGCACAAAAAAGTGAAAAAAGTATTCTACCCCGGCCTGAGCGATCATCCGCAACATGAGCTGGCCAGTCGGCAGATGAGCGGTTTTGGCTCGATGATTACCTTTGAAACCGGATCGCTGAAAAACGCCAACCGGATGCTGAAGAGATTGCGCGTGTGCTCGCTGGGCGAATCTCTGGGCGGAGTTGAAACCCTGATCTCCCATCCCGCAACAATGACCCACGCCGCCTTGGGCGAGAAGGGCCGCAAGGCAATCGGAATTACCGATGGCATGGTGCGCATCTCCGTGGGCATCGAGGACGTGCAGGACATACTCGAAGATCTGGAACAGGCGCTCGACGCAATCTGAGACTCCTGTCTCCGATGCCTGTTGAAGGACAATTTGCCTTGACTGAGAAACGACAACTTTCTTCCGGCCCGGCTTCCCGCGAATGGAACTCCGACGTCTATCACCGGCTCTCTCAACCGCAGGTCAGTTGGGGTAAGAAGGTGCTGGGCCGCTTGCAGTTGCGGGGCAATGAAATCGTTCTCGACGCCGGCTGCGGCACCGGCCGCCTGACCGCAGAGTTGCTGGAAGCCCTTCCACAAGGCCGCGTCGTGGGCATTGATCTCTCGCAAAATATGTTGGGATCGGCGCACGAACATCTGCACGGGAATTTTACTGACCGCATTCGCTTGGTCGCTGCGGATTTGCTACATCTGCCTTTCACTGCTGTGTTCGACGGCGTCGTCAGCACCGCGGCCTTCCATTGGGTGCTCGACCACGAGGCGTTGTTCGGCAACCTGCGACGCGCGCTCCGTCCGGGTGGATGGCTGGAAGCACAGTGCGGCGGCGGTCCCAATCTCACCATCTTGCGCCAGCGCGCCGATGCGCTCGCCGCCACTGCGAAATTCTCTCCCTTCTTTGTCGGTTTCCGTGAGCCCTGGCTTTTTCAGAATGCAGAAGAGGCGGCTGCCATGCTCCGCCACGCCGGATTCACCAACGTGAGAACTTCTCTCGAGTCTGCCCCAACCATTCTCGACGACGCGAAACAATACAAAGAATTCGTGCGCAATATTATTTTGCGGCGGCATCTCGAACAGCTTCCCGCGGTAGAGTTACGTGGGCAATTTATCGAGAATTTGACACAGCAAGCGGAGGCCGACGACCCGCCGTTCCTGCTCGATTACTGGCGGCTGAACCTCAGCGGCGTCCTTCCCCGCAACGGCGCCTCATTCGGCGACGAAGACTGACTCGGCGATCCATTCCAGATAGGGCGTCGATCCATCTTCCACGGGCAGGCAGACGCATTCCGGCAGTTCATAGGAATGAAGTTCCGCAATCGCTTCCCGCAGGTGTTCGAACACGGCCGCTGTCGTCTTGATGATCAGCATCCACTCCGCGCCTCCTCGATGCGGCCTTTCCAGTGATATACGGACGCGACGTTGGGCACCAGGGTTACGCACGCCGCCAGGCGGCGCTCAACCAGCGCGCGAGCGATTTTTCGCGCCTCTTCTTCCGATCCGGCGGTGGTGAACACGATTCTCTTGTCAGTCATAGGCAAGCCTACGGCGTGGGCCATCCACCGTTCACGGCCCAAAGAGTACCACTTCAGACCAGCGACGGGTGGGGAATATGAATTCCAAGCCTACTTGCACAGGATATCGCTGAGACGGCGTTGGGCGATAAAGAGGAGCGGGGCTGACCTGCCGCGGGATGCAGCGGAGAGCCATATAACCAAGTTGGTTCGCGGCGGCTCTGCGGGCAAGACTTGCCCTTGACGTCGCGGCCAAAGCAAAGTTCACTCAGAAGTTAAGGATGGATCCGCAGGACGTTGCGCTCAGTCACGCCCGGCGGCCAATAGAATGAGCCTTCAATTCAAGCGCTTGTGGAACATTCCAAGAGCGATGCGCCAACTGCCCAGCGCGGAAGCCAGCCTTCGTGTGGTGGCAGAGAAGGCGCCGCAGGCGGAGGCCTTGGCGGCATCCTGGATTGAGCGCTCGCGCCCGCTCTGGGCTCCGCTTTACGCCCTGCGGCGCCGAATCGCGACCATTGCTGTTGCGGTTGCCGCCTGCCTCCTGTTCGTCCACGTGATGTTTGGCGCCAACGGCATGGTGGTGTACCGGCAGAAGCGCGCCGAGTACCGCGCGCTGCAAAAGCAAGTGGTCCAGATGAAGCTGGAAAACCAGCGCTGCACGCAGCAGATTGAGGCCCTGAAGAGCGACCAGGGAGCCATCGAGCGCGAGGCGCGGGAACAACTGCATTACGCGCGGCCAGGCGAATTCGTCTACGTGGAGACGCCTCCGCCTTCTCCGACTGGTCCGAATACTCGTTCAGCCCAGAGGTAGATTGCCCGGCCTCGACCGAAGGCCCCAGGTCAACCCGTGACATTCCGGCCCTTTCCCTGTGGTATAGTTCGGTTGCTCTATTGACCATCGGCTGGGATGTGCGCTGTCTGGGTCAGGATTCCCGGCAAGACGAATTCCCGCCAAAACCTGCGGCGTGGGGCCGCAGCCTGAATTCAAAAAGGAGAAGCCGGCCATGAGAAAACTGCTAGTACTTTGTCTTGCGATGTGTTTCGTATCCGCCCTGACCGCCAAGGCGTTCGATGACATGGGGAAAGACACCACCGTGAAAGGTTGGGTGACCGACAGTAAGTGCGGCGCCAAGGGAGCCAGCGCCAAGGCGGAGGCGTGCACCAAAAAATGCCTGGCCGCCGGCGCAAAGATGGTGATCGTCACTGACGGGGACCAGAAAGTCCTGACAGTGGAGAATCCTGACGCGCTTAAGGGCCACGAAGGACATCACATCGCGGCCACCGGCCACATCATGGGCGATTCCATCCATGTGGACAGCATGAAGATGCTTTGAGGCCGGCTGGAAGCATAGACACCGAGGGCGGCTGCGGCCGCCCTTTTCTATTTGACCACGCCTTCCAGCGGCGAACTGGCTGTGGCATAGAGCTTCTTCGCCATGCGGCCGGCAAGGTATGCCTGTCGTCCGGCCTCTACCGCATGTTTCATGGCTTCCGCCATGAGCACGGGATCCTGCGCGTTGGCGATGCCGGTATTCATCAGCACGCCATCAGCGCCGAGCTCCATCGCGATGGTGGCATCGGAGGCCGTGCCTACACCGGCATCCACAATCAGCGGCACCCCAGTAATCATCTCGCGCAGAATGCGGACGTTCGCCCGGTTCTGAATCCCCATGCCGCTGCCGATGGGGGCGCCCAGCGGCATCACGGCAGCGGCGCCGGCGTCGATCAGGCGCTTGGCAAAAACGATGTCGTCGGAAGTGTAAGGCAGAACCGTGAATCCTTCTTTGACCAGAACCCGCGTGGCTTCCAGCGTCGCTTGGACGTCGGGATACAGCGTCGCCTGGTCGCCGATAACTTCCAGCTTCACCCAGTCGGAGATGCCCACCTCCCGCCCGAGCCGCGCGGTTCGAATCGCTTCGTCGGCGGTGTAGCAGCCTGCAGTGTTGGGAAGTAGAAAGTACTTTTTCGGATCGAGGTAGTCGAGCAGCGACTCTTTGCCGCGGTCGAGGTTGATGCGCCGCACGGCCACGGTGACCATTTCGGCCTCGCTGGCCTCAAGTGCGCGCGCGGTTTCCTGAAAGGATTTGTATTTTCCCGTGCCGACGATCAAGCGGGAACGAAAAGAGCGGCCTGCAATAAAAAGTGGGTCTTTCATGGTCTTATTGTAACCAAAGGAAGGCGCGCCGAAGCAGCCGCTGCTTCGCTATTGCTTGAGCCCACCGGTAAAGTTCGTTAACACCGTGATGGACTGGCTTACCTGCTGCGAAACCCGGTCCAGGAGGATCTTCTTTCCATCAGGAGTCACATCGAAGAAGATATTCGGCGCACTCCAATTCGTGACGAGAGGCTGCGGAACACCGAACTGCAGCGCGCCGCCAGCTTCCTTTACGGAGACTGCAAAAATGCTGGAAGCCTCATCTACGTAGTAGAGTTCTTTGCCGTCTTTGCTCCATTGCGGCGCCTGGCCTCCGTTCGCTGAAACCTGCCATTTGCCCTGCCCTCCGGGGAAGGGCACCACGTACACTTGGGGTCCGCCGGATTCAAACGACATGTAGGCCAGCCAGCGGCCGTCCGGAGACAGGTGGCCAAGAATACCGCGCGCGAGAATCTGCTCCGGTTTGCGATCTCCCTCCAGCGGCAACGCCCAAATCGACGCATCGGTGGGTGATAAGCCGCGCGCGTAGATCAGGTACTTGCCGTCTCGCGACCAATCGCTTGCCAGAGTGGGTTGCTCATCGGTGAGCAAGATTTCCTCTGCGCCACTGCCGTCGGAGAGTTTACGGATCAGAACCGAGCGTCCGTTCCGGTCCGAGTCGTACGCGATCCATTTGCCGTCCGGTGACCAGACAGGAAACGTATTGGAGACTGGGCCGAAGGTTAACCGGGTTTTGACCCCGCGCGCCACATCGAGCACCCAGATGTCGTTGACGCCGGTATCGATCTGCATGGCAATGCGGTCGCCTTGCGGCGACAGGCGCGCGTTTTGCAGATCGGGAAGTTTGTCGACAATCGTGGAGAGCTGTTTCGACGCGCGATCCATCGAGAGCAATTGCCAGTCGCCGGAGCCGCCGCTGGCGTACGTCAGCAGGCCGCCGCCTGCAGCCGAAGCGTCCATGTGCCAGGTGGCAACGTCGTTCGCCACTCCTTTGGCTACGTTTTGGATCTCCCCGCTGAGTTTCCCCGTTGCGGGGTCGAACCGTTGCCCCATCAATTCGTCGCCGCGCGCGAACAGCAGGTATCCGCTCCCGTAAACTGCATTGGATTGCGAGCGCAGCAGTTCCCGATTCTCGCCGCCGTCCAGCGAGGCATAGTAAACGGTGTCGTTTGCCGACTTGGCCGGATCGTGATGAATCGCCAGATACAGAAAGTGCTTTCCATCAGGGAGAAAAAATGGCCAGCGATGCGAGGTATGCAGCTTCGCGTCGAGCTTGGTCACAGGAACGGGAGTTCCGCCGCTGGCATTGACCTGCATCAAGGGCGCCTGCGTGCTGGGAGAAAAAACAATTACTCCATCCGCTCCCCACGCGCCTCCGCGGCCAAAGGGCGCGTCGGCCACGATTTGCGGCGAGCCGCCCCCAAGATCGATGGTTTTCAACTTGTTGTCGGCGAAGAATCCCAGCGACCGGCCATCGGGTGACCAGAAGGGAAAAATCGCATTCTCCGTCCCGGGAAGGCTTTGCGCCTCCAGAGAGTTCATTGGCCGAACCCAGAGAAACGTCCTGCCATCGGGGCCGGTTGCGGTAAATGCCACGTCCAAACCGTCCGGCGAGAGCACCGGAGGCCCGGCCGAATCGCCGATCAGATTGAGCGACGTCTTCGCCGGTGGATCGATGACCGTGCGGATAACATGAGCAGACCGAGTCGGGCGGCTGAAGAAGATACCGGCGGCGGCTCCCAGCGCGAGAGTAAGTAATAAAGCGGTACCCAGGGCGGCTCTCTGCCGCAACGATGTTTTCTGTGACGTCTCCGTGGGCGGGGGCAGCGCAACCGCGGCTCGTTCCGACGCAATCCATTGCAGTTCGAGCTTGATATCGTGCGCCGCAAGATAGCGCTCTTCCGGATTCTTCCGCAGGCAGGTCTTGATGACCTGCTCCAATGCCGGCGGAACTTGCGGTTGGACGGAACTCACCGGCTCGGGATCGTTCTCCAGAATCGAAGATGCCAGCGAAAGCTGGCTCTTGCCTGCAAATGGCCTCTTTCCCGCCACCATTTCATAAAGCACCGCACCAAATGCGAAAATATCGGATCGCGCGTCCGCTTCTTTCCCCTCAATCTGTTCGGGAGACATGTACTGGATTGTGCCGACCACGCTGCCCGCCGTGGTAAGAGGGCTCAGGGGGCTCGGGCCGCTCACCGTCGCCACGGCTGCGAACGTAGGCGCAGATGCCGAACCTGATCCCGTCAACGTCGGCTGCGCGCCTAGCGGCTTCGCCAGGCCAAAGTCCATCAGCTTTGCCCCGCCGGGCGTAAGCATGATGTTTCCCGGCTTCAGGTCGCGATGAATAATGCCGCTGCGGTGAGCTGCAGCCAGAGCCTCGGCCACGGCAATCCCAATCTTTAACACGTCAGCCGTCGCCAGAGGACCTTTACGCAGCCTCTCGGCGAGAGTCTCGCCTTCCAGAAACTCCATGACGAGGTAATCGGTGCCGTTCTGTGAGCCGAGGTCGTAAAGATGGCAGATGTTCGGATGGTTCAGAGCGGAAATCGTGCGGGCCTCGCGTTCCATGCGCTGCTTTAACTCGGGCGAAGAGGGAAGACGCGAAGCCAGAACTTTAATGGCGACGGTACGGTCCAGGCGAGTGTCACGCGCGCGGTATACTTCTCCCATGCCACCTGCGCCGAGGGCGCTGGAAATTTCATAGGGGCCGAGCTTGTCGCCGGGGTTCAGCATGAGAGCCCGCGCAATTATAACTGCAAAGCAAGCTGCCGAATCGATGAAACTCGCGGGGGCGCTTTGCGGGTGAGCTAGGGAGCAACGCCGGTTTCCGCCTGCGCGTACAGTTCCTCGATCTGCGCCCGGTAGCGCTCTTCCACCACCCGGCGGCGCAGTTTCAGCGTGGGTGTCAGAACCCCGTTGTCGGCGGAGAACTCATCCGCCACCAGCACCACACGCTTCAATTTCTCAAAGCGCGCCAGATTCTCATTGACCCCTTCCACGATTCCCTCATAAAGCGACTGCACCTTGCGATGAGCCACCAGTTCGTCCCGGGAAGAAAAAGCGACGCCGTTGCTGCGCGCCCAGTCTTCGAGCAGCGGGAAATTGGGCGAAATCAGCACGCAGGCAAACTTCCGCCTGTCCCCCACCACCGCTGCCACTCCAATCAGGGCATTGAGCTTCAGAGAGTTCTCGATCGGCTGCGGCGCAATGAATTTTCCGCCGGAAGTCTTAATCAGTTCCTTCTTGCGGTCGGTCACGGAAAGAAAGCCGTCGGCGTCGACCGTGCCGATATCGCCGGTCTTGAACCAGCCATCCACAAATGCATTGCGCGTCTCTTCCGGCCGGTTCCAATATCCTTTGAACACAGAGGGACCGCGCACCAGAATCTCGCCATCCTCTGCGATGCGAACTTCGAGATTCGGGAGAATCTTCCCGACCGTTCCGATGCGATGATTTTCCGGAGTGTTGACCGCGATCACCGGAGAAGTTTCTGTCAGCCCATAGCCTTCGTGGATGCGAATGCCGACGGTAGCAAACCATTCTGCGAGTTCACGGCCCAGCGGCGCGCCGCCAGAAATAAATGTTTCTACGCGCCCTCCCAGCCCTTCGCGAATCTTGGAAAAAACCAACTGATTGGCCAGCCTCCAACTGGGCGTGGCGGGCGTTTGACCGGCCAGAATCTCCGCCCTGTGCGCGCGGCCCACCGAAAGCGCCCAGCGATAAATAGCGCGCTTGACGAATCCGTGCGTCTTGCGCTCGGTCTGGGCGTGAATTTTCTCGTAGACGCGCGGAACCGCCACGCACAGGGTCGGCCGCACTTCCAGCAGCACTTCGGGAAGATGTTCGATGAACGGGCAATAGGCGAGAGTCACTCCGTGATAGAGCAGGCTAAAGTCCACGTGCCGCGCGGTGACGTGAGAGAGCGGCAAAAACGAAACGCTGACCTGCCCGGCACGCACATCGAAGCCGAGCAGCGAGCAGGCGATGTTCGAGGCCATGTTGCGGTGAGTCAGCATGGCTCCCTTGGATGTGCCGGTGGTGCCCGAGGTGTAGATGATCGTGGCCAGATCATCCGGCTCAATGCTACGTGCCATGGCTTCGATCTGCAGCTGGCCTCCGGGCGGAGTTTGATCGAAAATTCGAGGCATGGTTACGCAGTTTGCCGCCACATCGCTCGGAATCTCTACGTGGTCCATCACGACCATCTTCTCCACTGCAGTCTGGGCAAGAATCGACTGCACCTTTCGCAGCTGGTGCTCGGTGGAAACAAAGATGACGCGCGCGCCGGAGTCGGCCAACATCCAGGCGCTTTGCTCGGCGGTAAGGGTGGAATAAACCGGCACCGTCACCGCGCCGAGGAGCAGGGTCGCCATATCCGCAATCGTCCACTCCGGCCGGTTTTCGCCGAGAATGGCAACGCGGTCGCCTTTGCGAATTCCCCAATGGTAAAGTGCACGCGCAGTTCCGGTGACGTTGCGCCGGAGCTCCTGAGCAGAGATGGGCTGCCATTTACCCGCTTCACGGTAAAGCATGACCCGGTCGAAATTCCGTTCCACGACGGTAAAGAAGATATCGTTCAGCTTGGCAAGGCTCATCGCAGGTTGGAGACAGAAACCGGTCTGCAAGGAATTTACTGTTTCCGGGTCAGTTTGAGCAATGCGAAAGGTGAACAACAGGGTACTGAGGTACACCCCGGCCGCCGCTGCGAGGCGTGATCCGGGGGGAATCCGGTGACACTTCTGCGCCTCCGCTAAGGTAATATGCTGCGCAGGAGGACCTTATGCCCAGAAAGCTGCCCTGCATGCTGGCCGCTGTCCTGTCGGCTGGCATGATGGTCGTTGCCGCTGCCGGCCCGGCCGTGGCGGGACCAAGACCCCCGGCTGAGGCAACCATGCCGAAGGTGGGCCAGATGGCGCCGGACTTCACGTTGAAGTATTTCGACGGTAACGACCTGAAAGATGTCACTCTAGGTCAGTACCGCGGGAAAAAGAACGTCATCCTGGCGTTTTACATCTTTGCCTTCACCGGCGGTTGAACCCAGCAGATGAAAAACTTCCAGCAGAACCTGAAACGGCTGGAAGCTACCGACACCCAGGTCCTGGGTGTGAGCATGGATAGTGCCTTCGCCAACAAAGCCTTCGCCGATCAAATTGGAGTTACCTTTCCCCTGCTGAGCGACTGGGGCGGAAAAGTGACGCGCGAATACGGAATCTACAAAAGTGAATATCAGGCTGCCCGCCGGGTGAACTTCCTGATCGGGAAAGACGGGAAGATTCTGGAGGAGCAGGTCGATCGCGACGCCATCGATCCCAAGAAAATCGTGGATACCTGCGAACGGCCGAAGCTGAAGAACTGAATCGCCTAAGCCGCCGGCAGCGCGAACGAAAAAACTGAACCGTGGCCGATCTGGCTGGTCACGCCGATGGTGCCATTGTGTGCCTCGACAATTGCCTTGGCGATGGCCAGGCCCATTCCGGTGCCCTGCACGCGATAGCGCTGATCGGCGCCGCGGTAAAACTTGTCGAAGATCAGCGACTGCTCGAAGTCATCAATGCCCGCTCCCCGGTCGGTCACGCTGGTGACGACTTGGCTGTCGCGCAATTCTGAAGTGATGGTGATGGGCGAATCGGGCGGGGAATATTTGGCTGCGTTCTCCAGCAGCTGCTTCAACACCTCCGCCACTCTTTCGGAGTCTACCCGCACCTTGGGGAGATTGGCGGCCACCTTCATCTCAAGCGGATGCTGCCCCAACACGGTCCGCGATTCCTCCGCGGCCGACTCGATTACCGCCGCCATATCAGCAGGCGCCATGTGCAACTCGACTTTGTGAGCGTCCAGTTGCGCCATCTCCGTCGCTTCGCCCACCAGCCGGTCGAGACGATCGGTTTCTTCGTTGATAACGGTGAGCAGTTCGCGGCGTTGCGAGTCGTCGAGGTTGTAGCCGGAGAGCAGGCTGGTTACGGCAGCCTTGATGCCCGTGAGCGGCGTGCGCAGCTCGTGGGTCACTGAATCCAGCAGCACGGCGCGCAAGTTTTCGCTCTGCCGCGCGGCTTCCGCCTGCGAGAGCTTCTCGACGGCTCCGGCGCGCTCGATTGCGATGGCGATCATGCTGCCCAGGGCTTCCAGCGTCGCCCGCGAGACGGCAGTCCCGGCGATGCCCACCGCTCCCGTAACCCGTGTGCCCAGCCGCAGCGGGGTCAACGAGATTCCTCGCTGCGCGTCGATGACCGGCTCGCCGCGCGAGCTGACGGTTTCGAGATCTGGCAGCGTGAGCAGCGTGGCTTTGGCGTCGGTACGGTAGACCTGCTGTGAGTTGAGCAAGTAGACCGCGGCTGCCTCGCCGCCAAAACCGTCGCGCACAAAGGCGGGAATTGCATTCAGCAATTCGGCCACGTTGTCGGTGGCCAGCAGCCTCTGGCTGAAGCTGTAAAGCCGCTCGACATCCCGGCGGCGCTGGATCGCGTCGCCGGTCTGGCGCCGGGCCCGGTCGGCCAGTTCGCTGGCGATGCCCGCAGTCGCCAGAAAGGCAAATAGCGCTACCCAGTTTTGCGGATCGGCAACCGTGAACGTGCCCACCGGAGGCAGAAAGTAAAAGTTGAAGGCGAGGGTGGCAAGAATCGCCAAAAACACGGAATAACGAAATCCCCAGTATGCCGCCACCGGCAATACCATGAGTAGAAACGTCAACGCGACGGTGGTGGGATTGACGTGAACGATGTGCCGGTACACTCCCACCGCCACCGCCACCGAGACCAGGCAGGCGGCATAGCGAAACACCTGCTGTGGCCGCGAGGTTTTCACGCGCACGATTGTACGCGGAATCCCCCGCGATTCGACAATTCCGCCTCCGGCGAGGAAAATAGCCGCGATGACCAAGACTCCGGAACAATGGCTGGCGGAGGTCGATACCGCGAAGAGACCCGCGGTCTTCAAATTGTTTCTCGGTTATGCCCCGGGCGTGGGCAAGACTTATGCCATGCTGAGTGAGGGCGTGCGCCGGGCCAGCCGCGGCGAAGACGTCGTCATTGGAGTGGTGGAAACGCACGGCCGCAAGCCCATCATCGAATTGTCTTCGCGCCTGGAAAAAGTCCCGCGGCGGAAACTCGAATACAAAGGCACGGTGTTCGAAGAAATGGATGTCGATGCCATCCTCGAGCGCAAGCCGCGTGTGGTTTTGATCGATGAACTGGCGCACACCAACGTCGAGGGTAGCAAGCACCCCAAGCGCTACGAAGATGTTTTCGAGCTGCTCGATGCGGGCATCGACGTCCTCTCCACTCTGAACGTGCAGCACATCGAAAGCTTGTCTCCGACCGTGCGCGGCCTTACCGGCGTGCAGGTGCGGGAGACGGTGCCGGACTGGGTGGTCCGCCGCGCGGGCGAGATCGTAATGGCCGACCTCACTCCCCAGGCGTTGCAGACTCGCATGAGGCGCGGTGACATTTATCCTCGCGACCGGGCGGAGCGCGCCTTGGCCAACTTTTTTCGCAACACTAATCTGGTGGCTTTGCGTGAGCTGGCGCTGCGCCAGGTTACGCAGGCGGTGGACCGCACGCTCTCCGAGCTGAAAACAGAAGATGGCCGTCCGCTGCAGGTGCGCGAGCGGATTGCCGTGTGCATCAGCTCCAATCCCGCGGCGCAATACCTGATCGCCCGCGGGGCGCGCATGGCTCAGGCCATCGACGCTGACCTGTTTGTTCTCTATGTCGATACTGGCGCCGACGAGAGCGACGAGAACCAGCGCACCCTGGCCGAAAACGTCCGCTTCGCCGAGAGCGTTGGCGCCGAGGTGATCAAGACCGAGGGCAAGGTCGTCGCCGAAAAGGTGGCGGAGTTCGTGCGCGAAAACCACATCACCCAGGTGGTCTTCGGACGCTCGGCCACCAGGGGATGGCGAAGATACTTCTATCTTTCCACCATTCACAAGTTTCTGCGCGATACCCCGGCCGTCGACGTTCACATCGTGACTCAGGAAATGCGGTAACCGAAATGACCGACGAGCACAAGCGGATCCTGGTGGTGGACGATGAACCGCAGATCACGCGGGTGCTGCGCACCACGCTTTCTGCCCAGGGTTACGATATCCGGGTGGCCAACGACGGTGAGATGGCGCTGGAATTGATGAAGAACTGGTCGCCCCATGTGCTCATCACCGACCTGGCCATGCCCAATCTCGATGGCGTCGGCCTGTGCCGCCGCGTGCGGCAAGCATCGCAGGTTCCGATCATCGTTCTTTCCGTGCGCGGCCAGGACCGCAGCAAAGTGGAAGCTCTCGATGCCGGCGCCGACGACTACGTTACCAAGCCTTTCAGCATGAACGAACTCCTGGCCCGCATCCGCGCGCAGCTGCGGCGAAGTCCCGTGGCCCAGATTCAGTCCAGCCTCATCGTCGCCGGCGACTTTTCCATCGACCTCGATGCCCACACTGTGAGGGTCGCGGGCAGGGAAGTACACCTCACGCCGAAAGAATTCGACCTTCTCCTCTACCTGGCGCGGCGGCCGGGTAAAGTAGTCACTCACCGCACGCTGCTGGCTGCGGTCTGGGGGCCGAACAGCACCGAGCAGCCGGAGTATTTGCGCGTGTTCGTCGGTCAATTGCGCAAGAAAATCGAGGCCGACCCTTCCTCTCCCAAATATCTTCTCACCGAGCCCTGGGTGGGATACCGTTTCGAGCCGGGCGCCTGAATCGCACGCGCCCCTCGTCTTTGCATCCTTACGAAGAATTTATGGCCTTCTTATTCGGATTTTTCGCTTTTGCGTCTCCAATGTCCGTGAGGCGATTTGAGAGGAACCAAGATACGGGACAGTTTCACGGAGACCAACCCATGTGGATTGACGAGGTAGCACCCGAGCGGCTGGCAGAGCTTTTCCATAACTATCACCTGGCGCTGACGCCAGAGAGCTCTGGAAAGGCAAGTCGGGAGAGTGGCTCGTGGAAAGAGATTCCCCAACCTGAAAGAAACCGCCTGGTTGCCGCAGCGCGCCTGGCCCTGCTGGAGCTTGCCTCGATGCGCAGCGCATCCGTCAGGCCGAGACCGTATTTTGCTCAGCCCGGTGAAGCCGAGTGGGGCTGCTGAGCATTCGCAAATGTTCGCCTGCGCGTTTATCGGAAGGCCAGGCAAGGCCTGTCTTTACAAAATCTTTAGGAAATCCTTAAGCCCCTCTTACGCCTGAAATGTTCCACTAAAGTGTTTGCGCACAGCCGAATGGGGCCTAAGCATGTGGACTGCGATTACGCTCGTCACCATCGCATTGTTGGGAAGCGCATTTCTGGTCTGGTGCGAGATCGGATTGCTGCGCGAGGGCGGGCGATCGGTTTCTTGTAGCGTGGTTCCGCTGCGATTTGAAAAGACCAGTTACGGACTCAGCGAAAACAGTCCTGGCGGCTGTCGCGCCAACGAAAGCTCGACCGAGTGCTACCTGGAATCGTTGGAGAAAGAAATTCATGCGAACCAAGACTCCGTTTCTGGCCCTGTTACTATCCCTGTGCGTCCTGATCCTGCCGCTCCGAATAAGGGCGCAATCCGCTCAACAGACAGCCCCCTCTACCGCAAACGTAACCTCTGATTCCTCAGAGCAGCAAGAAATAAGAGCCGAGCTGAAAGCGCTGCGGCAGGAAGTGGCGCGATTGCGGGCCGAGGTCGAGCAGCGCAAGGGCGCCGCATCTACCGATGATATTGCGACCACTCCGGCTGAAAAAGCCGCTGGAGGGCCAAGCCTGCCCGCGGTGACGGCAGCCAACCTTGCCGCGCCATCTGCGGCGGCAACCACGGTGCAGCCCACCGCCGCAGCAGCTCCGCAGAACGAACCTCCGGCGGCAAAACCGCCCAAGGCCGAGCCTTTCGCGTTTGCCGACTGGACGTGGCTCAACGGCAATCCGCGCACCAAGGAAGAGCCGTTCGATTCGAAGTTTTTCACCCCGGAAGTCCGAGCAGACGTTGCCTACCACTACGACTTCAACCACCCCCAAGACGATACCATTGGCGGCTCCAGCGAAGTATTCCGTTCGAATGAAGTTAGCCTCACGCATCTTGGTATAGGCGGCGACTTTCACTATGACAACGTGCGGGCCCGCGTTCTGACCCAGATCGGTCTCTATGCCACGGCCACTCCACGCAATGACGCAAGCTATTCGCGCGGCCAATGGGACCTGGCCGACGCCTATCGCTACGTCAACGAGGCTTACGGCGGCTATCACATCGACGCGATGCATGGCATTAACATCGACGCCGGTATATTCCTCTCCTACGTTGGTCTCTTCAGTTTCTACAACTTCGACAACTGGGCTTATCAGCCATCGTATGTTTCTTCGAACACGCCCTGGTTTTTTACAGGACTGCGCATCCAGACATTTCCCACCGAAAAGTTGAAAATCGAGCCCTGGATCATCAACGGATGGCAGTCTTATGCAAGGTACAACGGTCGGCTGGGTCTTGGCGGACAGGTCTTGTATCGTCCCAATGGATGGATCTCGATGCTTTCCAACAACTACGGAGCTGGGGCGGACGCGCTCGGTCTTCCCAACCGTACCCGCTATCACACCGACAACAGCATCGAGGTGAAATATTACGACCATCCGGAACGCTTTCTCGACAAGATGGCCTTCACCTTAACTGGTGACGCAGGCTGCGAAAGTGGAGCCGGGGTTAACTGCGATACCAATAAGAAAGACCCCTCTGGCAAGATCGTAGCCTATAAGCAAAGCTTTCTCGGCTACATGATCTACAACCGCTGGTGGTTCAAGAATGATCGTTACGGTTTTACGCTTGGGGGCGGCGCGATCAACAATCCGGGCCGCTATCTCGTGCTATTGCCACCCATCAATGGCGCGACCGCAACTTCGGGCACGCCCTACTTTACGGAGAATCCCGGCGATCCGTTCAAAGCGTGGGACATGTCGGCGACCTACGACTACATGCCCAGCCAGTACATTACTTTCCGCTGGGAGTTCAACCATCGCCATGCCAACGTTCCCTACTTCAGCGGGCCGGGCGGCATTACCCCTGCGGGCGGCAACCAGGGTCCGCCGGGGTCGATTGTGAACGGATTTACACCCGATCTTCGCCACACCGAGGATCGCGCTACGATGGCAATTCTGGTGAAGTTTTAGACGGAGATCGGAGACGGCAACATGCAAGACATTCTTTGGATCATGGTTACGATCGCGTTCTTCGCGCTGTCGATCGGCTATGTCTACTTCTGCGACCGGGTGAAGTGAGGAGCTACCGATGAGCTGGGAATCCGTCATCATGCTGTTGGTCAGCGCGCTGACCATGGTGTACCTGATCTATGCCCTGCTGTGTCCGGAGAGGTTCTGATATGACCCTGAACGGATGGTTGCAAATTTTTCTGTTTCTGGCGCTGATTCTGGCCGTGACCAAGCCCATGGGCATCTTCATGGCCAGGGTATTCAATCGCGAGCGCACTTTTCTTGATCCCGTGCTTCGGCCCGTGGAGCGCTTGCTCTATCGCGTGACCGGGGTGGACGAGAACCACGAGATGCGCTGGACCGAGTATGCGATTTCCATGCTGCTGTTCAGCGTGGTTTCCATGATCGTGCTCTATCTCATGGAGCGCCTCCAGGGTTTCCTGCCCTTCAATCCGCAGAGATTTGGAGCAGTGAGTCCGGCGCATGTGGCTTTCAACACTGCGGCGTCCTTCACCACGAATACCAACTGGCAGGTTTACTCGGGTGAGTCGACCATGAGCTACTTCACCCAGATGGCCGGTCTGGCCTACCACAATTTTGTCTCGGCCGCCGTGGGCATCGCGCTCGCCATCGCATTCATTCGCGGCATCGCGCGACGCCAGATGGAAACCATCGGGAACTTCTGGGTCGATATGGTGCGCGGCTGCCTGTGGGTGCTCATGCCCTTCTGCATTGTCGGAGCCTTGCTGCTGGTTTCGCAAGGCGTCGTGCAGAACCTGCGGCCATACGACAAGGCCACGCTGGTCGAGCCCATGCAGATTCAGAGAGTCGGTCCTGATGGCAAGCCGGTGCTGGGCCCGGACGGCAAGCCGGTGATGGACACAGTGACCCAGCAAACGATTGCTCAGGGTCCGGTCGCTTCGCAGGAAATCATCAAGGAGTTCGGCACGAACGGTGGGGGCTTCTTCAACGCCAACAGCGCGCATCCCTTCGAGAATCCCACTCCGTTGTCCAATCTGATCGAGCTCTTCTGCATTTTCACTATCGGAGCCGGACTGACTTACACGCTGGGCCGCATGACCGGTTCCCCCGCCCATGGCTGGGCCGTATGGTCGGCGATGGCCATTCTGTTTCTCGCCGGGGTGACTGTCGCCTATTGGGCCGAGGCTCGCGGCAATCCTCTGCTTGCCGGCGCCAATCAGCGCGTAACTGCAGAGCAGCCCGGCGGAAACATGGAAGGCAAGGAAGTCCGCTTTGGCATCGCCAACACGGCGCTATGGGCGACTGTGACCACGGACGCCAGCTGCGGCGCAATCAACGGCTGGCACGACTCGTTTACCCCGCTCGGCGGGATGGTGCCGTTGGTCAACATCATGCTGAGCGAAGTCATCTTCGGTGGAGTCGGGGCCGGCATGTACGGCATTCTGATTTATGTGGTGCTGGCCGTTTTCATCGCCGGCCTGATGGTCGGCCGCACGCCAGAGTATCTGGGCAAGAAGATTGAAGCTTATGACGTGAAGATGGCCATGCTCGTCGTACTCGTCTTTCCCCTGGTGATTCTCGCCTTTACGGCGGTCTCCAGCGTCTACGGATTTGGCACCGTCAGCATCACCAATCCCGGCCCGCACGGCCTTACGCAGATTCTCTATGCCTTTACCTCTGGCGCCGGCAACAACGGCTCTGCTTTCGCCGGTCTGACGGCTAATACGCTCTGGTACGACACCACCATGGGCCTGACCATGCTTGCCGGCCGGTTCCTCATGATCATTCCTATGCTGGCGATTGCCGGCAACCTAGCGCACAAGAAGTACGTTCCGCCTTCGCTCGGAACCTTCCCTGTGACCACGCCGCTGTTCACGGTGCTGCTGATCGGCGTGATTCTGATCGTGGGTGCGCTGACATTTTTCCCGGTGTTGAGCCTGGGCCCGATCCTTGAGCATTTGCTTATGGTCGCGGGCAAAACTTTCTGAAGGATTTTCGCGATGGCAATGACGACTGAAACTCCGGCTATGGCGCATATACCCAGCGTCCGCCTTGGTCACTCACCCATGAAGCCCAGAAAGAAGGCCATCTGGGAATGGAAAATCGTTCGCCGCGCAGTCTGGGATGCGGTGCTCAAGCTCAACCCGCGGAAGATGATGGGCAACCCCGTCATGTTCGTCGTCGAGATCGGCAGCGTGATCACAACCGTGCTGTTGTTCCGCCACACAACTGCTTTCAAGTTCAACCTGCAGATCACGCTCTGGCTGTGGTTCACCGTTCTGTTCGCCAATTTTGCCGAGGCCATGGCCGAGGGCCGGGGCAAGGCGCAGGCCGACGCGCTGCGCCGCGCCAAAGCTGAGACCATGGCGAACCGTCTGTTGCCTGACGGAAAAACGGAAACCGTACCCGGCTCCAAGTTGCGCTGCGGTGACATGGTGCTGGTCGAGGCGGGGGAATTCGTCCCCGGAGATGGCGAAATCACCGAAGGCGTTGCTTCTGTCGATGAATCGGCCATCACCGGTGAATCGGCACCGGTGATCCGCGAGTGCGGCGGCGACCGCTCGGCCGTTACCGGCGGCACGCGCGTTCTCTCCGACTGGATCAAGGTCAGGATCACTTCCAATCCCGGCGAAACTTTTCTCGATCGCATGATTGCGCTGGTGGAGGGAGCCGAGCGCCAGAAGACACCCAACGAAATCGCTCTGAACATTCTGCTGGCGGGCCTGACGATTATCTTTCTGCTGGCTGTGGTCACCCTGCAGCCGTTCGCGATTTATTCCGGCTCTCCGCAAACGGTGTTTGTGCTGGTCTCGCTGCTGGTCTGTTTGATTCCGACCACGATCGGCGGTCTGCTTTCGGCCATTGGCATTGCCGGCATGGATCGGCTGGTGCAGCATAACGTTCTGGCGATGTCCGGCCGGGCCGTGGAAGCTGCGGGTGACGTAAACACGCTGCTGCTCGACAAGACCGGCACCATCACGCTGGGCAACCGGCAAGCCACCGAATTTCTCACCGCACCCGGTGTCAGCGAGGCCATGCTCGCCGATGCCGCACAACTTTCTTCGCTGGCCGATGAAACTCCCGAAGGCCGGTCCATCGTGGTGCTGGCAAAACAACGATACGGGCTCCGCGGCCGTGAAGTTGGTTCGCACGACGCCGAGTTCATTCCCTTCAGCGCCCTGACGCGCATGTCGGGTGTGAACATGGATGGCCGCGCCATCCGCAAAGGCGCCGCCGACGCCATCGCAAAATATCTCGAAGATCAGGGAAGCTCCCTGCCCGCGGAGGTACGCCAAAGCGTCGATGCCATTTCCCGCTCGGGTGGAACGCCGCTGGTCGTTGCCGAAAATGGCCGCGCGCTGGGCGTTATTCAACTCAAGGACATCGTGAAAGGCGGCATGAAGCAGCGCTTCGATCAGCTTCGCGCCATGGGCATCAAGACGGTGATGATTACCGGCGACAATCCGCTCACCGCCGCCGCCATCGCCCGGGAGGCCGGCGTCGATGACTTTCTGGCGCAGGCGACTCCGCGCGACAAAATGGACCTGATCAAGCGCGAGCAACACGAGGGCAAACTCGTCGCCATGACCGGAGACGGCACCAACGATGCGCCTGCGCTGGCTCAGGCGGACGTTGGCGTAGCCATGAATACTGGAACCCAGGCCGCCAAAGAAGCCGGCAATATGGTCGATCTCGATTCCAATCCCACCAAGCTGATCGAAATCGTGGAAATCGGCAAGCAGCTGCTGATGACCCGCGGCTCCCTCACCACTTTCTCGATCGCCAACGATGTGGCCAAGTATTTCGCCATCATTCCCGCGATGTTCGCCGGCACCTTTCCGGTGCTGAATGCGCTCAACATCATGCACCTGAAGACGCCCGAGTCCGCTGTGCTTTCCGCGGTCATCTTCAACGCGGTGATCATCATTGCGCTGATCCCGCTGGCGCTGCGCGGCGTGAAATACAAAGCCATGGGCGCGGCCGCTCTGCTGCGCAACAATCTCTGGATTTACGGCGTGGGCGGAATCATCATCCCGTTTCTTGGGATCAAGCTGATCGATATGTTGATCACCAGGGCCGGCCTGGCCTAGGAGAAGTTGGGCGTATGAAAAAAAATCTTCTTACCGCATTCCTCATGACGCTGGCCACGACTCTTCTGCTGGGAATCATTTACCCGCTGGTAGTGACCGCGCTGGCCCAGCTGATATTCCCCAGGAAAGCCAACGGCCAGCTGGTTGAGGTGAACGGAAGGTTAATCGGTTCGCGCATTCTGGGACAGGGTTTCTCCGGCGCTCGCTACTTTCATCCGCGCCCTTCATTCGTCAACTACGACGCAACGAACTCCAACGGCTCGCAACTCGGGCCGACGAACCATGTGCTCGTTGATCGCGTAAAAAATGACACAGCCGCGCTACATGCAGAAAATCCGGACCTGCCGGTTCCCATCGACATGGTGACCACCTCGGCCTCCGGCCTCGATCCCGACGTCACTCCCGCAGCGGCGGAATTCCAGATTCCCCGCGTTGCCAAAGCTCGCGGCCTCAGCGAAGACCAGGTTCGCGCACTCGTGCGTGAGCACACAGAGTCTCGCCAGTTCGGATTCCTCGGCGAAGCGCGCGTGAACGTCCTCGAACTCAATCTTGCTCTCGACCATCTCGGGCCGCAGGCCGCTGTTTCCTCGCTTTCTCAAAACCGCTAAACACCTCCGTCAACTGGCCACCTTCAGCCATCCCTGGTCGAAAAGCACCATTTGCATCCGGAAACTAAAGCCGCACTCCAGGGTTCACACGGATGTGAGTAAGATAGGAAGCAAAGATCGTTTCTCTCATCGACAGGGGCGTAGTTATGAAAACACGAACGCAGTGGTGGAAGTGGGCAACGCTGGTTGCCGGTCTCGCCTTTCTGCTGCAGGCGCCGGCAAGAATCGCCGCGCAGAATGGGGCGCAGAATGAAGATCAACAGGACCAGGCGCAGCCTGCGCAGGATCAACAGAGCCAACCCGATCAGGATGATCAGGATCCTTCCGACCGCGTGGGCCGTCTCAACTACTCGCAGGGATCGATTTCCTTCCAGCCCGCTGGCGAAGATGACTGGGTCGATGCGGTTCCCAATCGTCCGCTGGTAACCGGCGACAATCTCTGGGCAGATGAAAATTCGCGGGCCGAAGTGCATCTAGGCTCAACCGCCATTCGCCTTGGACCGAAGACCGGCATCACCTTTCTCGAGATCAGCGACCAGACGGCTCAGATCCGCCTGGCGCAGGGATCGCTGATCGTGCGCGTGCGTCATGTCGACGACAACGACACTTACGAAATCGATACGCCCAACGTAGCCTTCAACGTGCAGCAACCCGGCGAGTACCGCCTCGATGTAAGTGCGGACGGCAATCGCACCGACATTACGGTCTGGCACGGACGCGGCGAAGTGACCGGCGGCGGCTTCTCCTATACCGTGGTGGGCGACCAGACTGCGACGTTTACCGGCACGGACCATCTCGACTACGACCTCGAGCAGGTTCCTCAGGCCGATGATTTCGACAACTGGGCCTTCGAGCGCGACGGCCAGGAGGATCATTCTGATTCCTCCAACTATGTTTCGCGGGAGATGACCGGCTACGAAGACCTCGATGAATACGGCACCTGGAGTTACCAGGCGGGCTATGGCCCATGCTGGCGGCCGACGGCCCTTGCGGCAGGCTGGGCGCCCTACCGTTTCGGGCATTGGGTCTGGGTTTCGCCCTGGGGCTGGACCTGGGTCGAGGATGAGCCGTGGGGCTTTGCTCCGTTTCACTACGGACGCTGGGCTTTTGTGAGTGGAGGCTGGTATTGGGTGCCCGGGCCGGCCGTGGTACGGCCGGTGTACGCTCCCGCCCTGGTCGCGTGGGTGGGCGGCACTCCGGGATTCCATTTCTCGGTGGGAGTTGGCGTGGGCTGGTTCCCGCTGGCGCCGGGCGAAGTTTTTGTTCCCGGCTACCGCGTAAGCCGCACTTACATGAACCGGGTTAACATTACCAACACGACGGTCAACGTCACGCGGGTCACCAACGTTTACAACACGGTCATCGTGAACCGCAGCAGCACCATCAGCAACATCAGTTACGCGAACCAGCGGGTGAGTGGGGGCGTGACGGTGGTCTCGCGCGATACCTTCATCAACGCGCGGCCGGTGGCGCGCAACGTCGTTATGGTGCCACAGAGGGAAATTGCCAGTGCGCCGGTTTCGCATCTGGCGCAGGCGGAGCCCATCCGTGCCAGCGTGATCGGAGCGGGCCGGCCGGTGTCGGTGCGGCCGCCCGCAAACGTGATCAGCCGGACCGTGGTGGCACGCCGGGCGCCGGCTCCCATGCCGCGCTCGTTCAACCAGCAGATGTCTCAATCTGGTGGACATATGACTCCACAATCGCTGGTCCGGCCCGAGCCTGCCGGTCGCCCGGCTCCGGTGAATCAGGGCGCGCGCCAGCCGCAGTCGCAGGGCGGATTCCGTTCCTTCGGGCAACCAAGCACACCGAGCAACCAGCCAAAACCTCAGCCGCGGGTGGTCTGGGAGGAGCAGGGAACTCCGGAGCCGGAGAACGGGAATGCGCAGCCGGAAAATCGAAACGTGCCCGGCAACCGCAATGCCCAGCCCGGCGGCTCCCGTCCTTCCCCGTCTGGTGAGCGGCCGCAGCCCTATGTAAGGCCGACGCCGCCGGTGCAGCAGCGCAATCAGCAACAACAACAGGAGCAGGAGCAGAAGTTCCGCAACTGGGAGCAGCATAGGCCCGCGTCCCCACCTGCCCCGAAGCCGCAGACTTCGCGGCCTGCGCAGCATGAGGAGAAGCCGTCGTCGAAGCCCAAGGGACGTTGACGGCAACTCGCGTCTTGCGGTCTGATAGGTTCGCATGGAGCACGTAAGCGAACTGGATCGAGCAAGCAGCATCTGGAACGCCGGGAAACGGAAGAACTCCGCTCCCGGCGTTGTCATTTGAGCTTCCGTTATGAGCGAAAGTAAGCGCCCCGCCATCAACTGGATGGATATTCTCTGGCTGCTGTTTCTGGCCGGCCTCGCCGTACTGCCTCCGGTGGGTGAAATTCACAAACAGCTCACGCTGCTGGCCATCGGTGTTCTGCAACTCAGCGAGGGATGGATCATGGCTCGCGCGCCGCGCCGCGGGGCCGCCTACATCGTCCTGCTCAAGATTGCGCTGGCGACTCTGCTCATTGATCACACCGGCGAGTTGAGCATCAACAGCAATTACTATCCGATTTATTACCTTCCCGTCGTTACCGCCGCCGAGTACTTCCCACCGCTCGCCACCATGCTGTGGACCGCCCTCGCCTCGGCCGCTTACTGTTCTTATCTTTACCCGGCGCTCCAGGTTTACGAGATTTCGGCGGAGGGCTATGAGCGGCTGGCGCTGCGCATTCTGTTTTTCTTCCTCGCCGCCATGGTGGTCAACCGCTTTGTCATCGAGAATCGCGGGCAGATGAAGCGCTACCAGGAACTGGCGGAGACGCTCGCCGAAACCAATCGGCGGCTGGAACAGGCTCAGGCTGAAGCGCGGCGTTCGGAAAGGCTGGCCGCTCTGGGGCAGCTTTCCGCCGGCTTGGCGCACGAGATACGCAATCCCCTTGCCGTGATTCGCGGATCGGCGGAGATGTTGACCCAGAAACTCAAACAGGCCGATCCGCTGGCCAGCGAGTTGGCCAGCTACGTGTTGAGCGAAACCAACCGCCTGAGCGTTTTGGTCACGCGTTTTCTGGACTTCGCCCGTCCTCTGCAAGCCGAACTGGAACCCCACGAAATCACCACCGTCCTGGATCGCGCCTTGAATTCCGTGGCCGCCGTTCGCAAGGACGAAGCCATCCATGTGGAGCGGCAGTATCAAAGAGATCTGCCCCTGGTGCCTCTGGATGAAAGCCTGTGCGAGCAGGCATTTGCCAACCTGGTTCAGAATGCCTACGATGCCATGAGCAGCGGCGGAGGGACGCTGCGCCTCAGCGCGTCAAAAGCGGTCAGGGCCGATCAGGATGGCGTCGAAGTTCGCATCGCGGACACAGGACCCGGCATTCCTGCGGAACTGCGCGAACAGATTTTCAATCCCTTCGTCACCACCAAGAAAACCGGCATGGGCCTTGGCCTTTCCATCGTCTCGAAAATCGTGGATGGTCATCACGGGTCGATCCGGGTGGATAACGGAGGCGGCCCGCCATCCCGCAGTGGCGCTTGTTTCGTGATCTTCTTTCCCGCGGCCACGCAAGGCAGACCCGCGGTGTCCTCCGGCTTGGTAGTCTCTTAGACAAAGGGAACAGGAAATGGCCAACGCAACGGCGAAGATTCTGATCGTAGAGGATGAGGCGAAGATGCGCCGCCTTCTCGAATTGAATCTCGGCGAGGAGGGCTTCGCGACCCTCTCCGCCAGCGACGCCGAAACCGGATTGAAACTGCTGCGGGAAAATTCCATCGATCTGATCGTCACCGATCTCAAGCTTCCGGGTATGGACGGCCTGGAATTTCTGCAGGCCGTCAAGCGCCAGAACGCGGCCTTGCCGGTGGTTGTGATGACCGCGTTCGGGTCGGTCGAGACCGCGGTCGACGCCATGAAGGCCGGCGCCGCCGATTACGTGCTCAAGCCCTTCTCACTCGCCGAAATGCGGATGGTGATCCATAAAGAGCTGGACGTCCGCAAGCTGCGCGAAGAAAACCGGTCGCTGCGCGAGGCGCTGGGCAAACGCTATACCCACCCCAACGTGGTCGCCCGCAGCGTGAAGATGCAGGAGGTTCTTTCCACCGTGGAGCGCGTGGCGCCGACCAACACTACCGTTTTGCTCGGCGGCGAGAGTGGCGTGGGCAAGGATTTGATCGCTCGCGCCATCCACGAGAAGTCGCGCCGCTCCTCCGGGCCATTCATCAAGATCAACAGCACCGCGATTCCGGAAAATCTGCTGGAGAGCGAATTGTTTGGCTTCGAAAAAGGGGCCTTTACCGGTGCGGTGGCCAGCAAGCCGGGAAAGTTTGAGCTGGCGGACAAGGGGACCTTGTTTCTCGATGAGATCGGCGATGTGCCTCCCGCGACGCAGGTAAAACTGCTGCGTGTCCTGCAGGAGCGCGAATTCGAGCGTCTGGGCGGAACTCGCACCGTGAAAGTCGATGTGCGATTGGTTGCCGCGACTAATCGCGACTTGCGCGAGGCCCTGGAGCAGGGAACATTTCGCGAGGACCTTTACTATCGCCTCAATGTCGTCCCCATCGACATTGCTCCTCTGCGCGAGCGTAAAGAAGACATCCCCGATTTGGTCACGCTTTTCGTCTCCCGTTTCCGCAACGACTCCGGCAAGGCGGTCGAGGGGGTCTCGCGTGAGGCCATGCAGATTCTGACGAATTATCACTGGCCGGGAAACGTGCGCGAATTGCAGAACATCATCGAGCGGGCGTGCGCGCTGGCGAAAGGCAAGACCATCGAGGCCGCCGATATTCATCTCGACCCGCGCCCCGCCAAGCCCGCCGACGGCGCTGACAACTTTCTCCCCGCAGGCATGACCTTGGAGAAGTGGGAAGATGAGATGATTCAGGAAGCGCTTCGCCGCGCCCACGGAAACAAAAGCCAGGCGGCACGTTTGCTGGGCCTGTCGCGCAATGCCTTGCGCTACCGGCTGTCGAAGATTGGGATCGCGGACGATGGAGAGAAAGAGACGTAACCCGCGTGAGCATCTCCTGCTCCTGAGCGACCGGTGGCTGAAAACCACCACCTCGGTTGAAGCTGGCCAGTAGCGCTGTCTCCTGCCTCAGGTAAAATTTTGTATCTTCTCGTTTCCCTCTGAAAAGAAACGAGTTGGCAGCCCCGTCACCAACCCCGTTTGGCCCGGCGGTTGCTCTTCTCTACACCGATGAAATCGCAAGAGCTTGAGGGGACGAAGAACGTGGCTTTCGGAGAAAGAGGCAGGCCATGAAAAACAAACTCATTGCGGGCTTGGCAATGCTGGCTTTGGTGATCGTGGGCGGCTTATGTCTCAGCGTGAATGCCCAGACCACCGAGGAGGGCCCTGGGCCGTCGGAACAGCCCAGCGCTCCCATGGAGGTCGGCCAGCAGCAACCGCCACCGCCCGGCCAGGCAGGTCCACCGCCTGATATGCAAGACCAGCAGGATCAGGCCGGCCCCCCGGGGCAAGATCAGGGCGAAACTCAGGAGCAGGCGCAGCAGCAGGAGAATCAGCACGGCGTGGGCCACATTAGCCTCATGCACGGCAACGTCTCCACGCAGCGCGGCGATTCGGGTACTTGGTCTGCGGCAGTGTTGAATCAGCCTGTGCTTGAGGGCGACAAAGTTTCCACCGGAGATGGAGCGCGCGCTGAGGTGCAGCTCGACTACGCCAACATTCTCCGCCTGGGACCGAACTCACAGGCCACGATTGCAAACTTCACCAACAAGTTCATCCAGATTCAGGTGGGACAGGGTCTGGCCGATTACACGGTCTTCGGCGAGAGCCAGGCTGAGCCGGAAATCGACACACCCAACGTCGCCCTCCATCCCGCGCATCAGGATGGCGTCTTCCGCATTGAAGTGCGGCCGGATGGCGACACCGTAATCATCGTGCGCAAGGGCGAAGCGCAGATTTCGACCCCGAAAGGAATCGCCGACATCAAGACGGGAGACATGGCGACCATCCGCGGCACCGCCGATAGCGCCGAATACAAAATCGATCCCGCGCCTCCCCAAGATGAATGGGATCAGTGGAACGCGGAACGTGACCACATGATTCACAGCGCCAACTCCTGGCGCGACACGAACCGCTATTACGTTGGATCGGAGGATCTTGACCAGTACGGCAATTGGGAAAACGTGCCGGACTACGGCAATGTGTGGGTTCCGAATGAGCCGGATGATTGGGCTCCTTATCGCGATGGCAATTGGGTCTGGGAGCCTTACTACGGCTGGACGTGGGTCGGTTACGAGCCTTGGGGCTGGGCGCCTTATCACTACGGACGCTGGTTCTGGTATGGCAATTCATGGGCTTGGTGGCCAGGACCGGTATGGGGCGGGTATCAACCCTTCTGGGCGCCCGCTTACGTGTCGTTCTTCGGATGGGGATCAGGCTGGGGCTTCGGGATTGGTTTTGGAGGTTGGGGTGGTTTCGGGTGGTTGCCAATTGGACCCTGCGACTGGTTCCATCCGTGGTGGGGTGGATGGCGTGGCCGCTTCGGAGTAGTCGGATTTAACCGCTTTGGGGGCCGCTTTGGAGGATTTGCTCCGCTGCACGGCGGCACGCGCTTCTCGAATCTGGCGCACTTCAACGATCCGCACATCGGCCACGGATTATCGACGGTGGGCGCAGGCCGCTTCGGCAATGGACGAATCCGTGCGGTCGCCGCAACCGGTGAGCAGCTGCGAGGCGCCCGGATGATGACCGGCAACCTGCCGGTGGTGCCGACGCGCAACAGTCTGTCGGCCAGCGGCCGGGCCGCCGCACCTTCGACCATGCGTGGCGGGCCGCAGCACTTTTTCGGTACGCACACAACGGCGCGCACGGCCTCCTTCGAGCAGCAGAGCGCTCACCTGCAGCAGTCGTTGGAGCGGAACCACTTCGCTCCAATCGACGCGGGCGGGCGGGCGGTGGGACGTAACGCCGAGTCGCGCGGAACCTTCGCGGGAACCGGCAAGCCCAGTGCAGGCACACCGGCGGCAGGCCGTGAAGATAGCAATCTGGCGCACCGCACCGTTGGCAATCAAAACGGCGGACATGAGAACGGAAACCATGGCGCCTTCCGGTCGTTCAGCGCACCGAACAATGGAAACACGCGCTCCGAAACCAGAGAGCCGGAGCGCTCGGCAGGGCCGGCGAATTCCAGCAATCGTTTGCAGACCTCGCCCGCAACTCGTGGCGAGCCCAATCGCAGCGCGTGGAAGCCATTCACACCGCCAACGCACAATGCGCAATCGGCAGAGCGCGGCGGCGGTGCGGAGTTCTCCAGCCGGGGTGAGAGCGGCAGTTATTGGAACCGGACCGCACCAAGTTCAACCTACACGCGCGGCTACGGTTCACCCGGCTATGGACGCAGCGGCGGTTATTCGCGGCCGCAACTCGATATGCGCCAGCCAATCGTGCAGCCCCGCTCTTCCGGCAACTACGGCGGCTATCGTGGGGCGCCAAATTACGGCGGCAACCGGGGAAGCTACGGCGGCTATCGTCCATCGCCGGCGCCAAGTTACGGCAACCGCGGCGAATACGGCGGCGGAGGGCATCCCAGTTACGGAGGCGGCAGCCACGGCGGCTACAGTGGCGGCGGACATCCCTCAGGCGGAGGTGGTGGTGGACGTTCGGGCGGAGGCGGAGGTGGACATTCCGGTGGTGGTCACCGGTAGGTTGAAACGAGCGGTGAGTTAAAACAACCGAAGTGAAGTCAGAGGGAAACGGGCGTGCCACAAGGCGCGCCCGCTTCATTTGCGCTAGCATTGGCTAACCATCACGCCGATTTCACGGCCTCACGTAAGCCGGATTATCCGGTTCGGGAGGGTCGTAATCCCGTCCGTACTTGTTCTTGTGCGCCACTTCGAGATTCGATTCCTCCAGTGTGATCGTCCCGAGGGTGGTTTGCCCGGCAGCGACGGTGATCTCGCGCTCTTGCGTGCGCAAGGTGTCCTGCGGCACGGAGGCATGGAAGATGTGCATTTGATAACGCCCCGGAACAATATCGCGAATATCGATCGCACCGTGCGCGTCGGAAAGCGCATAGTAGGGGGTGTTCAGAGCGATGACCACCGCGCTCATCTGGGCATGAATGTTGCAGAAGATATAGGAAATGCCCGGCTTGTCAAAGCGCACAAATTGCGTCGAGCCGCTCTCGTACAATCCCAGGTCGAAGCGCTTGCCGTCGTACAGCGAAAACACGTTATGGAAGAACGGGTCGTGGTTGGGAAACTCCACTTTGCCCCCGACCGGCACGACCACCAGCGACGGGTGAAAGCTCTTGTCTTTCTGTATCAGCTTGGGAATCTCGGATGGTTTCTGCGGGGGCGACGGTTCGACCGGTGTATTTCCCAAAGGAGTCAGCCACACCACGGCCTTGCCTGCGTCGCGAAAGCGGTGCCCGTTCTTCATCAATTGCACCTTGCCTCTGATCTCAGCCTGCTGTGCGGCCGCGAGCGCGCCGGACAAGAGCAATCCGCAGACGACGATTCGCCGTTTCATGGAACATTTCATCATCAGAACAAAATCCCCATCGAGAGATTCACCTGGCTGGTTGCGCTGCTGCTGCTATAGACGGGAAAGCTGCGCAAACGTCTGAGTTCCGCCGCCAGCACCAGGTCCGACTTTGGGCGATAAACCAGATTGCCCAGCACGCTGCGATTGCGTCCCAGGATGGTGCTGTAGTTGTTGGCGTCCGTAGCAAATCCACGAATGTCGCCGGCGAAAGGATTGTCCTCACCATAGACGGCATTGATCTCAATCTTGGGAGTAATCTGCAACTGCAACTGGCTCCATCCCCCTTCTGAATTCAGTCCGCGGACTGGGGTGTAAGCGCCGGCGGGGTTGCCGCCAAAGATCACGGACCGTCCGATTCCAGCGCCCAGCCCGCCGACGCCGCGTCCGCGGTAGAACTCGCCGGAAAGATTCAGGCGATGCACGATTGGAATCTGCCAGTCGGCCATGCCGGCCCAGGCGTCTACATAGCGATCCCACGACCAGTTCTGCCGGCCATAGTAGCCCGCTACCCCAAAACTGAGTGGATGGTCCGATGCAGAGCTTGACCACGACGTGCGCACGCCATAAGCCGGTTGGCCCGATTGCTCACCAGCCTGCGCGTAACGGTAGAACGGATCGTCGGGCGGCTCCCAATCGAGGTTGTCGAAAACGCCCCCCTGCACGGTGACCATCTGTCCCGAGGATAATTCGAAACCGTGCTCCACCCGGACTTGCGGCGTCCACGCCCAAAGATTTCCCGCGTACGCCATGGCCGGCGTGGCCAGCGAGGCAAACGACGTAGGCGACAAAGGAGATATAAACAGCGAGTCCTGACCTGCCACTACTGAGGTGTGTTCCCAGTCCAGACGCACGCTGGCGGTTTGCATGCGCGCGATTCCGAAATCCACGCCATTGGGCGTCGCGGGAAATCCTCCGGCAAAATCGAAGCGCAGGTTGGCCGAAGTCCTTGCGCCCGCCAGATCGGGACCAAAGACCTCCAGGCCAATTTCCGTTTGCCGCAGCGTCGCGCCGAATGTGGCCTGGGAAGTTCCCAGAGGTGTAGGCTGCGCAATGTTGGGGAAATCGAGGTCGTCGGAGGCGCCAACGTTGCGGAAGGCATTCATCAGCACGATTCCGGAGAGCCGCACGCGATACTTCGAGGCGGATTCCACCTTGGTCTGATATTGCTCGTCGACTTTCTCGCCGAGCAGGGCATTGGACTCTTCGAGCTTCTGCACGCGATCCGCCAGACTTGAAGAAAGACTGGAAGAACTTTGCGGCGGGGAAGTGGGTGCGGTCGACGTCACAGGAGATGCGCTGGGCTGAGTGGGCGGCGCTGCTGCCGGCATGGCCCTCGACGCAACGACGGGAGCCAGCATAGAGCGCGTATCCTCCAGCTCCTGGCGCAATTCCTTCATTTCGGCTCGTGACTGTGCGTTCTCCGTTCGCATTTGTTCCACCAGTCCTCGCAGCTCCTGAACCTGGTGTTCCAGTTCGCGCACGGCTAAATCGCCACGAGCGGCCGGCTCTGGTGCCGATCCCTGCGCCATACCATAACCACTGCACAGAACCAAAGCAGATCCCAAGACCGCGAAGATCCTTATGCTCTTCACAGCATCCTCCCCGCGCGGCATGCGGATCACCATGAAAACGACCGTGGGAATGGGGTTCTTCTATCCGGGTGCCGCTCCTGAGTTTTCACTTGTACGTTCCGTTTCCGTAGAGGCCAAAGACGAAGCCGGGACTTTAGCCTCCTCTGGTTGCGACGGCCGCCCCGACTGCCCCGGGAGCACGATCCGAAACACCGTCCGGCCCTCCGCCGTGCGCTCGACAAAAATCTCTCCGCCATGATCCTGCACGATCTTCTGGACCACGGTAAGTCCCAATCCAGTGCCGTTCTGCTTTCCGTAGCTGACAAAAGGATGGAACAGTTTTTCACGAATCGGTTCCGCGATGCCGGGCCCGTTATCCGAGACCGCGATCGTCAGCGAATCTCCGCCCGAGCGCACTGCAACCTCGACTCTGCCATCCGCGGCCGGCGCTGCTTCGCAGGCATTCAGCAGCAGGTTGTAAAGGGCACGCTCCAGCTTGCGCGGATCGAACCACGCCAGAGTCTGCGCGCCGCCCTGCACCTCGATCAATGTGCCCTGGTGCCGCGGATGGAGACGCACTGCCTGTACTGCGCGCTGCACCGTTTCTGAAACACTGCTGAAGGCGGGAGTCAACGACTCTCGCGTGCGCGCGAATTCCAGCAGAGAGTCGATCAGGTCCGTCATCTGGTTCACGCCTGTCCGCACCTCCTGGTACAGCTCCTCGCGCTGTGCGGCGGTCAGGCGGCCGTCGCAAAGAAACTCGGAGTTGGCAACGATGGCGGCGAGCGAGTGCCGCAGGTCGTGAGAAATCGAACTCGCCATGCGGCCGATCGTGGCCAGTTGCTCGGACTCCAGCAGATCGTTCTGCGTCTTCAGCAGGCTGGCCCGCATGCGGTCGAAAGCCACCGTCAGTTCAGCGATCTCGTCGCTGCCTCGGGGATCGAGGGGATGTTGAAAATCGCCGTGCTCCAGCGCGCGCACGCCATCGACCAGGCTGGCCAGCGGCCGCGTGAAGGTGTGGGAAATCAGGTAGACCAGAATGCTCCCCACCACCACCGCCGCGATACCCAGCAAAATCAGCAGGCGGTTGAGATTATTCAGAAACCTGGTCGCCTGATCGTAGGATTCCAGCACGCTGAGCCGCACCAGGGTTTCATGCCGTCCCGATAAGTCCAGAGACGTGGCCAGGAAGTGCTCTTCGCCCACCTCCACATCCTGAGGTTGGTCGGCGGCCAGCTCGGCTGCCAGCTTGCGTACCGTGTCACTCTGCGATTGCGAAGAACTCAAAGTGGTGGCCACCACTTCGCTGCCATACGAGAAAGCCACCTGGCTGGCGGAAACCCTGCTGATCTCACGTGCGAGCTGATCATCGATCTCGTATCCCACAATCAGAAAGCCGAGCAGCGGGCCCTCGGTTCTCGAGCCGAAATAGATTGGCTGCACGAATGCCTGGTAAAGATGGTGACCACCGAACCACCAGTGACTCGAATCTTCTTCTTTCAGCGATTGCTCGAAATATCGCTGGGCAGCCTCCGCCGTCAGTCCGGCGTTTTTCGTGTGCAGGGCGACGACTTTACCGTCGCGATTGGCCAGCACGAACAGATCGCTGTCTGCAATTCGCCACAGATCGCTTGAGGCATCCTGAATCGTGGCTGAGTCGGGGGCGGTCATGATGGCGCGAGTAATCGGGAGGTAGGCCACCAGTTCCGCCGAGCGGGTTAGCATGGTTTCGCGCTCGCGCTGAAAATTCTGAAAGATCACCACCGAATTTCGCAGGTCCTCGACGATGCCTTGCCGCACATGATTCTGCACGCTGCGCCGAACCACGAGCAGGCTGGTTGCGGTGAGGCCGGCCGTGATGATGAGCATCGACAGCAGGAAGCGCGTGCGCAGGCTGGTTCGCGCCACCAACATTCCGGCAGGCTCTTTGTGAGGTAACTGAGTCACAGATTCCACAGGAGTGAACCGCGCCGCTTAACGGACAAATTTGTAGCCCATTCCGTGTACTGTCCGGAAGTGTACGGGACTGGCAGGATCTCGTTCCAGTTTCTGCCGCAACTTCAAAATATGGTTGTCTACGGTGCGCGTTGACGGATAATTCTGATATCCCCAGACTTCGTTCAACAGTTCGTCGCGGCTGATGACGCGGTCGGCATTCTGCACCAGGAATTGCAGCGTCTTGAACTCCTGCGCGGTCAAGACCACCACGTTGCCGTCGCGCACCACCTCCATTTTCCGGAAATCCACGGAGATGCCGTCGAAACTGACCAGGTTTACGGTGGTAGTGCGGGAGGTGTGACGCAGTGCCGCTCGCACCCGAGCCAGAAGTTCACGCGGGCTGAAGGGCTTGGTCACGTAATCGTCGGCGCCCAGTTCCAGGAGCAGAACCTTGTCGGAGACATCGCTGGTGGCGCTGAGAACCACGATGGGGAGCGTGGGCATCTGCGCCTTGACTTCTTTGCAGAGATCACGTCCCGAGACCTTGGGCAGGCGCAGATCGAGAATGATGACCGTCGGCGGCGTGGCATGAATGCTGTCCAGCGCCGAGCGTCCGTTGGATTGAACTTCAACGGCATAGCCTTCCGTTTCGAATAGGCGCTTCAGTGCCTTCTGCACAGTCGGATCGTCTTCGACAACCAGAATTCGGCCCGTTGGTCGCGTCGCGCTCATCGTCTCTAGCGGTCTGGCTGCGCTGATTGGCGTTGCAGTTTGACCCATTGAAAGTTGCTCCACTCTAAGGTTTGGGGGCGGCTGATCCTGCCCGCAACTGAAGCTTAGACGATTTTCCTTCAATTTCGGCACTCGGACGAAGGTTTGACAAATTTTTTACAACCCGGACTTGCCTGGGGATTGGACGATGGCTAAAGGCTTGCACGCCAGCGGGCCTCGCATTTCTACCCGGTCCATCTTGATTTGTGCCCTACTGGTCTGGTAGCAAAGCTACGTTTCCGAGGCCAAGGCTCCGCCCGCTGCCTTAGAATTGACTCTCCTTTGCCTGTTCCTTCCGAATTCGGCCGCTTGCGCGTCGTCCTAGTCAGAACACGCAATCCCCTGAACATTGGCGCGTCCGGCCGCGCCATGAGCAATTTTGGGTTTCTCCACTTGCGCGTCGTAAAACCCTACGCGCCAGCCTTCCGTGAGGCCCGCTCGGCCGTGGGCGCGGCTTCTCTCCTGGCCGAAGCCGAGGAGTTCGAAACTGTGACTGAAGCTGTCGCCGATTGCTCCCTCGTCGTCGGAACCACCGCTGTCGGCCAGCGAGAGTTACGCCAGCAGTTCACGCCATTGCGTGAAGGTGCGGATGAGATTCGCGAACATCTGGCGATGGGGAAGGTGGCGCTTTTGTTCGGATCGGAGAAAACGGGACTTTCCAACCAGGACCTCGCGCACTGTCACAAGGTTCTGCATATTCCCACCCGCGAAGAGCACCAATCGATGAATCTTGGCCAGGCCGTAGCCGTTTGTCTTTACGAGTTGGCGCGCGGCACAACCGTCCGGGCAGTATCGAAGGAGAGCCTTCCGTCCTCCGCCGCCCAGCTTGAGCGGATTGCAGGTGTTCTGCTGGAAGCGCTCCGCGCCAGCGGCTACGTGGCTTCCGGGGCGGCAGCTGTAGAAGGAAAAGTCCAGCTTCTGCTCCACCGGATCAACCTGGAGAAGTCTGACGCAGAGTTGTTTCTCGGGATGCTTCGCCAGATTCTCTGGAAGTTGCGCCAAAATCAGGAAGCCGCTGAGCGAGACGCAAGCCGCCGGGCGCGCTCGTGAAGGCAGCTTTCTAGGGGCGCATCTCGGCCGGGAATACCTGCGTGCCTGCTCTGCCAAACTGATAGCGAAGCCTCCATCGGCTTGCCACCGCCCGGCCGTCCACTTGGGCAGGAGTGAATGTCCACTGTCGGGCCGATTCCTGAGCCAGGCGCGCGAAATACGCGCTGGGTCCGCGGAGGGTCAGCCTGACCTCGGAAACCTTTCCCGCCGGATCAACCGAGACTTCAACGTTCACTTTAACTTTCCCGGTAATCGTGTTTCGGGCGCCCTGAGGCACGTTGGGCACGACCTGACGCAAGACTTTGCCGGCGACCGTTCCCTGCGGCTGGTTTGGCGGCTCTGCAAACGGTGGAGGCGAAGACGGAGGCTCGCTTGTGGTCTCGGAGGCCGGTTGCGTCGTTTGCGCGGCTGGCACCGCCGGACGATGGGCCAGAATTGCACGCACACCCAGGACCGCGAGCAAGGCGACCACCACTGCAGCGATCACAAGTGCGCTCCGCCGGGAAGGCTTTTTGTCCGCCTGCGCTTCGATCTTTTGTCCCGGCTCCGGAGTTGCAGGAGGAGCTTGCGCGTCCAGCGTGGATTGAATCTCTCGCAGATTGCAACGCTGGTGCGGGTCGATGGCTAGGCAGCGGCGGGCGATTCCGCGAAAGGGTTCGGGAACAGTCTCGGGAACGATCGCCTGGGGCGGGCTCGAGTTGGTGAAGTCTGGCGGGTATTGCGTCAAGGTCGATACCAGCAACACACCCAGCGACCATACGTCGGCCTCCGGCAACAGGCCGGCTCCCGGGACCTCGGGCGCGTCGAAAACGGTGAGGCGGCGGCTTCCCGCGCGCTCTCCTTTCCTGCACAGACCATCGGCGGAGACCCGCAGGCGGTTGTCGACGGCCAAAACGTTAGACGGCTTCAAACGTCCATGGACGAAACCCATCTGATGGAGATAAGCCAGAACTTCCGATGTGGGCTGAATGACATCGGCAGTCTCCTCCGGCGTGAGCGGACGTTGCGGAAGGATCTGCGAGAGATCCTCCTCGGCGTAGTCCATGACCACGTAGAGATACTCGCCTCCATCCAACTGACAGCGGCCAGATTCGTATAAGCGGATCAGATGCCGGTGATCCAGCATAGCTGCTGCAGCCCAATGGGCCAGCTGGGCATCGTCATCGCGTCCCGCCACGGGAATGAGCTTGATCGCAGCTCGCCGGGGCTCGCGGCCGGGGCGCTCGGTCAGAAAAACGATGCTGTGATCCGAGCCTCCGAGTTCGTGGAGCAGCTGGAACTTTCCGTCAACGGTTTGACCCTGCCACTTTTTCCAGACCTGGGTTGCAGTGCTCATAACTACTCGTCGGGGCTATTCTATGCTCAACCCTGGCTGCGGTGCCGCTGGAAACTGTGCCGCCGCCAGGTGACAGTGGTAATGGTTGCTGTACCGCGCCTCCGGTAGGGCGAATCTTTTCTCCACATGAAGCATCTCTACATTAAGATAAAATTCGGGTTCCGGGAGAACTGATATGGCGACATTGAAGAGGGTAGTGGGAGTGTTTGAGAACGGTTCGAGGCATTGGGTGGGGGACGGTTTTCATGTACGTAACCTGTTTCCTTCCAACGGAATTGAGAATGAAATTGATCCTTTCCTTATGCTGGATTATGCCGGGCCGACGGTGGTACCGCCGGGGCAGCGTCCACGGGGGGTCGACGAGCATCCGCACCGCGGTTTCGAGACAGTAACTATTGCCTACCAGGGCGCGGTCGAGCACCGGGATTCCGGCGGGCACACGGGCACGATTCATCCGGGGGATGTGCAGTGGATGACGGCGGCGTCGGGCGTGGTCCACGAAGAGAAGCACGAACGAGAGTTCGCCAAAGAAGGCGGCATTTTCGAAATGGTGCAGCTCTGGGTGAACCTTCCCAGGGAGCACAAGATGTCTGCGCCACGCTATCAGACGCTGTTGAACTCGCAGATTCCGGTGGTGCAACTCGGAGCGGCCGGATATGCCCGCGTAATCGCCGGCGAACTGGATGGTGCCAAGGGCCCGGCCAAGACGTTTACTCCGGTGAACGTATTCGACGTAAGGCTCAAGGCCGGGGGCAAGACGAACCTGAGTCTGCTGGCAGGTCACAATGCTGCAGTGGTCCTGCTGAAGGGCGGCGTGGTGTTGAATTCTTCGACGCCCCTCGAAGGTGAGGCTCTGATCGCGCTTTTAAGCAACAGCGGCGACGGAGTAGAGATCGAAGCCAAAGAAGATACCACGCTGCTGGTATTGAGCGGCCAGCCCATCCATGAGCCGGTGGCCAGCTACGGGCCGTTCGTCATGAACACGCAGGAAGAGTTGATGCGGGCCGTTGAAGACTATCGGGCAGGAAAGATGGGGCATCTGGTGGCAAGGTAGTAAGTCGAACGGAGTCCGAAAAGCGATGCCAGTTCGCGATATAGAGACGACAGGTGTGCATCTTTGGCTGGTGTTGATGAAAGCTCAGCACGCCGTGGAGAAGCATGCCTTGCGCAGTATCGCCAAATCCGGCCTCTGCTTTTCAGACTTTGCCGTTCTGGAAATTTTGCTGCACAAGGGGCCGCTGCCGGTAAATACACTGGGCGCCAGCGTATCGCTGAGTAGCGGCGCCGCCACGGCGGCCATCGATCGTCTCGAGAAAAAAGCGCTGGTCCGGCGCTCGGCCGATGCCAGGGACCGTCGTGCTCGCGTAGTCCACCTCACGGAAAAAGGCAAAACACTGATCTCCGGCGCCTTCCGCGAGCATGAAACCGATATGGAGGCGCTCACCAGCGGTCTTTCGCCCTCCGAAAAGACCACCCTCGTCGGATTGCTGAAGAAACTCGGCAAAGCCGCGGCCTCGCGGTAGCCGACGCTCGCTGCCTCAAAGCCGCGCTGCGTTCTTCGGGGAAAAAACCACTCGATCTCCTGCTCGCGGACTTGCCTTTGCCTCGGTAACTGGCGCGCGAATGCACGTTCGTAATTTGAAAGGCCATGACGAGAAGAGTGAAATCGCTTTGCCCACCACTTCAGTCAGTTCGCGCGCCAGCTCACGCCTGAGTACGCTGCTGAGCCCAAACTGCTCTGGCCGAAATGGAATCGAGACGTCATGACCCGGTCGCGCACAATTCTCTGTATTGACAACCATCCCAATGCGCTGGTGGCGCGCAAGATGCTGCTGGAAAATAGCGGCTATAACGTGCTGGAAGCCACCGGCGGCGACGAAGCCCTGAAGCTGTTTTCTTCCCAGCCCGTAGATGCCGTCGTGCTCGACTATCACATGCCTGGAATGAAAGGCGACGCGGTGGCCGCTAGGATGAAGAGCATGCGCTCGAGCGTTCCCATCATGCTGTTGTTTGGCCGCGGCTCACTGCCTGAGGGTGAACTAAGTTCGATCGACAGCGTTGTCTCGAAGTCGCAGGATCCCTCGGCGTTGCTGGACAGCCTGCGCCACTTGCTGAACAGCCAGTCCCGGCCGTTTTTCTCCCGCTGGCTCGACCACTGGAAGAACCGCAATCAGGCGGTGAAGCTATGAAGTTGCTCGAGCGGCTTCTGGCGCAGGCTTGCCCGCATCGCTTCTCCTGGCCGCGCAGCGATCACGACGGCAAGCATTATCAGATCTGCTTGCTGTGCGGCAGCGCCTACGAGTATGACTGGAGGATCATGCGCCGCACTGACCGCCTGCTCGCTCCTCACGTCACACACACTCAGCAGTCGGGCGCCACTGCGTAATTCACACACGCCGAACTCTGGCTTCCCACATACCACAGAGCCGACATATTGGTCTGGTCTTTGAAATCGGTAAACCAGAAGGTGTAGCCGAAGCCTCCAAATTGAATCGGCTGGCCAAATCCAAACTGGTCGGCAAAGCTGTTCGGATTGCACGTAGCGCCATAATAGAGAACAGCGTTGAACGGATACGTGCCCGCATTTTTCACAGAGACATCGACTCCCTGATAGCGATGCCCTCCTTGCCGGTACCAGCATCCCTTGAACGTCGCGCCGGGACTGGAAGAGTCGCTGGTGACGGTTAACGTCAAGCTGGCCGATGCAGACGTCTTGCCGTCGCCTGCATTCACACTAAGCGGGTAGCTTCCTGTGGCGACGCTGCCGGCAACGTTCACCGTGAGTTTGGATGTGCCGGAACCGGGAGCAGCGATGGTTTTCGGATTGAGGCTCACAGTTACGCCGCTCGGTCGCTTGGAGACGGTCAACTGCAGCGCCTGGTCAAAGCCAGAGGAGCCTTTCGTCGTGATGGTCGTGCTTCCAGATTTCCCCTGCTTTACCGTCAGCGCGGCCGGCTTCACGGTCACGGTAAATGAGCCCGTCGTGTTCGGCGCCAGAACGCTGAGATTAGCGCCGACGATGGAACCGTTGTAGCTTGCGCTGATGGTTATGGGAGTGGTCGCACTTACCGGCGAGGTAGGGATGGCAGCGGTCGCATTCATCTGCCCGCCTGCGATCGCGACGTTTTGCGGCGCACTCGAGACCGACGGATCGGAGCTCGTCATCGCTATGGTAAGTCCGGGGGCAGGAGCGGCCTGTGTAAGTGTAATGGTGACCTGGGAGGAGCTGCCGCCGGTCACGCTGGCCGGGTTTATGGAGACATTTGCCAGCGCGGCGGCCTGGCCGGCCGTCGTCATGCCAAACCCGCCCGTGTTCTCGGGCGCCGAACTTGCCCCGCAGCCCAGGAGTGGGAGCAAAACCCCGGCAAGCAGCAGAACTGAAATGCATGTTTCTTTGGAAAACCGCATGATCGCTGGACCTCCTCGGAGGGAAAGAACCTAAACGGAGTGAGCGCGCGGTCCTGCTTGTCTCTCACTTATCTCACTGTTTGAGAGACCGGGGAAGGGCTGAGAGGTACATGATCGAGGCGTCCGCGCGGCCACTTGCAAGGACATCCCCCTACTTGCCCGGAGTTGGCCGGGGAACCCAAAGGGTCGTGTTCTGTGGAGGTCGTAACCGGACTCGGACTGGCACCTACGTAATCTTCTGTTAGTAACCAGGCCGCCCCTAGACTGATGCCTGATTATGAGCAGCCTTCCCCAACTTCATCAGCAGTGGCGTCCTCCGCGCGCGCGCCTGGAAAGCAACACTCCGGCCGTGCTTCGCTTTCCCAATGGCCAGCGTACCTGGGCCAAACTTCAAGTCATTTCTGTTACCGGCGGTCTGTTATCTGTTTCTCAACCGGTTGTGCAGGGTTCGCAGGTGAAGGTGATGTTCCTGACGGCTGGCGGCACTGTGCTGGGCGGGGCGGAGATGCTGCGTCCCGTCAGCAAGGCATTGCAGCCCTTTCGCTTCGTCTCGATTGCCGCCGACGACCAGCGCCGCTTGGGCGCCCTCATTCTGGAGCGGTCGCGCCCCAGCAAGGCAGAACAGGATTGGATCGAAAAACTGCGGGCTGCCTCAGCGCAGAACGCTGCGCCGCGGCCCTGGAGGTTCAAGCTGGCGGGAGCGGTGGGTCTGCTCACAGTCGGTCTGGGCACTGCGGCCTATCTGCTGCACTTCAGCTTGCTGAAGTAAATCCGTGTTCCACGACTATCTCAAGATGCACGCGATCAACACCCGGCGCTGGCCGCGTTACCACGTCCATCTGCCCGTTTTCATCGCGGTCAAGGCGGAGGATGGAAGTGTGGCCGTCCCGGGATTAGTCTCTGAAGTCAGCCGCTCGGGCATGGAACTCTACGGCGGGGTCGATCTGCATCCCGGCGATGTGATGGAGGTTGAGTTCCAGGCGCCGGGTGGAGTGCGCATCGCGGGAATCGTGCGCAATCGGTCCGGCTATTGCTTTGGGCTGGAATTCAGCGACCTGTGGGCCGAACCCGATCCCCCAACCGATGTGCTGGAATCCCTCATTGTGCAGCGCCACCAGGAGTTTCTGCAGCGCGTACAGAAGAAGATCGACAAATCCCTGCAAATGGCAGTGGAGATGAGAAAGTTTCGCAAGGGAGTCGAACTTCTCGCCAAGGGCGAGGAATCGGAACATTAGAGCCTGAGTTTTCCCATTCGCAGCGAGACCCCTGATTCCTCGCTGCGCTCGAAATGCAAGAACGCGAAGTGACAATCCCAATTGACGGACGAGTCAGGCTTCGCTCTTTCCCGTGCGGGTCATCAGTTCGTGGATTGCCTCGCGCGGGGCTTTGCCCTGATGCAGGATGGCGTGCATCTGCTCGGTGATCGGCATCTCCACGCCGCGAGCGCGCGCCAGGCCGGCGGCTGCTGTGGTGGTGAAGATGCCTTCGGCCACCATGCCGTGCATACCGGCGAGAATCCCCGGTAGCTTGCGTCCTTGGCCCAACTCAAAGCCCACAGTTCGGTTCCGCGAAAGACCACCGGTACAGGTGAGCACCAGGTCGCCGAGTCCGGCGAGTCCGGCCATGGTTTCGGCGCGGCCGCCGCAGGCCACGACCAGCCGTGTGATTTCCGCCAGGCCCCGTGTAATCAGCGCCGCGATCGAGTTGTGTCCCAGCCCCAGCCCGGCGCAGATGCCGGCGGCGATAGCGATGATGTTTTTCAGAGCGCCGCCTAACTCGACGCCGGTGACGTCGGTATTCGTGTAGACGCGAAAGCTGGGATCGCTGAATTCCATTTGCACGGTTCGGGATAAGTCCGCATCTTCCGATGCAATGGTGATCGCGGTAGGATCGCCGCGCGCGACTTCCTTGGCGAATGTCGGTCCGCTGAGCGCCCCGATTCGTGGCCGGCCAGGCAAAACCTGGGCAATCACTTCGCTCATGCGCAGCAGCGAATTTTCCTCCAGACCTTTGGTTGCGCTCACGATCATCGCGCCCGGCTGCAGGTGGGGGCGCATCTGCTCAAACAGCGCGCGGCAGTGCTGCGAGGGCATCACGCTGACCACTACCGCCGCGCCGGCGAGCGCTTCGCCAAGGCTGCCAGTGGCAGTGACGGAGTGAGGGATGGGTTGCCCGGGAAGAAACAGATCGTTCACCCGGCGCTGGGCAATGCTCCCGCAAACCTCTTTCTCATGGGCCCACAGCCGCACCCGATGCGAGCCTTTGCGCCCCAGCACGATCGAAAGCCCCGTTCCCCAGGCGCCCGCGCCGATGACAGCAATCTCGCTCATGGGCGCTTCCCTCCCAGGCGATTCTCCGTGCC
>DATKPV010000095.1:0-35953 GCA_035523915.1 Candidatus Aquilonibacter sp. | reverse complement strand
CACCACTAAGATCGCGCCATCCATCTGCGCCGCGCCCGTGATCATGTTCTTGATGTAGTCGGCGTGCCCCGGGCAATCCACGTGCGCGTAGTGCCGGTTCGCCGTCTCATACTCCACGTGCGCCGTGGCGATGGTGATGCCGCGCGCTTTCTCTTCCGGCGCGTTGTCGATCGAGTCAAACGAGCGGAACACGATCTTGGGATTGTGCTTCTGCAACACCTTGGTGATGGCCGCGGTCAGCGTGGTCTTGCCGTGATCGATGTGCCCGATCGTGCCCACGTTGCAGTGCGGCTTGGTCCGTTCAAATTTTTCTTTCGCCATTGCCTTCTATTCCTCAGGGGCTAAAGCCCCGAATAATTTCAATCTTCACGGCTCAGGCCGTTCCCTGATGCAAAACTGCAGCGCCAGCCTCCTCGCCGACTGCGCGGACGTCCTGTCCGCGCAAAACCAACAATCCTTCGTTTCCCAGCGTTCCGGCGGAATGCCAGGGCCACGCTCAGTAATACTGATAAAGCTTCTTGAACCTGTGCCGCAGCGGCGTTTCAACTTCTTCCAGCTTCGACAAATAAAACTCGCGCGTTTGCGCCTGGTCGGAAAGCGGCAGCGCCTGATATAGCGTCCACGCTTTCTGCTCGGAGCTGGCGGTTTTCTCGAGCGCCCTGGCCGCCAGCACTGCTTCGAGATCGCGTATGCGAATTCCCTTGCCGTCCAGCTGCTTCAGAAACCGCTCAACGGAATCCTTTAGGAACGCGCGCTCGATAATGCTCTTGAGCTCCGCGAACTCCCGTTCCTTCTCAACTTTGATGGCCGCCTGCTCGTAAGCCATGCTTTTCATCCTGAGGCGGCGCGCCGCGCGAACCGCCCGCGCTTTTTAGCGGCGACCTGATCGCGCTTTCGGCGCGCTTCCAAATTCCTGGAGCGGGAGACGGGAATCGAACCCGCGACCAACAGCTTGGAAGGCTGTGACTCTACCACTGAGTTACTCCCGCTCAAGCCTCACCGGCTAAAGCCGCTTCCGAATACATCTCGTAGGGGCGCGACTTCAATCGTGTCCTTCCCAAAATCTCTGGAGCCGATGATCAGGATTGAACTGATGACCTCTCCCTTACCAAGGGAGTGCTCTACCAACTGAGCTACATCGGCCCTGCGATCTGCAACAGTCCCGCATGCTCCCTCGACTTCGCTGCGCTCCGCTCGGGATTTCGCCAGCGGGCTCCCGCTTCGCTCACGCCCGCTAAACGGCTCAACTTACCTGCGGGAGTGCTCTACCCACTGAGCTACATCGGCTCGAACCGGCCATCGGCCACCGGCCTTTGGCTCTCGCCCGACGCACCCGGCTCCAGTTCTTCCCCGTCATCCGGATGCATCACATCCTTGCGCCGCAACACCGACTTCACCGCGAACAAACCCAGAATCAGCAGCGTGACGCTTCGAACCCGTGAATCGGTGATGGTCAGCAGCGTCAGAATTCCCAGCACGGCGTAAGCAATCAGCGCTCCGGCCAAACGATTCATGGTCTCAAGATCCTTCGCGTGGAGCGCTCAGGATTTCGCCAGCGGACTCCCGCTTCGCCCACGCCTGCTGACGGCTCAAATCTATGGTGCACAGGGGAGGATTCGAACCTCCGTACCTCGCTAGGAGGAACAGATTTACAGTCTGTCGGCTTTAACCACTCACCCACCTGTGCACAAAACTGCCGGGCGATGCCGACCGGCCCCTTCCGCAGGCAAGCGTCTGAAGGTCGCAGGGGGGCCGAAAGAACGCCGCAGACCGCCCGGGCCCACACACCTCAGCTTCGCAGATCAGATTTTCTCAAACCGGATTTTCGCAGGAAATCTTCTTCGCGAGAATCAGGGTTTCGCAATATCGGAAACCAAGAAGCTCCATCAAGCCCGCGCGAAAACCGCCACCTGCCGGAAAAGCTCCGAATGGAGTGCGTTGGAAAAACCTGTTGCGCTACTGCTCGAGTCCGCCGCCTTGCCGGTAAATCATTTACTGGAGCTGGCGAAGGGATTCGAACCCATGACCCTCTGATTACAAATCAGATGCTCTACCAGCTGAGCTACGCCAGCAACTCCGCAGACCAGCCCTTCCGGGCACAAATCCGCGCCTGATCCCTATGATAGACCGGGACAATTACAAAAGATATCATAAGCAGTTTTGGGGGTGCAACCGGGATGGCCCGACCCCAAGTTGAGTTGGGTGTTATCATGCTGGCCTACCGCATTTCATGCGCATTCGACGCAGACTCCCCATCGCGGTGGCAGTCCTGCTGGTGGCCGCGGCTCTCACCGTTGTCGTAGAACTGCGAAAGCACGCGCCGCCGGAGGCGGCACGCCTTTTGCCCGGCGCCGACGGCTTCGTTTATGTCAACCTCAGCTGGGCCCGAACCCTTCACGCCGTGGGCCAGCTGCCACCGGTTACGCATGATCCCGAATACCAGCGCTTCATTGAACAAACCGGCTTTCAGTGGGAACGGGATTTGGACGATGCGGCGTGCGCCATCCATTACCCGGCGAGCTGGCCGGGAGGCGGCACCGCCGGGACCGCCCCGGAACCACGCTTTTCGGAAGTTTTCGTCGGCAAGTTTCAGATCGAGCGCCTGCGGGCTTATTTGCAGCAACTGGCTCAATCGGTGGAGAGCTACCACTCGGTGGATATCTTCACGATCCTTCTCGAGGGACGATCGTTCCGAGTGGCGATATTGAGCGCCGACTCGGTGGCCGCTTCCAACCAGGACGATGCTGCGGTCATCCGCGGCATGATCGACCGATCGCGAAAGCTGGCCTCGCCTTTTGGCGGTCCCGCCCTGCTGCGACAATTTTACAAGCAGGTCCCCATCGCCAGCCTCGCCTGGGCGGTGCTACGGGCCGAGCCTTCCGAAGGAAGTTGGGGAATGCTCCTGCCCCGGCCGGCGACCCTTGTCATCTCGGCGCGTTTCATTCGAGCTCTCCATCTGCGGGCGGAAGCTTTTACCGCGAAACCGGACGACGCCCGCGCCATTGCCGACAAGGCGAACGTGTTTCTGGCTCTATCGCATAGCGCGGAGAATGCGGTCGGGACTCACGGTACCGATCCCGACGTAAAGGCGTTTTTTGACAGCGTGCAGGTGAGGCAGAACGATGACCGGGCGGTCCTGACAGCCGTCGTCTCTGCCGGCTTTATTCACAAGATGATGACGCCGCCATCGGACCTGAGCCTGCCAGAAAGTTCGCCTGCGCAAGCGCCGCCATCCCCAAAGCATCCTTGATGGTTTGATCGCGCTGTATGCAACTAAAAGACTTCCCGATCGTCTGATTCCTTGTGCCTCGCGCTCGTGACACAGCGCGTGCGGGTACAATAAAACACGGGGTGTAAGAAAGCAGAATGTCGAGCCTTCCACTTCCGATTGCCGCTTTTTTCGCGGGCTTGATTTCGTTTCTTTCGCCGTGCGTGCTGCCGCTGGTTCCCGGCTATGTTTCGCTGATCTCCGGGGCCGGAGTGGAAGAGCTCAAGTCCCCGCAGGCGCAGCTCATGCGGCGGGTAATGGTGAATTCTGTGGGGTTCATCCTGGGCTTCAGCGTGGTGTTTGTCACGCTGGGCGCGATCTCCACTGAGATCGGCCAAATTGCCGCCCGCTACAAGCACACGCTTTCGATCGTGGCGGGAGTGGTGATCATCATCTTCGGGCTGCATCTGACGGGCATTTTCAAGATCAAGGCACTCTATACCGACGCCCGCCTGCACAGCGTGAAGGGCAGCAACACTCCGATCGGCGCCTTCGTGATCGGCTTTGCCTTCGCCTTTGGCTGGACTCCGTGCCTTGGCCCGATCCTCTCGGCGATTCTTGCAATCGCCAGCGAGCAGGACACGGTAGTGAAAGGCATTCTTCTGCTCAGCGTATATTCGCTGGGGCTGGCGGTGCCGTTTCTGCTGACCTCGCTGCTGATGGAGCGTTTTCTCAAGTTTTACAGCCGCTTCCGCTCGCACATGCACGCCCTGGAAGTGGCGTCCGGCGGCCTGCTGATTGCGCTCGGCGTGCTATTAGTGATCGGGCGATTTACTCTGATTTCGAACTGGCTCTCGTTCCTGAATCGTTTTGCGTTGTAGCAGGATCGATCTAGTGAAGGAGTTTGTGCCGTGAAACGTAACCCTCTTGCGCTGGTGGTTGTGGCCGTGGTGGTCGCGCTGATGCTGTACTTCGGCTCTCACCAGGTTCACCCCCATCAAAAAACCGGGACGGCGAATCCGCTGCAAACCAAGATGGCTCCCGACTTTACCCTGCAGTCCCTCGACGGCAGGAGCATGAAGCTCTCGGACTTTCGCGGAAAGACTGTGCTGCTCAATTTCTGGGCCACGTGGTGCGGCCCGTGCAAGATCGAAATGCCCTGGTTCGTCGAGCTGCAGAAACAATACGGCTCGCAGGGATTGCAGATCGTCGGCGTGGCCATGGACGACGCCAGCAAGGAAGACATTGCCAAGTTTGCCAAAGACATGGGCGTGAACTATCCCATTCTGATCGGCAAGGAATCGGTGGGCGATGAGTACGGAGGCGTGCCCGCGCTGCCCGAAAGCTTCTTTATTGATCGCGACGGCAAAGTCGTGGACAAGATCATCGGCCTCGAAGGCAAGGCGGAGATCGAGTCCACCATCAAAAAGACCTTGGAGAGCCCGGCGGGCAGTCAGACGGCGAGATCGATGGCAAGCGGAGCGCCGCAGCCTCAGAAGTGACAATAGGAAGCCCCGAACCCACGGTCTACTATGTTCGCAGGGACGGCGAGACTGGCGTCCGGACTTCGCGGATGACGGCGCATATCACCGAGTCGAAGATGAAAAGGTTTCTGGCTTGCGCTGCGGTATCTGCACTTGCCCTGGCCACAGTTCCGGCGTTCGGGCAAACTCTAGGTAAAGCTCCCAAACTCATCATGGCGCCGGTGCCGCTGGTTACGGCCGAGCGCACCAAAGAAACCATGGTCGATCTGAGTTTCCGTGTGCCGCCGGGTTATCACATCAACTCCAACACACCCAAATCCGAGTTTCTCATTCCCACCGCCCTGCACATGGATGTGCCTACCGATATTGTTCTGGGCAAGATTCAGTATCCCGCGGGCGAAGATGTGAGCTTTCCTTTTTCTCCCGGCGAAAAGCTGAACGTTTACACCGGCGACTTCAGCATCGGGCTGGCGATTCACCCCTTGCACTCGGTGGTGCCGGGACGATACGTGATGCACGGAATGCTGCGTTACCAGGCCTGCGACAATGCGGCCTGCTATCCGCCAAAAAATCTGCCGGTGACGCTGGAGCTGAAGGTCGTGCGGGAACCCCGGCCGCATCATGCCAATCCCGCGCAAAGCCCGCACATCCATAGTTAGCCTCTCTGCCGGACTTTGACTCATCACAGTTAGCCACCCTAAGATGACTTCCGAATGAGGCACATTGTTGTTCAACTTGCCTTGGCGGCACTCGGCGCTGTCTGTGCCGCCCAATCGGGCAGGCCCCCGTCTTCGTCCCGGATGCTGATTATTGAGAACGTCACCATTATTGACACCCAGGGCGGTTCGGAACTGGCCCACCGCACCGTGACCGTGCGGGAGGGAAAGATTGCCGACGTCAGCGACGCCGGCGCGGGTGCGAGCAGCAAGCACGCCATCGAGGTGAACGGCACAGGCAAGTTTCTGATTCCCGGGCTGTGGGACATGCATGTGCACATGGTGTTCGGCGACTGGTTCCCGCAGGGCAAAAAGATCACGCTTCCCCTCTTCATCGCGAATGGAATCACCGGCGTTCGCGACATGGGCGGAGAACTGGCTACGCTGCAGGAATGGCGCAGCGAAATCCAAGCTGGAACGCTGATTGGACCACGCATGTGGATCGCCGGTCCCATGCTGGACGGGCCGCATCCGCGCTTTCCCAGTTCCATCGCGATCAAGACTCCCGAAGACGGCCGGCGCGCGGTGGATGACCTCAAGAGCCGCGGCGTGGACTTCATCAAACTGCAATCGCTACTTCCCCGCGACGCGGTTTTTGCCATTGCCGATGAAGCGCGCAAGCAGGACATCACTTTCGTCGGCCATGTGCCGGATTCGGTGCGCGCCTCGGAGATGTCAGACGCGGGACAGAAAAGTTTTGAGCATCTGATCGGAATTTTTGAAGGCAGCTCGCCGCTGGAAGACGAATTCATCAAGGGAAAAAAATCGGAGAGCCAGTTTCTTTCCACCTACGATCCGGCTCGGGCGGGAAAGCTTTTCGCACTGCTGGCGAAAAATCATACCTGGCAGTGTCCCACGCTGGTATGGGAGCGCGGCGGAAACCTGATCGACGAGTCCGATTTCGCCAGTGACCCGCGCGCGAAATATGTGCCTGCATACTGGAAAAACGTGACCTGGAAGCGGTTCACCGACGAGATCATTCATGGGTTCATCACCGATGATTCGGCCACGCGCCGGCGCTTCGTGGAAAAAGAACTGGAAGTGGTCAACGCCATGCATCACGCAGGAGTGCAGTTTCTCGCCGGGACCGATACGCCCCCGGGGGTCTATATCTTCCCTGGCTTCAGCTTGCACGAAGAGTTGCAGCGCTTCGTTGCGTCGGGGTTCACCCCACTGGAGGCGTTGCAGACGGCTACGCTGAATCCGGCAAAATTTCTGGGAATGGAGGATAGGCTGGGCACAGTTGAAAAAGGCAAGCTGGCCGATCTGGTGCTGCTGGATGCCGATCCCCTCGATGACATTCGTAACACACAGAAGATCGCAGCCGTGGTGGTGAATGGGCGGTATTTCTCGCGGAACGATTTGGACAAGATGCTGGCGGGAGTGCAAGAAGTTGCGAGCGGAAGGTGAGACGTCGCCAAAGAACACGCTTGTCATCCTGAGCGCGCGGCGAAGGATCTGTGCAGTTGCTACCCTGCCTCGCAGGTGATCGCCCGGTTTCGGCGTAACAGCATCACTTCGGGATAGAAGATGGAATTCACTCCAAGCGCGGCGTCGCCTTGGCGAGCGCGAGAAACGTTCCCGCGTAGAGCAGCGTGTCGAAGAAGTAGTTCAGTCCCTCGACCTTCACCGTAGTGCTCGGGTCCAGCATTGACGAGATCAGGATCGGCCCATAAATGAGCAGGACGAGCAGGAAGATCCAGGTGCCAAGATACGTCGCCGCCGTCCGCGTCTTTTTACCAAGCAGAATCGCCGCCCCGCAAACCAGCAGCAGCGCGCCGGTGAAATAGCCGATGAACATGCGTGCCGGAATCCAGGCGGGCATGAGTTTCTCGAGAGGGACGCCCGGGACATTGATCGGATGAAGAAAGTGTTCGATACCGTAAAACATCGCGGCGATGCCGATCACGACGCGGCCCACCGTAACCAGCGCGCTTCTTCCTCGCGAACGCCAATCCTCCATCGTGCCCGCCGCAAGGGCCCATCCGCCGCTGCCGAACGACATCTCGCGAAACATGAGCGCCCAGCTGATCCGGTTGTGGGGCTCGGCTATCGTTCCAGGGAGATCCATCATCGCCACGAAGAGGAACATCATGCAGCCGAAGAGCAGACCCGACCAGCGCACCTGAATTTTGGTGGCAATGCTCAAGGACGCGGCCAGCAACCCGGTGCCAACGAAGTAGGTCCAGAAGAGCGGCCAGGGCATGAACTTGGGCACCAGCTGCATGATGCCTCTGGCGGCAGCGTAGTGCTCTGCGCCGAAAACCGCCAGCGGCATGGCGAAACAGAGATTGGCCAAGGCTACGATCTTGTCTAGGCCCCGGGCGTGTGCGAGATCGCTGCTCGCAACCAGCACTCCGATCAGGAAAATTACGACGGCGGCGCTGCTCATCGAGACAACTGTGCGCGAAGATTCGAGAAACGCGAGTCCGGGGAGGGTGGAAATTGTTGTATGCAGGTTCATGGGAGTTGTGAGAGCAGTAAGCTGATCGACATAATACTGCCGACTAGGCAGGTGGGGAAAGGTTAGAGATCCTGTCATCCTGAGCGCAGCGAAGGATTTATGCAACTTGCATGGGGCAGAGGCGAGGTGGGTTAGATAGGTCCTTCGGCTCGCAAAAAGCGCGAGCCTCCGGATTACAAGTTCGTCCCAGTTTCCCGAAGTGAAACTCGAAATCCGAAATTTTCCTAGGGCAACCTTGCTGATCGTCGACGGCGGCCACTAGGCTGGCGTCGGGACCGTGGTGTAATTGGTAGCACGAAGCCCGTCATGCTTTAAGGTGCGGGTTCGAATCCCGTCGGGTCCACTGTCTCCCTTCTGTTTGGTCGGGAAATCGGGCGGAGCCTCAGGACAGGGAGGCTCCTCAGGTAACCTTGACTTCCAGTTTCCCGGTGCCGATACTATTCGTGAAGCTGGACAGGCTTACGACCCCGAGTGGAAGACGCGCTCGGGGTTTTGCTTTTGCAGGGTTTCCGCAGGGTTCCGATGCAAAAACTCACTATCGGTCTGGTTGCATTGATTCTATCTTTCTGCTTGCACGGACAGGCCCAGAATGAAATGGTCTGTGTGGCTCCCAGCTTGGCAGAAACTCCACAAAGATGTGCGCCGGGTTTTTGTGCCAGTGGTGATCTTTCGTTCAAGGTCGATCGAAGGCCGGTTAAGGGTTGGCCTAAGACTGAATCTCTCAAGATCGACGACCTCAACGCTGGCGAAAGTCATCGCGTCGTGATCTATCGAGCCAAGAAGGCCCAACAGTCATTCACGTTTCGCTTTTCCGATTTCAAGTCGCCGAAACTGTGTCTTTTCTTGAACGATCTTTACTGGACCCCTCAACTCTGGGAGCTAAAACGGGCACCGTGGTGCAAGTGCCACTGAACACAAGACACGTCAGGGAACAATCTGCTCTACTGCCTCGAGCCCTGCTTCTTCTCCACTTTCGCCCACGTATCCTTCAACGCCACCGTCCGGCTGAAAACCGGCTTGCCCGGCCCTGAATCCGGATCGACGCAGAAGTATCCCAGGCGCTCGAACTGAAAGCGGCTGCCGGGCGCGGCGTTTGCCAGCGAGGGCTCGACTTTCGCTCGCGAAATCACTTCCAGTGAATTGGGATTCAGATTCGCGGTGAAATCCTGCCCCGGAGCAACGTCGTCCGGATTTTCTTTGCTGAATAAATTGTCGTACAGGCGAACTTCGGCATCGATCGCGTGCGCGGCCGAGACCCAGTGGATGGTCGACTTCACTTTGCGGCCGTCGGGCGCATTGCCGCCGCGCGTTGCGGGATCGTAGGTGCAATGCACTTCGACGACTTCTCCTGCCGCATTTTTCACCACGCTTTTCGCGGTGATGAAATATCCGTAGCGCAGGCGAACTTCCTTCCCCAGCGAAAGGCGGAAATACTTCGGCGGCGGCACTTCGCGGAAGTCGTCCCGCTCGATGTACAACTCGCGCGAAAACGGAACCTTGCGCGCGCCCGCGCTTTCATCTTCCGGATTGTTCACCGCATCCATTTCTTCCGTCTGGCCTTCGTGATAATTGTCGATCACAACTTTCAATGGATTCAGCACCGCCATCACGCGCTGCGCGCGCTTGTTGAGATCTTCGCGGACGAAGTGCTCCAGCATCGCCAGCTCAACGATTCCGTTGGTGCGCGAAACTCCCACCGCGGCGACGAAGTTGCGAATCGCCTCGGGGGTGTAGCCGCGGCGGCGCATGCCGCTGAGCGTGGGCATGCGCGGATCGTCCCAGCCGCGCACATGGCCCTGCTCCACCAGCTGGCGCAGCTTGCGCTTGCTCATCATCGTGTAGGTCAGGCTGAGGCGGTCGAACTCGATCTGCTTCGAAGGAAAAATTCCCAGCTCTTTGATGAACCAGTTGTAGAGCGGCTGGTGGTCGGCGAACTCGAGCGAGCACATCGAGTGCGTGACTTTTTCCAACGAGTCGCTCTGCCCGTGCGCGAAGTCGTACATGGGATAGATTGGCCACTTGTTGCCGGTGCGGTGATGCTCGGCGTGCAGGATGCGGTACATCACCGGGTCGCGCATGTTGAGGTTGGGCGAGGCCATATCGATCTTCGCCCGCAACACGCGCGAGCCATCGGGAAATTCGCCGGCGCGCATGCGCTCGAATAAATTCAGATTTTCTTCAATTGGCCGATTGCGATACGGGCTGTCCTTGCCCGGCTCGGTCAGGGTGCCGCGATGCTGGCGGATTTCCTCGGCGGACAAGTCGTCGACATAGGCCTTGCCGTCTTTGATCAGCTTGAGTGCCCACTCGTAGAGCTGGTCGAAATAATCGGAGGCGTAGTAAAGGCCGTCCCAGTGATAGCCGAGCCACTGCACATCCTGCTTGATCGCCTCGACGTATTCGACGTCTTCCTTTTCGGGATTGGTGTCATCGAAGCGCAGGTTCGTATGTCCGCCGAATTCGTCGGCGAGGCCGAAATCGAGGCAGATGGCCTTGGCGTGGCCGATGTGCAGATAGCCGTTGGGCTCGGGAGGAAAACGCGTCTGCACGCGGCCGTTGTAGCGGTTGCTTTCGCGGTCGGCGATAAAAATGTCGCGGATGAAGTTGGATGGACGCGGCTCCGGGGCCGTATTTTCGCTCATTGGCGCCTCGGCGGTTGACGGATTCATACATTGATATTAGCGCAAGGAATCGAGAGAGGATCGCGATTCTGAATCACACAATGTACTTGATAACATAAGTTCATTCGTGGCAAGGTTCGCCAGGCAATGCGAAAGCGACTGCGTAACTGGACAGGTTGACGGCCCCCGAACCAGATAACGGTTCGGGGGTTTGCTTTGCTGCAAAATGGGCTGCCTCGGTTGGTTTAGACCGTTCTTAGAGCTCGCTCAATTCTCTCCAGCGTTTTTTCTTTTCCCACCACTTCCAGGGTTTCAAACAGCGGCGGGGCGTTCTTGCGGCCGCAGACGGCGACGCGGATGGGCTGAAACATTTGTCCGGCCTTCACGCCGAGTTCCTGGGCAGTCGCGCGAAGAGCGTGATCCAGCGGATCGTGTTTGAACTCGGTATTCGCCAAGACTTCGTTCGCGCGCTCCAGAACTTTTCGTGCCATGGCCGCGTCGCCCTTCTGTGGAATAAGCTCGGCGGGGTCGTAAGGCGCAAGCTGATCCACGAAGAAAAAGTCGGCTGCGGTCAAGACGTCGCGCAGGAGCTTGATGCGCTCGCGAATCAGCGGCACGATCCTTAACATTTTCTCCGGCGCGACATGGAATCCTGCGCCATGAACAATCGGCAGCAGACGGACGCTGAGCTCCTCCACAGGCAGAGTCCGAATGTGTTCGGCATTGAGCCAAACGGCCTTGGGATCAAAGACCCCCTCGGGAGTTGCCGAAGGCTCCTTGAAATTCACCACGGCGTTCGCGCGGTTGATTCCTTCGAGCGTGAACAAATCGGTCAATTCCTGGCGGGTCAGGTACTCGCGGTCGTTCTTCGGCGACCAGCCCAGCAAACACAGAAAGTTGATGAACGCTTCCGGCAGAAATCCGGCATCGCGATAGGTCGTCACGCTCACCACCGGCCCATGACGGCGCTTGGAAAGTTTGGTGCCGTCGGGCGCGACCAGCAGGGGCAGGTGCGCAAACTGCGGAGGGGTGAATCCGGCGGCCTCGAAGATCAGGACGTGCTTGAAGGTGTTGGTGAGATGGTCCTGGCCGCGAATGATGTGCGAAATGCGCAGGTCGGCGTCATCGGCGCACGAAGCAAGGTGATACGTGGGCATGCCGTCGGAGCGCAGAAGCGCGAAGTCTTCGATATTGTCCGTATCCTTGCCCTGTAATCCATAGACGGCATCACCAAATCGAATTACCCATGTATCACCGTTCCATTGTACGTTCGAGGATTTTGATATCCACTGTGCGTTCCATCCCCGCGGCACCCTAAAGCGCAGGGCAAAAGGCTCGCCAGCGGCGGCGCGACGATCACTTTCCGCTTGCGACAGCTCCCGCATACCGGGATTGAACAGCCAGGTTCCTTGCGCGCCAGATCTTTCCGCATCGCCGGTGTGCGCCGGCGTGAAATCTCTGTAGGCCAGGTCTTTCTCGAAGATTTCCCAGGCGATTTTGCGGTGCAGTTCGAGACGCTGCGACTGCTTGTATTCGTCGTCCCAGCCAAGATTAAGCCACTTCAGGCCTTCGAAAATGGAATTCACCGACGCATCGGAATTCCGCTCCACGTCGGTGTCGTCGAGTCGAAGAATCATGGTGCCGCCATTGTGGCGGGCAAAGAGCCAGTTGAAGATGAACGTGCGTGCGCTGCCGACGTGAAGAAAACCGGTTGGGGACGGCGCAAAGCGGACACGCGGACGGCTGTCGGCGGCCGGGGCGCCTGGTGTTGGATTCATTCGCGACGAACTCGTTGGTACTCACTGCGATGTTACGGAAGGCGGAAAAGCAGCGTCAAGCGGCGCTCCCAGTGGCGAGCCGCGTGAAAACCACGTTCCGCGCGCAGGCTGTCGGCCATGTACCGAAATTCTGTTGTCATCACCCACTGCGTGTGAAACCATTGATTTTGACCTCTCCCGGGAACCTGTAAGCTTTTGAGTCCATGGGGAAATCTGCATTCGCATGAACAGCTTCGCTGCCAGTATCGTCATCATTCCGGGAGTGGTCGCAGTCATGTTGTTCCTGCTGTTCTGGTATTTGTACAAGCAGAGCCGGCAGGCCTATTTCCTGGCGTGGCAGATCGCGTGGGCCTGCTATTCCATTCATTACGGACTTGATGCGCTGCGTTATTACCATCCTCCGGCGTATGCGGCGTATTTTGTCAGCTCCCTGTTTTCGGTGGCGATGGCGGTCTGCATCTTTGTTTCCACGCGGCTCATGCGCGGACCCTTCCGCTGGCGCTGGTACGACGCAGCTCTAGCTTTGGCCGGAACAGTCGCGGCCATCATCGATCTGCGAAATCGTATGGCTGGCAGCGCGAACGTAGCGGGACGGCCCATCAGCCTGGAAGTGATTTTTATGACCGCCGTGTTGTTGTATTGCTCGGCTGCGTTTTACCTCTACGCTCACCGCAAAGGTTCGGTGGCTTTCCAGCTGCTGGCCTTCTCGCTGGCCTTGTGGGCGGTGATGAAGGGCGCCTTGCAAACCAGCAATCCGCTGGCGGAGATGGCCGGTAATGTCGGACATTTTCTGGGACCCATTCCACAGATGCTGCTGGGTGTGGCGATGGTGATGGTGCTGTTCGAGAACGAGCGCAACGCCGTTCAGGAAAGCACTTTGGCGCTTTCCACGCTCAGCGTCGACCCCCGCAAATTGCCTTCCGCCGAGGAACTCGTTCCCAGCATGCAGGCCGCTTTGGAACGGCTGATGGGGGCGCTGCCGGTACGTCGCGCTGCGATCTTCATCGCGGAACGATGGCGCGGGCTTCTCCCTTCCGTGCAGAGCGGATTTTCGCCGGAGTTCATTCCGGCCATGGAAACCAGCGGCGCCGGCGACTACATCAGCGAATTAACCTACCGGCAGAGCGGAATCTTCACGGTGCACGATCTGCCGGAAATGCATGAGCCCCTGCCCATCGTCCCGGCTCGTGGATTCGCCGAGTTTAAGCGCGTCATGACAGAAGCGGAAATCCGCAACCTAACGGCCGTCAGCCTGCAGGCCCGCGAACACAACTTCGGAGTCATTCTGTTCCCTCATGCCGAGCGGAAAGTATTTGGCTCTTCCGGTCCGCGGTTGATGGTGGGACTGGCGCTGCAGCTCGGGCTCACTCTGGAAAACTATGTGGTAACGCACGACGCCCATCGCCGTACCCAGGAATATGAGCTGCTCACCGAGATCGGACAGGCTATCAGCTCGCGCCTTGACCAGGACGAGGTGCTCCGCACCATCCATAGCGAACTTGGGCAAATCTTCGACACCACCGAGTTCTACATAGCGTTTCAGGAAGGAGATGAAATCCGCTTCGAGTTGGAAGTGGAGGACAACCGCATCCTGCCCAAGCGTTCGCGCAAGATGGAGAACGCATTTACCGAATACGTGATCCGCACCGGCCAGCCCCTGCTGATCCGCTCGGATTTAGAGAAGACACGAGCCCGGCTGGGAATCACCTACCGGCCCGAGACTCCCGCCAGGTGCCTGTGCGCGGCGCCCATATTCCTGGCCAGCCGGCCGGCCGGAGCGATGGTCGCCAGGAGCACAAAACGCGAATTTGTGTTTGAACAGCGTGATCTCGATGTGCTGGTGACGGCAGCGGGTCAGGTTTCGGTAGCGGTGGAAAATGCCCGTCTGTTCGCCGAAGAACAACGGCGCTCGCGGCAACTGGCCTTTCTCAATAACATCTCGAAGACCGCGATCTCCAGCGACGACCCCATGCAGATGCTGGGACAGATCGCCGGGGAAATCCAGAAGAATTTCAGCTTCGATCACATCGGTATCGGATTGCTCGACTATGGAACGCAGGAGATCGAAATCAAGGAGGAGGCAGGCACAACCGCTCATGCCAAGGGAAGACGCATTCCGCTGGGGAGCGGCATTCTGGGCCGGGTGGCGCGCAATCAGGAGCGCGCGCTGGTGCAGAATGCGCCGGAAGGCCAGTTGGGCGGCATTCTTCCAGAGTCGCGTTCCGCGCTATGCATTCCCATCAAGTACGGCGAAACTTTGCTGGGCCTGCTGAATGTCGAAAGCCGTAATGAACGGGCGTTCGAGCCCCAGGATGTTCTGATCCTCGGCACGCTGGTCGATCTGCTGGCCACCGCGTTGCACAACGCTTTCGTATTTCAGAAACTGCAGCAGCAGTCCATCACCGACGGGCTCACCGGCATCAAGACGCGGCGTTTTTTCTGGGAGGCTCTGTCGGCCGAATGGAAGCGCGCTTCGCGCTCGGGGCGGTCGTTTTCCGTCGTGCTCATGGACCTGGACAAATTCAAGGAAGTCAATGACACCATGGGCCATTTCCAAGGTGACCTCGTGCTGGCGCGCGTGGGGCGTCTGCTGGAGCAGCAGTCGCGGCAATCGAACGTTGTGGCACGCTACGGCGGCGACGAGTTCGTTATCTTGATGCCGGAAACCGGACCCGAGCAAGCTCAGGTGCTGGCCGAGCGCTTGCGGCAGGGAATCGCTGCTGACCCCATGATGAACGAGCACCACATCACCGCCAGCTTTGGCGTAGCCAGCTTCCCGAACCACGGATTTTCCATTGAAGATGTGATTCGCGTGGCCGATGCTGGCATGTATGTTTCCAAGCGATCCGGCGGAAACCGGGTTTCGACTGCCGAGGAATTTACCGAGGGGGAGGATTTTGCGCGGCAGCGGCAGCAGATTGCCTCCTATGTTGAGGGCTTTCTGCAGCGCGAACACAATGGGCCGGAACACCTGGAAGAGCTGACTTCCACGCTGCTGAAGTTGTGCGGCGACGAAACCGGGAGCAACCTCTCACTTCTCAAGGAATCGATTGAGGCCTTGAGCCGGGCGGCGGAATCGCGCGAGTTGCGCACTGCCGGCCACGGCGATATGGTAGCGCGCTATACGGAAATTCTGGCGCGGGCACTGCACTTGCCGCCTGAGGAGATCTCGGACCTGGCCTACGCGGCCAGAGTGCACGATGTGGGCAAGATTTTTGTTCCCGAGCGTGTCCTCAACAAACCGGGCCCGCTGAACGATGACGAGTTCTTCCTGGTGCGCATGCACGCGCGCGTGGGCGCGGAGATCGTTGGCATTCTGCCGCACTGCCACATGATGCGGCAGGCGATTGAGCATCATCACCAGCGCTTTGACGGCTCGGGCTATCCCGGAGGCCTCAAAGGCGAACAGATTCCCCTGTGGGCGCGGATCATCGCGCTGGCCGACGCCTACGCCAATATGCTCACCGAGCAATCGATTTCGGCAGCGCGCACCCCGGAGCAAGCCCTCGACGAATTGGCGAAGATGAGCGGCACGCGCTTCGACGGGATGCTGGTGCGATTGCTGCTCAGAGAGTTGAAGTCGGAACGGACGGCTGGGGCCAGAGAGAACCTCTGAGCCCGACCTAAGACAGCCTTTCCTTCGATCTCCTTTTAACCCAACCGCGGCTTCGCCAGCGGCCCGCCCTGTCGGGCGCTGTCCGCAACAGCAGTTGCGGGACGCGGGCAAATCTTGACCTGGGTTGGGAAGCGGCATAAGATGCCGCACGCGGGTTCTGCACAGTCGGTTCGATCAAGCTCCTCCCCAACGCATATCTCCCGCATATGGCTAGGCGCACTTCCACATTCGAAATGTCTGTAAGCGAGTTTGCCGCTCGTCTGCTGGCAGAACGCGAGGTTGCGCCCCGCGCGCAACTAACTGCAGAGCAGTGTGCGCAGTTACTTCCCGGTACATCGGCGGTGGTTTATGTGATTCCAGACTCGGAGAATCCGGTTTGGACGGCCAAGGCCAGTGCGGGGGAAGTCTCCCCCGCCGCAGAGGTGGATTTCCAGGGTGGAACTTTAGGAGCGCTGGCGGAAAACGGGACGAGGTTGTTGCTGAGAGGAGAAGAGGTGCCGCGTGAGAGCTACGCGCATCTCGACATCCGACGGAAGGTCGCCAGCCTGGCGTACATTCCGCTCCAAGTCGATGGAACTCTGATGGGAGGCGTAGAACTCGTTCATCACGAAGAAGTCTTTCCTGAGGCCATGCTGGAAACGGTCGGAGAAATCGCGGCATTGGCGGGTCCCGCCTTGGCAGCAGCGCTGAGCTATGAAAGTGAGCGTAATGCAAGTCTGCACTCCATCAGTCGCGTGACCCAGATGTATGACCTGGAAAAAGTATTCAACTCGACGCTGGAAATGGATGAACTGCTCCCCATGATCGCCAAGAAGTTCCAGGAGATGCTGAACGTGCAGGCGATCAACATATGGATGATCAATCCGGAGTTTCCGGAGTTGATGGCTCAGGCGGGATCCGACCCGACTGTGCAATTGGGGACAACGCAAGGACCCGGGGAAGGCGTTGCAGGCGATGTATCCGACAACGGTGAGGCGGTTCTCATCAATGATCCTGAAGACGAACGCCTGCGCACGCGTAACGCAAGCCAGGAAGAAAGACCGGTTTTTTCACTGCTGTCGGTTCCGCTCATGGAGCACGAGCAACTGGTCGGGGTGGTCGAAGCGGTGAACCGGTTCGACGGGGTTCCGTTCGATGACGATGACGAATTCCTGCTGACGACAATATGCGAAACAGCAAGCAACGCTCTGCATAACGCGAGCCTGCTGCAGGCGGAGCGCAAGGTAGAGATTCTGCAAACCCTGGTGCAGGTCAGCGGCGAGATCACCTCGACACTGAATATGGATCGGGTGTTGAAGGCGGTCGTAAACGGGCCCAGCGCAGTGATACCACATGAACGGTCAGCGATCGCGCTGGAACAGCGCGGCCGTCTTCAGCTGAAGGCCATTTCGGGGATGGAACAGATCAATGCCCAGGCTCCTGAGGTCGACCGCCTGAACCGCATTTTGCAGTGGGCATCGCTGCTGAACGAGGATCTGTTTGTCTCCCAGAAGGCGGATGAAATCGATGCGCCTCGGGAAGAAACCAAAGAGAAATTCCGCGCGTATTTCTCCGAAAGCGGCATGCGTGCCTTTTATGCAGTCCTTCTGCAAGACGAGGAAGGCCGCCTGGGTATTCTCTCGTTCGAGAGCAGCGATCCGGACTTCTTGAACGACGCTCATCTGGAGATGATTAAGATTCTTGCCGGCCAAGCCACGGTTGCGCTGCGGAATGCCTCGCTCTATCAGGAGGTGCCATTCATCGGAGTGCTTGAGCCTCTACTGCAGAGGAAAGCCAAGTTCATGGCCCTTCCCGGGCGCAGGCGTGCGGCCCTCCTGGGCATGATTGCTGGCGGGTTGATCCTCCTGGGTGCGGTCCCGATGCCGATGCGGGTGGACGGGGGCGCGACCGTAGCGGCAGCCAGACTTGCCCAGATCGAGCCTGAGGTGGGCGGCGTGGTGCGTGCGGTCTATGTCCATGAAGGCGAATACGTACAAAAAGGCGCCACTTTGGCCGATCTGGAGGATTGGGAGTACCGCGATGCTCTCAGCGGCGCACAAGCCAAGTATCAATTGGCTGTCTCGGAAGCCAACCGCGCTCTGGCTACAAGTGATGAGGAGCAGGCGGGCATTCAACGGGTTACCGCGCAGTATTGGGCGTCGGAGGTGGCCCGCTTGCAGGAGCGGGTTGATGAGACTCATCTGCGGACACCAATCAGCGGGCGCGTTCTGACTGAACATCCTGAGAACATGGTTGGACGGAAACTTGCTGCCGGCGACATTTTCGCGCAGGTAGCGGATACCTCGACCGCCAGTGTTGACGTGGCGATTGACGAAGCCGATATGCCGCTCCTGCGATCCGGCACAAAGGCAGCGGTGAAGCTGGACGCCTATCCGGAGAAAACCTTTCGCGGAGATGTGGCGATTGTCAGCCTGCAAAGTGACGTTTCAGATGAACGCCGGATTTTTTATGCGCGGGTGAATGTGCCCAACGCGGAAGGGCTGATGCGTCCGGGAATGCAGGGACGCGGAAAGATCTCGGTGGGATGGCGGCCAGTGGGAGTTGTTTTTCTGCGACGCCCCGCGATGTGGCTCTATTCCCTATTGTGGTCGTGGCTGGGATGGTAAGCGTGTGATCGACAGGGAGAATACCATGAGGGCGGCTGGTGGAAGAATTGGTCTGCTGCTGTTCGCGCTAGTCGTGGGGATCAGTCTGCTCGAGGGGGCGTGCGGAAGTGCGACTCCTGTGACTCAGGCTGCCGCAACCAGTCCCGTGAACAAAACTGAAGCACCCGCAGCCCCACTGCCGGTTAAGACGGCGGCCGAAGACGGCGCCTACGTCGCTTCCGGTCCGATCATTGTTGAAAATCAGGTTGATGTGCTGGCGCTGCGCGGCGGGGTGGTTTCCCAACTCCTGGTCGACGTGGGTACTCCCGTCCACAAAGGCCAACTCCTGGGCCGGCTGGACGACCGCCTGGCTGCGGCTCAGCGCGATGCTGCCGACGCGAAACTGAAAACCTGTGAAGCCGACCTCAAAGACTGGGAAGCGGAGACCAAGCTGGCGCAGGTGGATTTCGAGCGCGCGCAGCGCATGCGGGATGCTGGAATCAACACCCAGGAAGAACTTGACCACGCTCGTTACAAACTGGTGGGCTCGCAATTTGAAATCGAGAAGGCGAATCAAGAGCTGAATAACGCTCGGGACAGTTTGCGCGTAGCTGAACTGGAGTTGCAAAAAACCCAGGTCGAAGCACCGTTCGACGGCGTGATAGCTCGCCGGTACGTGCGCGCCGGTCAAACTGTGGCGCCGGGCGATCGGATTTTCTGGGTTTCCGCGATTAGTCCCTTGCTGGTGAAATTTACGCTGCCCGAACGGTTCCTCTCTCACATTCAAGCAGGGGACCTGGTGTACGTGAGCTCGGTTTCTATGCCGAACGAAACTCATACCGCCAAGATCACGCAGTTGAGTCCAGTGGTCGATCCGGCGAGCGACTCTATCGATGTGCAGGCCCGGCTGGAGGGAAAGACCGGAGGGCTTCGTCCCGGGATGACCGCCAACATTCGCATGACAGCACCGGCTGCTTCGGCCCATGAACCTCACTGAAGCTCTTAATGTCGCTCTGCCGGAAACCCCTGCCCGCACTGTCCCCAGCGATCGCCTGCCCAAACTCGATCCGAACCTTGTCGTGAAGGAGCAGACGAAGGACGGAAAACTGATGGTCATGGTGCTGATTCCGTCCACCCGAACCTACTACCCGATGACTCACGAGCAGTGGACCTTGCTGTCTTTGTTTGACGGGAACCGGACCTATGAGGAGATTGCGGAAATCCAAACCGCCAAAACTTCGGTTCTCTATACGGAAAAGGATGTGCGCGACTTTGCCGAGATGATTGCGGATCAGCCTTTCTGGCACAGAACCGCACAAGAGCAGAACATCGCCTTATGGGAGAAGTTGAAGCGGGAGCGCCAGCGTCGAGCAAACAAGAACTCCAAGTTCGGAAATCTGGCTGAGATCACATTTTCTGCCTGGGATCCCAATGCATTTCTTACCAAGGCTTACGGGGCGCTGAAGTTCGTGTTCACGCGGCCCTTCCTAGTCGCCAATCTGATTCTGTTCTCGTTCATGGCCTGGGTGTGGATCGATCGATGGGGAGAGATTGCGCACGATAGCATCGAATACTACACATTTACCCATAAGACTTTCGCCGATTTCCTTGAATTCTGGGTGCTCATTTTCTTCGTTGGATTTGTACACGAGTCCGCCCACGGGCTGGCTTGCAAGCACACCGGCGGAGAGGTGCACAGAATGGGATTTCTACTGATTTATCTTTCGCCCTGCTTCTTTTGTGATACGACCGAAGCTTTCATGTTCGGCAGCAAGTGGCAGCGGATTCTAACCTCGGCGGCGGGATTATGGTCCGAGCTCATCATCTGCGGCCTGGCGACCATCGCATGGTGGGGATTGCCGCCGGGAGGGTTCGTCCACGACATCTCGTACAAACTTATACTTGTAGCCGGACTGGCGCCGATTCTTGTCAATCTCAACCCGTTGATCAAGCTCGACGGATACTACATTTTCACCGAGATGTTGGAGATCTCCGAGTTGAAGGAACTCTCGACGGAGTTCACAACATCGTGGGTACGAAAGAATATCTTCAGACTGCCTGTGGAGGTGCCGTTCACGCCCTGGAAGCGCCGGCTGTTGTTTGCGCCTTATTCTTTTCTTTCCGCGGCATACTCCTATGTCTTACTGTTTTTCGTGGTGACTCTTGTCTACAACGCTTCCTTCCGATACATGCCGCAGTGGGCATTCCTGCCGGCTCTCGCGCTCGCCTGGTTGGTATTTCGCTCGCGCATCCGTTCGGGACTGAGGTTCTTGCATACCGTTTATCTCGACAAGAGAGAACTCGTCAAAGCTGAATTGAAGTCTCATCGTGCCTGGGCGGCCGGAGGAGTTTTGGCTCTTCTGTTCTTCACACCAATCTGGCGGGAAAACGTCTCCGGGAAATTTGTTCTGGAACCGATTCGCAGATCGGTCATACGCGCGCAGGTGCCCGGCAAAGTGGTCGAAATCCGGGCGCAAGAAGGCGCGAGGGTCGAGTCTGGCTCACCTTTGGCAGAGCTACGAAACTTGAGACTCGAGTCGGATCTTGCTCAAGCCCAGGCTGCCGACCAAACTGCTGCCTTCCAGGTTACGGCAGCGCGACTGCGCAACCTGCCGGCAGAAGCTGCCGAACACGAGCGTGAAGAAATGGAAATCCGCCTGGCTGTTCTTCGCGATCAAGCCGGGCAACTTCTCTTAACCAGCCAAATCTCGGGTTCTGTGTTGACCCCGCATCTCCAGGATCGTCTGGGAAGTTATGTGGCTGCCGGCGCCGAACTGGCCGAGGTCGCCGATCTCTCGGCCATGCGCGCCCGGGTTTACGTTTCGGAGAATGACCTGCGCAAAATTCATGTGGGAAGCGGGGCAAGACTCCACATGAGTGGCCGGCTTCGCGTGACTGAGGGGAAAGTCACAGCGGTTTCTCCGGCGGTGGCTGAGATGGAGGCCGGCGTCATGGATAAAGAGAAATACATCGGGCTTCATGCGCCCCACTATTACTTTGCCGACCTGACCATTCCTAATCCGGCTGGGACGCTTCAGATCGGGATGACCGGGGAAGCCAAGATTTTTGTAAGGCGGCGAAGCTGGGCGGGGATGTTGGTGGAAGCTATTGCTGATTTCGCCAGCCGGAAGGTTTGGTAGTCGATCTAATAATGCCAAACGGGAGGCCGTCCCCATCGGCCCCCCGTTTGTGCTGGCACCTCGCGCAATGCGTGTGCCAAACCTTATAACAACGGCTTCAGCGGTGCGAAGGCGGGCTTGGCTGGTGCGAACGCCGGCTTGGCGGGCGCGAAGGCGGGTTTGGCTGGCGCAAAGGCGGGTTTGGCTGCGTGAATTCTGTTTGGCGCGGCGACGCTCGGAGCGGCCTTGACTTCGCCGGAAACCTTGCGGGCGATAACGGCCTTCTTCGCGGCAGTTCTGTTGCTGATCAACGATTTCTTTTGGACTGACATGGTGTTTCTCCTTTTGGATTTTGGAAGTCTGCCGCGTCCTTAATCCTGCGGCTTTACGTCTCTGCTGTTAGCACGCGGAACGCCAAACGCAAAGCCGGCCGCCGTAACGGGTAGGTTGCGGTTATTCCGGCGGATTTGCAAAGTCATGACCGGGAGTGGGGTCGGGAACATGCATCAATGGATTAAAAACTAACCGCAGGAGTGGTTAATTTTTAATCCATCCCCAGTCTGTGCTTGCGGCAAAGATACTTCATGCGCTGCGGATTGACGTGCAAAAGGCGGCCCGCTGAGGCCTTGTTCCCGTTGGTCCGCTTGAGCGCTGCCCGGAGATAGGCGACCTCGGCGTTTTCCAGTTCCCGGTCGAAATCGATTCCCTCCGCCGGGATGAGCAGGGCTTCCTGGGTTGCGGTCGCATAATGCAGAAGATTATTGGGCAAGTCTTTGACCTTGATGAAGTTGCCATGCGACATCAGCACTAGCCTGCGAATCAGGTTCTCAAGCTCGCGCACGTTGCCCGGCCATTCGTACTCCTCGAGGATTTCCACCACGTCGGGTTCGAGGGTTTTCAGTGACCGCCCGTCGGCAGAGCAGTAGAGCCGGACAAAGTGCTCGGCAAGAAGGGCAACGTCGCCCTCACGCTCACGCAAAGCGGGGAGAAAGATGGGAACGACATTGATGCGGTAGTAAAGGTCTTCGCGGAAGCGTCCGGCACGTACCATTTCTTCCAGATCGTCGTTGGTCGCCGTGAGGAGGCGGAAATCCACCTTCAGGGTCTTTCTCGAACCCAGACGCTGGATCGTGTGCTCCTCCAGAACGCGCAACAATTTTCCCTGCAGGCCCAATCCCATGGAGGAGATTTCGTCCAGAAAGATTGTCCCTCCTTGCGCGGCTTCGAAGTGGCCGCAATGGGGTTCGCGGGCATCGGTGAAGGCCCCTTTTTCATAACCGAAGAGTTCTGCTTCAATCAGGGTTTCGGGCAGGGCCGCGCAGTTTATGCTGATGAAGGGCCGGTCGCAGCGCGGACTGGTAGCCACGATCGCACGGGCCACCAGCTCTTTGCCAGTGCCACTTTCGCCCCGGATAACCACGGGAGTCAGGCTGTCGGCAACCCGGCTAATCGCACTGTAAACCATCCGCATGGCATCGCTGGCACCGATCAGTTCGCAAAAGGAGGAACGGCTACGGGCCTGCTCTTCCAGGCCACGCCTTTCGATCTCCTGCTGGCGGTCCTGGAGAGCCTGCTCGAGTTTCACCTTAAGCTCCTGGCAATCGACGGGAGCAAGCAGGACCTGGTCCGCTCCGGCAGCGTGTATGCGTAAGCGCTGCTGACGGCTCCGTACCCGGGTGATCGCGAATAGCAAAAGGTCGGCATCAAAAGCGCGCAACTGGCGCAAAACGTCGATGCCGTCAGGCGCATCCGGCTCGGCAGGGTCGATATCGAGGACGACCGCATCGACAGCGGTTTCCTGGTGCAGCGGGAGAACATCCTTAGGGGCATTGAGGTAGGTGATATGGAAAAACGGAGCCAGAGTCTCCTCTACAGTAGGGAGGACGGATTCGTCGCTGCATACGAGAACGATGCGGGCTGGGCGCTGGGAAGACGACATGGCGAACCGGCTTTACCTGTGGGCGTCGCTGCAGCCATGCGCATTATAGGTCAAAAATTAACCCTCGAGGGAAGAGTTTTTTACTAGGACGAATCCTAGTAGTGCCCCAGTTTTGAAATCTCCGCAGGCGTCATCCCGAACGCCCGCGCTTTCACTAGCCGGCGAAGAGATCTGATGGGGGCCGAAAAAGCACAGCCGCTACGCGCAAGATCCCTCGCTCCGCCTGGAGAAAGCGGCTCCGCTCGGGATGACGCAGCCGAAATGAAGTTCCGGAAATTCAAGCGGAGACGCTACCCGAATCCTTCATCCCTTGCAAAAACCAGCACAATCCCGTACCTTGAGCACTCGTCTGGGGCATCTGTTTGTTACGCTTCCTTCGAATTTTGGAGTCCGAGGAGACATTCTGTGGACATTAATGTCCGAAGGCGGTCACAGGTACAGGTAGTGCAACTGCGCGGACAACTCCGCCTGGGGCCTGCCGTGGACAACCTGCGCCAGACCCTGGAGGAAGCGCTCGGGAGCGGAGACAATCGCATCGTGGTCGACCTTGCCGAGTGTCCCATGATCGATTCCAGCGGAATCGGGCTGCTGGTAAAGGTTCTGGCCTCGGCCAAGCGACTAGGGGGCAGCGTCAAGCTGGTGCAGCCCTGCGATTTCGTGCTGAAGACCTTGCGTCTGGTCGGTCTCCTCAATTTATTCGAGGTTTTCGACGCCGAAGATGCCGCTGTGAACTCATTCTTGTGAATTCCCGGCCTGCTCCATACCACATCGAACCCCATCGATCCTTCAAAAGCCCGGGCCTGCTGGATAAGCCGGCAAATCGGGCGGACGCGGCGGAAGTTTTTCTGGATTGGCTTTGATCTGCTGCATAACCATCTCAATCGCCTTCTCCAGCTGCGGGTCCTGCCCCTTGACGACAAGATCAGGTGGATTATCGACTACGACATCGGGCTCTACGCCGCGATTCTCGATCACCCACTTGCTCTCGAGGCTGTAAAGCGAGAATTCCGGCCTCGTGATGTAGCCGCCATCCATGAGAGGTATCTCGCCGCGGATGCCGCGTACTCCGCCCCACGTGCGCTCGCCAATGAGCGGCCCTAATTTGTACTGCTTGAAGAAGTAGCTGAAGAAATCCCCGTCGGAGGCAGCGTACTGATTGGTGACGCAAGCCATGGATCCGTGGAAAACGTTATCGGGAATCGTGCCCGACCTCCAGTTTCTGGCCGATTCCATGCCGGCGAGAATGCGGCGCAAGCGCTCGAAAATGAGTTGGTCGACGAACCCGCCGCCGTTGTAACGTATGTCAAAAATCATCCCCTCTTTGCGGATCTGCGGGAAGTACTGTGCCATAAACTGGTTGAGGCCTTCCGCGCTCATGTCGCGAAGAAAGACGTATCCGATGCGTCCTCCGCTGGCCTGGTCGACTCGCCTGCGATTGGTCTCAATCATGTCGGCCTCCCGCAAATTGAACTCATCTGCGATCGGCTTTACCACCACCTTGCGTGCCCCTTCTGCGGAAGGTTTCGCATTGATAGTGAGGGTGACGACTTCATTGGCCGTGTTGACGAGCAACTCGTCGGGAGTGTGCGGTGCGCGCAGCGCCCGGCCATTGATTGCAATCAGATAATCGCCTTCTTTCACATTGACGCCAGGTTCGGTCAAGGGAGAGCGCGTTTGCGGATCCCAGTTCTCGCCAGGAAAGATTTTCTTGAAACGATACATGCCGGTAGAGGAATCGACATCATAGTCGGCGCCCAACAAGCCCACGTTTACGGTCTGCAATTCGGGGTAGTCTCCGCCTCCGACATAAGTGTGGGAGTTCGACAGCTCTCCAATCATCTGTCCCAAAATGTAGGTGAGCGAATAGCGGTCTGCGACGTAAGGCAGCAACTGCGCGTACTGATCGTGCACCTTCTGCCAATCAACCCCGTTCATCGAGGGCTCATAGAAATAGTCTCGCTCCTGGCGCCAGACTTCGTTGTACATCTCTTTCCATTCCTGAGGAGGATCGACCTCGACCCGCATGCCATTGAGATTCAGCAAGCCGTCTCCCACCTTGTGAGGCATATCGGGAGGCTTGGCATCGATGATTCCAAATTTCGGACCGCCTTCGGCCTTGTACAGGAGTTTGGAACCGTCGGCAGAAAGGGAAAATTGATCCGCGCCTTCAACAAGCACCTTATCCTTGCGGTCCTTCAGGTCGTAGGCGTGGATCGCGGGAGTTTCTCCGGGAAGCGGCCCGGACAATCCCTGGATCGGCGCCGTCGAGTAGTAGATAGCCTCCTTCGACGCATCGAAACTGGGAATGACGGCCGGTGGCACGGCCAGGGCAACGATGCGATTCTGAATGCCGTCGAGATCGATCCTGAACACCTTGGGCGGTTGCTTGCTCTCCGTTTCCACCGCTTTCTCTTTTGTCTTTTCCTCTTTCTGGCTCTTGGGCGGCGGGTTCTTTCCCGGCTCGGGTGTCGGAGTTGAAACAAGCGGTTCTTTTGTCTTGATTTCCACTTCGTCGCTGAGCGCAGGGAACGGCGAAGGCTCATCTGCGGTCAACGTGACCACGTAAACTCGAGTCGTCTTCGGGTTGGCAAATTCCATGTCGATGTTGCCCAGGACTTCGTTGTAATCGCGGTCCGAAAGGAAATACAGGTAGCGCTTGTCCGGATCGAAAACGGGAGCGTAGCTGTTGGTCAGCGTCGAGGTGACAGGGGTAATCTTCTGATCGGAAAGGCTGTATAAGTACACGACCGCGTAACCGGACACCTGATTCTTGTCGTAGGCAATCCACTTGCTATCGGGAGACCAATTGTAATGGTGGATCTCGAAATACTCGCCACGATCAACCTCTACAGGTTTTTTCTCTTTGATATCGACGTACCATAGCTTCAGATCCTTGTCTGCCCAGGCGAGCTTAGTACTGTCGGGGGACCAGACGGGCTGGAACATGAAACCCTTGTGGCCGCTCGTGATTTCCTGCTCCTCGCCAAGTCCGTCCTGAGGGGCAATGTAAATTTCGTCCTCTCCGGTGCGGTCCGAGATGTAAGCGATCCACTGTCCATCCGGCGACCATGCCACGTTCTGCTCTCGCACGCCCGGAGAATTCGTCAGGTTGCGAATGCTGCCCTCCTTTGCCGGAACGGTGAGAACTTCGCCGCGGGCAGCAAAAACGGCACGCTTGCCATCGGGCGCGATGTCGTAGTCGGTGATGGTGCGGCTGGCATCAACCCAATGTTTCATGGCCTGATCACGCTCACCATCCACGTAGATGGTCAGTTTCCTGGATTGATGGGTCGCAGGATCGAAAAGATAGAGATAGCCTCCATTCTCAAAAACAATGGAGTCCGGGCCCAGGCTGGGCCACATGATGTCGAACTGGTCGAACTTTGTGAGTTGCTCGACCTGCTTGCTTCCGAGATTGAAGCTGTACAGGTTAAGGCGATGTTCGGGACCGCGGTCCGATGTGAAGAAAATGGTGTTCCCGTGCCACATGGGGAACGTATCTGTGTACTCGGTGTGAGGAATCACCTCGTCGACAAGGTTGTTCTTGAGGTCGTAGATCGTAATGTCCTGGGCCAGGCCGCCGGTATAACGCTTCCACTGGCGGAAATTACGAAAGATGCGGTTGTAGGCGATTTTGGCGCCGTCCGCCGAATAGGAAAGCAGACCGCCTTCGAGCATCGGTAGAGGTTGCGCCTGGCCTCCATCGACACTGACCTGGTAAGGACGCTTGGTCCAGCCGTTGGAGGCATCACGGCGGGAGAGAAAGACTATATTCTTGCCGTCGGGCGTCCAACCGATCACCTCGTTGAGAACGCCCATGCGGTCGGAGAGCGGGTGCGCCGCACCCTGATAGAAGGTCAATTGCGTGGGCTGGCCGCCGTCAGACGGCATGACATAGACGTTGAAATTGCCGTCATACTGTCCGGTGAAAGCGAGCCATTTTCCATCGGGCGAGAATTTCGGAAACAGCTCTCGCCCCGGACTGGAAGTAATCCGGCGAGCAACGCCTCCCGAGCTTGACGCCAGCCACAGGTCGCCCCCGTATACGAATGCAACCTTGTCTTTGTGGACGTCGGGAAACAGAAACAACCGGCCCTCTTGTGAGTCCTGCGCCGACAGCAAACTGGCGCCGGCGAGGATCGCCAACACACAGATTCTTCTGATTACTATCACGCTGGCTCCTGATCGGAAGAGTCCTGTCGGAAAGGGTACTTGTCCCCTCGGAAGAACGCAAGATTAGCAAGCGAAAGTAAAGTGCGCGCTCGGTGGCATAAAAACCGGGACAAGAAGGGGCCGCCTCGCGTCGCGAAGAACCAAGACAATCACTTTGAAGGCGGCCAACTGTTTCCGACAATGCAAGGAAGCTCCACCTGCGCCGTGCGGGTGGTCACGCTACCTCGTCGCAATTTGGAGCAAGACCCAGGGAGAATTCTTATGGCGGGGCAAGTCGTTCTTTATTTCGATGATCAGGCGGACGCGCTGCGCTTCGCTCTGGCCGCGGGATCGGTGATGGCAGGAGAGAACAGCAGCGACAATCTGGTGCAGGAAACGACGCGAGTCACGCGCATCCGGCTGGACGCAAACAGCAGCACCACGGGAGAACCGTCTTCACCGGAATGCGCGGCCTAGTCTCGCCCGCGATTATCCAAGACTCCCTTTTCCACGATCTTCCGCCTGCGGTGAAGCGCGGACTCGAATGCAGGCGCTAGGGGCGTGAGAACTCCGCAATGCCTACCTCGACAATCTGAAGCGGCTTCCTTGTCTGTGTCTGAGGCTTTGATTTCTCCGTGGGAGCGGCCTTTCCCTGTTCCTTTTCGGAAGTTTCTGCCGGTTCTTCGGCCGTTTCCGGTGCCTGGGCCGGGGGAGACGCCGGGATTCCAGCAATCTCATCCGGGCGAGCAAGGCGGCCCCAGATGCCATAGACGTGGCCGCCGTAGGCGGCTACGCCGCTGTAGTCTCCGATGAAGGCGTCATTGGGATCGAAAGGCTTCGGAGTCCAGTCGTAATTGGTGAAGGTGCGGCCACCATCGGTCGAACGGGCCAGCACGAAACTGCAGTCACGATTGGCGGGATCGGAGCGACGGTCATAGAACACCACATTGGCCGAGCCATCCACCGGGTCGACTGCCATCCACTGAAAAAACTGATCGGCGCCATCGTGGAGCGCGTCCGAGTTCACGCGAACAGCCGCGGACCAATGCTTGCCGCGGCTGGTCGAAGTAGAGCAAAAGACATCGAGATCGCCGTTGCGATAGTCGGACCAGGTCAGAAAGAGGCGGTTGGAACGGGGATCGATGCCAATCTGGGGAAAACCGTTGGCGCGGTAAACGTCGGCCAGAGTGAAATAGGAAGGCGCGGTTTTCACGATAGTGTGGGAGCGGGAGAAAGTGCGTCCACCGTCACGCGAGGAGGCGAACGCGATTTCGGAGCCATCGGCCCAGGCAACGTAGAGAGTACCGTCCGCGCCGACCGTGCCGGTGAAGCCCTCAACGGCGCCAGTGTCGTCACGGGGAAGGCCTTCGTGGGTGCTGATCTTGATGGGCGGAGACCAGGTGACGCCGCCGTCGATGGAGCGCGAGAAAAGAATCACCGACTTGGCCAAGCTAAATTCGGTCCAGCCGACGTAAAGATTGCCTGCAAAGCGGGAGTGGGTGTTGTCGGCGACTATGTAAGGCTTGTCTTCGAAAGGAATGCCGGGCTCGGTTTTTTGCGCAATGACGGCAGAGGCGGTTTTATCCCAGGTTATGCCGCCATCGCCCGAGCGGCGCACGAAGATGCCGTTGCGCGTGGCATTGTGCGCCCAGTAATTCTCGGTACCCAGCTTGTCAAAGGCGATATAGCACAGAAAAGCGTGGCCCTGATTATCGAAGGTGACGGAGACGTCACCCGAAATTTTGTAGTCGGGAGGAGATGTGCCTTCCGCAATGGTCCAGGTTTTTCCCACGTCCCGCGAGTAGGCAGCGCTGGCCTGCGTCTGAAAAGCGGCCACCAGCTGTTCAGGATGGTTCGGATTGATCGCGATAGAAGGCTCATTGACGTATCCGGCGTGGCGGGCGATCAACACAAGCGAAGCCCCGGGTGGTTCAGGTAGGCCAGGCGACGGAGACGGCTGTTGCGCGCCAAGCGGCGAAGCAGCCAGAAGACACGACGAGGCCAGAAAGCAAGCGAAAAACCACGCGCCCAACTCACGAACCGAAGTGCTTGGCATCAATTTCGAATCTATCCCGTGCGGCGCGTAGAGAGCAACTTCAGGATCTCGCGCAGGCCCTGGCGAATGTGCTGCAACTCCGCGGTGGAGTGCGCGGGAAACGGGATTGTGGACTGCGACTTATCGGTCCTGGATTCAGAGCGCAGTTGCTGGCGTGCGCCAGCGATGGTGAATCCCAGCTCGTAGAGCAGTTGCTTGATCCGCAGCACATTTTCCACGTCGCGGCGGCGATACATGCGCTGCCCGGTACTGCTCTTCACCGGCTTCAGCTGAGTGAACTCGGTTTCCCAGAAGCGCAAAACATAGGCGGGCAGACGGCATAGGCTGGCAACTTCCCCGATGCGGAAATAGAGCTTGTCGGGAATCAGCACTTCGCCTGGTTTGCTTTTGGCGTTCTTCTTGTGCATCGTGTTGGCCGAACCGCTTTTGCAGTGCGTCGTCTGGTTGGCCTATTTTGACACAGGAGCGGCGAAGAAACTGGATATTTTCACCTCGGCGCGTGAACTCCGGCGAGACCTTGGGACATGGCGGCAAAAGCTCCTCGGGAGGTGCTTCTCCGGAGGAGCTTCTGGAAAATCTGGCCCAATGCGAGGTTTCGTCTCGCTACGGTTAGTGTTTCTTTTTCTTTTTGGCTTTTTTCTTGGTTGCCATGAAGGTTCCTCCGTGAACGATTTTCCCTTGCAAGGTTGTTGACTACGGGACCCGTCTGCAAAAGGGCGCTCAACCCGTAGTATGAGCGCCGTGCTTATCCCAAGATATTGCGGCAGGTCGGATGCAGTGTCAACACAATTCTGTGCGGAGGAGTAGCAGGTTTCTCGGAGCCACGACGAGCGGAATCGGGGAAGGCTATCCTCACGCCGAATCGGTGAAGCGCCAAGCCGCTGATGAGCGGTAGTAGACTGCGCTGCATGGTGCGCGATCCAGTCGAACTGGAAGTTTTCAAGAATCTTTTTCACTCCATCGCGGAGGAGATGGGCGCGGCGCTGCGGCGAACCGCATTTTCTCCGAATATCAAGGAGCGGCGCGACTATTCGTGCGCCGTTTTTGATGGAGCCGGAGAAGTCATTGCCATGGGTGACCACATGCCGGTGCATCTGGGATCGATGCCCATGTCAGTGCCGGCGGCGATCGCCGAGTGTGAAATCGGGCCGGGAGACGTGGTCATACTGAATGACCCGTTTCGCGGAGGAACGCATTTGCCGGACATCACGCTGGTAGCCCCAGTGTATGTGGAAGAGTCTCGCGCGCGAGGGCGCGCGCGACATATGCGGTGCGATTTCTATGTTGCGTCGCGCGCCCACCACGCCGACGTTGGCGGAGCTTACGCGGGATCGATGGGCCTCTGCCGAGAGATTTATCAGGAAGGAGTGCGCATTCCGCCGGTGAAGATCATGCAGGCGGGCGTGATCAATCGCGATGTGCAGTCCATGCTGCTGAATAATGTGCGCACGCCCGGAGAGCGCGAAGGCGATCTAGGAGCGCAACTGGCGGCGTGCCACACCGGGGGTGAACGGCTGCGCGAGGCTTGTACGCGGTATGGCGTCAGGAGGGTGAAACAGGCGGCAGGGGAACTGCTGGAATATTCCGCAGCGATGACGCGGGAGTTCTTGCAGCGGGTGCCGCAGGGAAGCTACCGGTCGGAAGATTTTCTGGATGGGGATGGGATCACAGAGAAGCCGATCAGGATCGCCGTGACCTTGAATATCGGGCGAGGCAAAACAACGCGCAGACGAGGTGTTCTCGTTCCTCTGGTCACCGTTGATTTTGCCGGCAGCGACCCCCAGGTGCAAGGCAGTGTGAACGCTGTGGCTGCCATCACGTATTCTGCCTGCTTCTATGTGTTTCGCTGTCTGCTGGCTGAAGAAGTTCCGGCGACGGCGGGATTGATGCGCCCGATTCGCGTGATTGCGCCGGAGGGATCGGTAGTCAATGCGCGTCCGCCCGCGGCGGTGGCAGGCGGGAATGTGGAAACGTCGCAGAGGATCGTCGATGTGCTGTTGCGCGCATTGGCGCAGGCGATTCCCGATTGCATTCCGGCAGCGGCCTCGGGAACGATGAACAATCTGACGATCGGCGGAACCGATCCGCGCACCGGCGAGTCTTTTGCTTACTACGAAACGATTGCCGGTGGCATGGGCGCAAGGCCCGGCAAGCCCGGAGTTTCCGGCGTTCATACTCACATGACGAATTCGCTGAATACCCCGGCGGAGGCCCTGGAACATGCGTATCCGCTGCGGGTTCGCCGATACACACTGCGAACGGGCAGCGGAGGCAGGGGCAAGTTTCGCGGGGGCGATGGCATCGTGCGCGAGATCGAGGTCCTGACCGAGTGCGAGGTTACGCTGCTGGCGGAGCGGAGGTCGCGGGGGCCCTGGGGATTGGCGGGCGGCGGCGATGGTGCTCCGGGGAAGGCAACTGTGATACGGGTTGATGGCTCAGAGGAGGAAATGCCGGGAAAGTTCAGCACGCGGTTGCGGCCGGGCGAGCGCATCAGAATTGAAACTCCCGGCGGAGGCGGATGGGGATAAACTGCACGCGAGGCCTGCTGATGGAGGCTGCAGAATAGTCCGGAACTCCGGAAGAGGTGCGCACGGATGCATCTGATGCGTGCAATCGAGGTGGAAGCGACACCACGAGACCGCGTTTTTCGCATGTCGCGAGTTAACGCGATTGTCTTTGTGCTGGCCTGTGTCGGTGCGTGCGCGGCGATGATCGTTTATCGCTGGCCTGCACCAAAGCCTGCGTACTACATCAGTGCAGTCATTTTCGTTTTTCTCCTTTTTCTGCGCCGATTCGTCACCGAGCGCTTTCGAACTTCGAACTGGCTGGTGCGCACAAGCGATGCGGGGATATATCTTCACTTCCGCTCCTACTTGAATGACCGCATGGCCGAGGAGGACCCGACGGTGGTCTTCCTTCCGTACGGAGAAATCCGCTCGGCCCGGAAGGTACGGGAGACCACGACCACGCCAGACCTCAATCGCAGGACAACCACGCAGATTCTGCATTGGGTGGAGTTGGAACTGGCGGTGGAGCCAACTCCGCTCGCGGCAGCTCTGTCTGATGAAAGCGCGCGACCGGGCGCGACCGAAAAGCACTGGTACGGCAGTTCGACGACCTTGTACCAGGATTATCCGGTGCAGATGGAAACGCCACCCTTCTTGCGGGTGCGCTGGCAGGTTGTGCCGGGCGCGCGGGTATTTCTCGCGGCGCTGAAGGAGCGAAATGTCGAGATTGCGCCGGCGGTCGCGGTTTCCGAAGACTTTGCCCATCTGCGCGGGCTGACGCCTGAGGAGCAAGCCAAGCGCCTGCGCGAGCTGGACCGGCGCGGCGACACCATTGGGGCTGTTTACGGCGCCCGGAGGCTCTATGGGTATGATCTGACTCAGGCAACACGCTTTGTGGAAGGCTTGCGAGGAGGCGTCTGAGTGGAAAAGGGTTTGCAAGGTGCATATCGACAGCCGTGAATACGAAAACGTGGATACCCTTTACGGAGTTATGGGGTTCGTGTTTGGCGCGATCGGCGCCCTGATCTACAACCTCGTTGCCAAATGGGTCGGCGGTTTTGAACTCGAACTAGAATTACAACCCCCGGGCCCGCGCGCCCCGTACCCAATCGTTCCTCCGCCGACCCCGATTATCCATTCCTGAATAAAGGATCGAAATAATGACCGGCAATCTTGCAGCCCATTACCTGGACGAGGCCCGGAGGCAACTGCGCGGCCACAAACGCATGGGTGAGGCGGCCATGGCGCAGTTACGCGATGAAGATTTCTTTGTGGCGCTCGATCCGGAGGCGAACTCGGTGGCGATTCTGGTGAAGCATCTGGCGGGCAATATGCGCTCTCGCTTTACGGATTTCCTCACTACGGACGGCGAAAAACCGGATCGCTTTCGCGATCGTGAATTTGAGGTGACGGCAGCAACCACGCGCGCAGAAGTGATGAGATGGTGGGAGGAAGGATGGAACTGCGTGTTCTCGGCTCTCGAAGAACTGAACCCGGAAGATGTCATGCGTACAGTGACGATTCGCAACGAGCCGCACACGGTACTTCAGGCAATCAACCGGCAGATTGCCCATTACGCGCAGCACATCGGGCAGATCGTGTTTCTGGCCAAGCATTTGAGGTCGAGCGAGTGGAAAACTCTGAGCATCCCGCGTGGGAAGTCGGAGGAATATAAGACGGCTCCGCCGAAGACGTACAAGCCCGGCAGTTGAGATCCCTCCGTCGGTGCTAAAATCATACGTTTCGGTTTGTATCCGGAATTCATAAGGTGCTGCCATGCCATCCACCATGCTGGCTGTTGTTAAGCCGCAAGCCGCGGCGGGCGCGGATGTTCGCGAAGTCAAGATTCCGGCCTTCGGGCTGAGAGACGTTCTGGTCAAGGTCAAAGTCGCTTCCATCTGCGGGACCGACCTGCACATCTACAACTGGGACCGCTGGGCGCAGAAGCGCATCCATCCGCCGCTGATTCCAGGGCACGAGTTCTGCGGCGAGGTCGTCGCCTTCGGCGATGAAGTCACCAGCGTAAAAGAAGGCGATTTCGTTTCCGCCGAAATGCACGTGGCCTGCGGCAAATGTCTGCAGTGTCGCACTGGCGAGGCACATATCTGCCAGAACGTGAAGATCATCGGCGTCGATGCCGACGGCGCCTTTGCCGAGTATGTGGTCATTCCAGAGACGAATATCTGGAGGCTCGATCCTGCAATTCCACTGGAGTACGCCTCGATTCTGGATCCGCTGGGGAATGCCGTGCACACGGTGCTGGCGGGCGAGATCGCGGCCAAGACAGTGGCCATCACCGGTTGCGGGCCGATCGGCCTGTTTTCGATTGCTGTGGCGAGAGCCTGTGGGGCGACTTCGGTGTTTGCCATCGAGGTGAACGAGCATCGCGCCTCGATCGCACGCCAGATGAAGGCAGATTACGTGCTCAATCCGGCGAAAGAAGATGTTCGCGCGGTGGTGGCGGAACGAACAGGCGGGCTGGGTGTGGATGTCGTGCTGGAAATGGCGGGGCATCCGGATTCGATTCGAACCGCGTTCGATATCGTGCGGCGTGGCGGCCGAATTTCTCTTCTTGGACTGACTTCCAAACCTATCTCGCTGAATTTTTCCGAAGACATTATTTTCAAAGGCATCACGGTACAGGGCATCAACGGCCGCCGTATGTACCAGACGTGGTATCAGATGACGGCGCTGCTGAAAGCGGGCAAGCTTGATCTGCACCCGGTGATTACCGACCGCATCTCGATGAAAGATTTCGGCAAGGCGATGGAGCGTTTGAAGATGGGCGAGGCCAGCAAGATTCTGGTGTATCCAAGTGGAGTAAGGTAAGTGGTCTGGCGTAACGAAGGAATCTATGACGACCGCAACCCGCACCAATCCTCTTTCTTATCTCACCGATCAGCTCAATGAACTTAAGGCCAAGGGCACGCACTTCAAGCTGCGCGTGCTCGAGGATGAGCAGGCGCCGGTGTGCACATTCGACGGCAAGAGGGTTATCAATCTTGCCTCGAACAATTATCTGGGGCTGACCACACATCCCAAGTTGCGGGAAGCGGCGCTGGAGGCGACGCGGAAATACGGAGTTGGGTCAGGCGCAGTACGCACCATCGCCGGCACGATGAAAATCCACATGGAGCTGGAAGAAAAAATCGCGGGCTTCAAGAATGTGGAAGCGTGCGTAGTGTTCCAATCAGGATTCGCGGCGAACGCGGGGACGGTTTCCGCCGTTCTTGGCAAAGACGATTTCATTATCTCCGATGCCCTCAATCACGCATCCATCATCGATGGCGCGCGGCTTTCCAAGGCAAAGATTCTGGTCTTCCGCCACAAAGATATCGCGCACGCCGAAGAACAGCTGGCCAGCGTGAAAGACGAGCCCGGCAAAAAACTCCTGATCACCGACGGCGTCTTCTCCATGGATGGCGACATCGGTCCCCTGCCTGCGCTCTGCGATCTCGCCGGAAAGTATGGCGCGATCATGATGGTCGATGACGCCCACGCTTCTGGCGTTCTCGGTCGGAACGGCCGCGGCACCATCGATCATTTCAAAATGCACGGTCGGGTGGATATTCAGGTGGGAACTTTATCGAAGGCGATTGGCGCGCTGGGCGGATATGTCTGCGGCACGCGCGATCTGATCGATTTTCTCTATCATCGTGCGCGGCCGTTTCTTTTTTCCACGTCGCATCCCCCGGCGGTTGCGGCAAC
>DATKPV010000094.1:0-36660 GCA_035523915.1 Candidatus Aquilonibacter sp. | reverse complement strand
ACATGGGGATGCTGCTGCAGCATCTGGCGAAGGGCTTTGCGCAGGATGCCCATGCCGCTGCCGTGGACCACGCGCACGCGCGGCAGGCCGGCGAGAAAGGCGCGGTCGACAAATTTTTCGACTTCCCGGCTGGCGTCGTCGACGGTATGGCCGATGACGTTGATTTCACTGGGGACGTCAGCGGCATCGCGGTCGAGCGAGACCGACACGCCACGGGCGCGCGCGGCGGCGAGAGGGGACGCGGCTGGCGCTGCCGCTGCACCGACAAGTACTTCGGCGATATCTTCGCGCGGGATTTTCATCTTCATGACTCCGACCTCGACTTCGAAGTGATCGTCGTCGAGCTTGCGTAGCACGCGGGCCGGGCGTCCCACGGATTTCAATTTCACGGTATCACCCTCGGAGACATGCTTGACCAGTTGCGGCTGGGCGTGAGGATCGCCGCTATCGGCGCCAGTCGAGTGAGCGACCACGGCGGAATCGAACTGCTCGCGAAATTCACGGCGCAGTTTGGACATGCGGCGCTCGGCGTCGCGGGAAAGCTTTTGCGCGGCGACGCGATCCTGCACGGCGTTCACTGCCTCGCGGGCATGATATTCAAAGTCGCGCAGCAGACTCTCCAGCTTCTTCTCCAGTTCGCGGACCTTGGCCTGCTGGAGCTTTTTTTCTTCCATCGCCAGGCGCTTTTTTTCCTCGTCAAGTTCTTTTTGGCGTTTCTGCAGGTTCAGGCGATCCGCTTCCGCCTGACGCAGTTCGGCATGCAGGCGGTCAAGAAACTCGCCGACGTCGCGGGCCTGGCTTCCCAGACGGGCACGGGCGGAGTCGATGATGGCAGGGTTAAGGCCGAGGCGGTGGGCGATGTTGATCCCGGATGAGGCTCCGGGCACACCGATGTTCAGCGCATACGTTGGCTGAAGGGTGGCTTCGTTGAAGCCGACGGAAGCATTGACGACTCCCGGCGTGTTCGCGCCGTAAACCTTCAGCGAGGTGTGATGAGTGGAGATCACCGTCATGCTGCCGATGCGCCCGAAGTGCGCGGCGATGGCCACCGCGAGAGCTGCACCTTCTTCGGGATCGGTGGCCGATCCAAGCTCGTCGAGCAGAACCAGCGAACGCTGGGTTGCGGTGCGCGAGATGAAGTCGATGTTGGTGACGTGCGCCGAGAAGGTGGAGAGATTCTGCTCGATCGATTGATAATCGCCGATGTCGGCTAAGATGGCGTCGAACACCGGCATTTCGGCGCGATCGGCGGGAACGGGCAACCCGGATTGCGCCATCAGGGCGAGCAGGCCGATGGTTTTCAAAGTGACGGTTTTGCCGCCGGTGTTGGGTCCAGTGATTACCAGCTGAAGCCGCGCGCCTTCGAGCTCGACAGTTACGGGAACTATGGCGACATTCCGGAGCTTCAGGGTGTGCTCGAGAAGAGGATGGCGGGCGTTATAGAGAAGAAGGCTTCGGGCCTCAGGATTCGGGCTTTGGGGGCCGTGTGGGTCAATCAAAGAAGAAGCGAGCCGAGCGCTCGATGGTTGCGGCGCAAACGACGCGACGCTTCGCGCGGCTTGCGCAGATTCCTCGCTCGGCGAAAAGCGGGCCTCGCTCAGGATGACAGACCCAAAAAGCTTAACCGCGACGCAGTTGTAGTCTTCGGCGAAGCGGGCCTTGGCGAATTGCAGCTCCAGTTCGGCAAGCACCTCGGCCGCAGCCAGAATTTCATTGGCCTGGCCGCCAATCCGCTGGGTCATCTCCAGCAGGATGCGGTGAATTTCCGCCTGTTCCTCTTCGAGCAGGCGCACGAGTTCGTTGTTCTGCTCGATGGTTTCGAGGGGTTCGACGAAAACGGTTTGCCCACTGGAACTGGCGCCGTGAACGACGCCCTGCACGCGGCGCTTCTGTTCGGCTTTGACCGGGATGACGAAGCGCTCGCCGCGGATGGTTACCAGCTCGTCCTGCACGGCGCCACCTTCGGCCAGGCGGCGCAAATAGCTTCGCAACGATTCCTGAATGGCGCGCCGCTGCTTTTCAATTTCGCGGCGAACCCGCGCCAGCTCGGGCGAAGCACGGTCCTCCAGAGTGCCATCGGGCTGAATCTTGTTGCGGAATGAACGCAGAAATTCTGTGAAATCTACGATGCGCGCCGATAAAGCGCCCGCCCGCAGCCACTCGGATTTCATGCCGGAGGGGGGATGCAAGGCGATCTCGCGCCATTCCGCTGCGCGGTCGACCAGCAGAAGCACATCTCGAATCTCGGCTGTTTCCAGCGCCGCTCCGGCGATGCGCGATTTCTCCACGAGCCGTTGCGGATCGAGCAGTCCGGAAAAATCAAAATGCCCGCGGGCGCGGCGGAAGGCGCGGACTTCTTCGGTGAGCTCCTGCTGTTCGCGGATCCAAAGGGCATCGAGGGAAGGAGCGAGAGCAGCGATTCTGGCCTGGCCGAGCGGGGAGGATGCGTAGCCGCGGACAAGGTCACGCAGGGCCGCGAACTCGAGAACGCGCTCAGAGGTGTGAAGCAACAGGAGGGACATCGAAAACCATGGTACAGGAAGGAATGGCAGCGCTGACGTTGGGAAAGCTAGGCCTTGGCTCCGGCGGCATGCGCTGCCGCGGAGGCCACCGGCAAGCGGACGGTGAACAGGGCCCCGCCGCCGGGCTTGTTCTGGCAGGTGATCTGTCCCCGATGATCCTGCACGACGCCATAGACTGCGCTCAGACCCAGGCCGGTGCCTTTGCCGATGGGCTTGGTGGTATAGAAAGGATCGAAGACGCGGTGCGGGTCGCGAATGCCGGTACCGCTGTCAGAGAAGTGCAGAACGATTTCGTCGGCGACATGCTGGGCGGTGATTTGCAGCGAGCCGCCGCCGGCTTCTTCGAGCGCGTCCAGGGCATTCTCCACAATCTGTACGAATGCCTGAAAGAGCTGGTTGCCGTTTCCCAGCACCCGCGGCAGGTTGGGCTGAACGATGGTCTCAACGCGGATGCGGCTGTCGTGGCGCTGCAATTCCAGCATCTGCACACTGCGCGGCAGGAGCACGGCAAGATCGACGATGGTTTTTTCGCCAGAGCTTTGCCGAGCGAAGCTCAAGAGATTCGCCACCAGCTCGCGGGTCCGGTTGGCATGATTCACGATCTTGCGCACGAGCGTGTCCTGATCAGGATTGAGCCGCTGGGTTGACCACAGTTTTTCGGAATTGACCATGATCGCGGTGAGGGGATCGTCAATCTCGCGCGCCGCCCCCGCGACCAGATGGCCCAACGAAGCCAGCTTCTCGCGCTGCACGAGATGGCTCTGCAATCTTTGCTCGTTCTCAAAGCTCTGACGCGACTCTTCGAGCAAGCCGATCAAAGCCTGATCCTGCAGGTATTGACGGAGGAAAACAAATGCTCCCAACACGAGCATGGTGGCCAGAACGACGAGCAGGCGGAAGGTGCGGGAGATAGCGGGCGAATGGTCCCAACGCAAAGTCCAGAGTCCGAGCACGGGCAGGGACAGGATGGCGAGCATCGCCAGGCGGGGCGCCACCCGGCTTGCCCCCAAATCGCGGTCGGGAGCGGCAGCTTCAAGATTCCAGTCCCGCGCGGACAGCGCAGTCGCCATCATCCACACGATGGCGCCGGTCATGGGGACATCGTAGATGCTTCCCGAATAGTACGTTCCCCTGACCACCGCCTCGTCGAACAGTTGCGAACTCACGGCATACAGCGCAGCCGCCACACAAAAATTAAGGTACAGGCGCTTCCACGCGCCGGTGCTGTTCCAGACGGCCCCGCCCAGGATCACGACCAGCAGGACGTTCTCCACCTCGTAAAGCACATCGTAATAACGGTCATAGGCAGGGACATTCAGCAGGACGTACTGATGGGGAAAAACGAGGAAGGCATAGAGGAACATCCACCACACCAGCAGAGTCAGAAAGTTCAACGTACTGAGATCGAGCCTCTGAGCGCTTTTGCGCCGGTCCGGGCGAAAGGTCACGGCGGCGATCATGGGCACGAGATGGAAAAAGAGAATGATATCGGCAAAATAGGGATCGGGAAGCGGGACGTGCAAAACAATCTCGTGGTAGGCCCATGCGCCCTGGTTAAACGACCAAAGAAAGAAACCCAGGGCCATCAAACGCCAAAACCAGCTCTCCGGCCGCGGGCGGTTAAGGGCGTTAATCAGCAGAATGACCGCGCCAGCCATGACGATGGCGAAGCCGAAGAAATCAGCAAAAGAGGTGAGTCCGGGCCCCCGCGGCGCCAACAGCGCGACGACGGCAAGCGTCAGGGTGATTCCACCCGCGAATGCGAACCAGCGATTGCGCCCGAGCAGACTCATCCGTCCTCATTTTATGAAGGCATGGAGCGATTCCGAGCAGGTTTTGGGGCGGGGAAAGATTACTTTCGTCATCCGCCGGCCTGGGAATGGTTGCGACGGACAAGCGACCGTTACTGCAAACGCTCCTGATAGAATCGAACCTGAAGCAAGAGCGAGCCTGCCGCCCGTTCGGCTCAGAAATTCCGGTGCTATATGGCGTTTCCTGTTACCCGCCTTCGCCGCCTTCGCCGTACAGGGGAGCTCCGAAACCTGGTACGCGAGACTCATTTGACTCCTGATTCGTTCGTCTACCCGATGTTTGTGTGTCCGGGGGAAGGCGTGCGGAAGACAGTGAGTTCGATGCCGGGAGTGTTCAACCTTTCGGTGGACGAGGCGGTGAAAGAGGCGCGGGAAGTTCACGCGCTGGGCGTGCCGGCGGTCATTCTGTTTGGCTTGCCGGATAAGAAGGATGAAGTTGCCACCGGCGCCTGGGAAGAAACGGGAATCGTGCAACAGGCCGCCCGCGCCATGAAGCGCGAATCGCCAGGGCTGATTTTGATGGGGGATGTCTGCCTTTGCGAGTACATGTCGCACGGACATTGTGGGATCGTGAAGAGTACGCCGAGATCGCTGGGAGCCGCGGTGCGAGATGCAGTAGGCGGAAACGCGGTGGTTCGCTTCTCCACCAAAGAAGAAGCAATCGAGCAGATGGCCTCGCTGGCAGACCGCACGCTTGAGGGCAAATACGAAATCGACAATGACGCTTCACTGGAACTCCTGGCTCGCACGGCGGTTTCGCTCACCCGAGCCGGGATCGACATCATCGCACCCTCCGATATGATGGACGGGCGGGTGGCCGCGATCCGCCGTGCACTGGATGAAGCCGGCCTCGTCAACACGCCGATTCTTTCCTATGCGGCAAAGTTTGCTTCCGCGTTTTACGGGCCATTCCGCGAGGCCGCAGATTCGGCACCCCAGTTCGGGGACCGCCGGTCCTATCAAATGGACGGCGCCAATGTGCGCGAGGCCATGCGCGAGATCGAACTGGACATCGAGGAAGGCGCCGACATGATCATGGTCAAGCCAGCCATGCCCTACCTGGACGTGATCGCTGCCGCGCGCCAGCGTTTTGACTTGCCTCTGGCGGCCTACCAGGTTTCCGGTGAATATGCCATGATCGAAGCCGCAGCGCGAAACGGCTGGATTGAGCGCGACCGGGTGATGATGGAGTCGCTACTTTCGATTCGTCGCGCGGGCGCGAGCATCATCCTCACTTACTACGCCAAAGATGCGGCCAGGATGCTGGGGTAACCCGTTGCGGGCCGGATCGAGTCGCCAGAAGACGCTGCAGAACGGCAGCGACTCCTCCGGCGATGGCTGCTTTGCCCGTTTCGGGCGGCGTCGAGAAGAAGTCGGCGGGGAAGAGTGACGGCTCCCCTCTTTGCGGCCGCAGCAGATCCTCATAGAGATCGAGGAAAGAGTTGGCCACGTTTTCCCAAAGAAACTTTTCTGCGGTGAGCAGAGCATTCGCAACACGCCGCTCGCGCAGATTGTGGTTGGCAATGGCTTCCCGCACGGCCTCGGCGAAGGCTTCTCCTGCTGGTGGAACGATCCATGCATTGGAAAGATCCGCGTAGGAGAGAATGCCACCGCAATTGGGCGCGACCAGCGGCAGTCCCGAAGCCATCGCTTCCAGAGGAGCGATCCCGAACGGTTCGCGAGGATTGGGGTGAAGGAAAATGTCGCAGTTGGCATAGATGCGCGCCAGTTCCTCGCGATCGCGAATATGGCCCAGCCAGCTAATCAGATGCCCCACCCCGCGCCGTGCCGCCTCGGCCAGGAATGGCTGCCGTTCCATTCCGTCCCCCACCAGAATGAGCCGCCAATCGCGGCCCTGGCGAGATTGCAAGCTGCTCAGCGTTTCCAGCAGCAAGGCGAGGTTCTTTTCGGGCACGAGGCGGCCTACGTAGAGCAACAGCATTGCCTTGCGCCCCGCTCCCAAGCGCTCAAGAAGGTAGTGCCGCGCCAGGGAAGAACGGTGAGTGGGAGACAGCCCGCGGCAGTCGACGCCCATAGGACGCACCCACACTCCCCGCCGGATGGGATGCCCGTGGGAAACCGACTCCAGTTCCTGGGCGGTGTAGTGCGAGTTCGCGACGTGCTGATCGAAGAAGGAAAAGTAAATCCACTTCATGTAGAAGCGCACCAAGTGGGGGGCGAGTCGATTCCATCCGAGATAGGCGCGGACGTTATCGTCCATGCGCTCGCAACTCAACCCGACGACCATGGGACGGCACTCCACATCGCCCATCATTCCGGCGCGCAGCATGGCGGCGAAATAGTTGAGCGTGTACTTGTCGCAGACTTCGATCAGGTCGGGAAGCTCCGCCTGAAGAATCTGGCGGAGGCGAGAGCCGCGTGCTAGATAAGCAAAGGGGGAAATCATGCGATATTGCCGGTTCACCGGGCTCGGCTTTGAGCGAACCTGATAGATGGTTGCGTGGAGGCCGGCGTGTTCGATGGAGTCTTCTTTTCCGGGGACAACGAGACTCAGGGCGTGGCCGCGAGCGTTGGCAGCCTGCATGAGCGAACGGTAGAAGGTGGCAATTCCGCCGGAACTGGCGTGCCAGGAATTGGTCAGGTGCAGGGTTTTCACACCCCCTCCACATCTAATTCGACGGCAAAATGTCCCATCCCAGCTGGCGCAGCAACCAGCGCGGCGCCAGGAGCAGAAAACGTCCGAGCAGGAGCGGCAGACGGCGCAGATCAGCCAGCAACGAACTGCGCTCGTCGCCGACCAAAAGCGTTCCCTGGCGCATCGCATACCAGTTGAACAGCGAAGAAAGGGCGCTAAGAATCGATGAAATAATTACGGCCAGGATGCGGTGCGGAGTGGACCGCCAGGTGTGGACCGCGTATTCCAAAAGCTGGCCGAGCGCCGGCAGGACGACGGCGATGATCAACGCGGTGAGCCAAACCGGACGACGGTTGCGGATCCATTGCACCACGCCGGCGTAGCATCCAGCATAGACTGCGCAAACCATCGCTTCCGCCAGCACTGCTCCGGTCATTGCGTCCAGCCCTTGTTGTACGGTGACGGCGGCGAATACCGGCACGCGGAAGGCGACACTCAAGATCGCCGACTTCCAGTTCCACAAAGCAATCAGCGAGAACCAGCGCGCAGCACGGCTTCTGACGGATGCGGCCGGCAACTGGTGCGGTGATTTCTTCATCGGATGAGGCGAGTATAGCCGTGCCGGCTGCAACCGAGATGAAGGGAATGTGAATCGGCGCGGGGCATCAAGAGCGTAAACAAATTCACAGAACTGTGATCGAGCCTTAACTTGTATTTCATGCAACTGCACCAGAATTGAGGCATGAGTCTGGCAAACACCTGAGCCGGAGGAGACGGAGTGGCGAACAAACTCACGTACCTTGAGCAAGCCCCCAGGATTACCAGGCAGTTCACAACCGCTGTTTCCCTTCACGGACACACCAATCACTCGCGCGAAAGCCTCTACTTCATCTCGGAATTCGCCAGCAAGCGGCCGCTGGTCCGCTGGGCGCTTTCCCAGCAGGACCGCAAAGCCCAGCGCGAATCGGCCATTCGAATGGATCTGTTCAAGGCTTATTGGACGCCGCCCCTGCCCCCGCTGGAGGCGTTCACCGTGGAACGCCGGCAGATTGAAGACGGGCTGGGCATGCGCAGCCTGATCTCGCTCACCGATCACGACAACATCGAAGCGCCGCTGCTGTTGCGAGTGGTGCCGGAGGCGCGGCGCATTCCGGTTTCGATCGAGTGGTCGATTCCGTTTGAGCAAACCGTATTTCATCTCGGTGTCCACAATCTGCCCACAGCCGAGGCGGAGACCTGGGTAAAGCGCATGGCGGCATACACAGAGCAGCCCCAACCCGGCAACCTGTGGGAGATGCTTTCGGGCCTGTGCTCGATTCCGCAGGTGCTGCTGGTGTTCAATCATCCCTTGTGGGATTTGCCCAACGTCGGGCGCGCCCACCATTTGCAGGCGGTCAAGACGCTGCTGGAGAAGGCGAATCCTTTTCTGCACGCCTTTGAATTGGGTGGGCTGCGGACCGCGAGAGAAAACCGGGCGGTGATCGAACTGGCGCAAGCTTATAACCAGCCGGTCATCGCCGGTGGCGACCGCCACGGATGCGAGCCGAGCGCGCTGCTGAATCTGACCAGCGCCGGCAGTTTTTCCGAGTTTGTCGAGGAGGTTCGCCACGGCCATAGCCATCTGCTGGCCATGCCCCAATATTCCGATTGCACGCATTTGCGCGTGTATCACACCTTGCTGGATGTGATCCGCTACTATCCCGACCACCCGATCGGCTCGCGCAACTGGGACGAGCGCGTCTACCATCCCGACTCACATGGCGTGCTTCGCCCCCTCAGCCTGCTTTGGGAGAAGCCTCCCGGCTTTGTGCGGGGAATCTTCGCCCTGCTGCGCATGGGCGAGGACGGACCCATGCGGCGCACGTTGCAATTGGCCTTCAATCGCGGACCGCAAACTCCCCGGCTTGAACTGGAGGGAGGGCAGGAGGTGCTGTCGTGAGAGAGAAGCCCCTGCGAGTCGCGTTCTTCACCGATACCTACATGGAAGTCGACGGCGTTGCCAACACGGCGCGCCAATACGAGGCTTACGCGCGCAGGAACCGGTTCCCTTTCCTGATGCTGCATGGCGGCTACGATCAGGAGAAGCTGGTGCGCGAGGGAAACTTCACCCGGATCGAATTGCCGCGCAGCCGCTTCGGATTCGCACTCGACCGCAAACACGATTTCGATCTGGCGTTCGTTCGCCATCTGGGCCGGACTGAGGAATTGCTGCGCGAGTTCGGCCCTGACGTCGTGCACATCACCGGGCCCAGCGATGTGGGAATCCTTGGGGCGCTGGTGGCGCACCGCTTGCATATTCCCTTGCTGGCTTCGTGGCATACCAATCTCCATCAGTATGCCGAGCGCCGTGCATTGCCCCTCTTCTTTTTTCTGCCCCGGGAATGGCGGAAGCCGACCGGGGCTTGGATTCGTGAAATGAGCTTTCGCCTGACGGCGCGCTTCTATCAGATTCCGCGCGTGCTCATGGCGCCGAACCGCGAGCTGATCGATCTTCTGGAGAAAGCGACCGGTAAGCCCTGCTTCCTGATGGCGCGTGGAGTCGACACCGAATTGTTCCGGCCGACGCTGCGTAGCCGGCAAGGTGGGCCGTTCACCATCGGTTACGTGGGACGCATCACAGTCGAGAAGAACGTGGAAATGCTGGTGGAAGTCGAGCGCGGATTGCGCGCGGCCGGAGTCGATGATTATCAGTTCCTGATTGTCGGCCAGGGCAGCAGCGAAGAATACCTACGCGCCAACCTGAAGCAGAAGACCCTCACCGGAGTGCTTCGCGGCGAAGATCTGGCCCGTGCCTACGCCAATATGGACGTTTTCCTGTTCCCTTCCAAGACCGATACCTTTGGAAATGTGGTGCTGGAAGCGATGGCGGCGGGAACTCCGGCGCTGGTGACCGACGAAGGAGGGCCGCAGTTCATTGTGCGGCCGGGAGAGGATGGGTTCGTTTGCGGGAAGGTTGAGGATTTCGTGCACCGGGCGATGGATCTGCGTAACCACCCCGCGGAGCTTGAAATGCTGCGAATCAATGCGCGCCGCCACGCGGAAGCGGCCTCGTGGGATGGCGTTTTTCAAGCGGTATACCGGGCGTATGAAGTCACACTGAATCCACCGGTGAGAATCGGCACAAGTGTAAGCCTGAAAGTTCCGTTTCGCGCCCAAGTGAAGTCCTGAGGATGAGGAATGCAATGGCCGTGCACACCGGGAAAGTGAAGATTAGTTTCGTGGCCGAGAGAGTCCTGCGGAGGATTGTCCTGGCCGTATTTCTGCTGATGTGGCCTGTGCTGGGTATAAACGTTGCCGCCCAGGACGCCGCGCCTGCGATCTCCACCGCTCCTTTGCCGCTCGATACCGTGGTCGATAATCTGGTTCGGAAGAATGAGGAGCGGTCGCGAAACCTGCTGCACAGCCGGGCAACGCGTGTTTACCACCTCAGTTATCGCGGGTTCCCGGGAGACCGGGAAGCGGAAATGACGGTGGAGGCCGTGTACGACAGCCCGGCGACGAAAACTTTCAAAATTACCTCCGAAAGCGGATCGAAGATCATTCTCGAACGCGTTTTTCGGAAGCTGCTGGAAGGCGAGCAGGAAGCGGAACTGCCGGAGATGAATTCGCGTACGCAGCTCAACCGCGACAACTACGAGTTTGCACTCGGCGGCTACGATTCATCCAGCAATGAATACGAATTGGCGGTCACACCGAAGTCGAAAAGCAAGTACGTCTATCGCGGAAGGATCTGGGTGGATGGAGCCGACTTTGCAGTGACCCGCATCGAGGCCGAACCGGCGAAAAATCCCTCGTTCTGGACAAAAAGGAGCGAGATACGGCAGCGATACGTGAAAATTGCGAACTTCTGGCTGCCCGCTCGAAATGAGTCGACCAGCTACATTCGCCTGGGAGGCCGCGCTGTTTTGACCATCGATTACAAGAACTACCAGCTGTACGACGCGCAACAAGGCCCTCCGCTGGTTTCCGAGAACGGAGCCGGCAGCGACCAATAGAGGTTTCCGACGGGCTTGTGATCCGGCCTGGCGAGAGGTCGGGAGGCAATCGATCTCGCTGTTCTCTTTGGCTAGGCGCCGGCCATGCCTGCTCCGCCGGCAAACTTCACTTCCACCTGGCGGCGGTCGTCGTCGGAGACTTTGAACATCTCCCGCGGCTTCAAGTTCATGAAGCTGGCCACGAATACTTCGGGAATCTGGCCGATGCGGGTGTTGTAGGTGTTGACGTCGTCGTTGAAAAACTCCCTGCGGTCGGCGATGCGCTCTTCCAGTTCTGAGATGCGGTTCTGCAGCTTTAGAAAATTTTCGTTGGCCTTGAGTTGCGGATAGTTCTCAGCCACAGCGAACAGGCCGCGCAGAGCGCCGGTCATCATGAAATCGGCGGCGGCTTTCTGGCTGATGCTGCCGGCATTCATCGACGCGGCACGTGCCTGCGTGACAGCCAAAAGCGTTTGCTGCTCGTGTTGCATGTAGCCTTTGACCGTTTCGACGAGGTTGGGGATCTCGTCGTGACGCTGCTTAAGCAGCACGTCGATGTTGGCCCAGGCGCGGTCATTGTCGTTGCGCAGGCGTACCAGTTCGTTGTAGAGGATGATGGCGTAGACCGACACTCCCACAACGAAGAACAAGACCGCCAACCCGCTGATCATGCTACTGCCCATGGGTGCCTCGTCTGGTCGCCGCTGCGTGGCACAGCTGTTGCGGACAATTTTATGAGACAGGAACGCCGCGATTCCGGCAAGTTACTGCGGGGCTGCGGGGGACTGGGCTTTGATTCACCACAAAGACGTAGGGCACACAAAGGGGAGGTAACTCGCCGGATGACTACGGTTCGCTTGGGCCATCTACACCGGGCAGTTCCCGACATTTTCCCTTCTGAACCGCCGCTTGAGCCTCAGTCGGCTCCGGCAATCGGCCATGTAGCTGGCTAACGAGAAGAGTGTCTTTTTTTACTTCTGCCACAGTCACGCCTGAATGCCATTTCTTGTCGTCTCCGAACCCGCCTTCAAACCAGACCACGGCATTCGGGTGCGCCGCGAGACAGTCCCCGACGAACGTTTTGGCTTCGTAGACCAGTCTACCGGTCTCATAGTCTGTTTCCCGTCCTGGATAAGCAAAGCGGCGCTGCTCGGCTTCGTTTTTCATCGGACCATCGCTTGGGGAATGAATGTAGATCGAGGTGTTCTCGTCGCATTCAATAAAGGTAGTTCCTGCAAGGATGAAATACGGGGTTTTCTTCGTTGTGCGAAGCTGACCGACGACCCTCATATTGTAGAGAGTAGTCTCGAAAGTGGATCCATCAGAAAGAGTGAGGACTCCCCTTACATCAGTGGACGTCGTCCGCTGGCTGCCCGTTTGTGCGGTGGCAGAGCACAGAACAAGTGCGATGAACAGAGGCAATCGAGTGCCCATGAGTGAATGGCATAGCTGTTGAGAGAGGCGGTTCCAACGTTACTTCGGATTACGGCGCGGCTGGAAGCCGCGCCCTTTCAAATCGGGCTTCTGTCGAAGCCTCCCTGAGGCCGTCAGTTCACCCAGCCGGACTTGGAGCCACCGTTGCCTTTGCGGGCGTCGTCGTCAGGGGGAATGTAGTTACCGTGCTCATCGAAGTGGACGTCACGATCGTGCTTGCGCATGTAGACTTCGAATTTTCTGGCAGCACGGCGGCGCTTCCAGCGGTAGTAGGAATTGTGCAGGGAGTGGTATCTCTCGCTGAGACCCAGATTCAGTCCCTTGCGAGGGCCGCGCTTCACATAGAGATAGCCGAAGAACAATCCGCCGAGGTGGGCGACATAGGCGACATAGGCGACGTTTCCGCCGCCGGCAAGGGCGAGGGCCAACGTGGCAACGATGAGGATGGCTACAAAATATTTCGCTTTCAGAAGGAAGGGGAAGGGGATCAGCATGATCTCGTTTTCCCCGAAGATCATGCCGAAGGCAATCAGAATGGCGAAGACGCCGCCAGAGGCGCCCACGGTAGCAGTGAAGGGATTGCCCAGCACGTGGGTGTAGGAGAGCGCAATCGTGCTCAGAGCTGCGCCGACCACCCCGACGCTGTACAGCTCCACCATGCGCCGCGTGCCCCAGGCGCCTTCGAAGGCCGAGCCGAACATCCACAGACCGATCATGTTGAAGAACCAGTGCAGGAAACCGACGTGGAGAAAACTGTAGGTCACGACCTGCCAGACTTCTCCATGCATCACGGCCACCGGGAGCAATTCGAAAGTGAGGAAGACAAATGCGACTACACTCCTCAGGCCGGCCACGCCCAACAGCTCCATCAGCAGGTAGACGGCTGTGTTGATGGCGATCAGCCAAGTCACGGCCGGGGTGAACGGCGGCAGGCTTAACGTCATTGGTTCGCCGGTTCGGCGCACGAAATTAATTCTCCTAAATTGAATTGCCACGGCGAGCGCAAGATGCCCTCGCGACAGCCGCCGGGCCGGCGCGCTACTCGTTCTTAAAGAATTCTACTCGCCCCAGCGCTCCCGAGGCTTCCTTCGTTCACCGCTCCGGCATAGGCACGACCGGCAGGCTCGGGTGGCCCTGCGCGTCCACAGCCCTTACGGCGAAAATCACATTATCCTTCGAAATCGGCAGGGTGACGTGGGTGATGTTGCCAACCTTTTGGACATGTTCCCATTGCGGGCTGCTGGTTGCCCGCCACAGCACCTCATAGCTGGTTGCCAATCCGCCGGGGGAAGCGTCCCAGGTCAGCGTGGAATCGTTTTCCAACTTTGAGGTCAGCATGCGGACATGCGCCGGAGGCGCGGGAGCTGAGGCCAACTCCGCCAGGGTAGCGGCGTTCAGGCGGGCAACCCGCGCTACGTAGTCGAAGTCCACGAACCTGGGCAGATCGCCGTATTGGATGCCGCCTTCGATCCGTACGTTCTGGTGCTGGTGGTGAAAATCCTCGCGCAGCTCGGTAAAGCGTACGGCGGAAAATCCCTGCTGATTGAAGGAATAATGGTCGCCCCCGCGCAGATAGCGATCGAGGCGAAAAATGAGTACGGGGTTGACGCCCGGATCGTAGGCGCGGCCTACGTCGGCGATGTAGCGAGCGAGCTCGCGCGAGCCGGAATCGTTCTCGCCGCCGAGAAAGCGAATTCGTTCAATTTCCTGATCCGTTGCCGCTGCAGGCAGGCCCTCGGAAAACACTCGCACCACGGAGTGATCCTGCTCGGGACTCTTGTCTCCGCCCACAATATCGTTATTTAGCACCGCCTCGATGTTCCAGCCCTGGTCTTTAACCATCTGGGCGGCCATCTTGGCGAAGTGGGCGCTGCCGTTCAGGCCCTGTTCTTCTCCGGCGACGGTGAGGAAGATAATGGTCGCGGGAAACTTCATTTTGCTCAGGACCCGCGCGCACTCCAGGCTGACGGCTGTGCCGCTGCCATCATCGTTGGCGCCCGGAGCGGCGCCTTTGATATCGAGGTTATCGCTATTGCGGGAATCGTAATGGCCCGTGACCAGCACGATCCGTCGGGCGCTTTCTGCCTCCGTTCCCTTGAGCACGGCATAGACATTGGTGATGACAGTGGGCTGGGGAATTCGATCGGCGGGCTCCTGAGTAAAGGAATCGGTCTTGACTGCGAGGCAACCGCCGCAATCTTTCGAGTACCGATCGAATTCAGACTTGATCCATTCCCGCGCCGCGCCAATGCCGCGACCAGCGGCAATCGAGGCCGGATCCTGAGCGGAGAGAGTTGAGCGGGTGCCGAAGCTCACCAGTTTCTCGATATTCGCCCGAATATGTTCAGAGGAAACCTGCTGTAGAGCCGCGGCGATACTTTGATTCACGGGCATCGGATCGAGCGCAGGCTCCAGCTGGCCAGGTGATTGTGCCGCGCAAGTCCCGGTAGAAAAAGCAGCCAACCCTGCGAATGAAATAAGCAACATCTGTCTGATTTTTGAAAACATCTTGCCGGCTCCAGTTTGGGAAATGCAAAACTCGCGGGGCTGTTCGCTTGCCGCGTGGCCCGAAATCGTTGTCCGTGCCGCCCCCCTTGACCTGCGGGGCGGGAGAATCTAAATATTATCAAGGGCGTCTAATTGGCTCGGAGGAAACCATGGTTCTTTGCCCGGAATGCGATACCGATCTCGACGTCGAGGAAGACGAAGTCGACGAGGGTGAGATCGTCTCGTGCCCGGAGTGTGGCACCGACTTTGAGGTCGTGACCACCAACCCGCTGGAATTGAAAGCGGTGGAAGAGGGCTACGAGGAAGACGAAGAAGAGGAAGAGGAAAACGAAGACGGTGACTACTCCTAGGGCGCGCCAAGCTCTTCGTTGGCTCCTGCCGTGCCTGTTGTGTATCTTTTCTGTTTTTGCTGACGCAGCCTATGCCCCGAGGTTAGCCTCGGCGGCCGTTCCGACGCCGCCCAAGCTAAAGCCACATGATGATTACGCACTGATTTTCGGCACGGTCTGGGGCCCCGATGACCGGCCGGTTTACGGCATCCGGGTGAAGATTCGCCGCGCCAAGGACAAGCACGCCAAGTGGGACCTCATGTCGGACCATCATGGCGAATTCGCTCAGCGTGTTCCCGCCGGCGAGGCAGACTATGTCGTCTGGGCCGATCTGAAGGGGGTGAAAACGGCTGAGGGCAAGCCGGTTCATCTCGTGAAGGACGTGGATGTTCACATCGACTACGATGAGCGGGTCGATATTGGTTTGCATCTAGCCCCATAGAAGAACGATACTCGTAGGCAAATGAACGGAACTGATCTCCTCAGGCTTTCTGCCAAGCATGCGGCGGTTCTGGCTTGCGCCCTTCTGTTGCTGAGCGCCGCTGCCGGCGCAGCCGAAAAGAAGAATAGAGATCAGGGCCGGCTGCTCTTCGGGAAGGTGCTCGACCAGCAGGACAGCATCCTGCCGGGAGCCATCGTGTACCTGACCAACACCCGCACGCGTGCGGTGAAAACCTACATCGTCGGGCCGGATGGAACGTATCGTTTTCCCGGCCTCTCGCAGACGGTAGATTACGAAGTGTACGCCCAGTACAAGGGTCGCAAGAGCGATATCAAGTCGCTCAGCCAGTTCGATGACCGCTCTCAGGTCTACCTGGATCTGAAGATGCGATGAAAGCCTGAGCCGCGCATTTCCAGCTCCTGGCCGCGGCCCGGCATCCCCCCGATACTCGCCGCCTACTTGCGCGTGGATTCAGCTGCCGGGGAGTTGACCAGGCCCTTCAGTCGATTCACGATCGTGTCCATCGCTTGATCGAAGTTTTTGTCACGGTTGCTTAACAGGATCGCTCCCCGCACATACTCGGTAAGATTCCAGAGTGTAATGTGAGTCTTGGGGTCAATGATTTTCAGTCGAAGCTGGCCGAGAACGGGAAGTCTGAGCCCGGTATCGCTCAGGACCCAACTGATTTGGAGAACCAGGTCAGCCGAAGCAGGTGATGGCAAGAGCTGGTAACGGCCCCAATTTTTCATCTCTTCGTAAAATTCGTTGTAAGGCCGATCGGGGCCTCCGTCGAACACCGTCTGATCGACGACGCTCTCGAAGGTCGCTCCGCCCGCATTGGAGATGAACACCCCCTGAGCGCCGGCGACCTGTGCCGGAACCGGAGCCGGAGGCGGTACTTTGGCGTGTTGCGCGTTGATGGTCGAGACCAAGCCCAGAAAAACGGCACATACAGAAAGCGTGCGGAACGCGATCTTGCTCACGAGAAATTGCCTCATGGAAGTCAGATGAACATCAAGCGAGTCCAGCGTGTCAGGATAATCGAGAGTAGGATACACGCTACCCAGGGCCGGGCCGTTTTTATTCTTTCTGCGTCTTGCGCAAACCGAGAATTGTCAGCTCCCTGTTGGATGCCACAAACACCTTCCCGTTGGCTACGACTGGGACAAGATTGGTATTGGTGCCATTTGTCACCCAGGTTCCTGCGGTTCCCGCGAAGATCGGCTTCATAGTCGTTCCTCCGAGCTCGGGTGCGAAGGCATAGAGGGAGATTGTGCTTTGCGTTCCGCTTGGCCGCGAGAGGGCCCAGATGATGGGAGTGGCTGTGCCGTTGGAGGAAACGCTGGTGAAGAAGCCAGTATTGGAGGTGGCGAGCGCGGGCGTGCTGGTGACTTTCACCAGCGAAGGGGACGGCGAGGCTTGCAGTTTCCAGACCGCGATTCTTTGGCCCCCGCTGCTGACGACGCGAGGGACTTTGTCCTTGGGATCGACGAAGTAGGACTCGCCACACCAGCAGGGACCGGCGCCATACGTCCCCAACACGTTATTCTTCTGCGGAGAAAACCCGCCCAGGGCATCCTCATTCATGAGGAACATGGACCCAACCTTGCCCGCAGCCACCGCCAGATGGGGAATCGAGCCGGGCTGATCAGGAAGAACCATCACCCCTCCGGAGCCGAAGTCCAGATCCTTCTGATCCAAGGTCGCGACGTTGCTGGGAGTGAACAGATCCAAGACGGTCGTGAGATCGGACGAAATCTTGGCCACACTCTCCTGAATGTCGGAGATCCCGTCATAGGTGGTACCCGAAGGATCCGAATTGCCGGTAACGAAAAGAATGTTGCCGGAGTCGTCGGCGGCCGGGCCATAACCCGACATCCAGATCGCGGAAAGGAAAAACCTGTGGGGCGACTCAGCCTGGGTGTCGAGGACCTGATTTCCGGGCAAGGGAGTCAACGACCCCGTTTTCCATCCCAGAATCCAGCCGCGGGAAAGACTCGGGGCCCGGTCACAAAAGCTGCCGAAGGCCGCGTAAACGTTGCCGTTGGCCAGTAACAACGCCGGCCGCTGACGCTGATAGGTGGCGTTGAAGCTGAAGGTGCTGCCGTCGATGAGCGTGTGCGATCCGGTCACAAGCTGAGGCGCGACCTTGTCGGTGAGGCTGCCCAGATCGAGGGCGTGGAGGCGATAAGCAGGACCGCCAGTATCCTGCGTGTACATGATCGCGTACAGCGTGTTGCTGCTCAAATCGATGACCGGAGTCGAGTTGATGCCGACGTCGGGGTTGTTCTGGGCGCAGCCAAGCGGCCGCACCACCGGCGGCCCAAAATTCGTTTTCAGAAGGACTTTGCCGTTGCCGGTGTCGATCGCGTAGATGGTGTTGTTGTCGGTGGCAACGTATACCACGTTATGGACGCCCTGAAACTGGCCGGTCGTGATGTTCACTCCGGGCACAACCAGAGGCTGGGCGTCGACCTGATCGTCCAGCGCGATGGTTCCCAGGATGCCGAATGCAGTACTGCGCACGGCGGCAGGGGTCAGCGCGGTTTCATGGGAATTCCAGCCCGTACGGAAGTTATCGTAGTGGTAGGTGGTTACGGAAACCTGCCCCAACGCAGCAGTGCTGCCGGCCATCGTCAAGGTGAGGCAGGCAAGAACTATGAAAGCTGAAAGGGGTAAGGCTGGGAAGCGCACGAGTACGGCGTCTGCAGGGCAGCGCAGCATTGCGATGCTCTCCTTTTGAAATGCCGACTATCAGAGGATATTTCGGTCGACGAACGGGGGTAACGACGCAAGGAGTTTATGGTGCCTAATGCTGGTTGTAAAGCGCAATTCTGTTCAACCCGGGCGCAAGCCCCGGCAGGAACCGATTTTCGTCGAATCAGTCTCACGGAATGCAACTTTTTGCAGTGGGTGGGGTTCGATTACCATAGAAGTTGTTGTGTTCGGAGGTGACCTTGAGAGTATCGCAATTCCCTGGGAAACAAACCCCGGCTGCCGGGATTTTCTTTGCCGCATTGATCCTAGCCTGCTTGGCGGCGACGCCGGCCCTGGGTCAGAAGGGCGCCATGAGCCCCTATCAGGGCGAGAGTGATGGAGTAAGCGCCGGCGGAAAATGGATGGAGTTCCATTCGGAAGACCCCATGACCGGCGCCAAGAAGGTGCGCTTCGAACTTCTGGCCGATAACTACCTGGCCGAAGATCCGGATTACAAGCCGCGCATCGAGCTGATGTGCACCAACAGCAAGTACACTTACGCGGACTTCAATCCCGGCATCCGGCTGGGACCGCCCAATCGTCCCGGCTTCTGGGGACAACCGCAGATGGAGGTGATGGTCCGCGTCGACGACGCGCACAGCTACCGTGGCTGGAACTGGATTCGCGACCGCTTTCTTTCCATGGATAAAGGCACGACGCGTGCGCTGCTCGGAGCGCAGATCTTCAAGATCCAGATTCGCGGACGCCGGGGCCCGGAAATCGCGGAATTTTCGCCCGCTGGCTTAGACCTGAATCTTGTCAAGCAGGCCTGCGACTTGACTCCACGCAAGCCGAGCAAGGATTAGAACCGTCGATTGAATTTTCGCGGGACGCGGTTCCTGGCTGCGTCCCGAGCGGTTCGGTGATAGCTCTACGGCCGCGACTCAAACCTGGCTGAAAAAATTCCCGAATTCGGCCAGCACTTTTCCCGGTAACTCTTCGCGCTTGGCCTTGCCCTTAAACCCCAGATCGTGACCGGTACCTTCAATTGGCACTAACTTCGTTTTCGCAGGAATCAGTTTGATGGCTTGCTCGATTTCCGGAATAGACCCGAAGGGATCGCGCGTGCCCTGCACAAACAGGGCCGGCGTTTTCAGATTGGGCAGGTGCTGAATGCGCAGCTCAGTTTTGCCTGGCAGGTGCAGAGGATAAGAAGTCAGCAGAAGGCCGGCCGCCGATGTAGGTTCTTCGGCGCAAAGCATGCTCGCCTGACGTCCACCATAAGAGTGGCCGCCCAGAAAGACGCGCTGTGCGTTCTGGTTTTTCAAAGAGACGATGGCATTCTTCAATCCGGCGCGGTCGCGTTTGGCATCGCCTGGCCGCGGCGGACCGTACGGTCGATCCTGGCGAAAAGGCAAATCGCAACGCAGCACGAGAAATCCGGCCGCGGCGAAAGTTTCGGCCAGTGCGATCAGAATTGGAGCATTGCAGTTTCCGCCCGAGCCATGCGTCAGGACCAGGCCGCTGCCATTCGCCTTGTCTGGCCGATGCAAGAATCCGCGCACGAAAGGATCGACCGTGATGTCGGTGAATACTTCGGGAGTCGTGGTAGTGGACATAATCGTTCAAAATCACCCGGTGCCCGCTCCGGAGAGAAACTTCTTCCTCAAACCGAAGGGACACTGAGAAACACAGACAATAAGGACGAGACGCCGTTCAGGTCTTGCACTCCACGCTAACCGCTCCCAGCCTTTCGTACACCTTCAGAATGCGGATTTCGTTTCCCAGCCGCGCCCAGCGGCGAAGCACCTCGGGATCTTCCTGCGCGGCCTGCCGCGTCGCTTCCGACTTCCAGTAGCGAAGCAGAACGTAATGCGCGTCGGGGCTGCGATAAAGCAGGTCGCGGCTGTAGCCCTTTTTCGCCAGAATGGCGATCAGTTCGCGCATGGTAGCAAGAGATGCGGCTTCCATATCGGGCATCGGCTCCCAGATCGCCACCGAGAGGAATTCCTGCGGCATATCCCGCGATTATATCGTCCCCCGCACGCTACGGAGACGGCGGGCGTGCGGGCGGGTTGCTGTCGCGGAAACCACGTGCAGGCGCATCAGATTGGTTGAGCCCGAGGCCTGGCGCGTACCGGCGACGACGCCAAGAACCGCGCCGGGCCTGAGCGCGCCGCGGCGTAGAAGATCGTGCTCGGCCATGATCACCATTTCTTCGGCCGAGCGGGCCTGGTGGCAGCGAATCGGGTGCACTCCCCAGAAAAGATTGGCGCGCTGCACCACCGGCACGATGTGCGTGAAGGCGTAGATGGGAGCCTGGGGGCGGTATTTCGAGATCATGCGCGCGGTGTTGCCGGTTTCCGTGAAGACGGCAATCGCGCCTATGGACAAATCCTCGGCGGCGTGCGCGATCGATTCGCAAATGGTCTCAGCTACGGAAATACCACGATGGTCACGGCGACGGCGGGGCTGCATAAATTCCGCCATATTGCTCTCCGCCTCCACCACAATGCGCGCCATCATGGCCAGGGCTTCGCGAGGATAGCGGCCGCTGGCGGTTTCGGCAGACAACATGACGGCGTCGGTACCGTCGAAAACGGCATTGGCGACGTCGCTGGCCTCGGCGCGCGTGGGCCTGGGGTTTTCGACCATCGATTCCAGCATCTGCGTAGCTGTGATCACCGGCCTGCGCCATGCAGCAGCGCGGCGGATCACGTGTTTCTGGATCACGGGAACTTCCTCTGGAGGCAGTTCTACGCCAAGGTCGCCGCGCGCCACCATCACACCATCGGCTGCTTCGAGAATGTCTTCCAGACGATCGATAGCCTGCGGTTTTTCGAGCTTCGCGATGACCGGAATATCGCTGCCGTGGCGCGCGATGATTTGCTTTGCGGTGCGGACGTCGGCGGCAGTGCGCACGAATGAGAGTGCGACGGCATCGACACCGTGCCGGAGGCCAAATTCCAGATCCTTGCGGTCTTTACCGGTTAACGCCGGGATCGACAAGGCAACACCCGGCAGATTGATCCCCTGATGCTCCCCGAGCGTGCCGCCGTTCAGCACGTCACAGACGACGTCCTTCCCGCGCACCCTGCGGACGCGCAACTCGATCAAACCGTCGGAAAGCAGAATGCGCGTGCTGGCTTTGAGCTCAGCGGCCAGATCGGGGAAGGTGGTGGAAATCAGGGAACCTGTACCGGGAATCTCGCGCGGGGTGATGGTGATACGCGAGCCGCTCCTGAGAACGACAGGTTCGTGCCGCTCCAGGCAGCCGGTGCGGATTTTGGGGCCCTGCAAATCCTGCAGGATGCAAATGGTCCGGCCTTCGCGTGAGGCCGCCCGGCGGAGGCGCTCAATGCTGAGGGCGTGATCTTGGTGTGTACCGTGAGAAAAATTCAGGCGCGCCACATCCATACCCAGACGAAGCAGATCGCGCATGGCGGCTTCGGAGTGACAGGCGGGACCGATGGTGCAGATGATCTTGGCGCGGCGGAGGGCGGCAGACACGCGGGAATCAATATTTGTTTTAGAAGCTTTCAATCGTGCACCGGATCAGGATCATGCCCAGCAGGAGGTACGTAGAACCTGAAGAACTTATCGGCCAGCCGGAACGCACCATCAGTGTCGGTCCGCCTTGGCGGGGCTGATCGCAGTCAACTCTTTTCCCAGCATGGCCCGGGGAAACAGCATGGCATTGAACTCAGCGCCCACCAGAACGATCAGCGAAATCATGTACATCCAGACCAGCAGGGCGATGGCGGCGCCCAACGAGCCGTAAAGGATGCTGTAGTCAGCATAGTGCTGCAGATACCAGCCGAACAGCAGGGTCGCCGAGAACCACATGCCCGTGGCCAGGCTTGCTCCCGGCAGTACGCTATGCCAGGGCTGGGTGCGGGGCACGGCATTGTGGTAGATCAGCGCGATCACCGCGATGCTGGTGAGGGTGGCGATAATCCAGCGGATGGCCGACCACATCAGCAGAATGTATGGGCTGAATTCATGCGCTATGTAAAAGAGAATGCGGGTTTCAATCCGGCTGCCGAACGCGACGAGCAGCGTGGCAAAGGTCATGGGCAGCAACCCGAGGATCACGAGCGCGAAGGCGATGAGCCGCTCCTTCACCAAACCCCAGGTCTTGGGCAGTTCGTAACAGCGGCGGAAACCTTCCATCCACGAAACCATGACGCCAGAGGCTGTCCACAGGGTGATCAGCGAGGCAGTCAGCAACAGGCCAACGGGCCGCTGCGCCGCGCCTCGCAGATAGTTCATGGCGGCGTTGCCGCCAGTAGGAAGAATGCGGGACAGCGCGTAAGAGATCTCCCGCAGGTAGGACTGGCCTCCGCGGAAGGTCGCCAGAACGGAGCCCACCACCAGCAGCGCGGGAAAGAAGGTGAGAATCGAGGAATAGGCCGAGGCTTTCGCGATGGCGAAGGAGTCGTGCTGGAAGGCACGCCAGAAAGCCAGCCGCAACAGTCGGAAGAAGCGCAGCATTGCTGGCCCCAGCTTAGGCTGCGGAGGGGCAACCTGCAAAGAAGGAAGAGGAGGGGGTTCCTCAACCGGCAATCGCTCTACGTTGGCGTGCATAGGTGACAAGGCTGCGCGCGCGCCTCGGGGCGCAATATTACCTCATTCGTCGCCTTGGGCGAAGTTACCATGCGCAGCGAACTGTTGCAGGGATCCTTCCGGCTGCACGAATGCCTCGCTTACGCGAGGCATTCGCTACGCTCAGGATGACATTTTCACCGGCAGTAGTTACTCTGCCGCCAGTTCTTCGGTTTCGCCCTCGTGGCGCATCATTTCGAGAGCGCGCTCGGCTTCTTCATAAGCGGCCGAAACCTCCGCCTGCACCCGCGCCGCGGCCTCCTCCATTTCGGGCGAGAGGCGCACATTGCGGTAATACTCCATCCCGGTACCGGCAGGGATGAGGCGTCCGACGATGACGTTCTCTTTCAGACCGCGCAGGTGATCGACCGCGCCCTGAATCGAGGCTTCGGTGAGCACGCGCGTGGTCTCCTGGAACGACGCCGCCGAGATGAACGAGTCGGTGGAGAGCGATGCTTTCGTGATCCCGAGGAGCAGGGGACGGCCAGTGGCGGGTTTGCCGCCCTCTTTAATCACGCGTTCGTTTTCCTCGCGGAAGCGGAACTTATCGAGCTGCTGCTCCAGCAGGAACGAGGTGTCACCGACATCTTCGACCTTTACCCAGCGCATCATCTGGCGGACGATCACCTCGATGTGCTTATCCGAGATGTTGACGCCCTGCAGCCGGTAGACTTCCTGAATTTCGTTCACCAGGTAAGCCTGTAGCTCTTTTTCGCCGAGTACGGCCAGAATGTCGTGCGGGTTGAGCGGGCCATCCATGAGCGGTTCGCCCGCTTTGACGCGCTCGCCTTCCTGCACGTTGATGTGCACGCCGCGCGGAACGGAGTATTCCTTTTCCGTGCCGTTATCGGCCTGCACGTAGAGTTTGCGCTGGCCTTTCGAAACCTCGCCGAACTTCACCGTGCCATCGATCTCGCTGATGACGGCGGTTTCGTGCGGCTTACGGGCCTCGAACAATTCGACCACTCGAGGCAGACCGCCGGTGATGTCTTTCGTCTTGGTGGTTTCGCGCGGAATCTTGGCCAGGACGTCGCCCGGTGAAACCGTGTCGCCGTCGGCCACCATGAGGTGAGCGCGCGAGGGCATGAGGTAACGCTTGCTGCTCTTGCCCTTGACCACGATGGCAGGCTGGCGCTTCTCGTCGGGCGAATCGCCGACCACATGACGCGACAGGCCGGTAACCTCGTCCACTTCTTCGTGGAGCGTGATACCTTCCTGCAGGTCTTTGAACTGCGCCGTGCCGCCGATTTCGGTGAGGATGGCGAAGGTGTAAGGATCCCACTCGACCAGAACCTGGCCGAGCTGAACCTGATCGCCTTCGTTGACTTTCACCTTCGCGCCGTAGACCACCGAGTAGCGCTCGCGCTCCCGGTTCTTGTCGTCCACGATCGCGATCGAACCCTGGCGGTTCATGACCACCAGATCTCCCGACTTCGCCTTCACGGTTTGCAGACCGATGAATCGAACGGATCCCGCGCTGCGGGCTTCCAGGCGCGACTGCTCGGAAACTCGCGATGCCGTACCACCGATGTGGAAGGTGCGCATGGTGAGCTGCGTTCCCGGCTCGCCGATGGACTGCGCCGCGATCACTCCAGTGGCTTCGCCGAGTTCGACCAGGCGCCCTGAGGCGAGGTTGCGGCCGTAGCACATCACGCAAACGCCGCGCTTGGATTCGCAGGTCAGCACGGAGCGAATCTTTACGCGCTCGATGCCAGCGGCCTGGATTGCTCCGGCGAGTTCTTCGGTGATTTCGTTGTTGATGTCGACGATGACGTTGCCGTCATAGTCTTTGATTTTTTCGAGCGAAACGCGGCCCACAATGCGGTCGCGCAGCGGCTCGATAATTTCGCCGGCTTCGACGATGCCGGAAACGAAGATGCCATCGACCGTGCCGCAATCGTATTCGCTAATGATCACGTCCTGCGCGACGTCGACCAGGCGGCGAGTGAGATAGCCGGAATCGGCCGTTTTGAGCGCCGTGTCGGCCAATCCCTTGCGGGCGCCGTGCGTCGAGACGAAATATTCGAGCACGGTCAAACCCTCGCGGAAGTTGGCGGTGATGGGCGACTCGATGATTTCGCCGGAAGGCTTCGCCATCAGGCCACGCATGCCGGAGAGCTGCCGAATCTGCTGCTTCGATCCGCGGGCGCCGGAGTCGGCCATGACGTAAATCGGATTGATTTCGCCTTCCTTGTCCCGCTTCTGCATTTCGCCGAACATCTCGTCGGCCACTTTTTCGGTGATCGCCGACCAGATTTCGATGACTTTGTTGTAGCGCTCGCCGTTGGTGATGGCGCCATCGAGATACTGTTGCTGTACGCTGACCACCTGTTTTTCGGCGTCTTTGACCAGCGTTTTCTTGCTGTCGGGAATGACCATGTCGTCGATGCCGATGGAAAGGCCGGCGCGGGTTGCGTATTTGAACCCGAACTCCTTCACTTCGTCGAGCATCTTGACGGTCATTTCGAGCCCGAAGCGCAGATAGCAGTAATTCACCAGCGCTCCGATTCCTTTTTTCTTAAGCAGGCCGTTGATGTACGGCATACCCTGAGAAACGCCGGGAATCGTCTTGGGCAAGTGATCGTTCAGAATTGCGCGCCCCACCGTCGTATTGATGAAGGCACGATCCACGTGCACCGGGTCGGTGTGAATGATGTCCTGATCGTCGTACGCGGTGGTCAGGTCGATGAGCTCACCCGAGTAGCGCAGGCGGATGGGCGTGAGGGTTTCCACTTCGCCCATTTCGAGGGCGAGCAGAACTTCTTCGATGTTGGCAAACGCGCGGCCCTCGCCCTTCGCGCCGGGTTTCGCTTTCGTCAGGTAATAGAGGCCGAGAACCATGTCCTGCGTGGGGACGGTGATCGGCTGACCTGACGCTGGCGAAAGAATGTTATGCGAGGCCAGCATGAGCACGCTCGCTTCGACCTGAGCTTCCGGAGAAAGCGGGATGTGCACAGCCATCTGGTCGCCATCGAAGTCGGCGTTGAACGCCGTGCACACCAGCGGATGAATCTTGATGGCCTTGCCTTCCACCAGTACCGGCTCGAACGCCTGAATGCCGAGGCGGTGAAGAGTGGGAGCGCGATTCAGCAGCACCGGATGGTCTTTGATGACCTCTTCCAGGATGTCCCAAACGATGGGCTCCTGCTGCTCGACCATCTCCTTGGCCTGCTTGATCGTGGTGACGTTGCCGGTCTGCTCCAGCCGGTGATAGATGAACGGCTTGAACAGTTCGAGCGCCATCTTTTTGGGCAGGCCGCACTGGTGCAGCTTGAGTTCGGGACCAACCACGATTACGGAACGCCCTGAGTAGTCGACGCGCTTGCCCAGCAGGTTCTGACGGAAACGCCCCTGCTTGCCTTTCAGCGTATCGGAGAGCGACTTTAGCGGGCGGTTGTTGGCTCCGCGCAACACGCGGCCACGGCGGCCGTTATCGAACAAAGCGTCGACGGCCTCCTGCAGCATGCGCTTTTCGTTGCGCACGATCACTTCCGGCGCGTGCAGATCCATCAGCTTCTTCAGCCGGTTGTTGCGGTTGATGACGCGGCGATAGAGATCGTTCAAGTCCGACGTGGCGAAGCGGCCGCCATCGAGAGGAACCAGCGGACGCAGCTCGGGCGGAATCACCGGAATGACGTCGAGAATCATCCAGTGCGGCTTGTTGCCGCTCTTGCGGAAGGCCTCAACCACTTTCAGCCGCTTGGCGTATTTGAGCCGCTTCTGCAGCGAGTTCTCGTGCTTCATCTTCTCGCGCAGTTCGGTGGAGAGAGCATCGGTATCGACGCGCTTGAGCAGTTCCTTGATGGCTTCGGCGCCCATCATGGCCTTGAAGCCGGCGGGGCGGTACTGCTGATCGAGTTCGCGGAACTTGACCTCGTCCTTAATAACTTCACGCTCTTTCACCGGAGCATCGCCGGGCTCAACCACGACGTAAGCCTCGAAGTAGAGCACGGACTCAAGGTCACGCAGCGAAATATCGAGCAGGTGTCCGATGCGGCTGGGCAGGCCTTTAAAGAACCACACGTGCGAACAGGGCGACGCCAGCTCGATGTGACCGAGGCGTTCGCGGCGAACTTTGGACAGCGTGACTTCCACGCCGCACTTGTCGCAGATCACGCCGCGGTGCTTCATGCGCTTGTACTTGCCGCACAGGCACTCCCAGTCGGTGACCGGACCAAAAATGCGCGCGCAGAACAAGCCGTCGCGCTCCGGCTTGAAGGTGCGGTAGTTGATGGTCTCCGGCTTGGTTACCTCGCCGTGCGACCAGCTGCGGATTTTCTCCGGCGACGCCAGACTGATTCGGATGGCATCGAAATCCGCGATCGTGTTTTGCATTTCGAACGGGCTCGAACGAAACAAGGTGATCCTCCGCTTTCCTCGGCTGTAACGCCGCCGCTTGCGGCCCTCGAAGTCAGTTCTCAGTTCCCGGTTCTCAGTTGCCAATTAAAACCGGGATCGAACTTTCGCCCTTCATGCGGCATTGAGAGCAGATGCCGCAGTGGCGCATATTTTTAAACTCTTTAAACTTCGGGGTTCGACTCGCGCTCAAACCGCCGAACCTCAGGGGCTAAAGCCCATGCATCCTGCGTGCTTCGGGCGGCACGGCTAAGGCCGTGCCCTTCCCAAACCACCTTTAATCCGCCGCTGCGCTGGCCGTGGGCTTCTTCTCCGCTGCCTTGATCAGTTCCACGTCGAGGCAGAGCGACTGCAGCTCGCGGATCAGCACGTTGAACGACTCCGGCACGCCCGGCTCCATGGCGGCTTCGCCCTTCACGATGGCCTCGTAGATCTTGGTGCGGCCGTAAACGTCGTCGGACTTTGCCGTCAGCAATTCCTGCAGGATGAACGCTGCACCGTAGGCTTCGAGCGCCCAGACTTCCATTTCTCCGAAGCGCTGTCCGCCGAACTGCGCTTTGCCGCCCAGCGGCTGCTGGGTAATCAGCGAGTACGGCCCGATGGAGCGCGCGTGAATCTTGTCGTCCACCAGGTGCGACAGCTTCAACATGTAGATGTAGCCCACGGTAACCGGCTGTTCGAATCTGTCGCCGGTCATGCCGTCGTAGAGATACGTCTTGCCCGACGTGGGCAATCCCGCGTGCTCGAGCAGCGCCTTGATCTCACCCTCCTTTGAGCCGTCGAACACGGGCGAACCCATGTAGACGCCCTTGGCAAGGGCGGGCGCGACCGATTCCAGTTCGTCGTCGCTCATGTCGGCGATGATGTCCGCGAGTTGCGAATCCTTGAACAGAGCCTTCAACTCGCGGCGGATCGCTTCCGGCCGCGTGTTCTCTTTAAGCAGGTTGGTGATCTTCTCGCCCAGCGCGAAGCCCGCCCAACCGAGATGGGTTTCAAGGATCTGGCCCACGTTCATACGGCTGGGAACGCCGAGCGGATTGAGGACGATTTCAACCGGCGTGCCATCTTCGAGGTACGGCATATCCTCTTCCGGCAGAATCCGGGCGATGACGCCCTTGTTGCCGTGACGGCCGGCCATTTTGTCGCCCACGCTCAGCTTGCGCTTCATGGCGATGTAAACCTTCACCAGCTTGATCACACCCGGCGGAAGCTCGTCGCCCTTGGTCAGCTTTTCTTTCTTGTCGTTGACGATCTTTTTGAGCACGTCGATCTGGCGCGAGGTCATCTCTTCGATCTCATCGATCTGCTCGTTCACCCGCGGATCCTTGTCCGCATACTTGATGCGCTTCAGGTTGCGGGTCGAGATGCGCTCGATGGTGTCGCGGTCGAGCACGTTGCCCTTGGTCAGCAGGCGCTTGTTGGTGCGCTCGTCATGCAGGTCGGCCTGCACCTCCTTGCCGCCGAGGATGTTCTCCAGGCGCTTCAGCCGCTCGTCGGTGAGAATTCGAATCTCGTCCGAGAGGTTCTTTTCCAGCTTGGCGATCTGCGCCGCTTCGATCGACTTCGCGCGCTCATCCTTTTCCTGGCCCTTGCGCGAGAAGATCTTCACGTCGACGATCACACCTTCGATTCCCGGCGGGCAATAGAGAGAAGCGTCGCGCACATCGCCGGCCTTTTCGCCGAAGATCGCGCGCAGCAGTTTCTCTTCCGGAGTAAGCTGCGTCTCTCCCTTCGGCGTGACCTTGCCCACCAGAATGTCGCCCTGCTTGATATTCGCGCCGATGCGGATCACGCCCGCCTCGTCGAGATTGCGCAGCATCGATTCACTGACGTTGGGAATATCGCGGGTGACTTCTTCCGGTCCCAGTTTCGTGTCGCGCGCCTCGATCTCGAACTCCTCGATGTGCAGCGAAGTGTAGTAATCCTCCTTCACCATTTTTTCGGAGACGAGGATCGCATCCTCAAAGTTGTACCCGCGCCAGGGCATGAACGCGACCAGCACGTTGCGTCCCAGCGCCAGTTCCCCGTGATCGGTGCAAGGACCGTCGGCAATTACCTGACCCTTCAGCACGCGCTGGCCTTTCTTGACCACCGGTTTCTGATTGATGCAGGTGTTCTGGTTGGAGCGCTTGAACTTGGTGAGCTGATAAATGTCGCTGCCCACCTCGCGCGAAAGCTGCGTGGGATGGTGCTCGCCTTCCACGCGCACGATGATGCGCTCGGAGTCGACGGAATCCACGATGCCGTTGCGGCGAGCCAGAACCACAGCGCCCGAGTCGCGCGCCGTGACCCCCTCCATTCCTGTGCCCACGATCGGCGCCTGCGCGCGCAGCAGAGGAACCGATTGCCGCTGCATGTTCGCGCCCATCAGCGCGCGGTTAGCGTCGTCGTGCTCAAGGAACGGAACCAGCGATGCGGCCACAGAAACCAGCTGCTTTGGGCTGACGTCGACATAGTCGACTTCGTCGCGATTCACGAGCACGAAATTGCCGGCCTTGCGGGCGTTGACGAGGTCCGCTGCGATGCGGCCTTTGTCGTCAAGCTCTACGTTGGCTTGCGCGATGGTGTGCCGATCTTCTTCCCACGCCGAGAGATAGAACGAATACGGCTCGATCTCCGCCGGCTTCTTGCGCCGTTCTTTCAGTTCGGCGTTGGCCTTTTCGGCTTCGTGCTTCTCGATGTGGTCGCCGACTTTGTAATCGCTGTCGCCGGTGTTGACCACGCTCACGTAATCCACCACGCGCCCGTTCTTGATCTTGCGATACGGCGACTCGATGAAGCCGTAGTCGTTGATACGGGCATAGCAGCTCAGCGACGAGATCAGTCCGATGTTCGGACCTTCCGGGGTTTCAATCGGGCAGATGCGGCCGTAGTGCGTCGGGTGAACGTCACGCACCTCAAAACCCGCGCGCTCGCGCGACAGACCACCCGGCCCAAGCGCTGAAAGACGTCGTTTGTGCGTGATCTCTGATAGCGGGTTGGTCTGGTCCATGAACTGCGAGAGCTGCGACGATCCAAAGAACTCGCGGATCGCGGCCATCACCGGCTTGGCGTTGACCAGGTCGTGCGGCATGGCCGTGGACATTTCCTGGTACACGGACATTTTTTCTTTGATCGCCCGCTCCATGCGCACCAGGCCGATGCGGAACTGGTTTTCCATCAGCTCGCCCACCGCGCGCACGCGCCGGTTGCCGAGATGATCGATGTCATCGACCGCGCCGATGTTCTTGCGCAACTTGAGCAGGTAGCGGATGGTCGCGTAGAAGTCCTCGGGATCGAGCGTGCGCTGCTCGAGCTTGGTGGCCTCCTGGTTTTCGAACAGCTTGATGTTGAATTTCAGTCGGCCCACGCGCGAAAAGTCGTACTTGCGCGGATCGAAGAACATGCCGTGGAACAGCGCCGTCGCCGTATCCAGGGTCGGCGGATCGCCCGGCCGCAGCTTGCGGTAGATTTCGATCAGCGCTTCCTGCGGGGTCTTCACGGAATCACGCTTCAGGGTCTGGCTGATCACCGTGCCCACATCGTCGCGTTCGGGGAAGAACAGGTTCATCTCCACCACGCCCGAATCGAGGATCTTCGCGATCTTGTCGGCGGTGACCTCGCTGTTGGCCTCAAGCAGAACTTCGCCCGTGGTCGTATCGACGATGTCGGCCGCCGCCCACGCGCCCTCAAGATCGGTGACGTCGACTTCAATCTCGGTGATCTTCGCCTTCTGAATATCCTTGAGAATCTGCGCGTTGATCTTGCGGCCGGAGTGGGCAATCTCATCGCCCGACTTCGACTTGATGCTGTGGGCCAGCTTCATGCCCAGCAGGTTGCTGGGCTTGTCGCCGGCAGGATCGAGCGTCCAGAGCAGCTTCTTGTCTTTGATCGCGACGCGGTCGACCGTGTAGAAGGTGCGCAGAATATCCTCCCCGGCGCGCAAGCCAAGGGCGCGCAGGAAAATCGTGCCCAGGAACTTGCGCTTGCGGTCGATGCGTACATAGAGCACGTTCTTCTGGTCGTACTCGAATTCCACCCACGAACCGCGGTAGGGAATGATCTTGCCCAGAAAATAGGTGCGATTGTTGGCGGTCTCGAAGAACACGCCGGGCGAGCGGTGCAACTGGCTGACGATGACGCGCTCGGTGCCGTTAATGATGAAAGTTCCGTTCTGCGTCATCAGCGGAACATCGCCGAAGAACACTTCCTGCTCCTTGATGTCGCGGATGGAGCGGTTGCCGGTCTCGGCGTCTTTATCGAAAATCGTCAGCCGCATCGTGACCTTCAGCGGCGCGGAATAGGTCATGCCGCGCTCTTCGCACTCAGCCACGTCGTATTTCAGCTGCAAGCCCACCGGATCGCCGCACTTGTTGCAGAAATCGGGGGTGTTGGCGTTATAGGTGCCGCACTTCGAGCAGAGCACGTCGCCGGGATGAAACGGATCGGTAATAACGGTGTTGCCGCAGTTCTTGCAGGTGGTGCGCAGGTGATGCAGGCCTTTGAGGTGGCCGCATTTGCACTCCCAGTTACCGATGGCGTAATCCACAAACTCCAGCTGGGATACGTTGCGGAAGTCGGTGATGGGGAAAACGGACTGAAACACCGCCTGCAGGCCGCCATCTTCGCGCTCGCTGGGCAGCTTGTCCATCTGCAGGAAGCGGTCGTAGGAGCGCTTCTGAACCTCGATCAGGTTCGGGATCTGGATGGTTGCTGGAATCTTGGAAAAATCAAAACGCTTGCGGAAGGCATTATTCTTCATCGTCGAGAAACTCCCAATGTCACGCGCAGCCGAGGGCTGCGTTAAGCCGCGGTTTGCAGAATGCAGGGCGCGCGCAGGGCGCCGCGGTCCTTACCCGTTAGTGGAACCTGAAAAGACAACAGGGCGTCCCCGGGACAGTCATCCCCGCGGACGCCAATCAAGGCGTATCGCCAATCTCTTGTTTGTAATCTTTCGCGCCAGTTTCCTTCGGCCGTTTCCGTTCCGCCTGCCCGCGAAACAGTGCCAAGCTTCCCCCGCGGGCCTTACCGCGATCTGTGAGGCCAGAGGAAGCGGTGTTAGTTAGATGCTAACACCATTGCCCAGGGTTCACAACAGAGAACGTAAAATATTTCCCATTCCTGCACCAAGTTAGGGCGGTTTTGCACTATCCCTGATGCAAAACGGGTGAAAAATTGCTGGTAAGGCGGCGGGAAGCGCGCTCCGAGCGCTGCCTCCCCCGCCTACCCGAAGCTATTTTACTTCTACAGTCGCGCCCGCTTCGGTGAACTTCTTCTTGATGGTCTCGGCTTCTTCCTTGGAAATGCCCTCTTTCACGTTCTTGGGCGCTCCATCCACCAGTTCCTTGGCTTCCTTTAAGCCCAGGCTGGTGACTTCGCGGACAGCCTTGATGACGTTGATCTTGTTCGCGCCCACTTCCTTGAGCACGACCGTAAACTCCGTCTTTTCTTCCGCCGGAGCCGCCCCTGCGCCGGCCGCTGCGCCACCGCCGCCGGCAACCATGACCGGGGCCGCAGCCGCCGCCGAGACGCCAAGACGCGATTCCAGTTTCTTGACCAGTTCGGCTGCTTCCAGCAGCGACAGGCCTACGATTGATTCTTCCAGTTGAGCTAAATCCGCCATGTTATTTCTCCAAGATTAGTGTGCGCGGGCACTCCTGCCCGCGTTTCGTTCTTTCGCCATCCGCCAGCCAGGTTTCCAGTGCGACCAGGTCCAGTTCGAACCCGCGCCAGACAACGCCTTCGAACCAACCGCGCAACCCCTGATTTGCGAACGACCAAACTTGAGGCGCTTGCGCGGCGTCTGAGCCGCGCACCGAAATCCCGAGCGAAGTCGAGGGATCTCGGTCAATCGCCATTAAATTCAAAATCGAGCTTCGCTCGACCGGACAGCCGACGGCGGCTGTCCCACATGAGCTATGCCTCTTTGAACTTCTTCTCTTTCACGCCCTGATCCATTACCACTGCCAGGTTGCGGCCGACGGCGTTCATCGCGGTCACCAACCGTTGCGCCGGAGCGTTGATCAGGAATAAGAGCTTCGACATCAGCTCTTCCTTCGATGGCATGGTGGCCAGCGCTTCGATCTCTTTGATCGTGATGACACGACCTTCGACCACGCCGGTCTTGAAGGTGAACTCGGGATTATCCTTGGCGTATTTGGTCAGCGCCTTAGCCATGGCTACGGGATCGCCCGTGGTGTAGGCGATCGACGTCACCCCGGTAAGATCTTTTAGCGCACCTTCGACTTTCGAGCCCTTGGAGGCGCGCTCGGCCAGCGTGTTCTTTACGACTTGATATTTCGCACCTGTCGCGCGCAGAGCCTTGCGCAGCTCGTAGGTTTGGCTGGAGTTCAACTTGGTGTAGGTCGCGACCACGGCGCTCGAAACATTCTTCAGATCGGCGCTCAGCTTCTCGACTTGTTGTTTCTTCCTGGCTTTGCTGACTGGCATGGTTCAATCCTTCAAGAATCGAAATGTTTGTCATCCTGAGGCGACATGGCTTTCGTCGCCGAAGGACCTGGGCGGCTCGCGATGCGCGCCCGCTTGCGAAGCAACCGGAGTCAGCGCGACCATCGCGCTCGAGCCGCTTCCTTACTACGCTTTCGCCGCTGCCTCAATCGGAGCCACATCCAGCTGAATTCCCGGCCCCATGGTCGAGCTAAGCGTGCAGCCTTTGATGTACTTGCCCTTCGCGACCGACGGTTTCGCTTTGATCACGCTGGTTATCAGCACGGTCGCGTTCTCGACCAGCTTGTCGGGCGTAAACGAAATCTTGCCGACGGGACAATGTACAAGCGCCGTCTTGTCGGTGCGAAATTCAACTTTGCCGGCCTTCACTTCCTGCACCGCTTTGCCCACATCGAAAGTGACCGTGCCGGTCTTTGGATTCGGCATGAGGCCCTTGGGGCCGAGGATTTTACCGAGACGGCCAACCGACTTCATGACATCGGGAGTAGCGATCAAAGCGTCAAAGTCGGTCCAGTTTTCTTTGGTGATCTTCTCGACCATCTCCTCGCCACCGGCAAAATCGGCGCCCGCGGCTTCGGCTTCTTTCACCTTGTCGCCGGTGGCGATGACCAGAACCTTTTTTGACTTGCCCAGCCCGTGCGGCAGAACGACTGTACCGCGGACCATTTGATCAGCATGCTTGGGGTCGACGCCGAGACGCATTGTGACTTCCACGGTCTCGTCGAACTTTGCGAACTTGACTTTCTGCAGAAGCGGAACCGCGTCCTGCAGAACGTATGGGCGATGCTCGACGGCCGCATGCGCCTTGGCGATATTTTTTCCTTCTTTTTTCATTTCGCTTTCCTTGTCTCCCACCGCTGATCGATGCTTCGATCAGCCGTGGTGATTTCGACGCAACCTCAGGGGCTAAAGCCCCACTAAAAGAATCGCCTCAGCGGCACGGCTGAAGCCGTGCCCTTTCAAAAAACCGCCCTACCCTAAACCTTGTCATTCCGAGCGGAGCGAGGAACCTGGGTTTTGCCCGAGACTCACGGCTCACAGCTCGAAACTACCCAACCACTTCAATTCCCATCGATCGCGCCGTGCCACGAATGCTTTTGACCGCGGTCTCGATTGTCGCGGCATTCAGGTCGGGCATTTTCTGCTTGGCGATGTCTTCGACTTGCTTCGCCGTAACCTTGCCGACTTTGTCTTTATTCGGCGTCCCCGATCCCTTGGCGATGCCCGCGGCGCGCTTCAGCAGAATCGACGCCGGCGGCGTCTTGGTGATGAAGGTAAACGAGCGGTCGTTATAGACCGACACCACCACGGGGATGATCAGCCCCTCCAGTTCTTTCTGGCTGGTTTTGGCGTTGAACTGCTTGCAGAACTCCATGATGTTGATCTGCGCCTGGCCGAGCGCGGGGCCGACCGGAGGCGCGGGCGTCGCCTTGCCCGCCGCGATCTGGAGTTTCACGTAACCTGTAACTTTCTTCGCCATTTCTCCCCTTCAAAATACGTATCGTTTAAATCTCTTCGGGAGCACTAAGCGCCATCCCGATCGCCGGAACTAACTTCTTGGCGACGGGATCGACCGTGATGCCGAGACTTTCAACAGTGTGAGCGCCCATGACTTCCATGTCGCCTGGCTCGGCCATCACTACACTATCTCCCCCGGTAAAGCCGTCGGTCGCCACGAATACCGGGGCTAGCTCGCGCTCAAGCATGTGACCTTCAATGGTCTTAGACTGCATTTTTCGCACGGCACGAACGCCCAGTCGCTCCAGCCGACTACGTAACACCCAGCCATACGACGCTCCGGTGTCGACCATCACTTCAATCTCTTCGGCTTGCGACGAGATCGCCGGATTCCAAACACGCAATTTTGCCGTCAAGATATCCATACACGCTAATTCAATGCAGCCTCTACGCCACCTTCTCCACCTGGTTGAACTCCAGCTCCACCGGGGTCGAGCGGCCGAAAATTGTGACCATGACCTTCAAGGTTTCGCGGTCTTCGTTGACCTCGTCCACTATTCCCTGGAAGGTGGCGAACGGGCCCTCGGAAATTCGCACGGTCTCGTTCTTCTCGAACTTAACCTTTAGTTTCGGCTTCTCGCGGCTGTCGGCAACTTTATAGACAATGTGCTGGACTTCCTCATCCGAGAGCGGCGTCGGCTGCTGCCCGGTGCCCACGAATCCCGTCACCCGCGGAGTGGACTTCACCACGTGCCAGACGTGATCGTCCATGTCCATCTCCACCAGCACGTAACCCGGGTAGAACATGCGCTCGGAGGTGTACTTCTTTCCCCCGCGCACTTCGGTGACCGACTCGGTGGGAATCAGCACTTTGCCGATCTTGTCCTGTAACCCGAATGCGGCCACGCGCGACTCGAGCGACTCCTTCACCTTGCGCTCAAAGCCGGAGTAGGAGTGGATGATGTACCACTTCATGTTCGGGTTGCGCGGGGCTTCGGTGCCAGGGACTACACCGGCTCCGTCCCCACTTGTCGGCTGCTGCTCGCCGCCTTCGCCAGCTTCGTTTTTCTCTTCGTCCTGCATGATCAAGTTGAACTCCAGCGCCGCCCGCCCGGCGGTCAATGCGTGAAATAGCTGTACAAGGCCCCGATCGCTTTGGTCAGAACTCCGTCGATGATGTAGAAATAAATACCGAAAATGGCCACGGTAATCACCACGACGATGGTGGTGGCCTGCACTTCCTTCCAGCCGGGCGCGGTCACCTTGCGCATCTCAGTGCGCACGTCGTTGTAAAACGACTTGATGCGCTCCGGCCACGACTTGATCTGCTCACCGAAATTGCCTGCTGCTGACATCTTTTTCGTCTCGACCGCCATGGCCGCTCCTGAATCCTTTTTGCGAACTCTGGCAGGGGCGGAGGGATTCGAACCCCCAAGTCCGGTTTTGGAGACCGGCAGTTTAACCGTTGAGCTTACGCCCCT
>DATKPV010000093.1:0-79075 GCA_035523915.1 Candidatus Aquilonibacter sp. | reverse complement strand
GATCCGGTCATCGTCAACATCGGACACAAGAGAAAGCTCGATCTTGCGGTCGAAGTGCCGCCGATGCCATTGGGCCCAATTGCCACCAACGAAATGTGGGACGAGATTTACAACCGGCTGGTTGTGCTGGTGGAACAGCACCGCTCGACCCTGGTGTTTGTGAATACGCGGCGCATGGCGGAGCGTATTGCGCATCATCTGGGGGAGCGCATGGGCGAACAGAGCGTGGCCGCGCACCACGGAAGCCTCTCGCGCAAACTGCGGCTGGCGGCGGAGAAGAAGCTGAAAGAAGGCCAGGTACGGGTGCTGGTGGCGACAGCTTCGCTGGAATTGGGCATCGACATCGGCACGGTCGATCTGGTGGTGCAGATCAATTCCTGCCGGGCCATTGCGGTTGCCCTGCAAAGGGTGGGACGCTCGGGGCACTGGCGTGGGGCGATTCCGAAGGGACGCTTCTTTGCCACCACACGCGATGACTTGCTGGAGTGCGCCGCGTTGGTGAGATCGATTCGCCAGGGTGACCTTGACCGGCTGATGATTCCCGAAGCTCCGCTGGATGTGCTGGCCCAGCAGATTGTGGCAGCGTGCGCGGCGGAAGAGTGGCGGGAAGACGATCTGTTCGCGCTGGCGCGTCGGGCGTATCCCTATCGCAATCTGAAGCGTGATGTTTTTGACGCGATTCTGGAGATGCTGTCGGAAGGCATTGCGGCGCGGCGTGGGCGTTACGGCGCATATCTGCATCGCGATCGCGTATACGGCAAGCTGCGAGCGCGGCGCGGAGCCCGGCTGGCGGCCATCACCAGTGGTGGAGCGATTCCCGACAATTCTCTTTACACCGTGGTGGCTGAACCTGACGGGGCCGTGGTGGGCACGGTGGACGAGGACTTTGCGGTGGAGAGCAACCGCGGCGACATCATGCTGCTGGGCAACACTTCGTGGATCATTCACCGCATCGAGACCAATTCCGGCCGAGTGCTGGTGCAGGATGCGCACGGCGCGCCGCCCAGCGTTCCCTTCTGGCGAGGCGAGGCTCCCGCGCGTACCGAAGAGCTCTCTCACTATGTGGGTGAATTCCGGGAAAAAATCAGTGATCTGCTGCCCCACAGTTCGCCAGTGGGGTTTTCGGCCACCCAACCGGAGGTGGCCGCCGCCGTCGGCTGGCTAAAAGACGAATGCGGTCTGGACGACTCCGGCGCCGAGCAGGCGATTGAATACATTTTGCAGGGGCGGGCCGTTCTGGGCGCTGTGCCCACCCAGAGTACGGTCATTGCCGAGCGGTTCTTTGACGAAGGCGGGGGAATGCAGCTGGTCATCCATGCGCCTTTCGGTGGACGCATCAACAAGGCCTGGGGACTCGCGCTGCGCAAGCGCTTTTGCCGTGGCTTCAACTTCGAATTGCAGGCGGCGGCCACGGATAACGGGCTCAACATCGCTTTGGCCGAACAGCACAGTTTCCCCCTGAGCGATGTCTTTCACTTTCTGCAGGCGGAAACTGTGCAGCCGATTCTGGAGCAGGCCGCACTCGATTCTCCGATCTTCGGCACGCGCTGGCGCTGGGATGCGAACCGGGCATTGGCTTTGCTGCGCTTTCAGAACGGCAAGAAAGTTCCACCACAGATTCAGCGCATGCGAGCCGACGATCTACTGGCATCGGTATTCCCCGACGCCGCCGCATGTTTTGAAAATATCGGAGGCGACCGCCAAATTCCTGATCACCCGCTCGTGGGTGAAGTGATGAAAGACGTGCTCACCGAGGCGATGGATGTGGAGGGTCTGAAATCACTGCTGCGCGGAATGGCCGAAGGTGGGATCCGCACTTTGGCAGTGGATACTCCCCTGCCGTCGCAGTTCTCGCACGAAATTCTCAACGCCAATCCGTACGCCTATCTCGACGATGCTCCGCTGGAGGAGCGCCGGGCTCGCGCGGTGGAGATGCGGCGTGTGCTTCCGCAATCGGTGCTGGAAGAAGTAGGCAAGCTGGATCCTGCGGCAATTGCGCAGGTGCGAGAAGAGGCCTGGCCGGACGTGCGCGATGCCGATGAGCTGCACGATGTGATGCATACGCTGGTGGCGCTGCCGGAAGCCTCAGAGTCCATATGGGGACGGCCGCCCTCGGCTGTCCAATCGAGCGAGGCTCGAACACCACTGCTCGACGCAAACGCCTCTTCTGGCGCCGACGACGGCCGTTTAGCTTCCCTAAACCGGACAGCCTATGGCGGCTGTCCCTACCCGAGTCTTGCCGGCCCTGCGTGGCAAAGTTACTTTGCCACGCTAGTGCAGGAAGGCCGGGCAGCGAGAGCGCAGCTCGACGGACGCCCGTACTGGGTCGCTGCGGAGCGGGCGAAGAGCTTCTCCGTGTTGTTTCCGGGATCTTGCTTCGAGCCCCGGCTGGCTGATGTGGAGTCGGTGACGCCCTCCAGGGACGATGCCTTGCTGACGCTGGTCACTGGGTGGATGTCGCACTCGGGGCCAGTGACGGGATCGCAGCTCGCAGAAATGCTGGGGCTTCAGGCCTCCGATGTCGAGAAGGCTCTGCTGCGCATGGAAGCCAGCGGGACGATTCTTCGGGGAAACTTCAGCGGTTTATCCTCAGAGACCGAATGGTGTGAGCGCAGGTTGCTGGCGCGCATCCACCGCCTGACGGTGGCGACTCTGCGCAAGCAGGTAGAACCCGTTACTCCCGCGCAGTTCATGCAGTGGTTGCTGCAGTGGCAGCACCTGGCTCCGGGAACGCAGGTTGCGGCCGAACGGGGCACGCTGGAGGTGTTGCGTCAACTGCAGGGCTTCGAGATTCCGGCCAATGCCTGGGAGCGGCAGGTTCTGGCCCGCCGTGTGGCCGACTACGATCCCAGGTGGCTGGATCAACTCTGCCTGACCGGAGCCGTGGGTTGGGGCCGTTTATCGCCACATCCGGCGACACTGGACTATCCCGCAAACGCAAAGCATAGCGAGAATTTAGGGGATGGCGCCGCCGCGCCCCGCCAGCGGCGCGTGATTCCCACCAGTGTGGCCCCCATTTCTTTCTTCATTCGCGAGGATGCCGACTGGATGACTCCACGGCATCCCGGGGCGGACCTCGAAACAAAAACCGGGCTGAGCCACAGCGCGCGAATCGTTCTGGAGTTTCTGCGTCAGCGGGGCGCCTCATTTTTCGCGGACATGGTGCGGGGAACCGGAAAGCTGAAAGCGGAGGTCGAGACCGCCCTGTGGGAGTTGGTGGCGGCTGGCCTGGTGACCGCCGACGGCTTCGACAATCTGCGTTCGCTGATCGATCCCAAGCGGCGCGCGGGGCAGGGCAGTGGCCGCACATCGCGGCCCCGGCACAACCCGGGACGTTGGGCCCTGTTGCAGCCTGCCGAGGCCGCTGACAGACCGAGAATGATCGAGTCATCGTGCTGGATGCTGTTGCGGCGCTGGGGCATCGTGATTCGCGACCTGCTGGCGCGCGAATCGAATCTGCCTCCATGGCGTGAATTGCTCACGGGATTCCGGCGGCTGGAGGATCGTGGCGAGATTCGCGGCGGCCGCTTTGTCGATGGTTTTCTGGGAGAGCAATTTGCACTGCCAGTGGCAGTGGAATCGGTGCGGGCGGCACGGCGGGTTGAGCCCGGTCATCAGAACATTACATTCTCGGCTGCCGATCCCCTGAATCTGGTTGGAATTCTCGTACCTGGCCCGCGAGTGCCGGCGATCTCGGGGAAAGCGGTCACGTTCCTCAACGGTGGAGCGGTTTTTGCTGCTGCGGGTGTTCCTGGGACTAACGAATCCGCTGCCAGTTAAGGCTGCCACTCCGTCAAACAAGTGCAAATCTACCGCAAAAGAAATCAGAGGCTCGATGAGGGGGTCCCCCGAGCCTCTGATCGCGCTGCTCAGCAAAGATTCTTCAAAAAGCGCTTCCCCCATCGCTTTCTGCTGAGCTCCCGCACGTTCCATTTCTGCACTCCAAGTACCAAGCTTTCCTGACCTGGGATGAAATAGCAAAATGCATCTAACTCATTATTATGCAGTTGTTTATACGGATAGTTAGCCTGGCGCAGGGGCGCCGATAGGGCGATCACAAGGGAACGTTACTGTCTGATCGGATAGTCCCCTATCCATTCGGTTATTGGAACAAGACGAGCCGAGGAATGATTTTGGACCCGGGTTGTGATAAGAAAGGCACCAGTCAAGCGAGGTCAACTTGCTGCCCAAACTGGTGGTGCTTTCCGGCCCACTCAAGGATTCGACGATACCGCTGCCTGAAGGCGAGGTCAGCATCGGCCGCGATCCTTCGAACACCATTGCGATCACTGATCCATCCGTTTCCCGCAAGCATTGCGTGTTGCGCTGGCAGAACGGCAGCCTTCAAGTGCGGGACCTCGAAAGCCGCAACGGGACGCTGGTAAACGGACACGGGGTGGAAGAAAGAGCGCTGCAACACGGGGACGAGATCAGCATTGGAAACTCGAATCTGGTGATCCTCCTGGAGGAAGGAGCGGATCAGCCGCCTGCCAGCGGTGTGGAATTTGAGGAAGGTCACGTCACGGCGGAAACTACGGTGATTCATCCTCGGGATGTCATCTATCTGCAACCGGATCGGCTGCTGCGGGAGCTGCCCGCGACTTCCCGGGTTGCGCGCAATCTGAACGCTCTGCTCAAGATCAGCCGCGTGGTGCACGCGATTCGCGATCTGGACGAATTACAGGGGCAGTTGTTGGATCTTATCTTCGAAGTGGTGCCTGCGGGACGCGGCGCGATTCTGCTGGCTGATCGGGAAGGACATCAATTTAATTCCCTGTTTGCGCGGGTGCGGCAGCCGGGACAGAACCAACTGGTGCGCGTGAGCCGCACAATCGCACGTCAGGTGCTGGAGCAGGGGATTGGGATTTTAGGCAGCGACGTGCCCGGGAGCACTGGCTTGCGTGAGATTGAGAGCGTAGCGGCGTCCTCAGTGCGATCGCTTCTATGCATTCCGCTCACCGTGTTCAACCAGGTGTTCGGATGTATTTACCTTGACAGTACATCGCTTGCCAGCCGCCTGCTGGAGGAACATCTGCAACTGGTCACCGCGATAGCCGGAATCTCGGCGGTTGCCCTGGACAATGCACGCCGCTTGCAGTGGCTCGAACAGGAGAATCAAAGACTGACGCTGGAGATTACACAAGACCGCAGCCTGGTCGGCGAAAGCGAGCGTATGAAGGAAATCTATCAGTTGCTGGCGCGCGCGGCCCCCACTGATTCCACGGTGCTGATTGTCGGAGAAAGTGGAACGGGAAAAGAATTGGCCGCGCGAGCCTTGCACCGGAACAGCCCTCGCGCACGCAAAGCCTTTGTCGCCATCAACTGTGCGGCAATTCCAGAGACGCTTCTCGAAAGTGATCTGTTCGGTCATGAACGCGGGGCCTTCACCGGCGCGGTGGGGTTGAAAAAAGGCCGCTTGGAAGTTGCCGACGGAGGCGTGGTGTTTCTCGATGAGATCGGCGAACTGACGCCGGCGATGCAGGTGAAGTTGCTGCGTGTCCTGCAGGAACGAGAGTTTGAGCGCGTGGGTGGTACTCACCCGATCAAGGTGGATATCCGGCTGATCGCGGCTACTAATACGAATCTTGAGGAGGCCGTGCGCAACGGCGGGTTCCGGCAGGATTTGTACTATCGCCTGGCTGTGGTGAAGTTGGCGATGCCGGGGTTGCGCGAGCACAAGGAAGACATCCCCATGCTGGCGCGGCATTTTGTGCAGAAACATGCTAAGCATTGCAAAGGGAAGCCGCGCCCCATTTCCCGTGAAGCCATGGCCTGCCTTATGAACTATGACTGGCCGGGAAACGTGCGGGAGCTGGAGAATGCCATCGAGCGGGCTCTGGTAATGGGTGTGTCTGAGATGGTTCTGCCCGAAGACCTGCCCGAGTCACTGCTGGAGCGCACGCCTTCGGCTGACATGAGTGAGGCGACGTATCACGTCGCGGTCAAGGAGCTCAAAAAACAGCTGATTCTGAACGCAGTGGAGCAGACCAACGGAAGCTATGCCGATGCCGCACGGATTCTCGGAGTACACCCCAATTACCTCCACCGGCTGATCCGCAATCTGGAGATGAAAGAGATTCTGAAAGAAGCAATCCGTGACGTCTCGCCACGCAGTTTGAGCCGGCTATCCGGCGGCAACGCGTGAGGAGTCATGGGTAAACGGGCTGCCCTACGGCAGGTTCAAGCGTAACAACACCGCAGGATCGACGTAAATGCCCTCCCAGCGCACGGCAACATGGAGGTGCGGACCTGTTGCCCGGCCCGTGCCGCCGCTTAGTCCGATTTCCTCGCCACGCTTTACCAGGTCGCCCTCTTTTACCTTGAACTCGGAGAGATGCATATAGATGGTGAGCAAACCCTGGCCATGGTCAAGGACGACGCAATTACCCTCGAAGTAGAGAGGCCGCGCGAGCAGCACCGTTCCCGAGTTCATCGCCTCGACAGGAGTGCCACTGGGCACGCGGAAATCCAGTCCCTGGTGAAAGCTCTGGGTTTTCCCGTTGAAAATACGCTCCGTGCCGAAAACGTCGGAAATGGCGGCTTGCGCCGGTGGCTCGAAGTCCCCTGACCATTCGCGCTCCGACGTCACCCGGTTCAGGTAGTCTTGCTTGATTTGCCGGTCCTTTTCGATCTCTTTCACCTGCTCCGGACTCGGCGCTGTGAATTTTGTTGCGACCGTCAGTTCAACCTTTGGGTACTCCGCATGAACCACGACGAACTTGCGGACGAACGAGAGCTTTCTTGCCCCGGAGGTGCGGGGCGTCGCGGATAGCTCCAGTGAATATCTTCCCGGAGTAGTTTCAAGACTGACGCCAGCCAACGCAAACCAGTTCTTCCGCCGGGGGTCGAAACTGAAAGAGACCCCGTGGCCGAGCCAGACGCCCTTCAGCGAGGCGAGCTGCACCGGAGCCTTGACCTGAAACAGTACGGGCGAGCCATTGGCCAACCGTGCCGGTTGCTTCTGAACGGACCAGCCGGCGGCGCGGGCGGAGGGAGTCAAGGCGATCAGAGCCACGCCAAAAAATGCCAGGGTCGGGTAGACGTGGGGGCAGATAATGCGGATCACTCTCTCAGCCTAGCATTGCCGGCAAACTCTGCGTTCCTAATCCGCGTCGCCGTACCGTAGTGTTCACTGGGACGGATTGCCGCGGCACGACGATCAGGCTGCGGTTCCGCCGTGCGCCGGAAGCAACGCCGCCGAATCCGAAGGCTTACGATCCGAAGCTGCCGCCAGCAACGATTCTGCTTTCATTTGTGCGGGCTTCTCGAGGCCGAGCATGTCGAGAATGGTGGGCGCGATGGTAACCAGGCCGACTTTCTCTTCATGGACCGAATGCGCGAGGTGAGGATGACGAATCCACAGAATCCCGTCGCGGTGATGCATGCCGCTTTTCATTTCCTCGACCAGGTGGAACATCTCGAAGAAGGGAATGCTGCGATCGGAACCGGTGATCTGAAGCAGCGCGTCGCGGTCCACTGCGTGGTTGATGGCGCAGCTCAGGAAGACCGATGATCCCTCGCGCTTGACCAGCAGCGCCGGCTCCTCGCCTACACGCAACGCCGCCAGCTTGGCCGCGGCGTCGGTCGCCTCCTCCACATTTTCCAGATGAACCCAGAACTGCCCGGCCATTACGCGCGCTGACTTGTGAGGGGCAGTGATGCCGATGAATGATGCCAGCGCCTCCAGATCGATGACTCGGTGTCCGTGTTTTCCTCCAGCCGCCTCGAAAGCGAGACAGGGCTGCTGGCTCAGACCCGTGGCCAGCACGATAATCGCATCGTTGCCCAGCAGCTTGAGAAAGCGTCCAACGAGATCGTCCATTTCCTGATAGCCGTGCAGAATGGCGGAAGCAAAGCTCTCCTGTTCTTCGGAACGCGGAGCCAGCGTAAAATGCTCGGGCTCCATGTTCCGCCAGTACACGTGCTGCATATGCGCTGTGCTGTTGAGGAAGAACGTGGAAAAGCGCGGCTTGATGCGGTGATAAACGGCGCGGAACACGTCGAACTGCAATTTATCCTGAATAAACGCTCGCCGCCACCGCACCCGGCGCTGCGTTTTCTCCGAGATCAGCTGCCGGATGGTGGAATTGACGGTGTGCAGGGACAGGCCATTGGCGGCCATAAACCTCAGGAAGGCTACGTAATCGCCTCGGGTGAGCGGAACCCGCTGATTGCTGTATTCCAGGATGTTTTGCTGAATGAAGCGGAAATAAGGTGCCAGTGAATCCGGGTGCGGCTTTACGTCCGTCGACCACGGATCGGGAACGAAGTAACCGGGAGCGCCGTCATCGTAGCGGATGTTCATGCTGCCACAGATCCACACGGGGTCGCCCTCCGCCGTGACCACATCCCATACGCATCTATGCTGAAGCTTGTGTCCTTGCGAAAGACGAGAGATTCCGTGCTCGGCCTGAGGCACGCCCGTGTGCACATTTACCCACTGAATCCAGGGATCGAGGTTGGGGGCCGGCTCCTCGGACTCGGTCACAAATACCGCCGAGGCATCGCGCAGGCGCTTAAAGTTGGGTAACCATCCCTCTGCGATAAACCGGTCCATGAGGATGGGCGAAAGCTCGTTGAACTCGAGAAGCACGACGGGCAAACCAGACTTCATGGCCGACTCCTGGATGGAATGTCCCTTGGGGCAAGGGTTTGCAGTCATGTTACACCCCGCGGCGGAGGCTGAGAATGAGAAAGCAGTCTAGCTCGGGCATGTTAAAGCTAGGTGAAAGCCTGGGGCCATGGTGACGGAAATTTACCCGTCACCCCGAAGAATCCTGTTTTCATTGCATACATCTACCAGGAACATGAGAGCCGCTGTATTGTCTGTGCCGCAAAACGTGAGGCAACGTCCACTGCAAGTGAAAGATATTGCAGACCCCAAGCCAGGCCCGGGCCAGGTATCGCTGCGCGTGCGGGCCTGCGGTGTTTGTCGGACCGACTTGCACATCGTCGAGGGCGAGGTGCCGCCGAAGCTGGAGCACGTCATTCCGGGGCATCAGATCGTGGGCGAGGTAATGAGTGGAACCGCCGAGCACCTGCCGATCGGATCACGCGTGGGAGTCAGTTGGTTGGGCGGAACGGATGGTACCTGCCGTTACTGCCGTGGCCGCGCCGAGAACCTGTGCGACGCTCCTACGTTCACCGGCTACGGCGTGAACGGTGGGTATGCCGAGTATGCTCTGGCGCGCGCCGATTTCGTCTTCCCGCTTCCTGCGGCGCTCGACGATCTGCATGCCGCTCCTCTGCTGTGTGCCGGAATCATCGGCTTTCGCAGCCTGCGCGTGGCCGGCGTGGAGCGCGGTGAGCGCGTGGGATTGTTTGGATTCGGAGCGTCGGCGCACCTGGCAATCGCGGTTTTACAGGCGTGGAATTGCGATGTGTACGTCTCGACCCGGGGCGAGTCGCACCGGCGGCTGGCCGAATCTCGCGGAGCGACCTGGGTGGGAAGCGAAGCCGAGAAGCCTCCAGTGGAACTGGACCGTGCCATCACGTTTGCGCCGAGCGGAGATGTTGTCGTGGCTGCGTTGGGAAGCTTGCGAAAAGGCGGCGTGGTCGCGATCAATGCGATTCATCTCGACCGCATGCCGCAATTCGACTACGACCGCCTTCTGTGGGGAGAGCGCCAGCTGCGCAGTGTGGCCAATATGACCCGCGCCGATGCGCGGGACTTTCTCGCGCTGGCGGCGGAAATTGGCCTGAAGCCGAAGGTAACGGTGTTTCCGCTTCAGCAGGTCAACGAGGCGCTGATCGCGGTAAAGAACGATGCCGTGGACGGGGCGGCGGTGGTGGTGCCGTGAAATGTGGTAACGCCTGTGTCTTTCTAGCGCCAGTAGCGCCGGCATTCTGCCGGCTGTCGCCCGGACTTTAGCGAGGCAAGATGCCCTCGCGACAGCCGCCGCGACGGCGGCGCTACCTCGCCGAAAACGCGGCGATAAACAACATACAGAACGCGCACGCCTGGGCCAGTTCACTCCAGCCCAAACGGCGAACGAGTAGAGGCGCGGGCCTCTGGATGAAGTAAAACCATCCGCGAAACAGAAGCGGTGCGAAGGCGAGCGATGCCAACGGCGGCATCAGGCCGCCGACGCAGGCGACCGTGAGAGCGAGGGTCAAGGCTGCCTGCCCAATCGCAAACTTCCATCCGTGAGCGAGCTTGGCACGTAAGCCTTCGATTCTTGCGGTGTGAAGACGAAGCTGTACATAGTGGATCTGATCGCCGGCGAAGATCAGATTGGCCAGCCACAACGTCCATGCCGTTGCGTTGAGTTTTCCGGTGACAACGTAGTAAGCGGCAGGAGCCGAAGCGCTCAGGCCAATCGTCCCAACCATTTCCGCCAACATTCGTAGTCGATACCCTGCGCGCTTGAGGACTGCTTGTGCCACGAACGCACCCCCGGCAATGGCGCCCAGGAACCACAGATCGTGATTCCGTCCTCCCCAAAATAGGCCTGTGAGAGTGACAAGTGAGATGACAGCGAGTCCCAGGATTACCGAGCCGACTAACTTTCGTTCCTCTCGAGTTTGCGCCCGCATGGGCGATGTGCCGATCCAGCTTTCCAGGGGCGCGCGCAGCCAGAACAGGGCGAGGGCGACGATCAACAGCAGAAGGAGTGGGAATACCCGGGTGCCGTTTCGCAGCCCGATTGCCGCGCCTGTGGCCAGCGGCACCAGCAGCAGTCCCCAGGCTCCGTGCTCACGCGGAACGATCAGAGCCCGGCGGCCTTCACGTTGCGCTCTCTCCGGCGCAGTTTCAGCAGCCAGGAGTTCCAACGTTGCCATGCCGTATTCTCTTGCTACCATGTCTCACCGCCATCCCGCAGTATGAACGTGCTGCATGCCTTTGACGGCGCGCATGTATTGCGCTCTCTCGAAGGCTCCCGGATCGGGGCACTTGATCTGGCTCATACTCCCCTGCATCTGTCGCACTGATTCGTATTCGTGCTCCTCCATCCACTCGAGCAACTCGCGCTCGATATGCCGCAGATGGTTGACGCCGTTGCGGATCAAAGCGGAGCAGAGCATGGTAACGTTGGCCCCCACCATGAGCAGCTTGATTACGTCCTCTGCCGTATGCACTCCGCTGCTGGCCGCCAGATTGGCTTTCACGCGGCCAAACAGGATGCCAATCCAGGTGAGAGGCAATCGCAAGGCCTGGGGAGTGCTCAATAAAACGTTGGGCTTCAGTTCAAGTAACTCGAGATCGATATCGGGTTGGTAAAAGCGGTTGAACAGGACCAGCCCGTCGGCGCCAGTCTCATCCAGACGCTTGGCCATATTGGCCATGTTGCTGAAGAACGGGGAGAGCTTCACCGCTACCGGAATCCGGACGGTCGACTTTACCGCGCCGAGGATATCGAGATACGTCTTTTCCACCTGAGCGGAGGAAAGATTCGCGTCGGTCGGAATGTAGTAAACATTGCATTCGATAGCGTCCGCCCCGGCCTCTTCAATCTGGCGCGCGAACCTGGTCCATCCCCCAAGCGTAGTGCCATTGAGGCTGGCGATGATGGGAATCCTGACCGCAGCACGCGCCTGGCGAATATGATCCAAATATCCCTCAGGACCGGTGTGGAATTCGCGGGGCTGCGGAAAATAGCTGAGTGACTCGGCAAAGCTCTCGGTGCCGGCCGCGAGATGGTAGTCGAGATCGGCTTCCTCCTGGCGAAGTTGCTCCTCGAACAGAGAATAAAGAACGATGGCGGAAGCGCCTGCTTCCTCCAGGCGGCGAACGCCATCCAGATCGCGCGAGAGCGGCGAGGCCGAAGCCACCAGCGGGCTGTGCAGCCGCAGGCCGAGATAGTTTGTGGTCAGATCGATCATCGTTCCTCCTTGCGCGGGTCTACCGCGTGGCTCCGGTGACGGCGTGTTCGTGGGCTGAGGCCGGCGATTTTTCCTTGCCGCCCGTAGCGGGCGCACCCGGCGCCATCTTGCGGCTGGCCATGTATTCATACAGCCGATACCGTTCTTCAGCATCGTGCTGGGCTTCGCGCCACAAGCGCTCCGCGTCCGCCGGCCGGCTCTTGGTCAGCATTTTGAAGCGAGTTTGCTGCTGCAGGAATTCCTGCACGCGGCGAGTGGGTGCGCGCGAATCGAGGCTGAGCGGGTTTTCGCCGGCGGCTGCGCGCTCCGGGTGGTAGCGATAGAGCAGCCATTGTCCGGATTCGACGGCGACTTTCTGGTCGGTCATCGCCGTGGTCATGTCGATGCCGTGAGCGATGCAATGCGAATAGGCGATGATGATGCTGGGACCGTCGTACGCCTCGGCTTCCAGGAAAGCTTTCAAAGTATGTTCGTCTTTTGCTCCCATGGCGACGCTGGCCACATAGACGTTGCCGTAGCTCATGGCCATCAGACCGAGATCCTTCTTGGGCGCCGGTTTGCCGCCCGCAGCAAATTTCGCGACTGCGCCCCGCGGCGTGGCCTTGGAAGCCTGACCGCCAGTGTTGGAGTAGACCTCGGTATCCAGTACTAGGAGGTTGACGTTGCGGCCGCTGGCCAGCACATGGTCCAGGCCGCCGTAGCCGATGTCGTAGGCCCATCCGTCGCCGCCCACGATCCATATACTTTTCTTAACCAGCGTGTCGGCTACCGCCAGCAATTGTCTGGCCTCCGATGACTCGAGCTTGTGTAGCCGTTCCTTCAGCAGGTCGACGCGCTGGCGCTGCTCGAAGATATCGGCCTCGTCTTTTTGTTTTGCGGCGATGATCGCACTGGCCAGGTCTTCGCCCACTTTTGCGGCGAGGTGGGTCAACAACTCTCGCGCGAACTCAGTCTGCTTGTCGATGGAGACGCGGAAGCCGAGTCCGAATTCCGCGTTGTCCTCGAACAAAGAGTTCGACCAGGCCGGACCGCGTCCCTCTGCGTTCTTGGTCCAGGGGGTGGTCGGAAGGTTGCCTCCGTAAATCGAGGAACACCCGGTAGCGTTGGCCACAATGGAGCGGTCGCCGAAGAGCTGCGAAACGAGTTTGAGGTAAGGCGTTTCGCCGCAGCCGGAGCAGGCGCCGGAGAATTCAAACAGAGGTTCCTGAATCTGCTGCTGGCGAATGGTGCCGTTCTTGATTTTACGGCGGTCGAGTTCGGGAATCTTCAGGAAGAATTCCCAATTCTCGCTCTCGGGCGCGCGCAGCGGAGGTTGCGGCACCATGTTAATCGCCTTGAGCCGTGTCTCGGCTTTGTTCTTCACCGGGCAGACATCCACGCAGATGCCGCATCCGGTGCAATCTTCCGGCGCAACCTGAATCGTATATTTCAGGCCATGCCACTCTTTGTCGCGGGCTTCGCATGATTTGAAACTGGCTGGAGCTCCGGCGAGATGCTGCGGCTCGTAGGCCTTGATGCGGATCACGGCGTGCGGACATACCATCGCACACTTGCCACACTGAATGCAGATGTTCGAATCCCAGGCGGGAATTTCCATGGCCAGGTTGCGCTTCTCCCATCGCGCCGTGCCGGTGGGGAAGGTGCCGTCGCAGGAGAAAATGCTGACCGGCAGTTCGTCGCCCCGGCCGGCATAAATTGTCCCCAGGACATCGCGCTCGAACTTTGGAGCGCCGGGAAATGCAGCGGGAATTTCGATGGCGCTGGTGACGGTTTGTGGGACCTTCACTTCATGCAGATGGGCAAGGGTTTCGTCTACAGCCTGCATATTCTTGTTCACAATCTCCTCACCCTTGCGGCCGTAGGTGTCGCGAATGGACTGCCGAATCGCTTCAATCGCCTCCTCGCGCGGCAGAACTTTCGAAATGGCGAAAAAGCACACCTGCATGATCGTGTTCATACGCGAGCCCATCCCGGTGTCGCGGGCAACCTGGTAGGCGTCGATGACGTAGAACTTCGCGTGCTTGGCGATGAGTTGCTCCTGCACTTCGCGCGGCAGATGATCCCAGACCTCGCCGGGTCCGAAGGGACTGTTAAGCAGGAAGACACCGCCCGGCACCAGTGGGCTGAGCATGTCGTAGCGCTCGAGGAAGATCCACTGGTGACAGGCGACAAAGTTGGCTTTGGAGACCAGATAGCTGGAACGGATGGGCTGCGGTCCGAAGCGCAAGTGCGAAACCGTCATCGCTCCGGATTTCTTCGAGTCGTAAACGAAATACCCCTGGGCGTAATTGTTGGTGTTTTCGCCGATGATCTTGATGGAGTTCTTGTTCGCTCCGACGGTCCCATCCGCTCCCAGGCCGTAGAAGAGCGCGCGCACAACACTGTCAGGTTCGGTAGAGAAAGCGCAGTCGCAGTCCAGGCTGGTGTGGCCGACATCGTCGTGAATGCCGACAGTGAAGTGAGCCTTCGGCCGATCCGGTTTCAGATTGTCGAACACGGCCTTGACCATGGCCGGCGTGAATTCTTTGGAGGAAAGACCATAGCGGCCACCGACGACAACGGGAGCGGTCTTCAACCTTCCATGCCCCAGACTCGAGCCTTCGTGCAGCGCGTTGACCACGTCCAAATACAGCGGCTCGCCGATCGCTCCGGATTCCTTGGTGCGATCGAGGACCGCAATCTTCCGTACGGTGGGAGGCAGCGCTTCGAGGAACGATTTCACGCAGAAGGGCCGATACAGGCGGACTTTCAGCAGACCGACTTTTTCTCCATGGGCATTCAGGTATTCGACAGTTTCATGCCCCGCTTCCGCGCCCGAGCCCATCATTACGATCACGCGCTCGGCATCAGGAGCTCCAACATAATCAAACAGATGATAGGAACGGCCAACCATCTCGGCGAACTTGGCCATTACGGCCTGCACCTTTTGTGGGCAGGCCGCGTAGTAGGGGTTGGCGGTCTCGCGAATCTGGAAGAAGACGTCGGGATTTTGCGCCGTCCCGCGCAGCACCGGGTGGTCGGGCGAGAGGGCTCGCTGGCGGTGCTCGATCACGCGATCGGGGTTGATCAGCGCGCGAACATCGTCTTCCGTGAGCATCTCGATCTTGTTGACTTCGTGCGAGGTGCGGAAGCCATCGAAGAAGTGCAGAAAAGGTATACGGGTTTCGAGCGAGGCAGCATGAGCAATCAGGGCAAGATCCATCGCTTCCTGCACGGAATTGGAGCACAGCATGGCCCAGCCGGTCATGCGGCAGGACATCACATCAGAATGATCGCCAAAGATGGAAAGGGCATGCGTAGCCACCGTGCGCGCTGACACATGGAAGGCAACGGGCGTGAGCTCCCCGGCGATTTTGTTCATGTTGGGGATCATCAGCAGCAGGCCCTGTGACGCGGTAAACGTTGTGGCTAATGCTCCCGTCTGCAGCGCGCCGTGAACTGCGCCGGCCGCACCGCCTTCGCTCTGCATCTCGATAACATGGGGCACGGTGCCCCAGGCATTGGGCATACCTTCCGACGACCATTGATCCGCCCATTCGCCCATCGGGGAAGAGGGAGTGATGGGATAAATGGAGATGACCTCGCTGGCCCGGTAGGCAACGTGCGCCACGGCTTCGTTGGCGTCCATGGTTTTGAACTTGCGCTTCATGAAATCCCCCATTTCGACGTCTGGTTTACGGTGGCCCCAGATCCCACACCGCATTCAATTTCAGAATGCAACATGGAGGATTCGACTGTCGGGACCTTGGTTCACAGAAGAGTGTGATTTCAATCACACGTTTGCGGAAACGGGAATCAACAGAAAGCGGGAAGCGTGACGCTGGTGAGGCTATCTATCCTCAATCCAACGAGTTAGCTTCCCGCGGTCGCTATGGCCTGATGGCGACCTTGATTACGCCATCTCGCCGATGACCAAATAACTCATAGGCGTCGGCGATCCGGGTTAGCGGATAGTTGTGCGTGATCAGCGGAGTCAGATCCAGGCGGCTATGCCGCACCAGTTCCATGAGTCGACGCATACGCTCCTTGCCGCCCGGGCAAAGAGTAGTGACAATGCGATGATCCCCCAGTCCGGCGGCGAATGCGTCAACCGGGAGAGACAGCTTGCCGGAATAGACGCCCAAGCTGGAGAGCACTCCGCCCGGCCGGAGCACGCGCAACGCGCCTTCAAAGGTGTCCTGTGTGCCCAAGGCTTCGATCGCCACATCGACTCCCCGGCCTCCCGTCAGATCGCGAATTTGGGAGATGACGTCGCTGGCGTTGAAATCGAGAACCACGTCCGCACCCATGCGTTTCGCCATCTCGATTCGCACCGGATCCGACTCTACGGCAATGATCAGGCTGGCGCCCTTGAGTTTTGCTCCCGCCGTGGCACATAGGCCGATGGGTCCCTGAGCGAAGATCACAGCCGTGTCGCCGATCTTGAGGTTGGCGCTTTCCGCAGCAGAAATACCGGTGGATGCAATATCGGCCAGCAGCACGACTTGTTCGTCAGTAAGCTCGTCCGGGATCTTTGCCAGATTCGCCTGCGCGTTGGGAACCAGCAGATATTCAGCCTGGGCGCCGTTTATTGTGTTGCCAAACTTCCAGCCTCCCAGGGCACCGCCACATTGCGACCAGTTTCCGCTCAGGCAGAAGTTACACTGCCCGCAGGGGGTGATCGCGCCTACGAGCACACGATCCCCAACGCTGTATCCGGTCACACCCGCGCCGATTTCGTGAATGATCCCGACCGGCTCATGGCCGATGATCAGACCAGGACGCACCGCATATTCGCCCCGCAGAATGTGGAGATCGGTTCCACAGATTGTGGTAAGCGTAATGCGGATGACTGCTTCGCCAGCTTTTGCCCGTGGAATGGGCACGGTCTCAAGTGCGATCCGACCGGGCCCTTGGAATACCAGAGCCTTCATTGTGGATGCCGACTTAGTGGTCTCGGTACGTTCTGCGATGGTTTGCGGCATTGTGAGTAACCCCCTTTCCTTAACTTCATATTCACGGGGTTGCGGCAGACGAACCAATGACCGCGGATGCATGGGCGGGTGATTCAAATCACGGGCTTTGAGGGAGAAGGAATCCTAGGGGCCCGTTCCCCCGGTGTGGCAGTCGCTGCAGGTGACCTGGCTCAAGTCTCCGATATCGACAGGATGCTTGAAGGCGGCAACCGGAACCGAAGTCAGACTGGTGCTGCCTTCTTCCTGCGACAGCACGGTGTGGCACAGGTTGCAGTCTTTGCTGAGCACCTTTCCATCCGTGCTCACGTGCTGCCCGTCGTGGCAGCGGAAGCACCCAATGAAGTAGAAGTGGCCCAGGTTGTTGGGATGAGTCATCCAATTGACCTTCATTTCCGGAAATGTGGTTCTGCGGAAAATCTGCTGGACTTCATCCACCGCATTGCGAATTTCGAGCTGTTTGGTGCGGGCCACATCCGGATATTTGCTCTCGTAGAAATCATGCAAGCCGTTGGCGATGCCCTCCATGGCTGCTGCCGTCGTGGCGTAGTTGCCAGTTAGCACGGTTACGGCCTGCTGCTTGATGAAGGGAAGGGAAACATCGAGACGGCGCGCCAAAAGGGACTGATCGACTGCCTGGTCGGGTGAGACATAGACGTGAGTCGGGCGGTTGTGGCAGTCCACGCAATCCATGCGGCGCCGCTGCGCCTTGGCGATTTGATCCCTGGTCATCTTCGAATCTTTGGCGTAATACTCGGTTACCCGGCCCTGCACATCTTCGACATGAATATAGGGAATCACCTGGCGCTGTTCATCCGCAGCCACGTAATCGATCTTGTTCGCGATGTTCATGTGCCAGTGAATGCCTGCAGGCGCGCCCGTAGCCGGGTCGCCACCCCCGGTCTTGATCAGCAGCCGAATCTGGCGGACGGTGTTCTGCTCGTCGCTGGCGTAATGCGTGAAGACTTTCAATTGCGCACCGTAGAATTTCTTCGGCCAGTGGCACTGCTCGCAAGTCTGCTGCGCGGGGCGCAGGTTCTGCACCGGAGTTGGAATGGGGCGGGGATAAACGTTGAAGATCGTGGCGTAAACCTGCCGCGCCCCGGACAATTTCGATTTCACGTACCAGGTTGCCCCCGCTCCCACGTGACATTCCACGCAGGCAACGCGGGCGTGGGAAGAAAGCTGATAGGCGGTGAATTCCGGACTCATCACCGTGTGGCATAACTGTCCGCAGAACTGCACGGAATCAGTGAATTCGTAGGCTTTGTAGCTGCCCGCCGCGCTCACCAGGACAAAGACCATCAGAAACGAGAGGAAGGAAATCACTGCACCGCGCTGCTTGGGATCGTTGAGATCGATGCGCGGATAAAAGGCAGTAGGAGCCACCTTCTTCCGGCGCTCCAGCAGCAGCCCTGCCAATACGAGAACAAAACTGAAAATCAGGAACCCGGGCGAGACCATGTAGGCCAGAATGCCGATGTAGGGGCTGGGCTTGGCGGCGATCTGATCCATCAGAACAAACAGGAAAATGTTGGCCAGGCTGACAATGCCTAGAGCGATGCCGGCAAGACTGACGGGATTGCGCAACAGCATGCGCAGTTTATGACGGGGCTCCACCGCCTGGGGCGGGACGTTCTCATCACTCATGCTTCACCTTGGCAGCCTCCGCATCTTCGTCGATGATGCCGTCGGCTTCGTTCTGCTCGGCTTCTTCCACTGCCGCAGCAGCCAGCGTGGCCGAGTCCAGCGGATGCTCTTCGCTGTAAAGGTGCAATGGCATCTTACCGTCCCACCACGCCCAGTTCATGGGATAAACGTCGGGGTCGAAGAAAACCTGGTAGAAGTGCCACACGAAGATCGCCAGGGTAGCCAATATGGCCTCGTAGAAATGGACGGCCGTGGCCACATCCAGCCACCAGCGCGGCAGATGATTGCCCACGAATACTTTCGCCCACAACATGACGCCGGTCACCGCCATGACGATCATCCCCCACACCAACGCCCAATACTCCGCTTTTTCCGCGTAATTGAAACGCGGGAAGGCGGGCTTTTCGGGACTTAAGCCGAGATGATAGAGCAGATTCTGCCACGCTCCGCGAATATCGTCGAGGGTGGGGAACAGGTCGCGGACCAGCTTGTGTCCATCGCGGGTGAGAATCAGCTCGAACAGGTGGAAGAAGCTGGTTCCGATCAGCACCACGGCCGCGATGCGGTGCACCAGCCGTCGCACATGCTCGTTCATGGCCAGCAACTCGGAGAACCACGACTCGGGGAATTTCAAGGCAAAGCCGGTCAGCACCAGAACAAAGAAACTGGTAAGCAGGGCGGCGTGCTGCCAGCGGTAACGGCCAGGCATGCGGGTTACAAAGCGACGCTCGCTCTTACGCGCCTGAACGGCCTTCCAGCGCCACACGATGAAGTTATGCGCCAGCATGCCGCCAATGACCACCACAATCAGGCTCAAGTAGAACCGGCGGATCCAGCGCACCGCGATGCTGCCGATGTCGGCGGAGAGAGGCGCATCCACGTGCACCTTGGCGGTGACAAATTCCTGGGTGACCCCCGGATGGCACTGCCCGCACGTTTTCACCAAGTTGGCACGATTGATGGTGGAGCGCGGGTCGCTGGAGGGCAGAATGTTGTGCACCCCGTGGCAACTGGCACAATTCGCGACTACGGTCGAGCCGCGTTCGGATGCCAGCCCGTGATAGCTGGCAAGGTAGGTGATGTCGCGGCGTCCGGGCACGCCGAATTCCTGGGTGAGGCGCATGCCTTCGTGGCAGCGGGCACAGGTAAGCTGCGCCAGATTCCGCGCTGCCACCGGCGAAGTAGGATCGGCCGGCGACTTGATGGAATGTATGCCGTGGCAGTCGGTGCACACTGGCGCCATCCAATTGCCCTGGGCGATGGCTTGCCCATGAATGCTTTCGCGATACTCCTTCGCGATAGCAGTGTGGCACTGTCCGCAGGTGGAAGGCACGTTGAATTTGAAGATAGGAGACTTCGCGTCGCGGGCGTCAAGAATCTCGTGGGTGCCGTGGCAGTCGGTGCACACCGCGGCTTTTTCCGAACCGTTGGCCACGGCGTGGCCGTGGACACTCTCTTGATAGGAGGCCACCACTTGTGCGCTGGGGCCGCCCTCACCCATGACAAACTTCTGCCCATGGCACGCCCCGCACGTGGCGGGAATGTTGTTGTGATGGACCGGAGATTTCGGGTCGCTGGCGGGCAGCACGGCGTGCGGACTACCATGGCAATCGATGCAGGTGGCGGCGTGGGTGTTTCCCTCCTTAATCGCTCGGGCGTGAAAGCTGCGATCGTACGCCGCCTGTTCGTCAGTGTGGCAGGTGCCGCAGCTGATCTTCTTGGGAGGCGTTTCATGCCCTAAGGTGGTGACATCGGTGTGACAGTCCACGCACGTGAACATGCTGCCATGAATGGAATCTTTGAATGTCTGCGGATTCACATAGAGGCTGACCGTCTTGCCGTCTACCTCGTGGCTCAGAGAGGAGTCGCCATGACAGGCGAGGCAGTCGTCGGTGGTCAGCTTGTGGGCTGGTTTGCCCTGGGCCGCCCAGGACCCGCCGCAAAACAGCGTAAGGGCAATTCCGAGCGACAAAAATCGTGCTGTCCCATGCATTTGCATGCTCTAACCGGCGCTGTGGCCGTAATCCAATCTGTTAATCGACAGGTTTCGGCTTTACTTCTTCCCCAGAGTACGGATATAGGCGACGAGGTCCTTGATCTCAGATTCTTTTAGCCTGTCTTTGTAAGCAGGCATTCGGCCTTTGCCGCCGGAAATGATTTCGGCCAGCTCGGCATCGGTTTCCTTCTGGACTTCCGCGGACGCGAAGTCATGCACGCCCATCTTCTGTCCCATGGCGGAACCCTTGCCATCCGCTCCGTGACACATTGCGCACTTGGCCTTGAAAGTTGCGGCTGCGTCTTGTGCCCTCGCCGGGGATGTCCCAAGCGACAACAGTGCGCATGCCAGCAGGGCAGCTAAACCGATGCGAGGAAAAAGGTGATTCACGTTCAGGTCCTCCTAATGAAGTTTTTCCAAGATATTAACTCTAACCCGAGGTTAGCGAGGACTACTGGATGGCTTCAGGGGCCCCGCTTACGTCCAAATCCCCGTACGCATCCTCATTGCCAACCTGCGGCTAGGTTCGCATGTGCTTTCTAATCCAACCTATGGCGAAAGTCACCTTTGCACGTGACGTAAATCACAGGCTCAATTCGCAGATATTGTGAGGCTTATCACTCGAGGTGTAAGAGATCGGATTCGGCGCAATCCGCTAATGCCCGATTTGTGATTTCAATCACGCGTTGCCGTGATGCCTTGCACGGAGTTTTTCCAGGACCGCTGGCATCCTGACTGGCAAGTTGAGGTGGGTTATGGCTACCGACAATCGAGACATACTGGAAGTCCTTCAATTCGAGCTGAAATTTCTCGAGGATGGTGGTTATGGGCGCTCGCCGCGCACGCCCTGGCGTGCCCCGGCCGTTTTCGAAGACTCGCCGACTTGCCTGAATTTCAGCAACTCCGGACGCCCACATCCTTGTGATGAGTGCCTGTTGATGCGATTTGTGCCTAAGGAACAACGGGGCAAGGAGATTCCCTGCCGCCAGATCCCGCTGAAGGCGAGCGGCGAGACCATCGACGACCTCTATCGCAGCGGAACGCAAAACGAGATGGAGCAGGCGCTGGCCGAGTGGCTGCGAACCCAGATCCAACGGATTCAGCAGGAGCGGCAGCGGGCGGCGCAGGGCGTGGCCTGAGGGCGGGAACTGCATTATGGCACCACGGGAACAGCAGGCGCTGGTTTCCCGAGTCTATGGCACGAAGAAGGCAATGCAATGGGTGAAGAGCATCTCTACCGGGTAGCCGCGTGGTGGACGTCGGGCCGCACCGGCCTGGCCAAGTCCGACTCTGCGCCGAACGCGATCCATTTTACCGCGCCCACCGAATTTGGCGGGCTGGAGGGCCGGTGGACGCCTGAAGAGCTCCTGCTGGCGGCCGTGGCTGGCTGCTTCACCACCACCCTGCGAGCCATCGCGGGCAGCGCCAAGTTCGACTTCACCGATTTGCAGGTGGAAGCGATGGGCACGGTTCGCAGAATCGATTCAGGATACAGTTTCAGCGAGATTGTGGTGCGGCCGAATCTCAAGATTTCCTATCTCGAGGACCGCAATCGCGCCCTGGACCTGCTTCGTAAGGCGGAGGAACTGTGCCTGGTCGCGCGGGCACTCGGAAATATCGTGACGTTCGAGCCCCAACTCGAAGTGCTCAAAACTGCGGCCGGCTGATTGCCTGCGCGGAATCGCGTCGCTTCGCAGGCTTGTGCTCTCGCTTGGCGGTGGACAACGCCGGCTTCAGGCCTACAAGTCCAGACTCGCAAAAACCGAAGAGGGGTCTTCCAGCAAGCGCAGTCGAAAGCCGACCTTTCTGAAAATTGCCTGCGTGGCCAGATTGTCGCGCAGAATCTCCCCTGAGAGCCGCTGAAATTTCTCCTGTCTTGCAACCTGTACGACTCTAGCCAGTAATTCCGTGCCCAGCCCCTTACCCTGCCAGTGATCAGAAACCAGGACCGCGGCTTCGGCATCACTGTGATCGTGTGAGCCGCTGAAGCGGCCGACGCCGAGGATCCAGTGATCGCCGGTCTCCCGATCCGCGTGATCCGCCACCAACGCCATGCCGCGGTCGTAAGATCCGAAGCAAATGCGAACCAAGCGTTCGTGCTCGACTCGCGTGCTCAGGCTGAGGGAGCAGAAATATCGCAGGTAGACGCTCCGTTCCGACAGCGTGCCGTGGAACTTTACCATCAGCGGCTCGTCTTCCGGGCGGATGGGACGGATGGTGACATCCGTGCCGTCCTTCATACGGAACTCAAAAGTGTACTGCGAGGGATAGGCGCGGAGGGCCGGGCGGGGAATCTGGCTGGGGAGAGTGGCGGGATCGTGCAGCAGCACACGAGCGTCGAGAGCTAGTAATTGCTCGTGGGAAGCGTGAATCGGGTTGATATCGATTTCTTTGATCCAGGACTGCTCCACCACCAGCTGACTGAAGCGAACGAGCAACCCTTCGAGCTCTGCTAAATTGACAGCCTTTCGCCCGCGCGTCCCGCGCAGGGCGCGAAAGATTCGTGTCTGCTCCATCAAGCGCTGTGCCAGCGTGGTATTCAGTGGCGGCAGGCCCAGCGCATGGTCCTGATAAACCTCCACCATAATTCCGCCGGAGCCGAACAGGATGACCGGACCGAATTGAGGGTCGACGCTGCTGCCCAGAATCAGCTCGTAGCCCTCCTGCGGAATCATCGGCTGAACCGCAACGCCGGCAAAAGGCTCGGGCGGCGATTGTCCAGCCAGCACCGATTGCATTTCACGATAAGCTTCCCGGACCTGTTGCGAATTCTGTAAATCGAGGCGCACTCCCCCGGCATCGCTCTTGTGTACGATGCGGTCAGAGAGAATCTTCAGTACTGCGGGATAGCCAAGTTGTTCGGCGCTGGCGACCGCCGCGTCTTCGTTGGTTGCCACCAGCGTTGTCACCACCGGAATCCCGTAGAGAGAGAGAAGTTGCAAGGCCTCATACTGGTTCAGCATCGTTCGGCCGTTCTCGCGGACCTTATGCACGATCTCCATGGCCAGGCCGCGAGCCTGGGACGCCAATGGCTGACCTTCGGCCAGCGCTGGAGTCTCATAGAGTCCGCGCAGGTTATAGGTGTAGCGCCACATGTAAGTGAAAGCACGAGCAGCGGTGTCAGGAAAAGAGAATGTTGGAATTCCGGCGCTGTTGAGAATCGCCGTTCCCGCATCGACACTGGGGCCGCCCATCCAGCTGGCAAGGAGGGGCTTGCCGGAATTGTGCGCGTAAGGCTTCAACCCTTCGGCGACCTGGGTGGGATTGGCTAGCCCCTGCGGGGCGATGATGGCCAGCAGTCCGTCGCTGACGGGATCGTTCGAGGCGATGTCGACGGCTTTGACATAGCGTTCAGCATCGGCGTCGGCCAGAACATCAACCGGATTCGCGTGACTCCAGTGCGGCGAGAGAAATTCGTCCAGCGCCTGCAGGGTCTTCTCCGAAAGTGGAGTAAGTTCGGCGCCCGTGGCAATAAGCGCGTCGGTCGCCAGCACGCCTGGGCCGCCGGCATTGGTCACGATTGTCAGATGTGGTCCGCGGGGCCTGGGCTGTTTGCTGAGAACCTCGGCCATGTAGAACAGGTCGGCGAGGTTCTGGACCCGCAACACGCCGCAGCGGCGGAGGGCCGCATCGAGAACTTCATCGCTTCCCGTGAGCGCTCCGGTGTGGGAGGCCGCAGCGCGCGAGGCCGGCTCTGACCGCCCGGCCTTGATCACGATAATCGGTTTACTCAGCGTGGTCTCGCGTGCGGCGGAAAGAAAAGACCGCGCGTCCCCCACTGACTCCATGTAGAGCAAAATGCTCTTGGTGTGCGGATCGTCACCGAAGTGATAGATGAGATCACCCCAGCCCACATCCAGCATCGAACCTGTAGAAACGATGGCGCTGAATCCGACGTGCTCACGCTCGCTCCAGTCAAGGATGGCAGTCTGCAGTGCCCCGCTCTGGCTGAGGAAAGCGACACTTCCGGCTTGCGGGAGAGTTTTTGCGAACGTGGCATTTAGTCCGATCGATGGATTCATGAAGCCCATGCAGTTGGGTCCGATCAAGCGCATCGATCCTCGCCGCAAATGCCGCTGAATCTCTTCTTCCAGAGCTTTTCCCTCCGCGCCGCGTTCGCGGAAACCCGCCGAAATCACCACCGCCGACTTCACGCCCGCGTCGACGCAATCGCTGATCACCTGCGGCACAAAGCGCGCCGGCGTAACCACCATCGCAAGGTCGATGGCAACGGGCACATCTCGGATATGAGGGCAGGTTTTGAGGCCCAGAACTTCCGGGTGACTGGGGTTTACGGCAAACACCTGCAACTGATGGTTTCCCAACAGGTTGGCAAGAACGCTGCGGCCTACTGTTTCCGGGCGGTCCGTGGCGCCGATGACGGCAACCGTGTGCGGTCGAAACAAAGTATCGAGGCCCGGGCGTAGGGGACGGTCGGGAGGCTTGCGCGCGTCCACAGGAAGCTGGGTTGCGGATATCGAAGGCGGCTTCAACGGATCGCTCCAGCGCGAAACAAGTTCATTCTTTCACAATTCCACGACCGGTTGGAGGAGGCTATACGCCTACCTGGCCCCAAACTGGCACAGTTTTCTAAAGCTGTCTGTGATGCTGCTAGGCGCGTAATCACTGGGGTGCGTGATGTCGGTCACGCCTGCTGACAGCGGTGCTACAATTTCCGCAGGAGGGTGCAATGCGCGCCCCTTACGGTCTCAATATCCTCGATAACTGTCTCTCGTGCCCGGTAAGAGAAGAGCATTTATTCTGCAATCTTTCGGTTCAAGCGGGGCAACGCCTCAACGAAATCAAGTCCACCGCGGTTTACCCCAAAGGCGCGATGTTGTTCATCGAAGGCCAGCAGCCGCGAGGCGTTTTTGTGCTTTGCCATGGGAAGGCAAAGCTTTCCACGTCTTCCCGTGAGGGCAAAACCATCATCACGAAAATCTCCGACCCCGGAGATGTGCTGGGACTGAACGCGGTGGTTTCCAACCATCCCTATGAAGTGACCGCGGAAATGATGGAGCCGGGGCAGGCGAATTTCATCTCGCGTGAGTCTTTGCTGCAGTTCCTCAAGGATCATGGCGAAGTGGCGCTGCGCGTGGCCGAACAATTGAGCCGCAACTACTACACGGCTTACGAGGAAATCCGCACGCTGGGCCTTGCCACCTCGCCTTCTGAGAAATTTGCCAAACTGTTGCTTTCCTGGACCACCCGGGCGACCCCGGAAAACGGCGCGACGCAGGTCAAGCTCACGCTGACTCACGAAGAGATTGCCGAGATCATTGGCACCACTCGCGAAACCGTCAGCCGCTTGTTCTCCGAGTTCAAGAAAAAGCAGCTGTTGCAATTAAAGGGTTCGACGCTCATCATCCGCAACCGTCCGGCGCTGGAAAAAATCGTCCAGTCCTGATGGGGGGATCTGGCGGGGGACGGAAGTGTAGCCGGGACCCGCGAGATCCCTCGCACCGCCCAGAGTGTGCTCGCAATGACCTTGCCCGCGAATGTCCATCTCTCCGCTGGTTTACAATGTTCAGTTCCGCGAGACTGCGCGCCCCGGTAAACGTATTCGCACGCGACATTCTATGACTCTTTTCCGCTGGTTTACGCTCTTGCTTCCTTTCTTTTCGTCTCTCCCATCGTTTCCTCAATCCACAAATTTCCTCCCCGACCAGATGCCAACCATCCTCTATGGCGCTGCCTACTACGACGAATACATGCCCTATGAGCGCCTCGATCAGGATGTCGAGCTGATGAAAAAAGCGGGCATCAATGTGGTGCGCGTTGGCGAATCCAGTTGGGGATTGTGGGAGCCGCAGGACGGCCACTTCGACTATGCCTGGATGGATCGCATTATCGGCAAAATGCAGGCCGCCGGAATCAAAGTGATTCTCGGCACGCCCACCTATTCCATTCCGGCCTGGATGTATAAAGAGCATCCGGAGATTCTCATCATCAAGAAGGGCGGCCAGCATCTCTATTACGGTCTGCGCCAGAACACCGATCTGGCCAACCCGACCTACCGTTTCTATTGCGAGCGCGTGATCCGCAAGATTCTGGAACATTACAAAAGCAATCCTGACGTCATCGGCTACCAGATCGACAACGAAACCTCGTCCGGCGGCGCGGCCAATCACGATGTGCAGGTCGGCTTCGACGAATATCTCCGGCGCAAGTTCCAGAGCATCGATGAACTCAACAAAGATTGGGGCCTGAATTATTGGGGACAGCGCCTCCACAGTTTTTCCGAACTTCCGCCCATCGACGGCATCATCAATCCGGGATGGAAGCTGGAGTGGGAACGCTATTCGCAGTGGCTCACCACCGACTTTCTTGGCTGGCAGGCGGCCATCGTCAACGAGTACAAGCGTCCCGACCAGTTCGTCACCCATGATCTGGCCGGCCCGCCAAATCCTGTCGTGAACGAGAAAGACATCTCGAACGTGGTCGATATCGTTGCCGCCAATCCTTATCACGGCACGCAGGACGATTTCGACGGCCTCGATTCTTCCCGAGTCGGCGATTACGTGCGCTCGCTTAAGCAGACGAATTATCTGGTCACCGAGACCAATGCCGAATCCATCGGTTGGGACTCGAAGGAGCAATTCCCGCCCTACGACGGCCAGCTACGGCTCGACGTGTACACGCACATCTCCTCCGGCGCCAACATGGTCGAGTACTGGCACTGGCACTCGCTGCACTACGGCCAGGAAACGTACTGGAAGGGAGTTCTGGGGCATGATCTTGAACCGGGCCGCGCCTATGCCGAGGTCAGCCGCACTGCGCACGAACTGCAACGCATCGGCCCGGAGATTGTCGATTTCAAGCGGTCCAACAAAGCCGCCATTCTCTACAGCGACGATTCGTACTACGGCATCGAGTTCATGCCCTTCAGCGACCGGGTGAACTACCGCTGGATCCTTGGGCAGTTTTACGCCGCGCTGTACAAAGCGAACATCGGAGTGGATTTTGTTTTTCCCGACAGTACGAATCTTGCAAACTACAAACTGATCGTCGTGCCACCGCTCTACATCGCGACCGACGCGCTGCTCAACCGGCTTTCCGATTATGTGAAGAACGGCGGCCATCTGGTTGTGGCATTCAAAAGCGGATTCACCAACCAATATGACACCGTCCGTTGGACCATGATGCCCGGCCCGCTACGGGAGGCTGCGGGCTTTCACTATCAGGAATTTTCCAGCTTGAAGCACCCGCTGGCGCTGAAGGGCGATCCCTTTCATGCCGACGAAGGCAACCAGGTCTCCGAGTGGGCGGAAATGCTCATCCCGGACAGCGCCCAGCCCCTTGCCTATTACGACCATCCATTTTTCGGAAAATATCCGGCGATTACTCGCAATCACTTCGGCAAAGGAACATTTACCTACGAAGGCACGGTGCTGAGCGATGCGCTGCAGGAAAAATTATTGGGGGAGGAACTGCAGGCTGCCAGACTTGCCGGGCCAGATCAGTCTCTGCCAGCGCCCGTGCGCGTAAAGCATGGCATGAATCGCAAGGGCAAAGTCCTGCACTACTATCTGAATTATTCGGACGCCTCACAAACGTTCACCTATCCGTACGGGGAGGGTTCCGATTTGCTGACCCAAACCTCCGTGGCGCACGCGCAACAACTGACGCTGAAACCCTGGGATCTGGCTATCATCGAAGAAAGATAGTTTGCCTCCGACGCACAAATTACCGCCACGGCCGACCGTCAGGCTTTACTGCAAGGCGATGTTGTTTGACATGGATGGTGTCCTTATCGACTCCACGCCGGCCGTGGCCCGGGTGTGGGGACGCTGGGCGCGCGAGCGCGGGTTCAAACCCGAAGAAGTGATAGCCCACGCCCACGGTCGCCCCAGCCTGACGACGGTGCGCGAATATCTTCCAGACGCCGATCACGAAGCGGAGAATCGTGAAGTGGAGCGACGCGAGATGGAAGACCTCGATGGGGTCATACCTTTACTTGGAGCGTTGCAGCTGCTGGCCAGCATGCCACCCGATCGCTGGACGATTGTTACCTCCTCGACCCGCCCGCTGGCGGAGGTGCGGTTGCACGCAGCGGGCCTGCCCGCCCCTCCGAGCCTGATCACCTCCAGCGATATTATCAACGGCAAGCCGCATCCCGAGCCCTATCAGAAGGCTGCCGCGCTGCTCGGCTTCCAGGCGCAGGACTGCATTGTGGTGGAGGATGCGCCTGCCGGCATCAGGTCGGGAAAGGCCGCCGGCGCACGAGTCATCGGCTTTCCCACCACGATGCCTGCCGAAGAACTGGAGTCGGCTGGCGCGGATTTCATTCTGAAGAGTTGCGCCGACATTCACTTGCTGAGCTCGACACCCCAGCTTACGTTGGACCTGGTTGACGTCAAAGATTTGCGGCCCGAAACATCGAAGAAAAATTAAAGAAGGAAAAATGAAACGCTCCAGACTCTCGCTCGCCATCATCGTTCTCGCTCTTTGTTCCACTCTCTCGGCGCAATTCAAACCCCTACCAGCGGCTGACGTCGACCAGCGCGTCAATGCAATCCTCAGCAAGATGACGCTGGAGGAGAAAATCGACTACATCGGCGGGGTCAACGACTTCTATATTCGCGCGATACCCCGGCTCGGCATCCCGGCACTGCGCATGTCAGACGGGCCCATGGGCGTGCACGACTACGGCCCCACGACAGCGTACGCGGCGGGGATTGCGCTGGCGGCTTCATTCGACAGCAGTCTGGCTCACAGGGTCGGCGTCTCGATGGGCCGCGACGCTCGCGCCCGTGGGGTGAACTTCATTCTGGGTCCTGGGACGAACATCTATCGCGCGCCTATGTGCGGACGCAATTTCGAGTATTTCGGCGAAGATCCATACCTTGCCTCTCGCATGGCGGTGAATGTGATCGAAGGTATTCAGAGCCAGCGCGTGCTTGCCACCGCCAAGCACTTCGCCGCCAACAATCAGGAATTCAATCGCCACAACCTCAGCTCTGACGTCGATGAACGTACTCTTCGTGAGATCTATCTGCCCGCTTTCGAAGCGGCCGTGCGCGAGGCGAAAGTGGGCGCGGTGATGAATTCCTACAATCTCCTGAACGGCGTCCACACCACGCAGGACGGGCACCTGAACATCGACATTCTGCGCCACGACTGGGGCTTCGACGGCATTCTCATGTCGGACTGGGACTCCACTTACGACGGCATCGCCGCTGCCAACAACGGCCTCGATCTGGAAATGCCCACCGGCAAATTCATGAACCAGGAAACCCTGATTCCGGCCATCAAGGACGGCAGAGTATCGGAGGCGACCATCGACGAAAAAGTCCGCCATATCCTGACCAGGGCACTCGAATACGGATTCTTCGATCGGTCGCAAATCGACCCGGATATTCCCCTTTACAGTCAGGAGGGCCGCGCCGTCGCTTTGCAGGAAGCGCGGGAAAGCATGGTTCTGCTGAAGAACGAACGCGATATTCTGCCTCTCGATAAGACGAAGGTGAAGACGATTGCCGTGCTTGGGCCGGAAGCCTATCCTGCCGATGTGGGAGGCGGAGGCAGTTCACTCACCAAGCCCTTCAACTCGGTCAGCTTTCTCGAGGGCATCAGCAACTATCTCGGTACAGGCGCCAAGGTTCTCTACACTGACAGCACTCCTCCACTGGAGAACGTGTTCGACCGTTCTGCTTTTGTGGTTGCTCCCGGCGGCGAAAGTGGCCTAAGAGGCGAATATTTCGACAACCAGGAACTGGAGGGATCTCCGGCGCTCATCCGCACGGACTCTCTTATCCATTTCACCTGGGGTGGGGGCAGCTACTCTCCAACCGGACCGGTGGATCACTTTTCCGTGCGCTGGACCGGCTACTTCATCCCCCCAGCAACCGACGATTACAAGTTCTATACCAACTCCGATGATGGAGTCCGACTCTACATTGACGACCGGCTCGTAATCGACGACTGGCACACTCATGCCGAAACCGTCAACTCCTATGGCACGCATCTCGAGGGCGCCCGCGCCTACAAGATTCGTTTGGAGTATTTCGAAGGCACCGGCGATGCTTCGGTTGGCTTCGGCGTGATCGGCGCCGAACAGGCCATCGGCAAAGATATGCTCGACATGGCAGCCAAGGCGGACGCGGTAGTGCTCTGCGTCGGCTTCGATCCGACGACGGAAGGTGAGGAAGAGGATCGGACCTTCGCTCTTCCTGCCGGACAGGATCAACTGATTCGCAAGATCGCAGCCGTCAACAGCAATGTAATCGTGGTTCTCACGGCTGGAGGAAGCGTCGATACCACGCGCTGGCTCGGCAACGTTCCTGCCTTGGTGCACGTCTGGTATCCCGGGCAGGAAGGCGGCACCGCTTTGGCACAGATTCTTTTTGGCGATTACAGCCCGTCAGGCAAGCTGCCTATTTCTTTCGAACGCCGCTGGGAAGACAACCCCACGCACGACAGCTACTATCCCTCGTCGCCGAATGCCAAGGGCGTGACTTATTCGGAAGGGATTTTCGTGGGCTATCGCGGGTACGATAAGTCAGGCGTGAAGCCGCTCTATCCCTTCGGCTTTGGACTTTCTTACACAACCTTCGCCTACAAAAATATTTCGGTTTCGCCCGCGCGAGGCAACCTCAGCCAGGCCATACAAGTTTCATTCGACATAACCAACACGGGCAAGCGCGCGGGTGCTGAAATCGCCGAACTCTATGTGGGCGAGGTGAACCCCAAGGTGCCGAGACCGGTCAAAGAGTTGAAGGGATTTTCGCGGGTCGAGTTGAAACCGGGAGAAACCCGGCATGTTGCCCTCAGCCTCAATCGGCGAGCGTTTTCGTATTACGACGTCGGCAAAAAAGAGTGGGCCGCCGACCCGGGCAAGTTCAACATCCTGGTGGGCAGTTCGTCGGAAAAGATTCAGCTGCAGTCAGCGTTTACACTGACGCAGTGATTCGCAGAATGCGGGCAGCGCCTGCTTGTAGGCATGTGAATACCATGAACCTATCCACTCGAAATTCGCTCCTGCAGTGCGCCGTGCTGATCGGGCTCTTTTCCGCGTCAAGCGCGCTGGCTGATCCCACGCTCCCCAGCCTCCTAACCGACCACATGGTCGTCCAACAAGGGCGACCCATCCATATTTGGGGCAAGGCCGATTCAGGCGAGAAGATCACCGTTACTCTGGGTGTCAACTCGGCCTCGGCCACTGCGGATTCCGCTGGCGACTGGAGCGTAAATCTTCCCGCCATGCCCGTGGGAGGGCCGTTCACCATTTACGTGCGGGGAGAGAAAAGGGAAGTCGTTATCAAAGATGTCTTGGTAGGCGAGGTCTGGGTTGCATCCGGCCAGTCCAACATGAGTTATTCGCTCGATGGCGCGGCCGGTGCCGCGGAAGAAATCCCCAAGGCCGATTTTCCCGAGATCCGTCTCTTCACCGTGCCTTTGAGAATCGCACTGACGCCGCAGGACGATACGCTGCCAGCTTCGTGGCAAATCTGCACTCCCGATGCGGCCAAGACGTTTTCCGCGGTTGCGTATTTCTTCGCCAAATATCTGCGCCAGAATCTTCATGTCCCGATCGGCATCATTCACGATTCCTGGCCTGGCACCAGCGCCGAGCGGTGGACCGATGCTGCCTACCTGCAGCGCGACCCCGAACTCAAGCCGCTGTGGGACGAGTGGACCGCCCAGAGCGCGGTGGTGAAGGCTTATGCGGACCACCCGGCGGCGTTGGATCTGGAATTCGACGACTTCGAACTTCTTTACGACCCTGCCAGTTCGCTCCCGCCGGTTTCGTTGATGAATTTCGACGACGGCACCCTCAACAATCTCTACGGCGGGGACTCTTCCTACCACTGGCAAACCGCGCCCGACACTACGTTTGCGCTCGTCTCTCCTGGGCGCGGAGGTCACGGATTTGCCGTGCGCATCGCGGGAAAACTCGACGGCTCGCAGGAATCAATCTGGGCGATACGCCTTCGTTCCGATAATTCTCCCGTCGATCTGAGCGCTTACGCAGGCATTCGCTTCTGGGTGCGCGGCACCGGCGATTTTCGCTTTCAGACGATGCAGCCCAACATCACTGATGACGACAACTACGGGTTAGACGTGATGAAAGCCTCGGCCGACTGGCAGCCTGTCACCATCTGGTTTCGCGATCTGAAGCAGGAGGGTTGGGGCGTGGTTTTTCCGCTCACGCTGGATGCCCTCACCGGCTTCCGCCTTGAAGCACTCACTCCGCTGGGCTACGCACCACTCCCGCCTTCCGGCCTGTTCAATGGAATGTTTACTCCGCTGACGCCGCTCCCGTTTCGCGGGGTGATCTGGTATCAGGGCGAGAGCAATGCACTACAAGCTCACCAATACCGCAAGCTGTTGCCGGCGATGATCGAAAGCTGGCGCGCGGCCACCCATCAGCCGGATATGGATTTCCTCATCGTGCAGTTGCCAAATCATGGGGCCATTCCCACCGTGCCCGCAGAGTCCGCCTGGGCAGAGTTGCGCGAAGCGCAGCTACTCACCATGAAATCACTCTCACATGTCGGTCTCGCCGTTACCATTGATGTGGGGGAGCCGGGGAATCTTCACCCTCCTCGCAAGCGGGAAGTCGGCCAGCGCCTGGCGTTCTGGGCGTTGGGAACCACGTATGGAGAGCCGGTGCAATATTCAGGGCCGATCTACGATTCCATGAAGGTAGAGGGGAATGCGATTCGGATTCGGTTTACTCACATGGGAAACGGTCTGGAAGCGCGCGGGGGCGGCCCGCTCCAGGGGTTTGCCATCGCCGGGGCTGACAGAAAATTCCACTGGGCGGAGGCTCGCATCGAAGGGGATACGGTGGTCGTTTCCAATCCTGAAATCAAGGCTCCGGTGGCCGTGCGCTATGCCTGGGCCGACAGTCCTGCCTGCAACCTTTTCAACCGCGGCCCGGTGGGCAAGAACGGGCTGGGCAAAGATGGCCTTCCTGCTTCGCCATTTCGTAGCGACGATTGGCCGGGTATCACGGCGGGAAAGTAGCCTCACCGCCGTCTTCTAAAGATTCCGAATCGGCTGCCGATAAGGCCCTCGGATGGCAAGGGTCCTGCCGGGTTCTTGTCAGATGAATTGATTCTCAGGAGAAACCCATGTCCACAGCAGCCGTTTCCAGCAGTTCGCTCTATCAGCAGCTCCAAGCGTTTTTCCAGACACGAAATTCTGACGTGCAGCAACTCGGACAGGCCCTCCAGAACGGAGACTTGGCCGGCGCGCAGCAGGCCTTCAGCACGCTCACGCAACTCGGTCAGGAAGGACCGTTCAAGAACGGAGACACTTTCCGGGTGTCGCAGCGGGAGCAGGATTTCAATGCCATCGGGCAGGCCCTGCAAAATGGCGATCTGGCCGGTGCGCAGGCGGCCTTCACTACTTTGCAGAGCACCTTTAACCGGCAGTCGGGCGCCGGCAGCGGGTCGACCGGCGCTGAACCGCCCGTGGTGATTCTCAATATCGGCAACACCGGCGCTACGGCAGCGTCGAGCGCTGCTCCTGCTGCGAGCGCCACAGCCGCTCCCGCTGCGACGCCAACGGCGGCGGCAGCGGCTCCGGCCGCGAGTTCCACGGCCGGGACCGCACCGGAGATTGTGATCAACCTGGGCAGCGGCACCGGCAGTTCGCCCGAGCAGATAACGCTGAGCCTGAACAATCAGGCCAACGGTGGCGAGCAACTCACCATCGGGGTGGGCAATCAACAGGGCGGCAACGCCGAGCAGGTAACTTTGAATCTCGCCCAGAACGAGCAGATCGTTCTGAATCTCTTTAATGCCACCGCCAATGCAGCGCCCCAGAGCAGCGGGGTTAATGTTGTTGCCTAGGCGGTTGGCTTTCCCCCGGCGCTCGTGAGCGGGTCCAAGCCCCTGCCTCCAGCCCGCTCACTGCACCGGAGCATTCAGGGCCGCCGCCAATTCCACAAATGTACTGGCCTTGACTGCGCCTTCCACTGCTTCCTTGTGACTAAACAAGTCGCTCGCGTCGCTGAGCAAATCGTGCTGGGACTGGATGTCACCTGTCAGAATCATCACGATCAACTTTGCCGGCTTGCCGTCGCGTGCGTCGAAATCGATTCCTGCAGCGCTCTTGCCGACCACCACCAACGGGCGGACCAGTCCGTTTACATTGGCAAAGGGTACGGCCAGCTCGTTCTCCCAGCCGCTGGGGAGTATTCGCTCGTGCTCAGAGACAATGCGCAGGAGCCGCTCCGGTGCGTTGCTCACCGCCAGGGCTGCTACATCACACAATTCCTTGAGCGCTCCTAAACGTGTTCTTGCCATGAGGCGAGGCAAGAAAAGTTTGCTGGTCACCACGTCTTTCAAGGTTAGCGTCCTTTTTCTGCGTACCAGAAAATGAATGGCCGGGGCAGAGAGCAGAGAAGTAAATAGCGCCATAATCACCAGCGCGACAAACATATGCTCGCGGATCAACCCGGCCTGCAATGCAAGAATCCCCAGGATAATCTCCATGGCTCCTCGCGCGTTCATCGCCAGGCCAACTACCAGAGAATTGAGGCGATCCACTCCACCCAGGCGTGCGCCCCAGCCTGCTCCTACCAGTTTTCCGACGCAGGCCACTCCAATCACAGTTGCCGTCAACCCAAAATGAAAGTTGGTCACGAAGTCAGTGCGCAAGCCGATGCTGGCGAAGAAGAAGGGGGCAAAAACGTTGGTCACAATCTCCCGAATGCTCTCCGACGTACGCTTGCGCAAGTGCGATGACGCGCCCACCGCGATGCCGATCACGAAGGCGCCGAAAACCGCATGAATGCCGGCGTACTCCGTGAAAGCAGCCCCGGCCAAAGTCAAGGTGAAAATAAAGCCAAGAACGCCGCCCGGCCAGGTGGTGTGCGCCTGCAACAGAGGGAGAGCCTTGTCGATCAACCACCGGCCCACGCTCAGCATGAGTCCCACAAAGAGGAGCACCAGCACGATTGTGTGTTTCATGCCGCTGGCCAGGTTTCCGTGCGCCGGCGGATGCAACATTCCGAGGACAAACGAAAAGAAAATCCATCCAACCAGATCATCAAACATGGCCGAGGAGATAATTACGGTGCCCATATCGGTCCGCAACAGACCCAGGTCCATCAGGATTTTCGCGATGACTGGCAGCGCCGAAATCGAAAGCGCCGTGCCTACGAACAAAGCGAAGATCCAACTGTCAGCTCCTGTCTCGGCTCCCATATAGCTGGGAAAAGTCCAGGCCGCCACGCTTCCTACCACGAACGGGACAGCCATGCCCAACAGACTCACCAGCAACGCTGGTTTGCCCTGGCGAAACATACTGCGCAGGTCGATTTCCAGTCCCGCGGTCAGCAGAAAGAAAACCACCCCCATGGTGATCACGGTGTCGAGCACAATCGGCATCGGACCGGTGGCGGGAAACAGAGTGTCGTAGAGATGAGGACGGTATCGACCCAGCACCGTCGGGCCCAGCAGGATGCCCACGGAGATTTCCCCAAGGATGGAAGGCTGGCCGATCTTCTGCATCAGTTCGGCCGCCAGCTTGGCGCAGCCTAGCAGCACAGCGAGCGCCATGAACATGGTCATTACGTCGTGGGGTGTCAGATGCAACACACCGAATTCTCCCGGCACAAGCACCGCTCCTCGAGGAATGGCAGAAATTGTAAGGTGAAACGCGGATTGCTGCCTATGATACGCAGCAGGTCAGCGCCTTGACCGGTAAAGTTGGTGGCCGCTCCCACTCGGGAGTACACTGACCTGATCGTGGGATCCCGCCGCAAGGAGAAAGGCATGAAATCCAATCTGCTTACCCTAGCCGTCTGTGGGCTTTTATTCAGCATGTCCGCCACGTCCCTACAAGCGTACGCGCAGCGCGATCAAGCGTCCGCGAAAGACGAGGCGCGCATTACTCGCGAAGTACGCCACGAACTGCTAATGCTGCCCTGGTTCGGCGTATTCGATTACATTGCTTACAAGGTAAATGGTTACGAAGTGACCCTGATTGGCCAAGTGGTGCGCCCTTCGCTGAAAGGCGATGCCGAAAATGCCGTCAAGCACATTGAAGGTGTGGAGAAAGTCGACAATCAAATCGAAATCCTGCCGCCTTCGCCCATGGACCAGCGCCTGCGCATGCGTCTTTTCCGCTCCATATACGAATATCCACCTCTGCAAAAATATGAACTGGGCGTGCAAAAGCCCATCCGCATCATCGTCAAGAACGGTCGCGTAAACCTGGAGGGGGTGGTGGACAGTGAAGGCGACAAGAAGCTGGTCGATCTTCGCGCCAACCTGGTGCCCGGCATCTTCTCAGTGACCGACAATTTGCAGGTGGTTCCAAACTAAGCCTGGTCGCGGCCGGGCGGTTGGCCTTTGATTCAAGAGGCGCCCCTGCCGCCTCCAGTTAAAAGCAGAAAAAACGTTTCTCCTGCGTATAATTCACAACGAACCATTTAGCAATCGGGGAGTTTCGCCATGATGGACCGTCGTGCATTCTTCGCCAATGCGGGAACGATTGCAGCTGCCACTCTTCTCGCCAACAAACTCGGCTGGGCCGCGGCCAACCACAGGATTGAGCGCATCGGAGTGCAGCTTTACACGGTCCGCGACCAGATGAAAGCCGACTTTGATGGCACGCTGACCAAAGTCGCAGCCATCGGCTACAAGGAAGTCGAATTTGCCGGATACTTCGACCACTCGCCGAAAGATGTCCGCGCGACGATTGACCGCCTCGGTTTGACGTCGCCGGCTTGTCATGTGCAATGGGAGGTTCTCGGTCCCGACCAATGGCCGGCTCAGATCGACTCCGCGAAAGTGATCGGGCAGGATTACATTGTTTGCCCGTGGATTCCCGAGGAGATCCGCAAGCAGCCCGACGGCTGGAAGCGCGCGGCCGACGCCTTCAATCGTGCCGGCGAGGCCAGCAAGAAAGCCGGAGTCCAGTTTGCCTATCACAATCACTGGTTTGAGTTTCTGCCGGTCAACGGAAAGCTGCCTTATGACTTTCTGCTCGAGAACTGCGATTCCGATCTGGTGAAGATGGAGATGGACCTGTGCTGGATCACAGTTGGCGGTGGCGATCCCCTCAAGTATTTCGACCGCTATCCGGGACGGTTCCCGCTAGTGCACGTCAAGGACATCAAGAAGCTGCCGAAGGTTTCCGCCGGGGGCGGGCAAGATTTCGGCGATTCGCTCAAGGATATGACTGAAGTCGGCAGCGGCATCATCAACTGGAAGCGGATTTTTGCCCAGTCGGAGAGGGCCGGCATCCAGCATTACATCGTCGAGCACGACAAACCCGCGCATCCGTTTGAAAGCATCAAGACGAGCTACGAGTATCTATACAAGTTGCGATGGTAAAGGACGAACGCAGACCTAAGGAGTCTAAGGCCTTCTCCCCGATTCGATCTCGCGCAGATAAAGACGCAAGCCAATGACCACGGCGAGGATCGCGATCAGTGAGAGTCCCAGGCCTTTGCGGCGATAATCGCGCTCGGCGAGGGCAGCCACGCCCGCGGCGTGAGCTTTTTCAGTGACGTTGAGTCCCGCGGAAATATCTTCGTCTACCTGTGCCGGGTTCAGGCTGTGAATCGTTACCCGGGCTTTGGTTAGCGAATCGCGCGCCTCATCCTGCTCGCTAAGGGCCTCGCTGACTTCCATTCCTGCATCTCTGGCTTTCTCGAGAATCTTGTTTGACCTCACGATGGTGGCGTCGAGGTTCTGCAGTTGCGCGTGCATCCGATCGGCGGCCTTGTATCCATCGTCGCCCTGGGTGTGGCAAGTGACGCACGCCGACTGCGGTCCCGTGCCCAGCATGGCGTCAGTGGCATGAACGATCCGGTGGTTGCTGTGGCAGGTTACGCAGCCGGGAAAAGAAGCGGCCTCAAAAGCGGCTTTGTGGGGGCTGGCGGCGAACAGCTGCGCCTGAAACACGTGGCAGGTGGAACACACATTCTGCACAGTGCTCACGCCCGGGGGTGCGGCACCGTGATCGCCGTGGCAGGTCGTGCACGTAGGTGCACTCAGATCCCCGCGGACCACCAGCGCGTCGTGATGGACACTGGTGCTATACGAGGCGAACTGATCGGTGGGAATGGCATAGCCCTTCATGTAGGCAGTGTCGGCGTGGCAGCGCGCGCAGGTCTGTGCGATGTTGAGGGGGTAGACCGTGGAACGAGGGTCATTCGGCGCCCGAATATCATGCACGCTGTGGCAGTCGGTGCAGACCGCGACTTTGTCGTCGCCCTTTGCCCGCAACTTACCATGCAGGCTGGTGACGTATTGGCTGTACTGATCGGTGCGCAGAGATGGGTCGTACTGACGAATGTAAGCAGCGTCGGAGTGGCAATGGCCACACAGCCCGGGTACATCTTTGCGGTCGATTTTTCCGCGGAAACCGGCGGCTTTAGTCATCGCGCTTTCGTCCGGTTTGGTCGGGTCGCCGCCGTGACAACTGGCGCAGGTAAGACCTTTTTGTGAGTGGATGTCCTCGGCGAACTTCTCCGCCGTTACCTGGAACGGCGGGTCTAATGCCGAGTGGCAATCCAGGCAGGTGTTTTCCGTTTGGGCCGCCCATGCCAAGCCTGTAGCGCCCAACACTGCCAATAGCCCTGCCAGCGAGCGTGCCGCGTTATTTCGCCAAATATCCATAGACCGTCATCGAAGCCATGTAAGCGACTACAAAGACTCCCGCTCCCAGAATCCAACTTCCCGTGCGCCGCTTGTCTGCCCGAACCCAGAAAGGCAAAAGCATCCATATCAAGCCCGCCAGACCGAACGCGGCAATGCCGACCGTTTCGCCGTCGAGGAATCCGATTTTTGCTGGAATCAATTTCAGGGTTTGAAACATGAAGAGGAAGTACCACTCCGGCTTGATTCCTGCCGGCGCCGGCGCGAAGGCGTCGGCTTTGGTTCCCAATCCCCACGGCGAGAGAGCGGCCAGTGCGCCCAGCACCCCCAGCGCGATGTACCACGCCATCAGTTCACGGAGCATGAAATTGGGGAAAAAGGGCATCTCGCGCGCACGTGCGGGATGCTCTTTCCAATCTTCTTCCACAGCGGGTGGAACGCTGATACCTTGCCGCTGCACAAGAAGCAGATGGACGAGGACCAACAGCGTTGTGATGCCAGGCAGCAAAGCTACGTGAAAACCGAAAAACCGGGTAAGGGTTGCGCCGGTTACGTCTTCGCCACCGCGCAGGAAGATCATGATCGGCCGACCAATAAGGGGAATCTGTGCCGGAATGTCGGTGCCCACCTTGGTGGCAAAGAAAGCGAGGGTGTTCCAGGGCAGCAGATATCCGCTAAATCCAAATCCCATGGCCAGAAACAAAAGAAGTATTCCGCTCACCCATGTCAGTTCGCGCGGCTTGCGGTATGAGCGCAGGAAGAACACGCTGAACATGTGGCATAGAGCGGTGAAAATCATCAAGTTTGCGCCCCAGGAATGGATGGAGCGGATCAGCCACCCGAATTTGACCCGCGTCATGATGTATTGCACACTCTCAAAGGCTTCGTTGGCGCTGGGCCGGTAATAGAGCAGCAACAGGATGCCGGTGCAGATCTGCAATCCGAAGAGAAACAGAGTGATGCCGCCGAGAAAGTACCAATACGAACGGTCGTGGATGGGAACAGTCTTTTTGCGCAACGGCGCCGTCAAGTCGGCCCAGTCGAAACGCTCATCGAGCCAGTTAAGGATTTTCGCCCACACGCTCAACTCTCCTGGTTCCGGCTGACGAATATCTGGTCGCCCCGCACGTGGACTTGGTAAAGCTGCAGCGGCCGCGGCGGCGGACCCGAAATGTTACGGCCATTCAGGTCGTAGGTACCGTTGTGGCAGGCGCACCAAATCTCACGCAGATCACCACGGTATTGCACCGTGCAGCCCAAATGCGTACAGGTTGCGGACAAGGCATGATACTGGCCGTCGCCGGTCAGGATAAGCAAGCCGGGCCGGCTGCCGAAACGGAAGATGATCCCGCTGTTGGGCTTAAGATCGCCCACCTTGGCGGCAATAACCTCGCCGCCGCCCAAATCGGCGACGCGGGGCGGCACAAGATATTGCAGTAAGGGATAGACAAAAGACGCTACAGAAGCCAGCAGCCCTCCACCTAGGAATAATTCGACCAGACGGCGCCTTGTGGTTCCCGCGGTAGAAACCGCCACGTTATCCATAGTCTTTTCTCATCCCAAAGAGGCGTTCTACTTCTTCTTGCCCAATTCCCGAATTTCGGCCACGAGTTGGTCTATCTGCTCCGGAGGGAGCGTGCCCTGCATTTCTTGATCTCAGCAAATTCTGCCCGTCAAAAAAGCACGGGCCGTAAGTTGACCTCAATCGATGTCTCGATGTCTGTGATTTCCGACACATCGCAGACAATAATTTAGGATCATGCGTCGCCTTAATGGCCCCAAATCGCAGAGATCGTCTGGCTGTTCACCCTTTTCCGAACGGGTCTTCCAGCGACGGGCTCTGGGGCGTGAACAATTCCGCGCCGTTCTCCGTGATGTGCATATCGTCTTCCAGGCGAATGCCAAATTCTCCACGAATGTAGATGCCCGGCTCATCGCTGGTGGTCATGTTGGCCTGTAGCTTGGTGGTGCTGCTGCGAACCAGGTACGGCCACTCGTGGCCGTCCATGCCTAGGCCGTGTCCGAGTCGATGGGTGAAATATTTGTAGTCGGGGCCATAACCGGCGTCGGTGATGATTTTGCGCGCGGCGGCGTCGACCGCTCCGCACTCCATGCCGGGATGGGCCGCGGCCAGTGCGGCCGATTGAGCACGATGCACAATGTCAAAAACCTTGTTCATCCTATCTGCAGACGGGCCAGAGGCCTTTCCCAACAGGAACGTGCGCGTGATGTCCGACTGATATCCCTCGACCGTGCAGCCGTCGTCGATCATGAGGATCGAGCCTTCGCGAAGCACCTGCGGCGTGCTGGAGCCGTGGGGATACGCGGTATATTCGTCGACTTCCACGCTCGCCTCGCCGGGAAACCCTAACTGCTGGTAGGCGGCGTCAATGAGATCGGAAACATCGTGCTGGGTCATGCCCGGTCGCAGAGATTGGTAGACCGCCTCGTAGGCCGCTAAGGTCACCTGCGCCGCCAGCCGCATCAGCACAATCTCGTGCTCGCTCTTAATCATGCGGCAACCGGCCGTGACCGGAGTCGCGCTCGCAAAAGTGGCTTGTGGCGCGGCTTTGGCGATGCCGTCACTGAAGACGAAGTGTACGCTTTCCTCAATGCCCACCTTACCCGTGATGACGCCGCGTTCCTTCAGGCCTTGCGCGACCAGATCGTACGGGCTTTCATCTTCCTGCCAGGTGCGCACATCGGCATGTGTCCCCTCGGGAGTGTTGGCGATCTGTTCTTGCGCCCGATCCACTTCAAACGCAGGACACACATAGAACGGCGCGCCCTTCGCCGGCAATACCAGAGCGAATAATCGCTCGCCGCCCCACCACTGAATGCCGGTAAAGTAATTCAGCGAAGTACCCTCCATCAGCATAATGGCGTGCAGGGAGTTCTCACCCATCAGTTGTCGCGCGCGTTCAATGCGGGTGGAACGCTCCTGCTTTGTAATCGGCGTAGCCTCGCCTGTACGCGATTTCAATCGTGCGATCGCGGGCGGCAAGGAAGCCTTGCAGGGTTTCTCCGTGGCGGCCATGGCTGCGAGGGGGAGAGATGCTCCCGCTGCGCCCGCCAGCCCGCTTGCTTTCAGAAACTGCCGCCGGGAAATCAAGGAGACCCTCCGTAATCGAAAATGCAACCGGTCGTTATAGGGTCGCCGAATTGCCCGAGTCCGAGCCGAGGCTCGCAACTGCCGGCGCCCAGGTTAAACCCTCCGAGGCGGCGGACCCAGGGGCTGGGTGTCATATTTGGGCATTATCCTCGCGATTTCCGCACCGAGCTGCGGGCCTGGAGGAATCTGTTTGATGATCTGATCCAATTCGGCAAAGAATCGTTCGAAGCCGCCAGGACTGCCCGCTCCGATGAAGTGAACCGGTTCCTTTCCGGTGTTGCCCTGAGCGTGCGGCGTGTTATGCGGGACCAGAGCGAACGTTCCCGGCCGCAGGTCGTGCCACCTGGCGTCGATATACAGCGAGAGCACGCCTTGCTGCACGAAAAAATACTCGTCCATGTGAGGGTGCAGGTGCAGCAAGGTCATGAAACCGCCATCTTCGCGGAACTGTCCCAGCCACCAGGCGCCACCTGATTGCTCGGCTCCGGCCACGATGTGCGCCTCACCCAACCCCTGGCTGTAGATGAGTGCACGTTCGGGAGGAATGATCAGGACTCGCGGGATTGATGGATCGACCTTGTTCGTTGCCGGCGCAGACGGTTTTTCAGTTTCGCTCATAGCCTTCCCGAAACTCGCAAATATACAACACAATCACGCTTCAGTTGACTAAGTCCACGGTCGGGTCATGCAGCTTCGGAATCCGAAAGATTCGTCTTCCGCTTTGGGCTCGCGCTATATTTAGCAGCGGCGCAAGGCTGCGCTAGAGGGAGGCTCGCTATGGCCATCGGTTATGCAGGCAGTGGACGCATGGTAGCGCACAACATGGTCACAACCCAGTTCGAATTGGACAACTTCCACATAGTTCGCACTCTGGGCGTGGTGCGGGGTATCGTAGTGCGTTCGCGCTCCATTTTCGGTACGATCGGGGCCGGCTTGCAAACCTTGGTTGGCGGCAATATTACCCTGCTCACCAATCTTTGCGAGAAGACCCGCCAGGAAGCCTTTGATCTGATGCTGCAGCATGCCGCCGAATTGGGTGCGAACGCGGTGGTGTGCGCCCGCTACGATGCCACCGAGATCATGCAGGGCGTTACCGAAGTCCTCGCCTACGGAACAGCCGTGGTGGTTGAGCCTGTGAAATAAATCGGCAATGGCCAATACCGGTAGGACGTTTTTCGTCCTTCTTGCAAGCTACCCATCCCTGGAAGTCAGCCGTCGTTGTCTATCTCATTCCCTATTCCTTATAGAGAAAGCCTGCCGCCAGCGTGGCCAGAATGCACCCCAACCACATTTCCAGCATCCAGCCGAGTGGAAGGGCGCGGTCGACTGCAGACCACGTCGCCTGTGCGAAGTTTTCCGGAAGGCCGGCGATCAGCCCCACCCAGAACCCCACGCGCAATGCTGTGCCCGGCCCTGGGCCCAACGTCTGGCGGCACCATGCGTAGAGGTGGGCCACGATGATCGCCGAAATGAACAACAGAATGATCCACTGCAATGGAAACAATGGATAGCGCGGCGTCTTCAACAACAATCCGGCGTTTTGCGCGGCTTCATAGCGAACATTCTTGATCGCGAAATAGTTGATGAGGATACTCCATACCGACCAAATCACTCCCCCGGCCAATCCGCCCAGCCAAATTCGACCTTTGTTCAGCGACATGTTGTGACCTCCATTACGCGATTTCGAAACACCCCCTTGGATGAGCGGACGCAGTGTACACCTCTGAGGCAAAAGGAAAGCGGAAAATTGCGCGGCCGCGAAGCGCGCGCCTATAGTCATGGCATGAGAAACCTGCGAGGAGTAGCGCTGCTCATTCTGCTGGTAAGCGGTGCCGCGCTTCTCAGCAGCGCCTCTTCCTATAAGTACAAACGGGTGGGCAATGCCCAGGATGCCCAGATTCATCCTGAGGCAGGCATTGCTATGATGGGTGGCGGCACGGATCTGGATGAAGCCTTTCGCTGGCTGTGTGATAAAGCCAACGGAGGAGATTTTCTGATCTTGCGGGCGCACGGCACCGACGACTACAACCCGTACGTCAATGGCTTGTGCAAGGCGAACTCCGTGGCCACGCTGGTAGTTCCCAGCCGGGCAGCCGCGCAGGAGCCGCGAGTGGCCGAGATCATTCGCCAAGCCGAGGCAATCTTTATCGCAGGCGGCGATCAGTCGCGCTACGTGAATTTCTGGAAGGGCACGCCGGTGGAAGATGCGATCAACGCCGACGTGGCCGAAGGCAAGCCGATCGGCGGCGCCAGCGCGGGCCTGGCGGTGCTTGGGCAGTTCGTTTATGGCTGCCTGGAAGACAAGCCGGATGATGCCGATCTTGCGTCGCCGCAAGTGCTTTCAGAACCTTATACCAAGCGCGTGACCGTGGTGCGCGATTTTCTGAGAGTTCCCCTGCTCGAGAACATTCTTACTGACAGCCACTTCGCCAGGCGCGATCGCATGGGGAGGAGCCTGGGCTTTCTGGCGCGTATCGTGGCCGATGGATGGGCGAAAGCTCCGCGGGAAATTGCTATCGACGAAAGATCGGCGCTGCTGGTGGAGGCTGATGGCCGCGGCAAGGTTGTGGGCACAGGAAAGGGGGTTTATTTCTTGCAGGTGACCGAGGCTCCGGAAGTGTGCAAGCCGGGGCAGCCGCTCACCCTGCGCAACATAGCCGCCTATCATGCGCCGACCAGCGCGACGTTCAATGTAAAGGATTGGAAGGGAGATGGCGGCCAAAGCTACATGATCTCGGTGGAAGAGGGTCGGATTCGTACCAGCCGCGCAGGGGACGCAGTGTATTGAGGCTCGCATCAAGGCATTGCTTTAGCGATCCTGAGCTCATTTTCAAGACTGATAGTAACCAAAACTCGCTGCCCGAACGGAGTCGTCCTAGGTTCGACATGCCCGGTTGCGCGGGGAATTTTTCAACATCCTCAACCATCCCAATTTTGATGTCTTCACGATGAACACCGACCTCTCAGACCCCAGCTCGGTGGGTACCGTGGTTTTCACGCCGGACGTGGCGGCGTCGAATCCAGTCATTGGCTCGGGGGGGCTCGCGGCACATTCAGCTGGGGCGAGGTTCATCTGGTAGCGGGTTCCCTGTGTTCCTTTGGGTACCCTGTGGTGGAAAAGCGTAACACCGAGGGCCGGGAGGAACACACGAGGTATGGCGAGCGGACAAGGGCATGCGGTCCCTCCCCGTGCATTTTCCTCTTTCACTTGGTTTCGCTTCGGTGGGCGCGAATTTCCACAAGAAAATCCGCGACTGGCGCGGAGATCAAGGAAAATCTCAGCGAACGAATAGCGAAAGAACCACGGGCGTAAACGCTATTGCTTGTGGTCGCATTTTTAATTAACCACAAGGCCTCGTAGTTTCTTCTGGCCGTGTCTAGGTGGGACTTCAACCTATCAGTTTCCGCTTGACAATAAACGACTTACAGATAAGATGTGGTCAAAAGTGGTTGAAAGTGGTTATCAGGGTAGGGCAGTGGAAGCCAGGAGCTGAAAACGAGGAGCCGGTGGGAAGCCGACCCGAAAGCACGACCAACAGCCCGAATCGCCCCCGATTGACCATGATTTGCGCCGCTTTTGCCTCCCCGGTGGCTGTCGTAGTTCATAAGGAAGCGTGCCAGACGCGCAATTTTGCATTTGCGCAAAGAACGCGCGAATGTTCGCGCGGCACGCCCGCATCCTTCAGCGCCAAGCGCGGGCGCTTCAGGATTACAACGGAAAATATTCATGTTTCGCGGCAATCATCCAACCCGGGTCGACGAAAAGGGACGGCTCAAAGTCCCGGCCGAATTCAAGCGGGTGATCGACGAGAAGTACGGGCAGCAATTTTACATCACCAGCCTGGATGGGAAGGTTGCCGAAATATATCCCTTCGAAGAGTGGGAGCGGATCGAGCAGAAGCTGGCAGGCTTGTCCAACTACAACCCGACCAAAAAGAAATTTCTCGACCGGGTGAACTACTGGGGACAGCAGGTGGAAATGGATGGCCAGGGCCGGTTGTTGATGCCGCAAATGTTACGGGAGGCTGCAAACATCAGGGGGGAAGTGGCTGTAACCGGCAACCTGAACCGTTTGCTGGTGCGCAACCTGGAGACCTACCGCAAGGAGATCGCAGAGCAGCCGTTTACGCCTGACGATGAGAAGACGCTCGACGAACTGGGCATCTAGTGGGCGGGGATTCAACAGACACCCCTCAGGGGGTTGGACATGGTGGTGGAAAGGAAGCGATCCATGTTCCGGTTCTTTTAAAAGAAGCGATCGACTTTTTGAACGTGCGGCGTGGCGGAATCTATATCGACGCCACGGTGGGCCTGGGCGGTCACAGCTACGAAATCGCAAAACGCCTCGGCGCACCGGGACATTTGATTGGCCTCGATAAAGATCCGGCAGCGCTGGAGAAGGCAGGCTTCCGGCTTCGGGCTGCGGGCTTCGGGGGAACAGAAGGTCCCCAATCGACTCCTTCGCTGAACTCAGTCGCTCAGGGCAGGTTCTCGACTGCGCTTTCATCCGCTGACGCGGATGAAATGCTCGCTTGGGATGACAGTCGTGAGAAAGATTGGCCGACGATTGAGTTGAGGCAAGGGTCGTTTGCCGGCTTGGCTGACAGCGAAGAGCTGAAAGCTGACGGCATTCTTGCCGATCTCGGCGTCAGCAGCTTGCAGCTCAACGATGCCGCACGAGGATTTAGTTTTCAGGCGGATGGACCGCTCGATATGCGGATGGACCCGCACAACGAGCGCACCGCCGAACAAGTGGTAAACCACCTCGACGAGCGCGAGCTTGCCGATGTGATTTACGAATTCGGAGAGGAAAGGAGGTCGCGGAGAATCGCCAGAGCCATTGTCCGGTCGCGGCCGATACGAACGACTGCGCAACTCGCAGGGATCGTTTCAGCCGCGGCCCGGCCAATGAATTCTGAGCAACGAAGAATTCATCCCGCGACGCGAACTTTTCAGGCTCTCCGAATCTTCGTAAACCGCGAACTGGACGATCTGAAGGCGCTGCTCGGAGTGGCGCCCCGGATTCTGAAGCCGGGCGGACGGGTGGTGATCATCAGTTTTCACTCGCTGGAGGATCGCCTGGTAAAGGACGCTTTTCGCGAGGGCAGTTCTAAGGACAGGTACTTTCGTTTGATTACGAAAAGGCCATTGGTGGCATCGAAAGAAGAAATCGATCGCAATCCGCGGGCCCGCAGCGCGAAGTTGAGGGCCGCGGAAAGAGTTTAGGCTCCGGAAAACCAGCCGGGCCCGCGGCATAGCTGTACAAGCCGTGCCGGGCATAGAGATTCGGCTTCCGGCTCCGGTATCCGGCTCCAGGGAGCCGAAAAGCGGGAGCCTGAAGCCGGGTTCGATGGGTTCCGTGGTAGGAATCCCAGATGAGGTATAGCAAACATGTACACGGGCACCTTAATCAAAGATTTGATGGCAATGGTAGAGCGGGCAGAGTGCCGCGAGCAGGAACGGCGTGAGATCCGCGAAGAGATGGAATTGCGAATGCTCGAAGCAATGTACTACGAGGCGCCTCAACCACAAACGACGATGGCGGGAGCGGCATAATGGCAGCAGCGGCAGCAGTTCGGAATACGGTACCCACAGCCCGGCGGAAAACTTTCTGGACTGGTACGCCGGAGATTTACTTCTCCAAGGCGATCGACAACTCGCGCCTGGTAAAGGCGGAAGATCCGCAGCGCAACCGCGAGATGAAGCAGTTTTGTATCTCTCTGGCCGTTCTGTTCCTGTTGGTCTTCACCTATACGTGGCAGCACTTCAAAGCCATTGAATATGGCTATCAGATTGAATCCAGCAAGCGAGAACTCGGCAATCTGACCGAAATGAACCGCGCCTTGCATCTGGAAGATGCGTCGTTGCGCGATCCCGAGCGGATTGATGTGATTGCGCGGCGCATGGGCCTGGTGCCGCCGGAGCCCGGACAGGTGATCCGCATGGACAGCGTACCTGTAAGCGACGGCGGACCGGTAGTGGCAAGCGCGTCGCCGGGCTTGGGGATAGCCGGGCAGTAGAGACGCGCGACCTGCATTTGGCGGGCGAGAGCGCCCGCCCCACACAAGTTTCGATGGCGGCCTGCGGAAGATGAGGGCCGCCATGATTTTCTGAAGTGAATTTTCAGCGCTTGTCATCCTGAGCGAAGCGAAGGACCTATACAGTCTGTGGCAGCGGTGGAAGCGCATAGGTCCCTTGACGCGCAAGGAACGCGACCTCAGGATGACAAGGCTAGAGATAGCCGCAAGCCCGATGGCGAGTCTTAATGCCAATCTCGGCAAGAATGCCCGGCTCTACCTGCTGGGCGGCATGCTTTTCCTTTGGTGTGCCGCGATCTGCGCCAGGCTGGTTGATCTGCAGATCTTCAACTACGGCAAATTCATTAAGCAGGAGGACCATCAGCAACAACGAGCGATTCCGGTCTCGGCAAAGCGTGGAGTCATCTACGACCGGGCCGGGCGCGAACTGGCCATGTCCGTGCTAGTGGAATCAGCATTCGCCGTGCCCAGTGAGGTCAAGGACCTGCCCACCGCGATCTCCCTCATTACACGGATCACGGGCGAGGATCACAACGTCGTGCTGGCAGATTGTCAGAGTCACAAGACATTCTGCTGGGTGGCACGCAAGGCGGACCAGGAAACCATCGAGCGCATCCGTGCACTGCGTCTGCAAGGGATTCATTTCCAGAAGGAGCCGAAGAGGTTCTATCCCGCGCGTGATCTGGCCGCCCAGGTAATAGGAACCGTCGGGATGGACGACTCCGGGCAAAGCGGCATTGAGCACGAGTACGACGACGAGTTGGGCGGCAAACCGGGGAAGATGATCATCTCGGTCGACGCTCGCAAGCAATGGTTTGCCGACGTGGAAAAGCAGCCGGAGCCGGGCGAGAACGTAGTTCTGACCATCGACAAGAACATTCAGTACATCGCCGAAAAGGAGCTCGATCAGGCGATGCACGACACCCAGGCGATCGCCGGCACGGTGATCGTCGAAAACCCGCACACTGGAGAGATTCTTGCGCTGGCCAACCGGCCTACCTTCAATCCCAACGTGCGCAAGGAAATCACGCCCAGCACCCTGAACGACCGCGCGGTCAGCGACATCTATGAACCCGGGTCGACTTTCAAGCTGGTGACGATTTCCGCGGCGCTGGAAGAAAAGGTCACGAATCCGGACGAAGTGTTCGACTGCCAGATGGGATCGATTGTCTACAACGGCATGCGTATCCGGGACTCCCGGCCGCACGGCCTGCTGCCGGTTTGGGGGGTGCTGGCGGAATCGAGCGATGTCGGAGCGATCAAGATTGCGCTGCGCCTGGGCGACGACCGCTTTTACAAGTACATTCGCGCCTTCGGATTTGGCCAGCAGACCGGCATCGAGCTGCCGGGCGAGACCCGCGGGCTGACCAAACCGCCAAGCCGGTGGTCGAAGGTTTCGATCGCGGCGATTTCGATGGGGCAGGAAATCGGGATTTCGCCGATTCAGCTCACGGCCCTGATTTCGACCTTCGCCAATGACGGCGTTTGGGTGGCGCCCCGCATCGTGGTCGGAACCTATCCGCCGGGCGCCGGGCCGAGGAATGCGGCGCAGATGGTGGCCTTTCATCCCGGCGCGTCACGCCGCGTAATCTCTCCGTTTACAGCGGCGGAAATGCGCTCGATGATGCGGAAAGTTGTCCTCGAGGGCACGGGGCGCAAGGCATTCCTGGACGGATACTCCTCCGCCGGAAAGACCGGGACTGCGCAGAAGGTGGATCCGGCGACCGGGGCGTATTCAAAGACGAAGTATGTGGGCTCGTTCGCGGGCTTTGCGCCGGTAAACAATCCTCAGATTGTGGTGGCGGTAATTCTGGATTCGGCGGTAGGACTGCATCAGGGCGGCCAGGTTTCGGCGCCGGTGTTTCGGCGGGTCGCGCAGCAGGTGCTTGAGTACCTGCACGTGCCGCACGATCTGCCGCTGGCCCCCAACCGGCAGTTGCTGCTGGCAACCCGCACGAAAGATCAAGATCTGGAGGAGGGCACACCGGACCATCCGGGAGAGCCGCTGGAGACGTCTGCGGTGAATGAAAATTCCTCGGATTCAACGATGAAGGCGAGTGTACCGCGTGAATCGGAGAAGGCGCCTGGAGAAGGACCGGTGGTGCAGGCAGCAATCCGGCAGGCTGAACCGGAGCCAGCCGCGATGGGTGACGACCGAGCCAAAGCTTCAACTGCAACGGATTTGAATGCAGCAGAGCCGGCCAAGCTTCCCTCCAACGGAACGGTGGTTCTAGATCTTGAGCAGGGCGGAATCGCAGTGCCGTCGTTTGTGGGAAAGACACTGCGTGGCGCGGTCGAGGCGGCGCAGAACGCCGGGCTCGAACTGGAGGCCGTCGGCAGCGGCGTGGCGCGCCAGCAGTCTCCGCCCGCGGGGACCCACGTGGCCGCCGGGTCGCGAGTGACCGTGCAGTTCGAGTGGTAGCATCCAATCTTGCCACTGTGTCAGTGTTTCTTCAAATTGCGCCGAATCCACTCGGCCAGCTCCAACTCAGTCAGCTTGCTTTCCGCCAGGCGGAAAACGACCGCGATCGCCTCGACTGCATCAGCCACAAATTCGCCGCCGTTGCGTTCAATAAAAAGGCCAAGTGCGAGGAACCCCGCGCGCTTGTTGCCGTCATTGAAAGGATGACTGCGAACAATACCGAAAGCGTAAGCGGCGGCCAGTCGAGCCAAATCCGATTCGGGTTCGTAGGTATGCAGGTGCAGAGGCCTTGCGAGGGAGGCGTCTAACGCTCCCGGATCACGCAAGCCCGCCAGGCCGCCATGCTCGGCCAGGGTTTCCGCGTGTAAGAGGAGCAACGCTCGGCGGTCCACCCATTTGGGCGACCTCATTTGGCGAGCGCTCGAAAGGTTTCACGATATCTGGCCATGAACTCGCGTCCCTTGCTGAGTTGACGCTCAACCTCGGGATCGTAAGGGGTGAGCAGGTACCCTTCGGGCGTTTCGGTCGCGAACAGCGTGTCGTCCTTTTTCACTTTGAGGCGGACGAGCATTTCTTTTGGCAGCAGGACGCCGGTTGAAGTGCCTACGGAGCGCAGTTTGAGCTTCATAGAGATCACCTTTTGGATTAATATAAACATTATAATGCAAGACCGAAACGATGAGCCACAGGAATTGAGCTGGGGCGGATTGAAAGATGCTGACGCGCTGGACGAGCAGCTGCTTTTGGTTTTGTAGATTGTTGGCGGGCTCAGGGTCCTCGGCAGTGAAATCCTGGGGGTTTGACCCGCCAAAAAAGCGCGTGATACGGTAAACAGTCACACCATCCCCAGCAGGCCAGCCGCTGCGCTGATTGAGGTTTTTCTTGTCCGCTGTTGAGGCGACCACGTACGAAGCTCCGCAAGCTCCCGCCATTCGCAAAACTGCGCTGAACGCCGTCCATCGCCAGATGGGCGCGAAGATGGTGGAGTTCAACGGCTGGGAGATGCCGGTGGAGTATCCGGCGGCGATCGGCTGCGGCATCATCAATGAACACATGGCGGTTCGGACCGGAGTGGGCATTTTCGATGTCAGTCACATGGGCGACATTCGGCTGGCGGGGCCGCAGGCGCTGGCGGCGGTGCAGCATATTTCGATGAATGACGCGTCGAAGCTGGCGATCGGGCAGGCGCAGTATTCGGCGATGCTTTATCCGCAGGGAACGTTTGTCGACGATGTGATTGTGCACCGACTGGGCGAAGACGAATATCTGCTTGTGATCAACGCTGGGACGCGCGAAAAGGATTTCAACTGGGTGCGCGACAACACGCGGCAGTTCGATTGCGCGGTGGAAAATTTGTCGGACGATTTTACGCAGATTGCGATTCAGGGGCCGAAAGCGGTGGACTTGCTGCAGAAGCTGACCGACGCGGATTTGAGCAAGGTTAAGTTCTACTGGGTGACGCGGGGCACGATTTGCGGCTTGCCCAATACTTTGATGGGGCGTACCGGGTACACCGCAGAGGATGGATTTGAGATTTACATTCCCGCGGACGAACAAACCAGCGCCCGGGTATGGTATACGATTCTCGAGGCTGGCAAGCAGTTCGGCGTTGTTCCGTGCGGACTGGGCGCTCGCAACACACTACGGCTGGAAGGAAAGCTTCCGCTCTATGGTCACGAGATTTCCGATACGATCAATGTATGGGAAGCGGGGCTTGATCGCTTCTGCAAAATGGAAAAGCCGGAATTCATCGGTCGAACCGCCCTGGAAGCCGCCCGGGCCGCTGGTTTCAAAAGAACGCTGGTGGGACTGGAGATGGCCGAGCGTGGCATCGCGCGCGATGGCTACAAAGTTTTGGATGTCAGCGGACGGGAGATCGGGTATGTGACCAGCGGATCACCCGCACCGTTCTTGAAGAAAAATATTGCGCTGGCCTATGTGCCGGTAGAATTTTCGGTCGGGACCGCGCTGAAAGTTGAGATTCGCGGGCAGGGCGCGGGCGCGACGGTGGTGCCGACGCCGTTTTATAAGCGGCCGAAGAAAACTGTTTGACGGCGGAGAATCGCGAACAGATTTTAACCACAAAGGACACAAAGGTTCACGAAGGCTTCCAGTCCAGGAGCAAGAGCAATCATGGCATATCCAACGGATCGCAAATATACGAAAGAGCATGAGTGGATTCAGGCGAACGGAAATAGCGCGAGCGTCGGGATCACGGACTATGCGCAGGACTCTCTGGGCGACATCGTTTTCGTTGAAGCTCCCAAAGTAGGCGCGGAACTCGTGGCTGGCAAGGCTTTCGGGACGGTTGAGTCAGTGAAGGCCGTTTCGGACCTATATGCCCCCGCCTCTGGGACGGTTACCGAAGTTAATGGCGAGCTGGCCACGTCTCCTGAGAAAGTTAATAAAGATCCACACGGCTCGTGGATGATTAAGATGACGTTGAAGGATGCGGGCGACCTGAACGCGCTCATGTCGGCTGCCGATTATGAGAAGTTCGTGGCCGAAGAGGCAGGACATTAAGATCGGCTTCGGACTTCGGGCGTCAGGCTTCGGGATTGTTCCCCGAAAAGTTGGGTCAGCGTGCAACTGAAATCGTCAGTCGAGAATTGATGTGATTCCGGGCACGGCTTGAACCAGCGGAAAGCGCGACAATCCAGACGCGTGGTTGCTTCATCTAATCAACTTCCTATGCGTTATCTACCAAAATCTCCTGCCGACCGCGAAGACATGCTCAAGGCTATTGGCGTGCGCTCGGTCGACGATCTGTTTGCCCAAATTCCAGCCGAGTACCGGCTGACGCGTGATCTGAAGATCCCGCGACAGATGGCGGAGTCGGAAATCGTGGATTATTTTCGGCAGCGTTCGCGCGAGAACGGCGAGGGCTATACCAGCTTTCTGGGCGCCGGAGCCTATTTTCATTACCGCCCGGTCATCATCGATGCGCTGATTTCGCGCGGCGAGTTTCTGACCGCCTACACGCCCTATCAAGCCGAGATTTCCCAGGGTACGCTGCAATCCATCTTCGAATTCCAAAGCATGATTTGCGAACTGACGGGCATGGAAGTGGCCAATGCTTCCATGTACGACGGCTCGACCGCGGCGGCCGAGGCGGTGATGATGGCGGTGCGGCTGACCGGGCGGCGCTCGGTGATGGTGGCGCGCAGCCTGCATCCGGAGTATCGCGAGGTGTTGGCGACTTATGCAACGCATCAAGGGATGCCGTTGTCGGTGGTGGGCTTTGGCACCGACGGGCGGGTGAATCTAAAGGAGATTGAAAAATCGATAACCTCCGAGACCGCCGCGGTGCTGGTGCAGTCGCCGAACTTCTTTGGAACGATTGAAGATGTGGCGGCCATTGCTGAAATCGCGCACAAGAGCGGAGCCATGCTGGTGGTTTCCATTGCCGAAGCCGTTTCCCTGGGGATTGTCGAACCTCCTCGGGAAGCCGACGTGATCGCGATGGAGGCGCAGTCGTTTGGGGTGCCCATGGGCTTTGGCGGACCATACTGCGGCGTGATCGCCACGCGCGAGAAATATGTTCGCCAGATGCCGGGAAGGCTGGTGGGGCAGACCGTGGACCGGCAGGGCAAACGCGGATTTGTGCTGACCCTGGCCACGCGTGAGCAGCACATCCGGCGTGAGAAGGCGACCTCGAACATTTGTACCAATCAGGCTTTGGTCGCGCTGATGGTTAACATTTTCATGGCGGTGTATGGAAAAGTTGGTCTGAAAGAACTGGCCCGGCAGAATCTGGCGAAGACAGCTTATGCCGCCGATCAATTCGCGAAACACGGCCAAATTCTCTTTCCTGGTGCGCCCCGCTTCAACGAGTTCGTGGTGGAGACCAGCGAAGACCCTTATGCCATCAACAGCCGCCTGCTTGGACACAAGTTAATCGGCGGATTGCCGCTGAAAAAGTTCTATCCCGAACTCGGGAATGCGGCGCTGTGGTGCTGCACGGAACTCACCACACGATCGGCAATCGATACGGCAGTGGGTCTCGTCGCCGAAAGCGAGCAGTCGGTGCGGTCGGCAAAGGAAGAGGACGTGGAAGAGGTGGCGCGATGAAACACATGACCCGCAAAGCCACGCGCCACGTCAATCAGAACGAAGGACTCATTTTCGAAAAGTCTTCGGCGGGAAAGGCCGCATGGAAGCTGCCTCCGCTCGACGTGCCAGAAGTCGACGCCGCCAGGCTTCTCGGTGCGGCGGAGAGAAAGGATCTCGGCAACATGCCCGAGGTGAGTGAGATCGAAATCATTCGCCACTTTACCCGCCTTTCGACCTGGAATTACGCCATCGATCTGGGGATGTATCCCCTTGGCTCGTGCACCATGAAATACAACCCGCGGGTGAATGAAGCCGTCGCGCGGGTGGAGGGAATCAGCAACGGACATCCCTATCAGCCGGAAAAAATCTCGCAGGGCGCGCTGCACATCATCAAAACCTTGAGCGAATGCCTTACCGAAATCACGGGCATGGACGCAATCACCTTGCAGCCCGCCGCGGGCGCCCACGGGGAAATGACGGGGCTGCTCATGGTGCGGGCCTATCACCATGCGCAGGGCAGGCCGCGCAAGAAGATTCTGATTCCCGACTCGGCGCACGGGACCAATCCAGCAACGGCAGCGATGGTGAACTACGCTGTGGAAAACCTGAAATCCGATTCCCGCGGCATGGTGGATACGGCGGCTCTGGAAGCGCAGATGAATGAAGACGTTGCCGCGTTGATGCTTACCAACCCGAACACGCTGGGAGTGTTTGAACAGGACATCGCCAAGATCGCTGCCATTCTGCACGCCAAGGGTGGCCTGCTTTATATGGACGGCGCCAACATGAATGCGCTCGTGGGGAAAGTGCGGCCGGGCGATTTTGGCGTGGACCTCATGCACCTGAACCTGCACAAGACCTTTTCCACCCCGCACGGCGGAGGGGGCCCGGGTTCAGGACCGGTGGCAGTGAAGAAAATGCTGGAACCGTTTTTGCCCAAACCGGTCGTCCTAACCAGGTCCGATGGAACCTTGGCCTTCAATTACGATCGGCCGCAATCGGTGGGGCGCGTGCGCGCGTTTTATGGCAACTTCGGCATGTTTGTGCGGGCGCTGGCCTACATTCAGGCGAATGGGCCGGACGGCCTACGGCAGACCACGGAAGACGCGGTGCTCAACGCCAACTATATCCGGAAGGGAATCGAGGGTGTTTACGATTTGCCGTATTCCACTCCCACCATGCACGAAGTCGTTTTCAGCGACAAGCTACAGGCTGCGAAAGGCGTCCGCACCATGGATATCGCCAAACGGCTGATCGACTATGGATTCCATCCCTACACGACGGCGTTTCCACTCATCGTTTCAGGGGCACTGATGATCGAGCCGACTGAGAGCGAGTCGAAGGAAGAGTTGGACTTGTTCATCGAAGCGATGCAATCGATTGCGGAAGAAGTGCAGGAAGAACCACAGACCGTCCTTGATGCGCCGCATTCCACGCGGGTTTCGCGGCTCGACGAGACCGCGGCCGCACGCAAGCCGGTGTTGCGATGGAAGCCCGGCTGCTGACTCGTTCTACTCCGGACGCCGCGCCGGGACTGCCGATCCCTAATCCACGCAGGCGAAAGAGGAGCCGCTCGCGGCTGAGAAATACAAATCGAGCGGCTCCCATCGGTCAGGCAAATAAGCAGTCAGCCAACCTGGCAGTCCGGGTGCCTCTTCATTTCGGCATAATGTCAACGGAAGCGCGGGTGGTCTCCCAATCGACGCGCAGTTGGCAGCCGCCGCCCATGTTTTCGTAGGAGATGGTGAAGTCCTCCACCGGCGACGGAAGTTGCGACACCTGCATGTCCACACGAGCCAGTTCGTCGCTCTCGTATTTGTAGGGGATTCCCCACTCGCCCGTCTTCTTGTTGATGATGAGCGTCCACTTCTCGGTATTGGGCACGGTGAAAATGGTGTAGCTGCCGGCCGGTACAGTTGTCCCGCCGACCATTACCTCGGAGCTGGTAACAAATGTTGTGGCTTCGTTCGCCCCGGTGCGCCAGACCTCGCCGAAGGGAACCAGACCGCCATAGATCTTGCGACCTTTCATGCGCGGGCTGGAGTAGTCAGTCTTGATGGTTTTTCCGCCGCCAAGGTCGCATGTAGCGGAAGCCGGGGGGCTGGGCCGTTTGTTCTGAGCAGTGGCCAGGATACTGGCGGCAAAGATCAGCACGGTCAAGAGGGCAGTTCGTTTTTGCATGGCTTCTCCTCGAAGTGATGGCAAATCGTTTTCTTTGACGAGCAGATGAATCAATGGTAAGCGGCAGAGCACAATTATGCGCTCCCTGCCAGCTCGGTTACAATCTGGCGATGCCGGTATTCGAAGAAAAGCGCGAAGAACTGGAGCACTACGAAACCATGATGGGAGTGCCGCGCGGACGGCTCGCTGTCACCATGGACGCGATCACCGACGCTATGGCGCTGGTAGGCCAGCACGGCGTCTATTGCCAGAGCCAGCGCTGGCCGGGCAAGCCGGTGATGGATATTCGGATCATCATGAAGAGCCTGACTGATGCGAAAGAGCTGATTCAGAGCGTAATGGAAGAACTGAAGAAGAATGCGTGATGGATTGCGGTTTACGGCCTGACGGTCACCATCACGACGCCGTGCGGCGCTATTTGTGCCGCGAACTTTCCCGTGAAGTCGCCCAGATCCCTGTGCTGCCACAAGTCGCGCACCGCAGCACGAAGGTGGGCGGGATAACCGAGATCCTTCCAATTGGCGCTGATCTCCTGTTCGCTGCTGGTCCGGTTCAGCAGCACCACGGCGCGGCTGCCGTCGGCTAACTGCTTCGCCCAGACCTCCAGATCGCCGTTTCTGGCGACGCGTTCGCCTTCCCGGCCGAGCGGGTCCTGATCGACAGCGATCACTTCCTTGTTGGTAAGAATGTCCCGAATCTCAGGCCGCATGTCGCGCAGATCGTTGCCGGCAATGAGCGGGGCCGCGAGAATCGCCCAAAGGCTGAAGTGGGATCGATATTCCGTATCGCTCATGCCACCGTTGCCGACTTCCAGCATGTCGGGATCGTTCCAATGCCCGGGTCCCGCGAAGGACGCGAGGCCTGCCTGTTGATCGAGAATCGCCAATACGCCGTTGGAACAGCAAGTGCCATCTGGCCATTTCTTCGGGCCTCCCCAGCGATCCTGGATGTCTCCCGTGGTACGCCACAAATTGCCCCCAACTTCCTTTCCCCACAGCCACGGTTTGGCTGTGCCCCATTCGCAAATACTTAAGACTATAGGCCGTCCGGAGGCGTCGAGCGCAGCGCGGATGTTGGCGTAGGAAGCTTTGGCATCCTGTGTTGTGGTGTTGCACCAGTCGTATTTCAGATAGTCAACGCCCCATGCCGCATATTGGATGGCATCCTGGTACTCGTGGCCGAGGCCACCCGGGCGGCCGGCGCAGGTTTTCGATCCGGCGTCGGAATAAACCCCAAACTTGAAGCCGAGTGAATGAATGTAATCGCCGAGGGCCTTCATTCCGTGCGGAAAGCGCTGCGGGTCAGCCACAATGTTGTCTTGCGCATCACGGCTAACCTGCCAGCAATCGTCGATGTTCACGTACTGATAGCCGGCATCCTTCATGCCGGATTTCACCATGGCATCGGCCATGCTCCGGATCATGTCTTCATTGACGTTGCAGCCGAACTTGTTCCAGGAATTCCAGCCCATAGGCGGAGTGAGAGCCAGGCCTTCGGAAGGATGCTGGCTTTCCTGAGCGAAAAGGCCCGTGAGCACGAGCAGCACAACTGTCGCTACCGCCAGATGCTGAAAGATTTTCATGGGACGCGCTGTCTGCTACGAAATGGTGTACTTTCCACGCTCCATCACCTTCTTGGCAATCTGCTGGCGAAGATCGATGGTATTGAACGGCTCGTGTTTTGCCAGCCTGCGAAGAATGGCGAGCTGCGTCCGCAGCATGTCACCGTCGGCGACGGCCGCGATTACTTTCTTGGCAGCGGATTCAATTTTTTCCATCGACTGTGACATATAGACACGAGTCATCGCGATGGGCAGCGCGGCTGCATTCTCGCCTTTAGCCTCACTCATCTTCTGTGCGCGCAAAACCGCCGACTCCATGGCATAGATTTCAATGGTCATGTCGGCGATCGCTCCCATGATTTCCTGCTGGTCCTGGATGGCCTGCATGTATTTCTGCGTGGCTGCTCCTGCGGAGAACAGGCCCAGCTTCTTTGCCTGAGCCACGAGCTTGCGTTCTTCGGCCAGGGTTCCTTCGAATTCCTCACCGGTCGAAGGTCCAGACAAGACCTCGTCCATCAGTTTTTTGATCGCCGGCATCAACGGTAATTGCCCGCTCATCGCCCGCTTCAACAGAAACCCGGTGATGATAAGGCGATTGATTTCGTTGGTGCCTTCGAAGATGCGGTTGATGCGGGCATCACGATAAGCTCGCTCGGCCGGGTATTCCTCGACAAAGCCGTAGCCGGCGTAAATCTGAAGGGTTTCGTCGACGATGTAGTCGATCATCTCCGAGCCCCACACCTTGATAATGGAGCATTCGACCGCGTATTCCTCGATCGCCTTGCGGGTTTCTTTGATGGCGTCGGCGCCGGACTTGTCGACCTCACCGAGCGCAACGTCCATCATGCCCACAGTGCGATATACGAGTGATTCGCCCACGTAGAGCAGCGTGGACATGTTGGCAAGCTTTTCCCGCACCAAACCGAAATCGCCAATCACTTTTCCGAAAGCTTTGCGCTGTTTGGCATAGCTGATCGCATTCTCCAGCGACACGCGGCCCCCGCCCACGCACATTGCGCCCAGCTTGAAGCGGCCGATGTTCAAAATGTTGAAGGCGATGACGTGGCCTTTGCCGATTTCGCCCAGGAGATTCTCGGCAGGAACTTTGCAATCGTTCAGGATGATCGGGCATGTCGACGATCCGCGGATGCCCATCTTGTGCTCTTCGGCGCCGACCGAAAAGCCGGGGAAGGCTCTTTCCACCAGAAAGGCGCTGAATTTTTCGCCGTCGATTTTGGCGAATACGGTGAACAGATCGGCGAAGCCGGCATTGGTGATCCACATTTTTTCGCCGTTCAAAATGTAGTGCGTGCCGTCCTTCGAGAGCTCGGCCCGGGCGCGGCAATTCAGGGCGTCAGAGCCAGAGGTGGATTCCGACAGCGCGTAGGCGCCGACGATTTCGCCCGTGGCCAGCCGCGGCAAATATTTCTTCTTCTGTTCCTCGGTGCCGAAATACACAAGAGGCAGTGTCCCGATACCGGTATGCCCGCCCCAGGTGGTGGCAAAGCCGGCGTATTTTGCGATGTGGTCGGCGATGACGGCGGCCGTGACTTTATCCATTTCGAGCCCGCCGTAGGCTTCGGGAATCTCGCAGGAACTCAGGCCCAATTCGCCTGCCTTCTTCAGTAGTTCGCGAGTGACGGAAAAATCCTTGTGCTCGATTTTTTCGATGTTGGGGACAACTTCGTTCATGGCAAACTCTTCAGCGGTCTGGCCGATGAGTTGGTGCTGCTCGGTGAAATCTTCGGGGGTGAATATTTCTTCGGGCCGGCGAGATTCGAGCAGGAAGCTGCCGCCAGCTATTTTGGTCGTGGGAGTTGTGGTCGTTGTGGCCATCGGTAATCCTCAAAATTCATCGGGCGAAACGAAACCTTGGAACAGGAAGCGCCAAGAAACAGGATTATTCTAATGCGCGATGCGTACGAATGATAGGAGGGGAGGAGTTACCCTTATACCGGGTTTTGTGCATGAACTTGACGAAGTTCACTTCCGAACATGCTGCTGCGACTTGCTCAGTAAGGTGACGCAGAGTTTCGCATTTCAATCGTGTGCACGGTAAAACGAGCAGACGGTTGACAGGTGGAATACTTCACGGGATGTGTAGAGTCTGAATGCGGGTTGTCGCGCGCGACCTGGTAGCTGCGTATGGAATAGCAGAATGTGTCGCCCTGCGGCTGCGCCCGGGGTTGAGAGCGAAACTCGGGGGGCAGAACGAAGTGGTTGAGGTGCGGCTGATAATCCTCAATGCGGCCAGGATCGAGAAAGTTCGGAGCCGTCACCCTGTTCTTTTCTGATGAAGATTGAGCGGGAGATTGAGCAGAGGCCACGGCGGCGCTTGTTACCAGCAGCAAAAGGGCGGTGAGAAGGCGGAAGACCGACATGAAATTCCCTCCCTGGCACGCATTATAGACCCGCATCGGCCCGCGACAGGAATTCGACCGTATTAGTTGAGGTTTTCGAAAATCCCTGCTGCGCCCATCCCCCCACCAACGCACATGGTCACCATGCCGTAACGTCCGTTGCGGCGTTTGAGTTCGCGGATGATGCTCGCCGTCAGCTTGGCGCCGGTGCAGCCCAAAGGGTGCCCGAGCGCGATCGCGCCTCCATTGGGATTCACCCTGGAGGGATCAAGCCCCGCTTCTTTGATTACGGCGAGGGATTGCGCGGCGAAGGCCTCGTTCAACTCGATCACGTCGATGTCGGCGAGTTTGATGCCCGCCATCTTCAGCGCCTTTGGAATCGCAAACACAGGGCTAAGTCCCATTTCCTCCGGCTTGTATCCTGCCGTGGCAAACGAGATATAGCGGGCCAGCGGTTTGATACCGAGAGCCTTCGCGCGGTCCGCGGACATGACCACGGCTGCTGCCGCGCCGTCAGACATCTGGGAAGAATTGCCGGCGGTGACACTACCTTTCGCGTGAAAGGCAGGCTTGAGGGCGAGCAGAGCTTCCAGCGATGTATCGGCACGCGGACCCTCATCTGCTTGGAAAACAATTTCCTGCCTCTTCGGCTTGCCGCCGTTTGGAGTCGACAGGGTCACCGGCATCGGAACAATTTCATCGACGAAATTTCCCGCTTGAATCGCTGCCAGGGCCTTTCGATGACTCAGCAACGAGAACTCGTCAGCAGCTTCCCGTGAGATGCCAAAGCGCTGTCCAACACGCTCAGCGGTCAGGCCCATGGAAAGATATGCGTCGGGATAGTGGTCGACGAGCCAGGGGTTGGGCGAAATCTTGTGGCCGCCCATCGGAATCATGGACATTGATTCCGTTCCGCCTGCGACAATGACTTCCGCGCCCCCGCTCATGATCCGCTCGGCGGCCATGGCAATCGCCTGCAGCCCGGACGAGCAAAACCGGTTAATGGTGAGCGCCGATACCTCCACCGGCAAGCCCGCACGCAGCGAGGCGATACGCGCAACATTCATTCCTTGTTCGGCTTCGGGCATGGCGCAGCCCAGGATGACATCTTCAATTTCCTTCGGATCGAGCTGGGGCAGGCGCCCAATCGCGCCCTTGATAGCGACGGCCGCAAGCTCATCGGGGCGGGTGGCACGGAGCGTGCCCTTGAAGGCGCGTCCCACGGGTGTGCGAACGGATGAGCCGATGATGACTTCTCGCATAGAACCTCTGGTCTTTCTCCCCACTTTGATGTTTGTAATTGCGAGCGGCTTCATTTGCCAGAATCCTCTCACTTCGTGAATCCGCAGGCTTATTTCCCCGGCGCGTAGAAAAAATAATCTGCGCTGTAACTGCTCTTGATTTCGGCGTTTGCGTGCTGCGCGTCGCACCCTTCTGACGGAGGCTGGCCGCCATGCGTGTGCACTCGCTGGATAGTTGTCACATTGCTGAGGAGTCCTTTTCCCCAGTGACTCACTGTTTTAATCAGCAGCCAGGGAACGGACTGATCGTCGAGCGAATCGATGTGCGCTACGGCCTTGCCAGTCACCTCGCTGCCATCCTTCAATTTCCATGACGGACCGGCGAAATGCTGGCCGATTATTTTTTCTTTTCGGTCGTGAAGGTCGGCCTCGGGAGCCTTCAGGGTCCAGGCGAATTTTCCGTCCGTCGCTGCCTGGCAGGTGTAGATTTGCGATCCGACGCCATGGGCCCACAAGACTATCTGCTCGCCAGCCGGGGCTTGGATCGAATCGGGCACGTCGGGCCGGACTTCGCTGGATGGAACGTCCTGGGCATAGCTGGCTAGAGCCAACAGGGCCAAAGCCGCCACGGCATGGCATAGGCCTTTTAGCCTTCGCATGGTGGCGATTCTAGCAGTGTTCAGGTCCGTCGATGAACTCAGTTTCTCAGCGTTTTGCCTGTCTTCAGCGTGTACTGAATTCTCTCCTGCGTCTTCTTTTCTCCGCACAATGACTTGAAGCCTTCGCGTTCCAAATCGAGGACGTATTGCTCGCTGACCGGACTGCCTAGCGCAACCGCTCCGCCGCACAAGACTTCGGCGATTTTCGTACCCAGTTTCACTTCGTAGTCGGTGATGAAATCGCCCTGGCGCATAAGGTGAACCCCCATCTTCAGAGTTGCAAAGAGACTCTCGCCGGGGGCCGGAATGTCGGCGCGCGGAGCCGGCGGTTCATAGCCGGAACGGACGAGTTCGAGGGCGCGGGCCTTGGCGTCGGAAAGAACGCGCTCGCGGTTCATGGTGATGCGGTCGCTCGCGGATAGAAAGCCGAGAGCGCGGGCTTCGTGCGCAGAGGTCGCGACTTTCGCCGTTGCGATGGTCTCGAATGCCCGCTTCATCGCTTCCATCATTTCGACGGAGTTGGCCAGAGCTTCTGGCGAGGATTTGCCATGTCCCGCGGCGGCAGTGTCGACCGCGCGCAGCAGCATCTCTTTGCAGCCGCCGCCGCCGGGCAGCAGGCCGACGCCGACTTCCACCAATCCTGTATACAACTCGGCGTGCGGCTGGCGAGCTGGGGCATGAAGCGAGATTTCCGTTCCTCCGCCCAGGCACAGTCCGAAAGGTGCTGCCACGACAGGCTTCGGAGAAAACTTGATGGCCTGTGTCATACACTGGAACTGGCGGATGGCCAGGTCGACGTCATCCCATTCCTCCTCTTGTACGCTCATTAGCAGCAACATCAGGTTGGCGCCTACAGAAAAGTTCGTGCCGTCGTTAGTGATGACGAAGGCGTCAAAGTTGGCTCCCGGGCCATCTGGCTTCAAAGTCTGGATAATGAGGCCGATGATGTCTCCCCCCAGCGCATTCATCTTGCTATGAAATTCAATGCATGCCACTCCGTCGCCCAAATCGACCAGCGATGCTCCCGCGTTTTTCTTGACCACGCCATTGGATTTCTTCGCAACCGTGACTGACCAAACCCCTTCAGGAACCTCAACCGAGTGCCAGTTCGCAGCTTTCACGTTCCAGAATTTTCGGCCAGATGGCGAGGCTGCATCATCGATGTACCAACCCTTGTGTCCGGCGGCGAGAAGCTTCTCGACATTCTCCGCAACGGGCTTGCCCTCTTTTTTCATACGGGCGACGATGGGCTCGACTCCTGCCGCATCCCACAGTTCGAAAGGGCCCAGTTCCCAGTTGAATCCGAGTTTCATGGCGCGATCGATTTCGACAATCGAGTCGGAAATTTCGGGGACTCGGTTGGCGGAATAAGTCCAGAGATCAGATAGCGCGGACCACAGAAACTGCCCGGCCTTGTCGCCCTTCTGGGCATTGCCATCGAGGCCAAGCAGCATTCGCAAGCGTGCACCGATGTCTTCGATGTTTTTGGCCATGTCGAGCGCGGCGAACCTGGGCTTCTGCCGCGGGTGGTATTCGAGCGTCTTCCAGTTGATGGCGAGGCGCTCGTCTTCCTGGCCCTCCGGTGCCTTCACTTTCTTGTAGAAGCCGCCCCTGGTCTTATCGCCCAGCCATTTGTGGTGCAGCATCTGGGCAAAGAAATCGGGCAAGCGAAGATCGCTGCGCTCATCGCGGACATTGGCGGTCATGTTTCCGACAACGTGGCCGAGAATATCCAGCCCGACCAGGTCGATGGTGCGGAAGGTCGCGGACTTCGGCCAGCCGACGGCTTGCCCGGTCAGCGCATCGACGTCTTCGATGGTCAGATCCATCTCCTGCATGAGTCGCATGACATTCAATACGGAAAACGTCCCGATGCGGTTGCCGATGAAGTTGGGAGTGTCCTTTGCAAGCACCACCCCCTTGCCAAGGTGCAGGTCGCAAAACCGGGCTACGGAATCCATCAACCCGCGGTCTGCGTGGGGGGTAGGAATCAGTTCGAGCAGCCGCATGTAGCGCGGCGGGTTGAAAAAGTGAGTGCCAAACCAGGCCGAGCGAAACTCTGTGGAGAAACCCTCCGCGATTTTGCCTACGGGCAAGCCGCTGGTGTTGGTAGTGATGATGGTGCCCGGCTTGCGGATCGATTCGACCTTCCGCAAAAGCGCACGCTTGAGGTCCAAATTCTCGACCACGGCCTCGATGATCCAATCGACCTCGGCAAGCTTGTTGAGGTTGTCCTCGAAGTTGCCGATGGTCACCAGACGGGCGAGAGACGGCTCCATGAATGCCGCGGGCTTAGATTTCTTCGCGGCATCAAGGCCCGCAGCGGCAATCTTGTTGCGTGCCGGCGCATCGGCATCAGGCGGAACAATATCGAACAGAAAGCTGGGAACACCTGCATTGGCAAAATGAGCGGCAATGCGCGCGCCCATGGTTCCCGCGCCGAGCACAGCAACTTTATGAATGCGTTTCATGGATCGAGCCTCGAAGAACAACGCTTGTTGGGAAAAACCCTTCGTCTATGGGAGTTTATCTATTGCCCAGTCATCGTTTCCAGTATGCAAAACAACGAGGTTGGAAAAGCGGCGGTGAGAATGGCTGCCTTTCGCCGAGGCTGCCGAGGAAGAGGAGCCCATGAGCACGACCGGAAACTCGTAACGGCCACGGCTGAGAGATTTGCCGCGGGCAATTTCGTAGGCCGCGGGCGTGGACCCCGAGAAGAAAGCCTCAAGCTGTTCGCGCGAGATTCTTCCCTTGGCGCGGTTGGTGAGCATCCCGATGCCATTTTCGATGTCGCCGGTTTGCCAGGCCTGGAGGAACCGGTCGGCGGTGGCGAGGGCGGATGCGTAACCTGTTCCCAGCCCGGAAGATTTTGCCGGGGCGGTTCTTGAGGCTGCGTGCAGGGCCGGAGGCATGGCGAGAAAAAAGCAAACGCACAAGGCGGCACCAGGGATTAACCAAATCCGGAGCATTCGAGCATTATCCGCGAGTTGCCGGCTTGGCAGGGTCGGAGGAATCACGTCAGTACCGGATTTTCGCCGCACCACGCTCACAAGTCAGGGTTTGCGGCAAGGTATTCTATGGCGCGGCGGGCCATATCTTTCTCGCCTTTATATGCCAGCAGCTTTGGCGCTTCCTCCAGACGAATCCATTTCGCTTGCGCGACTTCGATGCGCATGGCAGGATCGATATCGTCGATACGGCCCGAACGGTAACGCATCAGATAGAAGCTGACGATCTTGAACACGCGGGCGCGGTCAGCCCAGGAGCGCACGTAAAAATATTTCACGTCGCTCAGCTTGACGATCAGATCAGCATTGAGACCCGTTTCCTCCCGAACTTCGCGTAGCGCGGTTTCAGGCGGCTTTTCCCCAGGATCGATCAAACCCTTTGGAAGCGTGAGCACGGGCGTCGGTCTTGTGACAGCACGGCCGGGAGCAGACGACGCGTCAGGCGGGTTCTTGGGCAACTCGACCACCGCAATCCACCAGGCCTCCTTTGCCCGGCGAAGTACCACGCCGCCAGCCGAAAACTCACGCAGCATACGTGCAACTTAGCAGGATTACAGGAGTTAGTCACGGAGCCCAATCGGTACCGGTCGTAACCACGCGCTCTCTCGAGGGTAATGAGAAGTTGGCACAAACGTGCCCTACAGCCCAAGCTCAAGCTGTGGCATCTTACATGCTAGGTAGGGATTGGGCTCAGACAGTTCCGGGCAAACGCCCGGAGATGTGGGGTAGACGTGAAAGGTCTGGGGAACATCATTCGGTCGGTGCAGGCCTTCGGGCGGGAACTTTCCCGCAAGACCGACGCCCCGCACGAACAAAGGGTTCCTGCAATCGGCCTTGCCCTGGGTGGAGGATTTGCCCGTGGCATCGCCCACATAGGCGTTCTGAAAGTCCTCGAACAAGAAGGCATCCCCATTGGCGCCATCACCGGCACGAGCGTCGGTGCGCTGATCGGAGCCTCTTATTGCAGCGGCTTGTCGGCGGCAGAATTGGAAGAAGTTGCGCACAACTGCCGTTTTACCACCTTCGCCCGCTGGACGCTCTCACGCTATGGTTTCGCCTCCAATGACCGCATGATTTCTTTCCTTACACGCACTTTGAAGGTGAAGACGTTCGAAGAGCTGCGTATTCCCCTGGGCGTTTCGGCGACCGATTTCAACACCGGGGAAGGAGTGGTCTTCCACTCGGGAGGAATTATCGATCCGGTGCGCGCCAGCTGCGCCTATCCGGGGATGTTTCTGCCAGTAAATATTCGCGGGCGTTTCCTGGTCGATGGCATGCTCTCGCACCCGGTGCCGTCACGCCCCCTGCGGGAAATGGGGATGGACCGGGTTTTGGCCGTGCACCTCAGAGGAAACTGGGGCAATGGCGCCGCGCCCCGCCATCTGTTCGATGTTATCGGACAATCCTTTGCCATCGCGCAAGACGCCATGTCTTCCCTGTGGCGCGACGCGGCAGACCTGGTAATTGAGCCGGATGTCGCCGGTTTTGCCTATGACGATTTCAAACGCGCAGATGACTTGATTCGTGTTGGAGAAGCTGCTATGCGCGCGGCACTCCCGGAAGTGCGCAAGTGGCTGGAAACTCCGGCACAGGCGCCGGCCCGGGAGAGGCGACGACAGTCCAGGACCGTGAGGCAGCCCGCGCCCATGCCGGCAGACTGAAACTCAGGGCGAGCGCGGCCAGACACCTTTAGGTCAAGAGAATTTTTTCTTTTAGATCCTGCGCTGCCTCGGCCACATTCTTCGGCCTTCCCAAATCTCGCCAATAATAATCATCGGCCCGCAAGGCAAGAATTTGTTCACCTCGAGCGGCAAGATGCCGATATGAGTCAATGATCGAAAACGCTCCTTCTTCCGTCATCATCGGCAACATTCGTGGCGAGATGACGTGAATGCCGCAGAACGCCAGCGCTTCTGGCGATGGCGAGGGTCGAGCCATCTCCGTTTTCCCGTCGCGCCCGGCGCGTCGGCCGCAGAGGCCTTCTTTGTCGAAAAGAAGGTAGCGCGAGGTTTCGCGAGCCTGCACGGCCAGAGTCGCGAGCGCCTTGCTCTCTCGATGTGCCTGTATCATCCGGCCAAGATCGATCGTGCTGATCACATCGACGTTATGCAGGAAAAATGGCGTGTCGCGATCTTCCGGCGTCTCTTGAAAAAACCAGCCAGCTTTCTTCAGTCCGCCGCCCGTATCGAGCAATGTCTCCTCGCGCGAAATTTCGATGCGCATCCCAAAGCCGCTATTTTTTCTGAGATAGTCGGCAACCATGTCGGCAAAGTGATGCACATTGACAATCACTTCGCTGATTCCAAACGAGCGCAGGCGGGTAAGCGTGATCTCCAGCAGCGTGTGCCTGCCCACCTCCACCAAAGCCTTCGGGCGGTCGTTCGTGAGTGGACGCAGCCGCGTTCCCAGGCCCGCGGCAAGGATCATCGCCTTCATCTTCCAGCATTCCCCGATGCGGCCTTTCTCGGCTCGTGCTTCTTCGCGGTCACCCGCACGAGCTCTCGATGCTGCACCTCCACCTCGACGCCGTTCCGCTCCCGGAGATGCCTGGCCACTTGCTCGGCCAGGTAAACCGAGCGATGTTGGCCGCCGGTGCAGCCAAACGAGACCATCAGATGCTTGAACCCGCGGCGCTGATAGTTGCTCACGCTGGCATCCACCAGAGACATCACGCTCGCCAGGAACTGGTGCACGCTCTCCTGCTGGTTGAGATAATCGATGACCGGGGTGTCTTTGCCTGTCAGGGGCTTGAAGCGCTCTTCGCGTCCGGGATTGGGCAGGCAGCGGCCATCGAAAATGAAGCCGCCGCCGTTGCCGGTTTCATCTTTGGGCAGGCCTCGGTGAAAAGAAAAGCTGACAATCCGGACCCGCAAAATGTCACCGTCGGAAGACAGACTCTGCAATTTCTCCGAAGCCAGCATGCTGTGGAAGGCATCGATCAGGGTCGGCAAAGCAATGGGCAATTCGACATGGTGCAGCAGCCAGCGCAGGTTCTTCAGCGCGTACGGCACGCTCTGCAGGAAGTGTGACTTGCGCTCATAGAATCCGCGGAAGCCGTAAGCCCCCAGCGCCTGCATGATGCGGACATAGACATAGGCATAGTAGTGGCGCATGAATGCTTCGCGGTCGAGCGCAACGAAGGCCGCGAGTTGCTCAAGATAATGATCCAGCAACTGCTGGCGCAGCTCCGGCGGCAAATCGGCTTTGGCGTCGTAGAGAAGAGAAGCGATGTCGTATTGCAGAGCGCCTTTCCGCCCGCCTTGATAGTCGAGAAAAAATGGTCCCCCCTCGCGCAGCATGATGTTGCGCGACTGAAAGTCGCGATATAGGAAATAGTCCTGTTCCGCGTTCAACAGCAACGTTGTCAGGCGCTCGAAATCGTCCTCAAGGGCCTGTTCGTTGAAGGGAATTCCGGCGAGCCGCAGAAAGTAATACTTGAAATAGTTCAAATCCCAGTTGATGGATTGGCGATCGAAACTCCCACGGGGATAGCAGACCCGGTAGTTCAGGTCACGCCCGGCTTCCACCTGAAAGCGCGGCAATATGGACACCACATCGCGGTAGGCTTCGATCGCTGAAAGAGAAATATTCGCACCCGAGCGATTCTTCGAGAGAAACTCGAACAGCGAAGTATCGCCCAAATCCTCCTCAAGATAGGCGCCTTGATCCAGGTCCTCGGCATAAATCTCGGGTACCGGCAGGCCATGCCGGCGGAAGTGCCGCGAAAACTCAAGGAACGCGGCATTCTCCTCGCGGACTCCGTAGAGAATGCCAATCGCGCTGAGGGTTCCGGCAGTGAGCCGAATAATCCTGCGTCCCGAGCCGCCCAGCTCGCCCTGCACGGGCAGCACGCGCTCGACAGGCAAGTGGAAATGCTGCTTGAAGAGTTGTTGGAGAACTTCCATGGGCGGATTTCGGCACCTTCAGTGCCTCATCCCCCACAAAGATAACATCGGTCCTGTTTATGAGTTGACTTCCAAACGGTCCGCTTCTTCCGTAATGCGTTTCCAGGCCCGCCGCACGTGTTTTGCCTGCGTGTTTGTCTGGCCTACGCAGAGCCGAAGCGTGAGCTTGCCATTCAGCTTGGTGTGGGTGAGGAACAAGTCCCCGCTGCCGTTCAGGCGATCCATGATTGCCTGGTTGGCGGGGTCTCCGGCCTTGTGGCGGAAGCAGACCAGATTCAGCGGCACCGGGGCCGCGACTTCAAAGCGGGCGTCCTGGTGGACCCAACCGGCGAACTCCTGCGCCAGCTTCACATGCTGACGAATGTGGTGCTGCAGGCCTTCCACTCCGTAGTGTCGGATCACGAACCACAGCTTCAGGGAGCGGAAACGCCGGCCGAGCTGAATGTGCCAGTCGCGATAGTCAATCACCGCGCCCGATTCCGTAGCCTGGTTGCGGAGGTACTCGGGCAGGATGCTGAGTGTTTGAATGAGCGCCTTGCGGTCGGCCACCCAGAAGCAGTTGCAGTCAAAGTTCGTGAACATCCATTTGTGCGGGTTGAAGTTGTAACTGTCGGCCAGCTCAACGCCGGCCTGCAAATGGCGAAATTCCGGGCACAGAGCGGCCGTGCCTGACATGGCCGCATCCACGTGCAGCCAGAGCTTGTGACCCCGGCAGATTTCCCCGATGGCGCCGACCGGATCCATGGCGTTGGAGGAGGTCGTTCCCACCGTGGCGCAGACAAAGCAGGGCAGCAGTCCCGCTTGCAGATCACCTTCGATTTGACGGGCAAGCGCATCCGGGCGCATGGCGAAATTCTCGTCGACCTCGATCAGCCGAAGATTGTCTCGGCCAATGCCGGCGATCATAGCGGCCTTCTCAAGAGACGAGTGCGTCTGGGAGGAAGCGTAGGCGACGATCCGGCCGTCCACTCCTTTGTGGTTGCTTCTGTAGTTTGTGGCGCGCTCCCGAGCCGCCAGCAGAGCGCAAAGCGCGGCGCTGGAAGCGGTATCTTGAATCACCCCGCCGCCCCTACTTGACGACAAGAAGCTCTCCGGCAGACCGAGCATGGCGACGAGCCAATCCAGCACGTGGGTCTCCAGTTCGGTGCACGCGGGGCTGGTTGACCAAAGCATCCCCTGCACGCCCAGCCCGGAAGAAAGCAGATCCCCCAGGATTCCCGGTCCGGAAGCATTGCACGGAAAGTATGCAAAGAAATTTGGAGACTGCCAGTGGGTTACGCCCGGAAGAATCAACTTTTCGACGTCCTTCAGCAACAAATCGAAGGGTTCGCCTCGCGCGGGAGGTTCAGCCGGCAGGGAGGCGCGAATCTGGCCCGGTTTTACTTGAGAGAGCACCGGAAACGACTCGATGCGCGAGTGATAGTCGGCGATCCAGTCAACGACGGCGTGGCCGCAGCGGCGGAATTCGTCGGGAGTCATGTGGAAGGTTTTTTCGGCAGACACGTTGTTCTACCTCGGAGATTATGAACAGCAGATCGTATCAAAGCGAAGTCAGATAGAAAAAAGTCCACACGGATGTCAAAGAAGGACAGGCACAAAGGCGGCCGGTTAGGGCCGTCCAAAATAGAGGCGCGTCGTGTAGTCGAAGGCGATTCGGCCTTGAACCGCATGTGCGTCAAAAATGCGCCGTAGTTCGCGCAGCATGGGGCCGTGGCGGGAATGTTCCGGCCCCGGGGCATAAGAGGACGATAACAGCCGGCCTTCCAGGCCTTCGTAATCGAACTCCTGCCGCAGGAAAAACACTCGCGATTGAAACGGAGCCGGATCGAAGAACTGGTTTACCGCGGATGTGGTGCGCTCGTGGCGAACCTCCTCATAGTCGGTGCCGTAGCTTAACAGCATATTCTCGTAATCGCGCAGGAACGGGGAGGAATCGGTCACTCGCTCGTTCCATACCAAGGCCAGCCATCCGCCCGGCCTGAGAATGCGCATGAATTCCCGGCGGGCGGCTTCGCGATCGAACCAATGCGCAGCCTGGGCGGCGGTCACGAAATCGACGCTCTGACCTTGTAAGGTTGTCGCCTCGGCGGTTCCTGCGATGCTGGAGAAGCGGGAAAACTCTGCCAAAAGGCGCTCTCCAGCCCGCCGCATATCCGGGTTCGGTTCGACGCCGAAGACATAATTGCCATTTTCAAGGAACATCCGAGTCCAAAGGCCAGTCCCGCTGGCGATATCAGCGACAATCTGAACCCCGGTGAGTCCGCACTCGCTTTTTAACGCTTGCAAGGCCTCCGCCGGATATCCAGGCCGGTAGCGGACATAGTTCTCCACGCGGCTGGAGAAGCGCGTGGTGGCATTGGAAGCCGGCATCGCTGCAGGGTAGCAAGATATTTCAACTTGTCAGAACTCCATTCTAAAGGCAGCATGGATGAGTTGTCCCTCCCCGCCCGTGCTTCCTGAGCCATCTGTCCGGTCCGATTTCCGGGAAGCAGGCACGCGCCGGTAACCTGTTCTCTGCCGCAAGTGCGATACCATTCTTACTGGGCCATGCGAGTCGTCATCAAAGTCGGCACCAGTCTCATCGCTCCGGGTGGGCAAATTGACGCCAACCTCCTGCGCGCGATGGTGGATCAGTTCGACCTCACTAAGAATGAATACTTGATCGTGACTTCTGGAGCCATCGCGGCTGGCATGTCGGGATTGGCATTGTCCAAACGACCTGACGATGTGCCGCTCATGCAGGCGTGCGCGGCCGTGGGGCAGAGCAGGCTGATGCACACGTACGAGAGACTGTTCTTTGGCAAGAAAACGGTCGCGCAACTCCTGCTCTCCAGCGACGATTTCACCTCGCCGGTGCGCTATCGCAACCTGCAGAATGCGCTGGCAGAGTTGCTGGCGCTGGGCGTCGTCCCGATCGTGAATGAAAACGATAGTGTTTCGGTCCGCGAATTGGTCGGTGCTTTTGGAGACAATGACGAACTCAGCGCGCTTCTGGCAACCGCGGTGAAAGCCGACTGGCTCTTGTTGCTCACCGATGTCGACGGCTTTTACATACCCAATGGACGAAAGAAGCCCAGACTGGTGCGGATCGTGCGGAAACTGACTCCTGCGCTGGAAGCGCAATGCAACGGCAAGAGCAAACTGGGGCGCGGTGGAATGATTTCGAAGCTGCGGGCGGCGAAACTGGCCAGCGAAGCCGGAGTGCATGTGGCCATCATTAACGGGCGGCGTCCACATTCCATTACTCACGGGATGGAAGGCAAGACAGGGACATATTTTCCTCCGCGGAAGGTGAGGACATAGTGGCTACCATTTTTACCATTACGGCCTCTACCCAGGAGAAGCTGCTGCGGGCGCGCTCCGCGGCGGCGAAACTTGCGCAGCTTTCGACCACTGAGAAGAATAGTCTTTTGTTGGCGATGGCGGAAGTGATAGAGGCGAACGCGGAAGGAATCCTGGAAGCGAACCGGCAGGATCTGCAAACATCCGGTCTGGAGGGGGCCATGCGCGACCGCCTCCTGCTCACGCCTTCGCGAATTTCCGACATGGCAAGAGGTGTTCGCGAAGTCGCGGCGTTACCCGATCCGATTGGCGAAACACTGGCGGAGTGGACGCGGCCCAACGGTTTACACATCCGCAAAGTCAGAGTTCCGCTGGGAGTGGTGGGAATCATTTACGAATCGCGGCCCAACGTCACCGCCGATGCCGCCGTGCTGACGCTTAAGACAGGCAACTCCGTCGTACTGCGCGGCGGCAAAGAAGCCGCGCAAAGCAATCACCGACTGGTGGAAATTCTCGCCGGCGTGCACGGCATTCCGGCAGGGGCTATCGAACTGCTCGACTCAAGCGACCGGCAATCCGTACAGGAACTGATCAAAGCGCGCGGGTTGGTGGATGTGATCATCCCGCGCGGCGGCGCAGGCCTGATCACATACGTTACCGAGAACTCCGTGGTTCCGGTGATCGAAACGGGAGCAGGGAATTGCCACATCTTCGTCGACGAATCCGCGGATTTCGATATGGCCGACCGGATTGTCATCAACGCCAAGACCCAGCGGCCGTCAGTGTGCAACGCGGCGGAGAAACTGTTGGTGCATCAGCGAGTGGCGGCAGAATATGTTCCGCGCATCGCCAAGAAACTGATCGAAGCCGGCGTCGAAGTTCGCGGCGATGAAAGATCGCGTGATCTGGCAAAAGGCCAGGAGGTCGTGGCCGCCCAAGAACAAGACTGGTATGAAGAATATCTCCGGCTCTGCATGGCGGTTCGCGTAGTCACCGATGTGGAGGAAGCCATCGCCCACATCAACCGATATTCCACCCGACATTCCGATTCGATCGTCACGCGCGATGAGGTGAACGCCCGAAAATTCCTCCGCGCGGTAGATTCGGCCGCTGTGTATTGGAATGCCTCCACCCGTTTCACCGACGGCAGCGAATTCGGCTTCGGTGCCGAGATGGGCGTCAGCACCCAAAAACTCCACTGCCGCGGTCCGTTCGCCTTAGCGGAACTTACTTCCTCGAAGTACGAAATTGTGGGAACGGGACAGGTACGGTAAGACCTACGACTTCTATCGCCAGACAGGAACGCCCATCACATCGAAGTGATGGTCGTAGGTCCATACTTGCAAGCCCAGACGCATGGCCATCGCGGCGAGAGTGGCGTCAACAAGGGTAATGGATTGATCGGGGAACGCCCGGACCCGGTCGATGGCTCGCCGGTAATCTGCTGGAGCCGGACTAATGAACACGGAGGATTCCACCTGCGAAAGCCAGTTCAACGCGGCATTCCGGCCCATTCGGATCAGAATGAGCGTGTAAGCTTCCAGCAGGATTGGGTGGGCAAAGAGAACCTCCCGGTCACGAGTCAACGCGTGCATCTCCTCCAAGGCACGTTCATGATGCGCGTCGCTTTTGTCGGCGATTGCGTACAGCAGTGTGGAGTCGGCGAGGACAGCGCGCCTCACTTTCTAACCCCGGCGAGATGGAGGTCGTGATTTTCGCTCACATCGCTGCGCCCGCTGTTGCCAAGGGGAGTCAGCTTAAGCGGCCGGTACTTTCGGAGAAATCCGCGCTCGGTCAAGTACTCGCGCAACGCGGCCTGCACGATCGCGGTGAGCGAAGGTGGCGTTTCCTGAGCAAGGCGGTACTCCTCGACCGCGTTTGCCAGATCATCCGGGAATGTCATGGTGGCTCGCTTCATGAATTGAATTGTAGCACCAGTTGGTGCGATTGGTGAAATAAGTGCATAAGACGAATACAAGGCGAATCCAATGACGCACATCCACAGCATGTGCTAACTTCTCAACTTCTCTATTTTTCATCATCCGGGTCCCAATGAAGCTCATCTCGGCAGCGCTGCTTTCTTGCATTCTCCTGTTATCTGGAGCTGGAACGACCGGAGGAAACGTGCCGGCCGCCTCCCGCGCCGTGTCCGCTATCTTTGGTTTTCATGATTCAGCCGGGGAAAGCGCTCTGGAGGACCGTTTCCTCGCGGTCCCCGACCCCAAACTGGCGGAAGAGCATCTGCGTATCCTCACTCAGGCTCCGCATATGGCTGGAACTCCTGAGGACAAAGCCACCGCCGACTACGTGGCGCAGAAATTCCGCGAAGCGGGCCTCGACACGGAGATTGTCGAATACAAAGCCTGGTTCAACTATCCCTCGCAAATCAGCGTGGATATCACCGCCCCGCCCGGAGTGGTCATGCACGGTCCGACGCGCGAGCATGTCGAGGGCGACCCCTACGAGAATGACTCTCGCATCGTCATGCCATTCAGCAGCATGTCAGCCTCTGGCGATGTGAATGCGGAAGTCGTCTATGCCAACTACGGTACGCCGGAAGACTTCGACAAGCTGGAAAAAATGAACATCGACGTGCGGGGGAAGATCGTGCTGGCGCGGTACGGGCAGAACTTTCGCGGCGTGAAGGTCTTTCTTGCGCAACAACATGGGGCGGCCGGCGTGATTCTATATTCCGACCCCTACGATGATGGTTGGCGGCGGGGCGACCCATACCCTGCGGGTCCGTGGCGGCCTGAAACCGGCGTGCAACGCGGTTCGGTGGGCTATATGTTCGAGTTTCCGGGCGATCCAACCACTCCCGGAATTGCCTCCGTTCCCTCGCTGCCTGCCAATGAGCGTACACCACCCGGTGAATCGGCGCAGCTGCCGAAGATTCCAGTCACTCCTCTCTCGTACCATGACGCCTCGCCGATCTTGCAGCATCTGGGCGGGCCGGAGTCGCCTCGCGAATGGCAGGGAGCACTGCCTTTTACTTACCACCTCGGTCCCGGGCCGGTGAAGGTGAGCCTGCACCTCACGCAGGACTATCAGTTTCGCACTCTTTGGGACGTCATCGGCCGCGTGCGCGGCTCCGAGCTACCGGAGGAATGGGTGGTAGCCGGCAATCATCGCGATGCCTGGGTTTATGGCGCCGTCGATCCGAACAGCGGCACGGCGGCCATGCTTGAGGCGGTGCACGGCATTGGCGAGTTGCTGAAGTCAGGATGGAAGCCGAAGCGTACGCTCGTCTTCGCCAGTTGGGACGGCGAAGAAGAAGGTCTGATGGGTTCGACCGAGTGGGGAGAGCAGCAGGAATCTGAGCTTGAGAAGTCGCCGGCGTATTTCAACATGGATGTCGCGGTGTCAGGACCGAAATTTGGGGCCTCTGCCGTTCCCTGCCTGAAGCAGTTCGTGCGCGACATAGCGAAGGCCGTGCCCGGTGCGAAGGGCGGAACCGTCTATGAGGCCTGGCAGAACTCTGCGCAGTCCAAAGAAGCCGCTATGCAGGAAACGACAACGATCAACTATCGTCCTCCGGCTGCCCAGGTGAAGCCCGATGTGCCGGTCGGCGATCTGGGCAGCGGCTCCGACTACACGGTCTTTCTGCAACATCTTGGTGTGCCATCGACCGATATCGGCTCAACCGGGCCGTATGGCGTCTACCATTCGGCATTTGACGATTTCACCTGGTTCCGGAAGTTCGCCGATCCCGACTTTGTGTACGAGCAGCAGATGGCTCGCGTCTATGGTCTGGAAGCCTTACGCATGGCCGATACCGACGTGCTTCCCTACGACTACCAGGAGTACGGCAAGGAAGTGAGCGTGTATCTGGATGCGGCCAGAACGCGATCGCAGGAAAAGTTTGGCGACCGTGTGATCGATTTCAGTGCCGCGACGGCCGCTGCCAGGCGTTTCGAGCAAGCCGGAGCGAAAATTCTGGCCAAGGAAAACAGCCCGCCGGGTAATCCCGCACGGCTCAATCAGGCGCTGCTGAGCGCCGAGCGGGCTCTGCTCACGCCGGGCGGATTGCCGCATCGCCCCTGGTACCGGCACGCGATCTATGCCCCGGGAGAATACACCGGGTACGCAGCGGTGGTGATTCCCGGAGTGAATGAGGCTCTCGACCGAGGAGACGCAGCGCAAGCTCGACAGCAATTAGAGATTCTGGCGGCCGCCCTCGAACGGGCCGCAAAAGCCTTAGAAAGTTATCGATAGGTGATATAAGACAGCTCCGATAGATGAACTCCGCTTACGCCCTCGGACACTTCCTGCGCACGCTGCCGGATTCGGCGGTGGCGACGTTTCTAGCCCTGTTTCCGATTGTCGATCCCTTCGGCGGTATCCCGGTCTTTTTCAGCCTCACTTCTTCCTGGAGCCCTCATGACCGCAACCGCACGGCCCTCAAGACCTCGCTTTATGTTTTTGCAATCCTCGTCGTTTTTCTCTTCTTCGGACGATTTGTTCTTTATTTCTTCGGGATCTCGCTACCCGTTCTGAAAATTGCCGGCGGCCTCATTGTGGCCAACACCGCCTGGGGCATGGTCACTTCTACCTCCCGCATTACGCCGGCAGAAAGCCACGAAGCCAGCACGAAAGAAGATATTTCCCTGACCCCGTTGGCCATGCCTCTGCTCTCCGGCCCCGGAGCGATTGGCGTGGTTATGGCTCTGGCAGCGCATGTCGATAACGCCGCGGGGTATATCGGAATGGTGATTGGCATCGCGGTCGTCGCTTTGTCGGTGTATCTGTTTCTCTGTATGGGCGGGCCGCTGGTCAAGCGGCTCGGACCAAGCGCGGTCGGCGCCTTGAACCGCATCTTCGGATTCCTGATTCTCGCCATCGCCGTGCAGTTGGTTTGGGACGGCGTCGCCGATTTTAAGGGGTGAACCTCCAGATACATGCAGGCCTTTGGGTGCATCGCGAAAAGCGCGGAGACCAGCGGCAACCACAAGGGTGAATACTATACTGAAACTGTGAAACTGGGGACAGACGGAACATTCCCCATTTTTCCATCTACGCCACAACGGCAAATCCATCCTGTCGGCAGTCACTTGCAGCCTTCTTCGGCCGCCCGGGTCTGCCCGGAGCCAATGGCCGAAGAGCAGATCGTTCCAGCAGCTCAACGAACTCTTCCGATCCCAGCGGTCGCCCGCTGTGAGTATATTGGCGAAGCGTGGTGACCTCAACTTCCTCCGTCCCCTCGGCTAGATGCTGACGCCACTGTTCGGGGCGCCATCGTCGGCCAAATCGCTCGGTTTCCAGCAACGCGTTGAGGCCGCCCCCGCAGTGCGCCACCGCGCTCGACCAGCGCCACAGCTCCGCCGACGCCACCATGGCCGCCCGCACCGGATTCAGTTCCACATAGCGCAGCGCGGCCCACAAGTGCGGCTCGTCCAAGGGGCAAGAATAGAACCGCCCTTGCCAAACGTGCCCGCTCGATGAGGCGCGCGCGTTCCAATAGGCCGCATAGCGGCCATGCACCGACCTCAGGGTGTGCGACAACGCCTCGCAGGTGCCAGGAACTACGATTAAATGCACGTGATTGGACATCAGGCAATAGCCCAGCACACTCAGCCGATAAAGCCCGGCATATTGTCGCAGCAGGGCCAGGTAGGTGATACGGTCAGCGTCCTCGGCGAAAATCTGCTGCCGGGTGTTTCCCCGCTGCGTGACATGGTGAGGCACGTCCGGCATGACCACCCGCGCAAACCGAGCCATGCGGAAGAAGTTAGCAGAACCGTCGGGACTTGCCGCGTGCTTCTGGGAAAATTCTGGTTAAGCCATCCCGCGAATTCCCAGATTGGGCGCAAAAAACGGGGAATGTTCCGTCTGTCCCCAATTTCCTACAATTTCCTGGCATCGCTCCTTACTTTAACGTCACCAGCCTCTCCACCAGCTCCGAATAATCCTTTTTCTCGATCCCGTGCACCTGCTTGTTGTACTCATCCACTTTCGACGAGTAATTCATCGAGCAGAATTTCGGGCCGCACATGGAGCAGAAGGCGGCTTCTTTGTAGAAGTCGTCGGGCAGGGTTTCGTCGTGCATGGCGCGCGCGGTTTCGGGGTCGAGCGAGAGCGCGAACTGCTTTTCCCAGTCGAATTTGTAGCGCGCGTAGCTGAGCGCGTCGTCGCGGTCGCGGGCTCCGGGGCGTCCGCGGGCGATATCGGCCGCGTGCGCGGAAATCTTGTAGGCGATGATGCCGTCTTTCACGTCTTTTTCGTTTGGTAAACCTAGATGCTCTTTCGGCGTGACGTAGCACAGCATG
>DATKPV010000092.1:0-4308 GCA_035523915.1 Candidatus Aquilonibacter sp. | reverse complement strand
AAGATGGTATCGCGTGGCGTAGTTCCAGCTCCAGTAAAGAGTGAGTCCGAGGAGCAGGATGTTGAACCAGTAGAGCAGAAGGGCGACGCGGTAGTGTATGTATTCGGCGAGCAGCGATGTGGAGAATGGCGTAAGGCAGACGGCGCACAGGAAGGCGATGTGAATCCAGGCGAGGTTGCGGTCGGCGCGGGCGAAGTGATTGAGCTGAGTCTGCTGTCCGATCCAGAAGATGCCGTTGGTCATGATGCTCATGAGGAATACGACCAGGCGCGGCGAAAGCGCGATGAGGGCGTGCCACAGATCACGCTCGGAGTGGATGGCTTCTCTCGCGGGTACGCGGAGATCGAGCACGAGCAGGGTCATAGCGACGGCGAAAATACCGTCGCTGAGTGCGGCCAGGCGGTCGACATTTTGCCCGGCAACACGATTGTAGAGCGAGGGCATCGAAGGGAGTTTAGCATCCGGGTTGTGCTCGTCCCGCGCCAAAAATAGCGGCCCAGTCTGCTACTCTTGATGACAAAGCGTTTGATCGGGAACAATGCAGAGGTTCAGCTTGGGGATTCGAATCGACAAATTACGGCTTCGCCTTAAGCGTCCCTTTCAGTGCGCAGTGGCGGTCGTCTGCACTGTGATAATCCCGTGCGGAACTGCGCATGGGCAGGCGCCGCAGACCGCGCCCCGCTCGGCAGAACAACAGCAGCTTCCCGATGCGCCCGGAGCGACCAGAAAAAAAGACGAAAGCGGGAATCCGGCACAGGCCGTTGGAGAGAAAACCAAGCAGGTTGCGACCGCCACCAAAGACGCGGCGACGGCCGGCCTGAAGAAAGCGCGCGACTGGGAGTCGGGATGGATCGCGGGCATTTATGTGGGGCGAAACCGCAAGCTGGTGCCGATGACCGGCGAGCAGCGCGAAGATTATTACCTGCGGCAAACGTTCACCACGCCCGAGGCGTATATGAAGCGCATGTTTGCGGCGGTGATCGACCAGGCCCGGGGTGTGCCCAGGTGGCAGGGTGGAATCGGAGGGTATGCGGAGCGCTTTGCCTCGCGCGAAGGGCAGTTCATTACAGCCAACTCGCTTGCAGCCTTGGGCAACGCGAAGCTGGGCTACGAGGTCCGTTATGACAAGTGCAAGTGCTCGAAATTCAAACAGCGGCTGGGACATGCGATTCTGCGGAATTTTCTGACCTATGACCGAAGCGAGAAAAATCTGCATCCGCAGTGGGCATTGTATGGCGGGGCGTTTGGCGGAGGCTTGTTATCGACAGCGTGGAAGCCAAGTCCGAAAAATGCCTGGGCAAATGGCGGGTGGGCGGTGTTGGGGCAGGCCGCTTATGGCTCGCTGGTGAATTTGGTGACCGAGTTTTCGACAGAAATTAATCGGAAGCAGGGAGTGACGAGATGATGCGGGACCTTCGGCGAACGATTCAGCGCTGTCGCCGCCCGCTGTCACGAGCAGCAGTTTATGGAGGAAAACACTCCGGCGGACGAATCCGTCCGCCGTTCCATTTGCTTCACTGAATCAGCGTGCCCCCGTTGCCTCCGTTGGGTTCTTCTTCCGGAGCGATCACGACCGCTGCAGCAACCCGGTCGCCGGGTTCCATATGCAGCAGGCGGACGCCCTGGGCGTTGCGGCCGGATTCGCGGATGGTCTTCGAGTCCATGCGGATAATCTTTCCGTAGTGGCTGATCAGCATGACTTCGGAAGTTTCATCGACCTGCGCGATGGCCACAACTTTGCCGGTGCGCTCCGTAGTTTTCACATTGATGACGCCATAGCCACCACGCCGCTGCAGGCGGTAACTGGTGGCCGGGGTGCGTTTTCCGAATCCGTTTTCGGTGACCGAAAGGATGAGCAAGCCTTTGACTGCGATGTCGACGGGTTCTTCAGCCGCGGATGTTTCGGGGGCTGAAGCCCCTTCTTTTGCCTCCTCTTTCGCGGCGCTTAAGCGCCGCTCTTCCACGCCAACACCAGGCTCTTCCATAGCTTCTGCCGGCAGTTCGGCTGCCTGTGCGCGGTCGGCGTCGGATTTCGGCGTGGTGGCCATGCCCACGACGTAATCTTTTTCTTCCAAATTCATACCGCGGACACCGTAGGCGGCGCGGCCCATGGAGCGGACCATGTCTTCATCAAAGCGAATGGCCTGTCCGTCATGGGAAGCGAGGAAGACGATCTGCTGTCCGTCGGTGAGGCGGACGGCTACCAGTTCGTCTCCGTCGTCGATGTTGATGGCATTGATGCCGTTGGAGCGCACGTGTATGAACTCGCGCAGGTCAGACTTTTTTACCGTGCCGGTGCGAGTGGCAAAGAAAATATACTTGCCTTCTTCTTCCAGATTGCGCACGGCGAGCATGGTCTTCACAGTCTCGCCGGGCTGCAAGCCAACGAGGTTGCCGATGTGCTTGCCTTTGCCCGCGGCGCTGACGTCGGGAATTTCGTAGACCTTGAGCCAGTACACGCGGCCCTTGTTGGTGAAAATCAGAATGTAGGCGTGAGTGGAAGCAAGAAAGAGATGCTCGACGAAGTCCTCGTCGCGCGTCTTCATGCCGGTGCGGCCGGTGCCGCCGCGCCGCTGCTGGCGGTAGGTGGAAATGGGCGTGCGCTTGAGGTAGCCGGAGTGGCTGACGGTGACGGCAACTTGCTCATCGGCAATGAGGTCTTCGAGGACGATTTCGGCGGCCTCGTCTTCGATGCGGGTGCGGCGCTCGTCTCCGTATTGTTTCTTGATTTCTTCCAGCTCTTTGACGATGACGCCGCGCAACTTGCGCTCCGAGCCCAGGATGGACTCGTATTCGGCAATATTGTCGCGAACCTGCTTCAACTCGTGGGAGATTTCATCGATAGAAAGCTTTGTCAGCCGGTGCAGTTGCAATTCGAGAATGGCGTCGGCCTGCTTGGCGGTGAAGGGCTTTTCGGGATCGAGCCGGGGAGCCCGGCCGGTGGTGTTGATGTCGATTTTCTTGCCACTGAAGTAGTTCACCAGGTTTTCGCGGGCATCGGCGCGGTTGGCGCTGGCACGAACGATGGCGATCACGTTATCGAGATGATCGAGCGCGGTGAGATAGCCTTCGAGGATGTGCTCGCGCTCTTTGGCTTTCGAGAGCAGGAAGGCCGTGCGGCGGCGAACGACATCGACGCGATGATCGATGAAGTGCTTGAGCGCCTGGATCAGGCCCATTTCACGCGGCTGTCCGTTGACCACCGCCAGCAGGATCATGGAAAAACTTTCCTGCATCTGGGTGTGCTTGAAGAGCTGATTCAGGACGATCTGCGGCTCGACGCCGCGTTTGAGCTCAATCACGATGCGCATGCCATCGCGATCACTCTCATCCCGCACATCGGAGATGTCCTCGATGTCTTTGTCGTTGACCAGTTGCGCGATGCGCTTGATCAGGACCGACTTGTTTACCTGATAGGGGATTTCGGTGACGATGACGGCCTGGCGGTCCTTGGTGAGATTTTCGATGGCGGCCTTCGCGCGCATCATGAAGCGTCCGCGGCCGGTGCGGTAGGCCTCGAAAATTCCTGCACGGCCATGGATGATGCCGGCAGTGGGAAAATCCGGGCCCTGGACGAACTTCAGAATTTCCGCCAGCTGCGCACTGGGGTTGTTGACCAGTGTAATCGCAGCGTCGACCACTTCGGTAAGATTATGCGGAGGAATGTTCGTCGCCATGCCGACGGCGATGCCGTTCGAGCCGTTAATCAGCAGATTGGGAATTCGCGTAGGGAGAACGACCGGCTCAGACGTGGTCTCATCAAAGTTGGGGACGAAATCGACCGCCTCTTTTTCGATATCGACCAGCATCTCTTCCGCAATGCGGGTCATGCGGCACTCGGTGTAACGGTAGGCCGCGGGAGAGTCTCCATCCACCGAGCCAAAGTTTCCCTGGCCATCGATGAGCGGGTAGCGCATGTTCCATGGCTGCGCGAGGCGCACCAGTGCGTCGTACACCGCGCCATCGCCGTGCGGGTGATAGCGCTTCAGCAGTTCGCCCACAACACCCGCGCACTTGGAAAATTTGCGGTTATGCACCAGGCCCATATCGTGCATGGCGTAGAGAATGCGCCGATGCACGGGCTTCAATCCGTCACGCACATCGGGCAGAGCGCGGCCAATGATCACCGACATGGAATAGTCGAGATACGACCGCCGCATCTCCTCTTCAATATTGACGGGTTGAATGTTGAGCGCGCCGGGACTACCGCCGTCGCCGGGCGGAGGAGTCAGGGGAAGTTCGGGATTTTGATCGTCAGGCATAGATGCTCAGCTGGCGCAAACGAAGAGCGCCGGTCGGAGTGGCAAC
>DATKPV010000091.1:0-18425 GCA_035523915.1 Candidatus Aquilonibacter sp. | reverse complement strand
CGCACCACCGCCGATGTGGCCACGGTGCTCGACGCCTCCGGGCGCGATCTGGTTTTAATCGAAACCGTTGGTGTCGGCCAGGATGAAGTGGACATCGTTCGCCTGGCCGAGGTCACGATCGTGATTCTCGTGCCCGGCATGGGCGATGACGTGCAGTCGATCAAGGCCGGCATCATGGAGATCGCCGACATCTTCGTGATCAATAAGAGCGACCATGCCGGGGCGGACCGTGTGGAGCGCGAGATTCGGGCGCTGCAGTCGCTCTCGACGCGCCGCGACGGCTGGACTCCGCCCATCGTCAAGACCGTCGCTGTCGAAGGAAACGGCGTGCGAGAATTGGCGGGTGCGATTGCAAAGTTCGAGGCTTATCTGCAACAGGAGAATCGCGCATTGAAAAGGAGCACGGACAACTGGCAGGAGCGCCTGGTCGAGATGCTGCGCGAAGCGATGATGGATCGGGCGCGCGCACAACTGGGCGATGGGAATCTCGCCCGGCTGGCGGAGCAAGTTGCCGAACGTAAGCGCGATCCGTATTCGCTGGTGGAAGAGATCGCTGCGAGGGCTGCAGAGAAGTGACAGAGCAGATTCCGCACTCGCTTACTCGCAGGCCCGGCGGTGGCGGCTTGGAATAACGGAGTGTCAAGGAAACCGGAGTGAACTTCTCGATTGATCATCTCGGCATTGCGGTGAAGTCGCTCACGGCGGCGAAGACGTTCTACGAGAGGCTTGGCCTCAGCGTCTCGCCGGAAGAAACCGTTCCAGAGGAGAAGGTGCGGCTGGTGATGGTTCCTGTGGGCGAGAGCCGGCTTGAACTTTTGGAAGCGACTTCGGAAGACTCGACCATCGCGAAATTCGTGGCCAAGCGCGGCGAAGGCCTGCACCATGTTTGCCTGCGCGTGCCTGACCTGCCGGCAGCGGTCGCGCGGCTGAAGAAAGAAGGCGTGCGCCTGGTTTCCGAAGAGATCAAAACTGGTGCGGGCGGGCATCAATATGTCTTCGTGCATCCTGCCAGCGCCGGCGGCGTCTTGCTGGAACTGGTGCAGGGATAGAGCTCGGCACTCGGTCATTTCGATAACCACACAAGGCCCGGCATTCTTGTGCTCAACTCTATGCTTGTTCTCGCCGTCGACACCTCGGGCAAGCCCGGCAGCATCGCCCTGGCGCGGGGCCACGCCGATGGCGCTTGTGATGTCATGGAAGTAGTCCCGCTGGCCGGAGGGACTTTTTCGGCGCAACTGGTTCCGCAGATCGCATCGTTGCTGGCCAAACATGGCTTTACCAAGAAAGACATCGGCGCTTTTGCCGTGGCTTCAGGGCCGGGATCGTTCACCGGCCTGCGGGTGGGCCTCGCGGCCATCAAAGCGCTCGCAGAGGTTCTGGCGAAACCGATTGCGGCAGTATCCTTGCTTGAGGCGGCCGCCGTCGCGGGCCGAATAGAGGGTAAGGTTGTGGCGGCACTGGATGCAGGCCGCGGCGAAATCTATGTCGGAGAATATGACGTCGCGGGAGATTCAGCTGCGCTTACGGGCGAGCGCCTCTTGACCAGAAGCGAATTTGCATCGGAGATGAAAGCCCAGACCGTGGTCACGCCCGATTCGCAGGTCGCAGAGATGGCCGCCGCAGCAGGTATGAAGGTAGCCACCATCGCGCCCATCTCGGCAGCGGCCATCGCCTGCCTCGGTTGGCGCAAGCTCCGGGCGGGCAGCGTGGTCCCTCCCGAGCAACTGGATGCCAACTATATCCGGCGCTCCGACGCGGAGATTTTCGCGAAGAGCAAACCTTGAGAGAAGAGCACAGTCTGGTTCTTCGTCCTGCCACTGCCGCCGATATCACGGCGATCCTCGAACTGGAGCTGCAGGCCTTGACGGCAGCTCACTGGTCCGAGAAGCAATATGCAACCATGCTGGCGAACAGCGGCCAGGCATCGGTGCGATTTGCCATCGTCGCAGAAGAGCCATCTGATGTCCATGCAGGGAGCAAGATGGAGTCGCAATCCACCGTTCGCGCATTTCTTGTGGCGCGCAACGCAGGCTCTGAGTGGGAACTGGAAAACCTGGTTGTGGCGGAAGCCTGCCGACGACGGGGTCTGGGTAGGCGATTGATCGCCGAGCTGATCAGGCAAGCGCAGCAGAGCAAGGCACACTCTGTGTTTCTGGAAGTGCGCGACTCGAACCAGGCGGCGCGGAGGTTATACGAAGGCATGGGTTTCGCGATCAGAGGCCGGCGCAAGGGCTACTACAGCGCGCCCGACGAAGATGCGCTGATCTACCGGTTGGACCTGCAGTAGCTCATTTCTCAAAACGAGATTGCACCAGAATTGCACCAGAATTTGGCATTGAACCCGCTTTTGGGCTGTGGTAGCGTGAAGCCATAAAATCCCGGTTTGGAGGTCTACTGGATGATGACTCCGAGAGACCAACTCCTGAGTTCACATGATGAGTTTCGTAGACTGGCTCAGGAGCATACGCAGTATTCCACGCGTTTGGACAGTCTCACTCAAAAGCGATATCTCAGCGAAGATGAGAAGCTGGAAGAAGTACGGCTCAAGAAGCTTAAGCTGCGGCTCAAGGATCAAATGGAGTCAATTGAGCGGCAGTACCGGCAGCAGTTCGGCGTAAACGTAGCGTAATTCCGCTTCACCACCTGGAGGCGACAACAGTCGCGAGAGGTGTTTTGTATCTTCGGCAGGGCGCTGAAAAGCGCCTTTCTTTATTTGGGGTTGCGCAGCTTCCTCTGAATCATCCCGGCGCGCCGAGCGGCCCGAGCTTATAATTGATTTCTCCCATGGTGCGCGAAGGATACTTGTACGGGATTCCTCTGATCGCGGCCGCAATCTTTGTCGGCTGGCTGACGCAGCTGGCGTGGGGGGTGATTCCCGCGCTGCTGGGGCTTTTTTTTCTGTGGTTCTTCCGCGACCCCGAACGAAGCATTCCGGATGCGGCCGGGGCTGTGGTCTCACCGGCGGACGGCAAGGTGACCGATGTCTCGCCGGCAAACGACAGGCTGACCCGCATCAGTATCTTCCTGAGCGTGTTTGATGTGCATGTAAACCGCTCGCCGATCAGCGGGACCATTAGCGACGTCCGCTACCAGCGGGGCAAATTTCTGAACGCGATGAATCAGGCATCGGCGGAGCAGAACGAGCAGAACGTGGTTACCGTGGAAGGCGATGAGCAAACCGTGGTATTCAAGCAGATCGCGGGGCTGCTGGCACGCCGCATTGTTTTCCATCCGAGAGTGGGGGATCGTGTCGAGCGCGGCCAGCGTGTGGGGCTGATCAAGTTTGGCTCTCGCGTGGATGTGCTGGTGGAGTCGAGCGCGAGCCTGCAGGTGAAAGTTGGCGATCGTGTGAAAGGAGGCGCGACCGTCCTGGCCTGCCTCCAGCCCAGGGGCGAGATGGCGATGGCTGGCAGCCATTCCGCCGCCCAAGGATCCGGTTGATGGATGACATTACGCCAAGGCGCAGGCAAGGAGACAACGCTGGCCGCCGCATGCGCCGGGGGATGTATATCCTGCCCTCGCTGTTCACCACTGCCAATATTGCAGCGGGCTATTACGCCATCCTGCAAACGCTGCACGCCACGTCCACAGAATTCTGGCATCTGGACAATGCGGCCAAGGCCATCGGATTTGCCGTGCTGTTTGACGGACTGGATGGGCGCATTGCCCGCATGACCGGCACCAGCAGCGACTTTGGAAGAGAACTGGATTCGCTGGCCGACGTGATCACCTTCGGAGTAGCGCCGGCCATGCTGGCGTGGTGCTGGGGATTCCACCTGATGCCCGACGTCGCGCTGACCGAGTGGCACATCAAGCTGACGCAGCTGGGAGCCATCGCCAGCTTCCTGTTTCTGGTGGCGGGAGCCAGCCGCCTGGCCAGATTTAACATCTCGGCGAACACGCAGCCGTCGAATCCGGGGCGGCCGGGCAAGAAATATTTTGTAGGCATGCCGATTCCAGCGGGGGCGGGCGTGATTGCCGCGGTGGTGCATTTTCAGGGCGGCGACCCGATCGAGTCGTGGTACACAGCGCTGACCTGGCTGGCCATGGTAGCGGCGGTGGGTTACCTGATGGTGAGCACGTGGCGCTTCTATAGCTTCAAGGACATCGATTTCCGCTCGCGGCATCCCTTCCGCGTGATTATTCTGCTGGGGGCGCTGTTCGCGGGTATCTGGTTTTTCTCCAAGCCGGTGTTGTTTGGTGTAGCGCTGCTTTATACATTTTCGGGAGTGTTTTGGCGCCTGCAATGGATTTTCCGCCGCAGGGGCGGGCCGCCAGCACCGCCGGTTTACAAGGAGGCCTCACAGACCTCATGAGTACAAGTTCCAGGATTGCAGCGCCGGCCTCAGGCCCGGTGCGCGGACAGCTCTACCGCGCGGCCATTGTGGGAGCGGCCACGCTAAAGGGCAAAGAGGTCGCCGAGATGCTTGGGGAGCGCAAATTCCCCGCGGCTGATGTTCGCCTGCTGGACGACGATGAATCCATCGGCCAGCTGGAGGCTTCGGGCGACGAGGTCAATTTTATTCAAAGCGTGCGGACCGAGCAGTTCGAGCGTGTGGACTTCACCTTTTTTGCGGGCGACCGCGAGTGTACCCGCAAGACGTGGAAGACGGCGCGGCATGCGGGCAGCACGATCGTCGATCTTTCGGGCGCGCTGGAAGACGCGGAAGGCGCGAGCGTGCGTTCGCTGTGGGTCGAGCGCGAGCGTGGGGTGGTGGTGCAGCCGGAGTTGCAGCCCGGTCCTTGTGTGACAGCGCATCCGGTGGCGGTGATTCTGGCGTTGTTGCTGTTGCGGGCCCGCAAAATCGGAGGAGTGCAGCGCGCGGTGACGACAATCTTCGAGCCGGCTTCGGAGCGCGGACAGAAAGGCATGGACGAACTGCATCAGCAGACGGTGAACCTGCTCTCCTTCCAGCCGTTGCCCAAGGATGTTTATGACACGCAGGTGGCGTTCAATCTAGTCGCCCGTTACGGGGCGAATTCGCAACCTTCGGTGGAGTCGCTGGAAGCGCAGGTGTTGCGGCATTTCCGGAAAATTGCCGGCGAAGGACTCACTCAGCCGTCGCTCATGGTGCTGCAGGCGCCGGTTTTTCACGGCCACGCGCTGGCGTTATATGTGGAAATGGACCGACCCGTGGATGCGGCGGAACTGCAGAACGCACTGGCCGGTGAGCATGTCAGCATCCCGGGGGCGGAAGACGAGGCTCCGAGCAACGTGAGTTCGGCTGGACAGGGGAATATTTTGCTCGCCGTTCGCCCTGATGCGAGCCAACGGAATGGAGCGTGGTTATGGGCCGCGGCCGATAATCTGCGGATTGCCGCCATCACAGCCGTCGAATGCGCCGAGAGCATGATTGGAACCCGCCCGCTGGGAAAGATTCAATGAGGCTACTCCGGGGCGCCGCGCTGACGTTCTCTCTGCTGGTGACGAGCGGGTGCGGCTATCACACCGCCGGCCACACCGTGCAATTGCCGGAGGACGTCAAAACCATTGCGGTTCCGGCATTCGTAAATCAGACCTCAACCTACAAAATCGAGCAGATGCTGACCGCATCGGTGGTGCGGGAGTTCACCATACGCACGCACTACCACATTCTTAACGATCCCAGCAAGGCGGCCGATGCTACCCTGCTCGGGAGTGTGCTCTCGACTTCGGCTTCGCCCCTTACTTACAATTCGGCGACGGGACAGGCTGCCAGTGTGCTGGTGGTGGTGAGCATGAAGGTCTCGTTGACCGACCGCGATGGAAAAGTTCTCTATCAGAACCCGGCCTACGTGTTTCGCGAACAGTACGAGGTTTCGCAGGACCTCAAGAGTTTTTTTGAAGAAGACACGCCGGCCTTCCGGCGGTTGTCGGAGGATTTTGCCCGCACCCTGGTATCCAACATTCTGGAGGGATTCTAGATGCTAGAGTGCGGCTACCGGACCATGCGCGCCGAGGCTGGAGAGCGCGCGTGGGAGGCTACTTCGGGGGAGAACGGCTAGTGCGGGCCTTTGCGCAAACCGAGCGATTTGTGAGCGAACTGGAGTCGCGCAAACTGCGCGCGGCATATGTGTTTGTGGGTGACGAGGCGTTCTTCCGCAAACGCATTCGAGACGCGATCCTCGAACACCTGATCCGGGCCGATCTGCGCGAGTTCAGTTTGTTTGAATATGACCTGGCCGAGACCGAACTGGCGGAGATTCTCGACCGCGTGCGCACGCCCTCGCTGATGGCGCCGTTCCAGGTGTTTTTTGTGCGGGGAGTGAAGACGCTTTTTGGCCGGGGATCGAACGAGGAAAAACTCGCGGCCATCGAGGAATATTGCAAAGCGCCCAATCCCGATGCGCTGCTGCTGTTTGTCGCCGATCACATCAGCATTCCCGCCGATGCGCGCCGCATGGAGATGCAGGATAAAGAACGGTATCAGCGCATCCGCGAAACCCTGGGGCAGTACTGCGGAATTGTGGAACTGGCCCGTGTGGAGGAAGGGGAAGCGGTGCGCTGGATCGCCGAGTACAGCAGCGCACGCGGCGTAAAGGTGGAGAGCGACGGCGCGCGAGAACTGGTGGATGCGCTGGGCGGAGACATGATGATGATCTCCAACGAACTGGAGAAGCTGATTCTCTATGTCGGCGAGAAAAAACGCATTACGCTGGGCGATGTGGAAACCATGGTGCTCGCGGCGAAGCAAAGGTCGCTGTATGAACTGACCGATGCGATCTCATCGAAAGAGCGCGTGCGGGCACTGGAAGTGCTGGACGCGATTCTGGCTTCGGGCGAAGGCGAGGAGGCGGCCATCGGCCACATCTACATGCTGGCGAAGACGTTTCGCCAGATGCTGGTGATCCGGGAGCGCAACGTGCGCGATCAGCGCATGTTGTGGGCGGCGCTTTGGCAGGGCTTCCGTGTGCCTCCATTCGCCGCGGACGACATCATCAAACAAGCGCGCCGCTACAAGTCACTGCGGGAACTCACGCGCGCGATTCGTCTGGTGGCGAAGGCCGATCTTGCCCTGCGATCGAATCCGGTCAGCAAGCGTCTGGTGCTGGAGCGGCTGGTCATGGATTTGACCGCCGAGCCAAAGCCGGAAACGACGGGGTGGATGCAGGAACAGTTGCCGGTGTAGAGAGCGGGTCCCGGCGACCGGCTGCCGGCTTTCGGCTCAGGATTACCCTCAAGCGAACATGCACTGGCATCGTCTGATTGAAATCCCGTGGGTTATCTTCGTTGTGTATTGGGCGATCAGCGCGCTCAAGACGCGACGAACCGTCCAGAGAGAACCCTTCGCCTGGCGTTACGGAGTGATGCTTGCGGAGGTTGCCGGTTTTGTTTTCGTGTTCAGCGGAGACGCTGACATCGGCCTGCTGGCGCGGACTGTCTTCCATCGGACGTTTTCCGTTTTTCTCGTCGGCGTGGCGCTTACGTGGGCAGGTATCGCGCTAGCACTCTGGGCACGTTGGCATCTGGGCCAATATTGGAGCGGGCGAATCACGCTGAAAGAAGATCACAAGCTGATCCGTACCGGGCCGTATGCGCGGCTGCGGCATCCGATTTATAGCGGACTGATTCTTGCCGCAATAGGGTCAGGCCTGGCCATCGACCTTTGGAGATGCGTCCTGGGAGTTTGCCTGATCATTGTTGGATTCGTGATCAAGGCAAAACGGGAAGAACGACTGCTCAGTACGCAGTTTGGGCAAGAGTTTTCTGAACACCTGCGGCAAACGGGATTCCTGATACCGAGGATTTAGCTATTTCAGAGCGCTGACGCGCGCGCCCAGGCGCGATTTGTAGCGCGAAGCGGTGTTCTCGTGCAGGATACCCTTCTGGATGGATTTATCGAGAGTCGAAACCGTCTTGCGGTAAACCTGCTCGGCGGCCTGCTTATCGCCCTTGGCGAGCGTTTCGCGCAGTTCGCGCAACTGGGTACGCAACCGGGAGGTGTTGGCGCGGTTGCGGACGGTTCGTTTGCTGGTCTGACGGGCGCGCTTGAGCGCGGAAAAATGATTGGCCATTCTGCTAATTACCTTCGTGTTTCCGTGAGATATTCGGGCGGGTCCGAAGTGCCTATTATAGGGGAGCAATTCGCACCTGGTCAATGAAATGGCAGATGGACTCGCTCATCTGAGGGCGCTCATCAACTCCTCGAGGCCAATCATGGGGATGGAGGTATGAGCGGTATGACCGCCAAGGCGAGTTGGCAACAAGATCTCGACCAAAGCAGCCTTGTCCCGGTAACTAGCGGTAACATTGACTAGCTCCTTCGTCGGCGTTAACCTTAGCCTAATGGTTGTTGGCTTGCCCTCTGGGCGTGATTCCGTCCGGTTCCGTCTCCAAGCAAAATCCTGTTTTGTCCCTAGAGAAGCACGGTGTACGTGTCTCACGAGGTGATTCCAGAAACTGAATGAAAAAGAGCATCGGGATTAGTCCCAACATCGAGACGCTGTTCGGCACCCACGACGAAAACGTACGGGTGCTGGAAGACGGACTCAACATCACGATCAATCTGCGGGCGAACTCGATTGAACTGGAGGGTGCGGCGCGCGATGTGGCACGCGCGGAGCAGGTTTTTGTCGATTACGAGGGCCTGCAGCGCTCCGGCTACACCTTCAACAATGGCGACCTGAACAGCATGCTGCGCGTGCTCACCTCGGACCCGAACGCAACCCTGCGCGGGCTGGCCGACGCCGGCCGCCAGCGTTCCTTCGGCCGGCGCTCAGTGCAGCCCAAGAGCCTGAATCAGCGGCGATATCTGGAAGCTATCGAGAAGCACGACATGGTGTTTGGCATTGGCCCGGCCGGTACGGGAAAGACCTATCTTGCCGTGGCGATGGCAATTTCGGCGCTGCTGGCGAAGCGGGTGAATCGAATTATTCTGGCGCGGCCCGCGGTGGAAGCAGGCGAGCGGCTGGGATTCCTGCCGGGAACGTTGCAGGACAAGATCGATCCCTACCTGCGCCCCCTCTACGACGCGCTCTACGACATGCTTGATCCGGAGAAGGTGGACCGATACCTGGAGAAGAATGTCATCGAGATCGCTCCGATCGCATTCATGCGCGGCCGCACGCTGAACGATTCGTTCGTGATTTTGGACGAAGCACAGAATACGACTTCCGAGCAGATGAAGATGTTTGTGACGCGGCTGGGATTCAACTCCAAGGCGGTGATTACCGGCGACATCACACAGATCGATCTGCCGAATGCGAGGCGCAGCGGACTGCTCGAGGCGGCGGACGTGCTGAAGGCTGTGGAAGGTTTGACGTTTGTGTATTTCGACGAGGGCGATGTGGTGCGGCACCACCTGGTGCAGCGCATTATCCGCGCCTATGATGAACATAAAACCCGCGCCGCCGAGCAGCAGTTGTTGCTCGTGGCGGAAGGCAAAACGGCCGAGGCCAGGGCTGTAAACGGGAAACACGATGCCGCTAACGGGGAAACAAAGCATATGCGGAACGGCGAACCGGACGCAACCAACGGGGGAAAACCGGTCGCAAATACGAAGTCAGAGGAATAGATCGAGCAGCGCGGGAGGGCTCACCTGGGCCCTCCTGTTTGCTTTGAGCTTTGTTTCCGGGCGGAGAAGGCAAGGAAAAGCTTGGTGATTCTGCAAAGACCGATTCCGCAGTTGAGCAGAACGTCTCTGGAGCGGTTCGTGCGGGTTGCCAGGCATGCGGTCAGGCTCAAAGGCACGGTGAATGTGCTCGTAACCGGCAGCACGGTTCTGCGTGCAATGAATCGCCAATTTCTTGGCAAGAACAGAGCTACGGATGTTTTGTCTTTTCTGCCGTCCGAAACGGGTCTTCGGCCAGTCAAACCCTCCGCCGGGGACATTGCCATTTCAACCGACATTGCCCGGGAAAACGCGCGCCGGCTCGGCCATTCGCTGGCCGACGAGGTCAAGATTCTTACGTTGCATGGTGTTCTCCATTTGGCCGGCTTCGATCATGAGCGGGATAATGGAGAAATGGCGCGCAAGGAACTCCGTTTGCGGCGGCAACTCCGATTGCCACTGGGATTGCTGGAGCGGGAGGAAAGGCCACAAAAGCTCCGGACCCCGGGAGGCCGAGGTGGGGCGGCATGAATCTGACCGTGTTGCTCGTGCTGTGTCTGCTGATCGGATTGCTGGCGCTGGTTTCCTATGTGGATCGCGTTTATCAGGAGATCGGCAAATTCCTCTCCCGCGAGTTCCAGGACAACATTGACGTCTTCGAGCAGAAGATCGAACCGCGGCTGCGCGTGAGCCGTTATCGGGCCTCGCTGTCCATGGCGGTTCTCACGCAACTGACCATGGCTGCTATTGCATTGCTGGTGGGCTTTGCAGTGTTCGGCGACCAGCGGTGGAGCATCTATGAAATTCTCGAGGCCACGATCAGCCTGATTCTGATTGTGATCGTGTGCAACCGCTTTCTGCCCTTCGTTTTCTTTTCCCGCACCAACGGCGGATGGCTGGTGCGCTGGACCTGGTTGCTGAGGATTCTCATCTACCTGGTGATGCCGGCCACACTCATTCTGGGATTTCTAAAGTCGGTGGCCACGCTGACGCGTCAGGGCAACACTGAGCAACCGGAAAGTTCAGCGGAAGCTGTGGATGCGCTGATTGAGGCCGGACAGGAGGAGGGCATCATTCAGGAAGGGGACCGCGACCTGATTCAGTCGGTAGTGGAGTTCAGCGGCAAAACAGTCCGCGAGGCCATGAAGCCGAGGCCCGAGATGTTTGCGGTGCCGATTGACACGACGGTCGAGCGATTCATCGAGATGCTAAGCACACGGCGCTTTTCGCGAGTGCCAGTGTACGAAGGGAGCATTCACAACATCAAAGGAATCGTTTACGCGCAGGATGTGCTGCAGGTGCCCGACAGCGAAGCCGGCAAACGCACCCTCGATACTCTCATGCGGCGTGACTTGTATTTTGTTCCTGAGAGCAAGCTGGGCAGCGAACTTCTGCGGGAGATGCAAAAGAACAACATCCGCATGGCCATCGTGGTGGACGAATACGGAGGCGTGGCCGGCCTGGTCACGATCGAGGATCTGGTTGAAGAAATCGTGGGCGAGATTCGTGACGAACATGAGAAGCCGGAAATTGTTCGGGAGGGCGATCACTCGTACGTCGTTTCCGGGGGAATGGATGTAGACCGGCTGGTGGAACTGTTTGGCGCACGGCCGGAAGGGCGGGAATCCGCCACGGTTGCCGGCCTGGTGAGCGAACTGGCGGGACACATTCCGCGCAAGGGCGAGATTGTGGAGAATGACGGCCTGCGCTTCGAGGTTTTGAAATCCACCGATCGCAAGGTGGAGCAGGTTCGAATCACCGCAGTCCAGCCGCAGCAGTTGAAATTGATCTAGGCTCTCAGCTTCAGTCTTCCCATGTCATTCCGCTCCGGATTCGTTTGCATTCTCGGACGACCCAATGCAGGCAAGTCCACGTTGCTGAATGCTCTGGTGGGCGAGAAACTTGCCATCATCTCGCCCAAACCGCAGACCACGCGCAACCGGATTCAGGGCATTGTTCATATTCCCAGGAGCAAGGGCAACGAGGGAGCGCAGATTGTCCTGGTCGACACCCCGGGCGTCCACAAACCCGACAGCTCACTCGGCCGCAAAATGATGGTGGAAGTGCGGGAAGCGCTGGAGGGTTGCAATCTCGTGCTTCTGATCATGGACGCAACCCGCAAGCTTGATCCACGCGATCAGTTTGCGTTTGATCTGTTGAAGCGCTCTGGAACCCCGTCTTTTCTCATCCTCAATAAGGTAGACCTGATACGCTCGAAGACAAAACTGTTGCCCATCATCGAGGCATACAGAAAATTGCATGAGTTTCAGGAAGTGATTCCTGTTTCTGCGCTAAAGCGGGAAGGACTCGACATTCTGCTGAAGAAAGTCGCTTCGGCATTGCCCGCGGGGCCGAGATATTTTCCGGAGGATCAGTCAACCGATCAGCCGGTACGATTTATGACGGCCGAGATCATTCGTGAGCAGGTGTTACTGGAGACGGAAGAAGAAATTCCTTATGCGACCACCGTCATGGTTGACAGCTTTCAAGAGGAGGAGCATCTCACAGGGGTTTCAGCCACGATTTACTGCGAACGCGAGGGTCAAAAGCGCATTCTTATCGGGAAACACGGGGACATGTTGAAGCGGATCGGCACGGCTGCCCGCTTGCAGATGCAGCGACTGCTGGGAACCAAGGTGTTTCTTGAATTGTACGTAAAAGTGCAACCAGGTTGGCGCGAGTCCCGGAGTTTTGTAGATGAAATCGACTGGCGGCGGCAGTTGGAACATCTCATCGGAGAACCGGTCATAGGAGCTTCTCCGGCCGAAAGAACGCGGAGACGCTGACCAGACAAAACGAAGAGGGCGTGTATCTTCTTGCATCCCGGCGCATCCCGATTATCGGAAGGTGTTGCCCGAAGCCACGTTGGACGGCTAGAATCGCCCTATGCACGCGGTAGGCCGGGCACAGGGAACAACGAACTAAATGACGCATTCTGAGGTTCCTTCCGACGAGTTTCTTCCCGAGCACGACTTTGATCCGGACAAGTTGGTTCTGCGCGTGCGGGTCTCCCTGGCCGCCAGTCGCAATTCGGTAGAGCCGGTGGTCGCGCAGGTGATGGAGGCGGTGCGCGAGATGAAGTGCGCCGACGGCAAGGAAAATGACATCGAGTTGGCTCTCGAGGAAGCGCTGGCCAATGCGATTATCCACGGAGCCAAAGAGGACCCCTCAAAAATTGTAGAGTGCCTGGTGGCTTGCGACGAGAAACGGGGTATGCTCATCGTGGTAAGAGATCCGGGCATGGGTTTCGATCCTAAATCGATTCCTTCCTGCACCGTGGGAGAGAATGTATTTTCCAACCATGGGCGGGGAATTTTCCTGATCAATCAGTTGATGGACGAAGTCCACTTCAAGAAAAATGGCACCGAGATTCACATGGTAAAGCGGTAGATCGACCTCCCGGCTTTAGCTTCTATTCCTTGACAGCAATCCGAAGCGCCTTCATCTTGCGGTACATGTGGCTCCGTTCCAAGCCCAGCACTTCCGCAGTGCGGCTGACATTGCCGTGATTTTCATCGAGCTTCTTCAGAATAAAGTCGCGCTCGTAGGCATCGCGCGCCTGGTGGAGCGTGGAAAACTCACTGCGCGCGGCACGGCGAGCGCCGTCGCGATAAACCAGAGGGGGCAGATGTTTGCGCTCGAAGCGAATGGTGGTGGGATTCATGATGACGATGCGCTCGATCACATTGCGCAGTTCCCTCACGTTGCCGGGCCAGGAGTAACGCATAAGAACATCGATGGCATCATCGGTCATCTCGCGCGGCCGGCGGCCGTAAGTAGCCGCCAGTTCTTTGAGGAAATGGCGGGTGAAGAGCGGAATGTCCTCTTTTCGCTCCCGCAAAGGGGGCACGAAAAAGGGGATGACATTAAGTCGGTAAAACAAATCCTCGCGAAAGTTGCCCTTGGAGATTTCCTCTTCCAGATCCTTGTTGGTTGAAGCGATCACGCGCACATCGACGGTGATTGCCTCTTCACCGCCAAGCGGAGTCAGACGCTGTTCATCGAGGGTACGCAGCAGTTTTGACTGCGTTTTCAGACTCATGTCGCCCACTTCATCGAGAAAGAGCGTGCCGCCGTTGGCCTTCTGGAACTTTCCTTCGCGATTCGCGGTCGCTCCCGGGAACGCTCCCTTGTGGTGGCCAAATAATTCGCTCTCGATGAGATCCTCAGGAATTGCCGCGCAATTGACCTCGATGAAGGTTTCATCCTTACGCAGGCTCTCGGCGTGGATCGCCTGAGCGACGAGTTCTTTGCCCGTGCCCGATTCGCCATAAATCAGAACACGGCCGTTGGTCGGCGCCATCAAAGCGATCTGCTGCCGGAGAGCTTTCATCGGGATGCTTTCGCCCACGATGAGAGTCCTGGCGTGCAGTTGCTTCTTGAGATCAACGTTCTCGCGCCGCAGTTTCTTCGATTCGATGGCGTTTTTCACCACGATCATCGTTCTCTCGATAGAAAGCGGCTTCTCAAGAAAATCGTAGGCCCCCAGTTTGGTGGCCCGGACCGCGGTTTCGATGGTGCCGTGGCCGGAGATCATTATGACTTCGGGCGGGCCGTCGAGTTCGCGAATGCGCTGCAGAGTCTCGAGGCCATCGACCCCCGGAAGCCAGATATCGAGCAGCACAACGTCGAAGCCGGTCTCACGTCGCAGGAGCTTCAGGCAATCTTCACCGCTGGCCACGGAGGAGGCGGAATAGCCTTCATCGGCCAGGACACCTTCTAGCGACTCACGAATGCCGGTTTCGTCGTCAACGATGAGGATGTTAGGCATGCTGGACAGTGGGGGCGGCAGAAGGCACGGCCTCGGCGACAACCGGTAGTTCAATGATAAACCGGGTGCCGATCGGATCGTTGCCTTCGACACGGATGGAACCATGGTGTTCCTCAATGACCCGGCTCACAATCGCCAAACCCAGACCCGTGCCCCGCTTCTTGGTGGAGAAGTAAGGAAGAAAAAGCTTTTCTTTCAATTCGCGGGTTACGCCGTGGCCAGTGTCGGCGACGGTGAGTTCAACAGCGTCGCGACTGGTCACCAGAGCAGTGGAAATTTCGATGGCGCGCACCGGAGAGTTCTGCAACGCCTCCGCGGCGTTGTCGATCAGGTTCGCAAGAGAGCGCTTGATCGCTTCTGCATCCGCCATCACTTTTGGCAGATCGGCGCCGAGCGATGTGTGCACGCTGATGCAGTCGAGCTTTCCGTCGAACAGGGCGAGAGCGCTCTCGACGATCTCATTGAGGTCCGCCGGCTGCGGATTGGACGAGGGAAACCGCGCCAGCGTGGCAAATTCATCCACCAGCCGGCGCACAGTCTCTACGGCGCCCGCGATGGTTTCCGCGCAGGAGCGGACGATATCGTGGGAAGGACCGTCCACGGGTGAGGCCCGCTCGAGGTGACGCTGAATGCGCTCGGCCGACAGGGAAATGGGCGTAAGCGGATTCTTGATTTCGTGGGCGACGCGACGCGCTACTTCCCGCCACGCTGCCTGCTTCTGCGCCTTGAGCAGATCCGAAAGATCTTCAAAAACGATCACGTACCCCGAGGGATCGCCCTGATGTCGTAACGCGGCAGCGGTGACGGCGACGTTAAGCGAGCCGCGCGGCAGCTGGCTCTCCATCTGGCTGGTCGTCATTCCCATGCGGTCGGCACGGCGCAGCATGGGCTCGAGATCCTCAAGCACCTCTTGGGGAAATATTTCGCTGAGCCTGGCACCCAGCAGAATTTTGCCCTCCCCCGTCCGCCCATCGGGATTAAACATGCGTAGCAGCGCCTGGTTAGCATGAGTAACGCGCCGGGAAGCATCGATGGAAAGCACGCCGGTCGGAATGCTCTCCAGGATGGTCTCCATTTGCCGGCGCGATGACTCGATCTGTTGCCGGCTGGCTTCCAGCTCGGCCGCCATGCGATTGAATGACCGCACCAGGTCGCCAATTTCGTCAGCGGAGCTGACGTCAACCCGGTAGTCCAGGCGTCCACGCGAGATTTCCTGGGTGGCTTCGGCCAGAGCGGAGAGCGGACGCGTGACCAGCTTGGCCAGGAACAGCGCCAGCCAAGTGGTCACGAAAAGCACCATCATGGTCAGCAATAAGAGCAGGCCCATGTAGGTGCGGCGCACGAGCCGACGCTCGTGGGCCAGTTCGAAGTATCGCTGCTGGCTCTCCTCAACGTGCTTCACGGTTTGAGAAAACTGTTTGGGGAGCGGAATGGCAACGAGGATCAGCCCGCCGCCGGCCACTGGCGCGCTGGCCAGGGTATATTCCGTACGCTCCCAGGTAAAGCGCGTGGGGTGTCCCGCCAGAATCTCTGCCATGGGCAACGCCGGCTTCAAAAGAGTCCAGAGGGCGGGCAGATTCAGACTGGCTTCGGCAATGTCGTCCTTCAAGGCGACGGCGAATCCCCCCTGGAGAGTGATCTCGTGCTTCTCAAATTCCTCGACCACCAAAGCAAATCCGTGGCCGGCAAAGCTGTGTTGCGTTTCTGGGGAGGACGCAATGGCCATAGCCTCGGCGTGGACATTCTGGGCGGCATAGCCTGCCAGAAGCTGAGCCATAGCGTGAGTGTCTGCCCGCACTTCTTCGACCGGAGTCGAGAACCACTTATCGATCGAGCGGTTCATCAAGCCATAAGCGAACCAGTACATCACCATGACCGGGACGAACGATAGCAGCAGGGCTCCTGCCACCATGCGGGTTCGGAACTGAGCCCCCAACACACCCAACCGCCGCTCCGCAAAAAGCTTGAGAAGATTGCGGAAGAGAACAAAAGTAAGCGCCACGAACAGGAGGAAGATGAGAGCAGAAAGTGCGGCGAAGACCACAATCTGCTGATTGTTTCCCGGACGCAAGAAGCTCAGATCGAATGCGGTCTGAGAGACAAGGACCGCCAAAAGCAGAAAGACCGCGATGGCAAGCAAAATGATGGCCTGCTTGCGATTGGATGTGCGTGAAGGCCGAGTTGGGTTGGGCTCATCCACGTGAGGGCTGTCGCCGGCGCGGTGTCGCTTGCAGTCGGACCTTCGACTGGCCGACGAAAATCATTATAGATGGATAGACGCCGAAGCGAGACAGCTCGCGGCTCTCGCATGACACCTTTCAATGTGGGGAACGCCCTGCGGCCAATTCATGGCAGAGCGCACGATAGGCGAGCTTCGGCTGATAGTTCTTGTCGAAGGGCAAGGCCTGTCCTTTCATGTGGTGTGTGTGGGATCCGATCCACGAATATTTGTCGGTGAATCCCCAGGTCTGAATTGCCGTGCATCCCCGATTTTTCAGGCATGCGCGTGCAACGCCACGGTAGATCTCCGACTGGCGGATCAGATCGCCAGGATGAAGGAGACTGCCCTGGACATCCAAGGGCAGGGCGACATCCAGTTCGGTGATCTGCACCTGCACGCCGAGCGCCGTCAACCGGGCAATGTTTGTATCGAGTCCGCCGAAATCAACTGCCAAGTTAGGAATGTGCATCTGCATTCCTATACCGTCGATGGGAACGCCGCGATGCTTGAAGTCCCTGACCATCTCATAGATCGCATCCGATTTATGGCCCAGCGCTTCCCCTTCGGCGTCGTTATAGAAAAGCAGGGCATGAGGGTCCGCTTGACGCGCCCAGCGAAACGCTTGCTCGATATAGGCGGTCCCTTTTGTCGCCAAGCCGATGCCGGGCTGGTTGTACCAGATGGAATCGCGAAGGTTACCGTTTTGATCAAAAGCCTCGTTGACTATGTCCCAGGCGAAGACCCGACCGGCGTAGTGCGTCATCAGTTTTTCGATGTGCTCGTGAAGCATTTGGGATAACTGAGCGGGCGTGTAAGAACCCTGAGTCAACCAATCGGGATTGGCACGTCCCCAGAGGAGGCAATGACCGCGGACTTTCATATTGTGCGCCTGCGCGAAGCGGACAATTTCATCGCCCGGATGAAAGTCGAAAATAGCGCCGGTTGGGCGCACTACCCACCACTTCATCGCATCTTCCGGCTGCACCATGTTGAACTCGCGGGCTAGAGTTGCGGCGTAGGCAGCTTCGGAAAGCTGGGGAGCGCGCACGGCCGTGCCGATGAGCACGCCGGCTCTTTCCGCGTCCTGGCGGAGCGATTGGGTCCAACCGGTTGCAACGAGCACTCCGGATAGAATCGCGGCTCGCCAGGGACGCTGGAACATAGATCTTTCCCGATAATCCCGGCTTCTACTTAGACGCAGGCAGGAACTTTCGTAAAGGACATTCGTCACATCGTGGCTGTGATTTTCTGCAGTAGTTCTTCCCTACCCCGACGATCAACCCGTGCATTTCATTGTAGAGCTGTGCCAGCGGCGGGCGAGGAGCCGTGCTCACCGGCGAGGGAGGATGGTTTGCGCCTCTTGAGTTGAATCGCTTGGTAGCGGGTGGGTCAACAGACCCTCCCGCGTCGACCAGCGGGGGAATTGAGCGCTCGAAGAGCCGGCGAATTTCTTCATAATCGGAGTCTGCCGGCAGAATCTGGTGACGCTCCAAAATTCGGCGCGTATAGGCGTCCACGACAAAGACAGGATGATCTCCGGCGTAAAGAAGAATGGAGTCCGCAGTTTCCGGCCCAGCGCCATTCAAAGCCAGCAGTTGTTCGCGCAGGCGATTGGTGGGCGTGGCAAGCATTCTGGGCAATGAGCCGCCGTAGTTGCTGTCCAGGAAGGCGACGAATCTCTTCAGCTTCTTGGCCTTCTGACGAAAATATCCGGAAGGACGAATCAGCCGCTCAAGTTTCGACAGGCGGGCTCTTCGTATTCCGCTTACGGTAAGAAGGCGCTGCTCCCGGAGGTTCGCCAGAGCCTTTTCCACATTCGTCCACGCAGTGTTCTGGGTGAGGTAGGCGCCAACAATTACTTCAAAACGCGTCCGCGCCGGCCACCAGTGTTGGGGTCCCCAGG
>DATKPV010000090.1:0-79330 GCA_035523915.1 Candidatus Aquilonibacter sp. | reverse complement strand
TGGTAACACGGACAAAGGGTCATGGACGCACAAGTTGCCGGAAACCGAATTTGTTGAGGTTGGTGGAATTTCAATCTACGTTTTACACGATCTGGCGAAGCTGGATCTCAATCCGCATGCCGCAGGATTCCACGCCGTCGTTTCTGGACACAGGCACATTCCGGAGCAAGAGACGAAAGATGGCGTGCTCTACTTCAACCCCGGAAGCGCCGGCCCGCGGCGCTTCAAGCTGCCGGTTTCTGGGGGATTCCTGATCGTGAAGCAGGGCAGCGTTCGCGCCCAGATAGTCAAACTTGATGTTTAGCTAACGCCGCCGTCCCGGTGGTCGTCGCCAAGGCATCCTGCTTTCGCATCGTGGGCCAGATGCGCCGCTCGACAGGCGGCAAGACGCTGACGCTATTCACGCTAGAATCAGGTTGACTCCATGAGCCTGCAATTCAGGATCGACGCGCGCGCAGGTGCGGCGCGCAGGGGGCGGTTGCTCACGCCTCACGGTGAGGTTGAGACGCCCGTCTTCATGCCGGTGGGAACCGCTGCTTCAGTCAAGGGCATGTCCCAGGATCTTCTGGAAGAACTGGGTGTTCAAATTCTCCTCGGCAACACCTATCACCTTTATCTTCGTCCCGGAGTCGAGACGGTGCGCAAGCTGGGCGGACTGCACAGCTTCATGTCGTGGCCACGCGCCATTCTCACCGACTCTGGCGGATTTCAGGTGTTCAGCCTGAATGATCTCCGAAAAGTTACCGAAGAAGGGGTGACGTTTCGGTCTCACCCGGATGGTTCTGCGCATTTATTCACTCCTGAAGCCGCCATGCAGGCGCAGATTGGCCTGGGCGCCGACATCATTATGGCGTTCGACGAATGTACGGAATACCCCGCGGACCGCGAGCGCACCAAGGCTTCAATGGAACTGACGCTGCGCTGGGCCGAGCGCAGCAGAAGGTATTTTGAAGAACACAAGCAGGAAGTGGCGTGGAATCGGGCTTCCGGCTTCGGGCTTCCGGCTTCTGACGCGTCTTTTGAACAGACACAATCCCTGTTCGGCATCGTTCAGGGCGGGATGGATGGCGCATTAAGAAAAGAGTCCGCCGAGCGGACCATCGAGATCGGATTTCCCGGCTACGCGATTGGCGGCCTCAGCGTGGGCGAGCCGCGGGCGCTAACCCGCGAGATTATCGAATCCACCCTGGAGCATCTTCCTGCCGATAAGCCCCGCTATCTGATGGGAGTGGGTACACCCGAAGAAATTGTCGAATATGCCAGGCTCGGCATCGACATGATGGATTGTGTTCTGCCCACCCGGGCAGCTCGCCACGGGCTGCTGTTTACCTCGGAAGGCCGGATTTCGATCAAGCAGGCGCGCTATTCGCAGGATCGGGGTCCGCTCGACCCGGATTGCTCCTGCCGCGCGTGCCGGCGCTATTCGCGGGCCTACCTGCGGCATCTTTATGCTTCGAATGAGATGCTGGCGCAAATGCTCAACACCCTCCACAATCTGAGTTTCTACCTTGACACTATGCGAAGGGTGCGGCATTCTATTTCACTTGGGGAGAGTCGCGTTTTCTAACCAGTGTCTGGTCGCGACCGAAAGCGTGACCCTAGATCGTGGCGGCCTCCCTGGATTCAAGCCCGAGTAGTCAGGATTTCCGGCCGGAATCGATCAGAGACTCCCGTGGTGAAATAATAGTGCCAGGCGGCGCTTCCAGGCGCGGGCAGGTCTTGCCGGGTCGTTCGCTTAAGTCTGACAAACATGCAACTGGCAATGGCGATACAAACAAGTGGGGGAATGGGATGGTTGAGCATTGCCCCGTTGATTTTCATTTTTGCAATTTTTTACTTTCTTTTAATTCTCCCGCAGCAGCGCCGGCAGAAAAAATGGCAGACAATGCTGGATGCGCTCAAGACGGGGGACAAGGTGGTCACCAGCGGCGGACTGCGGGGAACGATCGTGGCTCTCAGAGACGATTCAATTCAGCTGCGCGTGCCGCCGGATAACCTGCGCCTGGAAGTGACCAAAGCGTCCGTCGTGCAGGTTACGACGCCGGAGGAAGAGGTAAAGACCAAGTAATTGCGGCTACGGCCGGAGATTTTTTGGGTGTGAGCATTGGGTCATGAATAAAAATCTTACCTGGAAGCTGATACTGATCGTCACCACCTTGGTGGTCTTTCTGTTTGGAATCTTTGGGGTTCCGAAGAGTTTCTCGGGACAGGGATTGCTCGCCGCCCTCACCGATCACATCCATCTGGGGCTCGACCTGAAGGGCGGGACCCACTTGATCCTGCAGGTACAGGTCAATGACGCAGTCAATGTGGATTCCGATAACGCCATTGAGACGCTTAAGGAGCAGCTCAATAAGCGCAAGATTGCTTTTGCCGATATCAGCAAGCCCGATCCGCAGAATAATCCCGACCGCATCGTGTTGAAGGGTGTGCCCGCAAGCGCCCGCCAGGATCTGCTCGATATCGTCAATCAGCGACTGCCGGAGTATGACGTGACCTCGGGAGCGGACAATGTCTGGACCGTCACCATGAAGCCGCAGATGCTGGCCGATCTCAAGAACAAGGCGGTCACCCAGGCGATTGAAACCATACGCAACCGCATCGACGCGCTGGGAGTGAGCGAGCCGACCATCCAGGAGCACGGGCTGGGGCAGTACCAGATCCTGGTGCAGTTGCCTGGTGTGGACGATCCCGCGCGGGTGAAGAGCATCATGCAGTCCACGGCCATGCTCGAGATCAAGCAGGCGATGGGCGGCCCTTACCCGAGTGAGCAGGCCGCTCTGCAGGACAAAGGCGGGGTCCTGCCGCCGGATGCCATTTTGCTGCCCGGAACCGCTGCGGCCAGCGGCAGTGAGGGCGAATCCTGGTATCTGGTTTCCCGCGTTTCTGCTGTAAGTGGCAAGGATCTTCGCAGCGCCGATCCCAGCACCGACCAAAATGGCCAGCCCGACGTGCGCTTCACCCTTACCGGCGAGGGCGGCCAGCGCTTTTTCAATTTCACCTCTGCCCATGTGGGCGACTCTCTGGCCGTGGTTCTGGATAACAAGGTGCAAGAGGTCGCAACCATCAAAGAGCCGATCCGCGACACCGGCGAAATCAGCGGCGGTCGCATGAGCCTGCAACAGTCCAAGGATCTGGCGATGATCCTGCGGTCTGGCGCCTTGCCTGCCGGGATCAAATATCTGGAAGAGCGCACAGTAGGGCCGTCGTTGGGCACGGATTCCATCCGCGCTGGAGTGCGCGCCGCCATTGCCGGCATGCTGGCCGTGCTGATTTTCATGCTCGTGTACTACCGGGCGGCCGGCATCAACGCCGATGTTGCGCTGCTGCTTAACCTGGTCATTCTGCTGGGATTCATGGGTTATTTCCAGGCGGTGCTGACCTTGCCTGGAATCGCCGGAGTGATTCTGACCGTCGGCATGGGGGTTGACTCTAACGTCCTGATTTTCGAGCGTATCCGGGAAGAGTTGCGTAATGGCAAGACGCCGCCATCAGCGGTGGATCAAGGTTTCAGTCATGCCTGGATCACGATTGTGGATACCCACGTCACGACGATCGTCTCGGCCGCGATTCTGTTTCTATTCGGCACCGGGCCGGTCAAGGGTTTTGCGGTCACGCTCACCTTCGGTCTGCTGGCCAACCTGTTCACGGCGGTGTTCGTTTCCCGCGTGATCTTTGACTGGGTTTTGAGCCGGAAAGAACGCGGCGAGGCGCTGAGCATTTAAATAAAACCGGTTTATAGGTTTCAAAAGCTTCAAGGTCTCAAAGCAGTGGCATATGGCGTTGAAAACCTTGAAACCCTGAGACCTCTGAAACCTTGAAACTTGGAGTTTCATCTTGGAGTTTTTTCATAATCCCAACATCGATTTTCTAGGCAAGAAGTGGTACTTTCTCGCTTTCTCGCTGGTCTTTAGCGTCGCCGGGGTGTACTCCATGCTGTTTTGGCACCACATCCCATACGGCGTGGATTTCCGCGGCGGCACGCTGGTTTATGTGAAGTTTTCGCACCCTCCCGTCGACAAGGAAATCCGGGCCGCCATGGACCACGCGGGTTTGCATGATGCCAAGATTCAGCGCTTTGGGCAGGTTTCCAATAACGAGGTGCTCATCGATCTCGATGTTCAGGAAACCAGCGAACAGGCGCTCGACCGGGGCAAAACCAGAATCATTCAGGCTCTGGAGACCAATGCCCCCCCCGGCAAGCAGGACTTGAACAACGCCAGCTTCCTGACGGTTAAGAACTACCTGGTCGACAAGGACCCGATGCATCTGGGCAGCGATGCCGATCAGAAGTATTCGGCGCAGGCCCAGGCCATCGTTGACTACCGGGACAAGGTGCAGGAAGGCGTGCTGAGTTCTCTGGATCAGTTGAAGAACGCTCCCGGCGTGGATCCGGCAGCTGCGGCTTCACTGCCGGACGGTTTTTTTCTCTCCGATTTTGGCGTGCGGAACGTGGAGATCGTCGGTCCCCAGGTGGGCGCCCAGTTACGCCGGCAAGCCCTGCTGGCCACGGTTTATTCGCTGGCCGGGATGCTGGTTTACCTGGGGTTCCGCTTCGAGTGGATCTATGGCATCGCGGCTGTCGTGACGGTGTTCCACGATACCCTCATCACCGTCGGATTTTTCTCCTTGACAAAAACCGACATCTCTTTGACTGTAATTGCCGCCATTCTGACGTTGATCGGTTACTCCAATAACGACACGATCGTGGTATTTGACCGGATTCGTGAAAACATTAAACTCATGCGGCGCGAGAAACTGTCGGATATTGTCAACCGGAGCATCAACCAGACCCTGAGCAGAACCATCTTGACAGCGGGCCTGACCTTCCTTACCGTACTCGCACTCTATTTGTTCGGGGGCGAGGTGCTGCATGGATTCAGCCTCGCGTTGGTAATTGGCATTTTGATTGGAACCTATTCGTCCATCGCGATTGCTGCACCAATTCTCGTGGCTTATCAGGACTGGCGCGTGCAGCGCACGAAGAAGCCTGCTGCCGTAGCCGGTCGAGCCAGGTGACGGGCGATTGCAGCAAGTGTTGCCAGGCTTTGAGCCGGATGTAATTCATCTTGAGATTGGCCCTTGTTTGCAGATGGTTAGGAATAATGGTCGACGCCAGCTGAGCTTCGTGAAGAGCTGTCTAGCGATGCAGCACAGTCTGGGAGCAAAGGGGATGCCGTTGGTGTCTAAGTTTATGTAGGCTCAGAGTAGGGAGAAACTCTATGTTTGAAGATAGCCTTCTGGAATCTGGAGGCAGGCTCAAGACGAAGCGGGGTCGGACGACTACCATCGCCTTTCTTCTTGAGATCGGTCTGGTGATCCTGCTGGTGCTCATTCCCCTGATCTTCACCGAAGCCCTGCCCAAGCAGCAATTGATGACGTTCCTGGTGGCGCCCCCTCCACCGCCGCCTCCGCCGCCGCCCGCAGCCGCGCCGGTGCACGTGGTAAGACAAATTCAGACCGATATCGTCAATGGCGAACTTCGCACACCCACCAAAATCCCCAAGAAGGTCGAGATGATCAAGGAGGATGAAGCTCCGCCGGCGATGGCATCTGCCGGGGTTGTGGGCGGCGTTCCCGGCGGCATTCCGGGAGGCCAGATGGGCGGCGTAATCGGCGGTATTATCAGCACGACTCCGGTTGCGGTCCCCAAAGTGGCGACTCCACAGAGGGTCCGGGTTTCCTCGGGTGTTTCATCGGGTTTGCTGATCCGAAAGGTGCAACCGATGTATCCTCCTCTGGCGCGTCAGGCCCGCATCCAGGGAACGGTTCTGCTGAGAGCGCAAATCAGCAAGGATGGCACCATCGAAAACCTGCAGCTGATCAGCGGGCATCCAATGCTGGCTCCGGCGGCCATCGAAGCGGTGAAGCAGTGGAAGTATCGCCCGTACCTGCTGAATGGCGAGCCGGTTGAGGTGGATACCGAAGTGGTTGTGAACTTCACGCTGTCTGGGGGCTAGACTCCTGGCAGTGAGAGACTGAAGGCAGGAAGACGCTGGAGTGAAAACGTAGCCCTCCCCTTCCTACCGAACGCAGCGCCCGGAGCGAGTTCCGCAACGCTCGAGAAGGCGGCTATTCTCTCTGATGACGAGCACCACCCGCGGCGCGGCCCCGGCTGAGCCCGGTTGCCGACTATCGGACGCGTGCCCGGAGACCGCACAGGCAGTGCGATTTGCATCAAAGACCGAAGAGTCGCAAGATTAAGAAGTTTCGAGGAGGGAAAAGCAACTCATGTACGCAGCTAAACTGGCAGGAGTAATTCTCGCTCATGTGCCTGTGGCCGCCGCCTGGCTTGTGCAGGAAGGCGGAGCCATTGGTTGGGACCCCATTTCACTATGGCATCAGATGGGCATCGTGGCCCGGGCCGTGGTGATCATTCTGTTTATTATGTCGGGCTGGTCGATCGGTGTGATGATCGACCGCGCCATGGCTTATAGCGCTGCCCGCAAGCAGTCGCGCGCCTTTGCCCCGGCTGTGGCTGGAGCTTTGCGCGACGGCCGCATCGACGAGGCCATCAAGGTCGCCGAACGCAACAAGAAAAGCCATCTGGCCAAGGTTGTGACCGCCGGCCTGATGGAGTTCAAGGCCCACCAGGATAGCCCTGGCGCTATTCCGGGCGAGACCATTGAAGCGTCCAAGCGCGCCCTTGAGCGCACCGAGGCCATTGTTCACGCAGAACTGAAGCGCGGCCTGGGCGGACTGGCCACCATCGGATCGACGGCTCCCTTCGTGGGTCTGTTCGGCACGGTGATGGGCATTCTGAATGCCTTCAAAGGCATTTCCCAGGAAAAGGCGACCGGTCTTGCGGCCGTCGCCGGCGGTATCGCCGAAGCTCTGGTGACCACCGCCATCGGTTTGCTGGTGGCGATCCCGGCGGTGATGATGTTCAACTACCTCACTGGCCGAGTGGAAGCTTTCGACGTGGAGATGGATAACTCCTCCAGCGAATTGATCGACTACTTCCTGAAGCGGCGGGGAGATCGCCGCTAGGATCCGGCTTCGGCCAGGCTGCGAGGCTCTGCAGGGTTGCTTGTCCGGCGCCGCGGAAGAATCCGGCGCCGGCCCTCCTGACTCGGGCGGAGGGCAGTTGATCCCGAGTGGTGAAGTTTGGAGACGTCATGGCACTGTCAAAGCGAAACGAAGGATCCAAGGTCACTTCCGACATCAACGTTACGCCCATGGTGGATGTGATGCTGGTGTTGCTGATCATCTTCATGGTGGTTACCCCCATGTTGCAGCACGGAATCAGCGTGGATTTGGCCAAGGTGAATAATCCCGAACCGATGCAGGACGCTGACAAGGAAGACGCCCTTCTGGTTTCAGTGATGCGAAACGGAGACGTTTTCTTCGGCACCGACAAAGTGTCGCCCGACAGCCTGACCGGCAAGGTCAAGGACCGCATTGCGAATCGCACCGATAAACGCGTCTATGTGAAGGCTGACGCTCGCGCCCACTACGGCAATGTGGTGCAGGTGGTGGACGCGGTGCGCGCGGCCGGTGTGGACGATCTGGGATTGCTCACCGATCAGAGAAAAACCACTCCAAATGCTCCGCCGGCGAGCCCGATGCCGAGCGGACAATAGAGGAGACCGACCATGGGAATGGCAGTTGGCCCGAGCGGAGGCCAAAGCGCGAATATTAACGTCACGCCGCTCATTGACGTATTGCTGGTCTTGCTGATCATCTTCATGGTGATCACGCCGTTGACCCCGAAGGGTCTGGATGCGCTGGTTCCACAGCCGCCTCCGCCCAATGCGCCGAAGAACAATACCCCCGATCGCACGATCGTGGTGCAGTTGATCGATCGGGGCGCGGGGCAGGATCCGGGCCTGAAGATCAACAACGAAGACGCGACCTGGGATAACCTGCAGGGGCGCCTGACCGATATTTATAAGACCCGCGCCGAAAAGGTCATGTTTGTGAAAGCCGATGATCCGATTCCTTTCGCCGATGTGGCGAACGTCATCGATATCGGCCATGCCGCCGGGGTCGATAAGGTTGGCCTCATTACGGCGAAAATCGAAGCGGGTGGATAGAACAGGCACGCCTATCGCGGCAAAGTGATGCGGCAGGTGGCGTAAGACCGGCCTGCGGAAGCCCGGGTTTCGCGCATATCCGGCCGCTCGTCAGCTTGCAGCGATGGGCCTGGGATTTTGTGGCAAGGGAGACTCATACCGCAATGAAAACGCATATTCGACTGCTCACCCTGGCGGCGGTCTTGCTGGCCCTGCTTTCGTCTGTGGGCTGCAACAAGCTGCGGGCCCGAGACCAGCTCAACAAGGGCGTGAATGCCTATAAGAATGCAAAGTACGAAGAGGCTATCGATCACTTTCAGCAATCTGTGAACCTCGACCCGGGCTTGCTTAACGCCAAGATGTATCTGGCAACCGCCTATGCCCAGCAATACATTCCCGGCGCTGACACGCCCGATAATAATCACATGGCGGAGCAGGCAATTGAGCAGTACCAGAATGTTCTGAATTCCCACAATGCGCCGCGCGACCAGCGGGTGAATGCCGCCAAGGGCATCGCGTACCTCTATCTGAACATGAAGAAGTTCGATGACGCGAAGAAGTTCTACCGCATGGCGTCGGACGAGGATCCAAACGATCCCGAGCCATATTATTCAGTTGGCGTTATTGACTGGACGGCTTGCTACCAGCCCCGCATGGAAGAGCGTGCCAAACTGGGCCTGAAGCCGGAAGAAAGTCTGAATCCGAAAAACAAGGATCAGAAGAAGGCTTGCGAAGAGCTGAAAGAGAAGAATGGCCCGATCATTCAGGAAGGAATCGACAGCCTGAATAAGGCAATTCAGCTTCGTCCGGACTATGACGATGCCATGGCCTACATGAACCTGATGTACCGCGAAAAAGCCGACGTTGAGTGCGACGACCTGGCGCAGCGCGCGGAAGATCTGAAGACCGCCGATATGTGGGTCGACAAAACCATGGCCACCAAAAAGGCTAAGGCCGAGAAGCAGCCCGGCCAGCAGGGCATCACCATGGATCAGTCGAAGTAGGCGCGCGGCCACCCTCCAGGTTTGCTATCAGAGCCTTCGCCCCTTCCCGAGCAAGACGGAAGGGGGAGTTTTTCTTACCGCCGTTGACCAGTGATCTGTTCACTGCCGGCTGTAAAGCCTGACCTCCACTTGCGGAAATTTCCAACGCTCCATATGACGGAAAGATGCACCCAGAATCTGTTCGAGCATGATCGTGATGCCATCGGGCCCGGTCTTGGTCTGATTGTCGAACAGCACCACCCAAATGCGGCCATCGCGCCCATTCAGTGAACGTACCAGATCCGGCGTGGGCTTCCCCGTAAAGTCGCGGTAGTCGAGATGGTCGCCATGGCGAGGGAAGACAATCTCGGGAGCAGTTAGAGCCTCAGCTTCGTTTGCCGGCCGGTTTCTTTCCCGCAGCGATTTGTAGAATTCATAAGGAATTCTCGCACTGGCAATGTGGAACAGAATGGCGTCTCCCGGTTGCGCGTGATCGAGGATATAGTTTGCAGCGCCTTCTGAGGCGTCGCGGCCAAGATCGAAGTCGCGGTTGTAATAAGAAAGCGTTCCCTGCAGCGACAGGGCCAGTATCACCGCGAGGCCGATGCCCAGCGCCCACGTCCTCAACCGCGCCAGGCCGGCGGACGCCAGGATGATCAGGGCGGGCAGGCAAAAGGTGAAATAGCGGGCCAGAAACAGGGGCCGCGCGAAACTGAGCAGGACAATCAGAATCACCGGGAAGAGCAGCCACGTCAGCAGAAACTGGCAGCGCCAGGTTTCCCAGGAGGATGTGCGGGTGAACAGGTTCTTCCTGACGGGAATGATCGCTACGGAGCAGGCCGCCACACAGAGCAGCAAGAGAGGCAACCCGTCGTTCCCGGCCATACGTTCGCCAAACTCCAGCACGATGTGGAAATCGGGCCGCGGAATCCACCGGATGGGGCCGGCACCGGTTTTGGCCGCGAACACCACTAGGGGCGCCGCCGCTACGCCGATCCATACCCACATTCGTTTCAGCGGGCGCAACTGGGAAGCTCTCCATTCCAGTGCCGCTGCAAGATGCGCCCCGATCAGCAATAGCGCGTAAAGATGGGAATAGACCGCCAGAACACTGGTGAGCACGTAGCCCAGGCGATTGCGGCCAGACGGCTGGCGAAGACAGGCGGTGAAAAAACCACTTGAAAGCGTAGCCAGAAGCACAAAGAGGGCATAACTGCGCACTTCCTGCGCGTAGCGAATGTGATATGCATTGAAGCTAAGCAATGCAACAGAAAGAATCCCTACCCTGCGGTCGAATAACCGGCAGGCCACCCAATAAATAGCTGGCAACGTGGCCAAGGAGACTCCGACGGAGAGGCTGCGTATGAAGAACGGCGTCCAGCCAAAATGCAGCCAGCCACGCAGCAGCAAGTAATACAACGACATGTTGGCCTCGCGCCACCAGAGCAGGTGTGCGAAATCACTCCAACCGAGGCGGGCCACTTCCACGCTGAAACATTCGTCAAACCAGAACGGCTTGCGGGCGAGGAATAGAAAGCGCAAAACCGCAGCCGCAGCGGTGAGTAGCGCAAGCAGAACTAATGAAATTCTGAAACCACCCGGTTCTGCCGAGGTCGCTGCCCGTGGCGCGCTATCGTTTTGCTTGACCTTTACACCTGGGAGCGACATGGGTTGGGGTCAACAGTGGACAAAGCAACCTGAATGATACTATCCGAGTTGAGCCGGAGAATGCCCTGACGCACGGTTACGCCTCCGCCCGATGACAAAATCTGCTCTCCCGGTAATTCCAAAATCCGTGCTGTGGCTTGTAGTCGTATCGTTTCTTCTGCAGGTCGCCGCGATTGGAATTCTCCGCGAATATCAAACCCGGCCGGGAGAAGACCACTTCGGCTTTGGTTGGGAGATGGGTCGCATCGCACGCTCCATTGCCCTCGGCCAGGGATTCAGCAATCCCTACGGCGGAAACACCGGCCCCACCGCCTGGGAACCGCCTCTCTATCCCTATCTCATGGCCGGCGTGTTCCGGATTTTCGGTATCTACACCTACGCGTCCGCCTGGGTTCTTCTGGCGATCAACAGTCTCTTCGCCTCTCTCACCACGATTCCGATCTTTCTGACAGCACGCCGCACCTTCGACGGCCGGGTGGCTCTGTGGTCGGCTCGTGTTTGGGCTCTTAATCCTTATGTTTGGTATTGGTCGATACATTGGATCTGGGACACCACCTTTACGCCGCTGATGCTCAGCCTGGCCTTTCTCGTGGCCCTGGAACTCGAACAGTGGCCAGGCTTCAAAGGCTGGCTGATCTTCTGCGCTCTGTGGGGAATCGGCGCACTGGCGAATCCTGCCATGCTTGGCTTCCTGCCAGTCTGCGGGTTGTGGGTGTGGCGTCGCAGATTCAAAGCAGGTTTACCCTCGCTGGCTGGCATCGCATTATCCTCGGCGATTTTCTTCTTCATTCTCGCCCCGTGGACCCTACGGAATTATGAGGTGTTCGGACGTTTTGTGTTTCTCCGGGACGATTTCGGACTGCAGTTTCGCCTGGGCAACGGACCCGGAGCCGAGGGCATGCTGATGGCGTATTTGCAGCCAAATCTCAACAAGTTGGAACTCGAAAGATTCCAGCGCATGGGTGAACTGGCATACGCGGCGGAGTGCCGGCGGCACGCATTTGAATGGATTCGCTCCAATCCCGGCCGCTTTGCCGTGATCAGCTTGAGGCGCCTTTTCTACTACTGGAACGGCGTGCCCAAGCCAAGCGACAGCCGTGCGCCGTGGGATTTTCGCAACTCGTTGTTTCTTGCGTCGTCTGTATTAGCTTTGTGGGGCTTGGTGCGCGCATTACGCCAGAAGGCGCACGCTGCCTGGCTTTACGCAGGTCTCGTCCTCACCTATCCGACGATCTACTATTTTGTCTTCCCGCACGCGCGCTACCGGCATCCCATCGAGCCGGAATTGTTCATCCTGGCGGTGTTTCTTATGTCGCAGGTGGGGAAGCGGAATCTGCCGTGGGCGGCCCACAGGAATTGACCACGGCTTTGGAACCTCCGGTAAAATCATGTGTTTGACCGGAGGCCGGTGGAACTCCGTATAGAACCGGCCAAAGCACCGCGCATGTTCAAGAAGATTCTCATAGCCAACCGCGGGGAGATTGCGGTGCGAACCATCCGTGCCTGCCACGAGATGGGCATCTCCGCGGTCGCGGTCTATTCCGAGGTCGATCGGGCCTCGCTGCACGTGCGGAAGGCGGATGAGGCCTATCCCATCGGAGCCGCGGCCGCTGTCGAGTCCTACCTCAATATCCAGAAAATTCTCGACGTTGCCCGCAAGTCCGGTGCTGATGCCGTTCATCCCGGCTATGGGTTTCTCTCGGAGAACGCCCGCTTCGCCCAGGCCTGCGCCGATGCCGGCATCAAGTTTATTGGTCCCACGGCAGCCGCCATGGAAGCTATGGGATCGAAAACCCGAGCCCGGCAGGCGGTGGAGCGGGCCGGAGTTCCCTTTGTGCCGGGTACGTCTCATGGCTTGGAGTCCACGGAGCAGGCTGAGGAAGTGGCCGAACGCATCGGCTATCCCGTGATGTTGAAAGCGGCGGCAGGAGGAGGCGGCAAGGGCATGCGCCTGGTTTCTTCACACGGAGAACTCAGGTCTTCGCTCGCAGCGGCGCGCAGCGAAGCGGAGCGCTCGTTCGGCGATGGCGAGGTCTACATCGAAAAAGCGATTCTGAACCCGCGGCACATCGAGATGCAGATCCTGGCCGATGAGCACGGCAACACCGTCTATCTCGGCGAGCGCGAGTGCTCGCTGCAGCGGCGTCATCAGAAAGTTCTTGAGGAAGCTCCCTCGCCCATCGTCGACGCGGAAATGCGGCGCAAAATGGGTGAAGTTGCCGTTCGAGTGGCTCAGGCTGCCGGGTATACGAATGCGGGAACCGTCGAGTTTCTGGTCGATCAGCAGAAGAATTTCTATTTTCTGGAAATGAACACGCGCTTGCAGGTGGAGCATCCGGTCACCGAGTTGATCACCGGTCTCGACCTGGTTCACCTGCAGATTCGCATTGCGGCGGGCGAGAAATTGCCGTTCCAGCAGGGTGATGTCTATCTTCGCGGCCACGCCATCGAATGCCGAATCTACGCCGAAGATCCCGACAACAATTATTTTCCCAGCCCGGGCCGCATCACATTGCTGCTCCTTCCTTCCGGGCCGGGCATTCGGCGCGACAGCGGTATGTATGAGGGCTGGCGCGTACCCATGGACTACGATCCTCTGCTGGCCAAGCTGATCGGCCACGGTACGGACCGCGATCAAGCCATAGCCCGCCTGACGCGAGCCTTGAATGAATATTTTGTCGGGGGCATCAAGACCAACATCTCGTTGTTCCGGCGCATTCTGAGCGATCCGGATTTTCGGGCAGGCAAACTGGACACCGGTTTTCTGGACCGCATGCTCCAGCGCGACAAGAACCGGCAGCGAACCGCGGAAGCAGAAGTCTCCGACCCATTAGCCCCCGAAGTGGCCGCCATCGCCGCGGGCATTTTCGCAGCCCTCGGTCCATCGGCAGCGGTAGCCGGCGAGCGCGTGACAACGGACGGTTCGGCCAACGGGCGCACCGGGCCTGCTTCTAGGTGGAAGAGCTCCGGTCTGAACGAAGCGATGGGTTAGCCTCGCCGCAGTTTCCAATGACCTATGATGTCAATATCGATGGCAGGAATTTCAGGCTTGAACTGTCATGCGTCGAAGGCCGCTGGTCCTGCCGACTCGACGGACGGGAGGTGGAAGTTGACGCGGTTCTCGCCCGGCCGGACGTGCTCTCCCTCCGCCTGGGAAATAAAGCCTACGAAGTGAAGTGTGAGCGGGTCGGTGAGGACTTGCACCTCTGGGTGGGCAGCCAGCGCTTTGCCGCCGACATTCGTGACCCGCGCTCACTCCGCGGCCGCTCGCGAGTCGGCGATGATCATGGCCCGAGAAAATTGACAGCGCCGATGCCCGGCAAAGTGGTTCGGGTACTGGTCCGCGAGGGCGATGCGGTGGAAACAGGCGCGGGCGTCATGGTCGTTGAAGCGATGAAGATGCAGAACGAAATCAAGTCGCCGAAGAAGGGAAAGGTTCAGAAGATTTTAGCCGCCGCGGGCGGCGCGGTGCATGCGGGCGACGTGCTCGCGATCATAGAGTAACCCTCCCGGGATGAAAGACTCAGCCCGCCGAGCCATCCACTACTTCATCAGTCCATTCGTCTCCAATATTCTCTTCGCATAGTAATTTTCCACTTTGGCGGAATCGCGCAGCACTTCGTAGTAGGCGGCTTTCAGCAACTGTTCCCGCCGGTCGTGAAGTTCCGACCGGATGGCCTGTTGCACCCGTGGATCCGACAATTCGCGCTGTCCGGCGGGTTCTTTCGAAACCAGCTTGACGATGCGGAAGGCCAGCGCCTGCTTGGTCGCCGGATTGGTGACCGCAATAATGGGACTGTACTGGCCGGGTTTGAGCTTCATCACGGCATCGCGCGTGCTCGCATCGGTGTTGCGCAGCGAGGACTCGGGAACTGTCCCCAGATCGCCGCCGCTGCCGGAGGTCTCGGGATCCTCCGAGTAGTTCATGGCCAGAGTGGCGAAGTCGTCGCCGCTGTCCAGCCGGTTGGCGATCATCTGGATTTTCTTCCGGGCGTCGGCTTCGTTCTGCGCTTTGTTGTTCTGGTTATGCACCTGCGGATTCGGTGTCGGAGTGACCAGAATTTGCGCCAGATGATACTCCGGTTCGATCAGGTTAAATTCTGCCTTGTGCGCGTTGTAATAGTCGGTGATGTCCTGGTCCGTGACGTTGATCTTCGAAACCACTTCCTTGTTCATCACCTTGTCGACGGTGATGGAACGACGGATGTCTCTTTTGAAATCGTCAAGAGAAATCTTTTTTTCCTTCAGCCGCTGGTCAAATTCTTCCTGAGTGTAGGGAGATTTGATCTCATTGAGCTTGCGGTCCACTTCTTCCTCCGTCGCCAACAAGCCCAGCTTTTCCGCCCGGCGCATGACCATTTCGTCTTCGATCAGCTGGCGCAAGATATTGAGACGGAGGATGGTCGCCTGTTCTCCGGTGGGGGGTTGCTGAGCCGAGGCAACCTGGTTCTCGTAGTATTTGTCGACATCCGAGCGGAAGATCTTGCGGCCGTCCACGGTCGCCATCACATCGCCGCCCACTTCCGATTTGCAGGCCACCAGGGCGGAGAGCAGGAGCGCGCAGGCAAGCATCGCCCCGGTTCGGGCAAGGTTCTTATGTATTCTCAAGGAAATTCTCCTAAAAAATGACGGTCCGCGTTGCGCTCACGCGAAGACGGCCAGCCCGCGGAATCACTTCGATGCCGGTGCTGCCGCCGCAGAATGATCCGGCACGGGCATGCCGGCGTCTTTCAATGCGCGATCCAGTGCCGTCCGAAGTTCGCCGACGGGGACAACCCCATCGATCTTTTCGCCATTGATGAACATGGTGGGCGTTGCATCCACCCCAATGGCGTCTCCTTCTTTCTCCGAGGCCTTCACCGCACTTTCATCCTGCGCCTTGACGCAGGCCTGGAGCTTGGCCAAATCGAGGTTGTGTTTTTGCCCCTGCAGGATGGTAAGACGGTCCAAAGCTTCCAGGCGCGCCCCCGGTGTTTTTTCCTCGCTGACTTCGTGCTGGTTGGCGTGAATGTAGTCGGCGAAATCCCAATAGGCGTCGCCGCTCTGAGCCGCAAGACAATTCGCGTCAACGGCAGCATGGACCGCCCAGGGATGGATCTCGGTTAGCGGGTAGTCCTTGTACACGAATGTAACGCGGTCGCCGTATTCCTTCAGAATCTCGGGAAATAATTCCTCGTGCATGCGCGAGCAGAACGGGCATTCGAAATCATCGAAATTCACCACCACCACTTTGGATGCCTTTGCTCCGCGGGTTGGCCGTCCCGCGATGTCGATCTTGCTCATGATGGCAGCGTAGGGATCCTTGTTCAGATCGAACTTGATTATCCGCATCAGTGAGTTCTGATCCTTCGAAACCAGGAATGCAAGATCCTGCTTCTTGCCCTCGCTGTCGACCGTTACCGTCACCGAATCGTAGTTCGGCCAGTCCTTGCTCGGCGAGAGAGGCCCGACTGTCACATTAACGTCGGCTGGAATCTTGTAGTAGGAGCGCACCTGGCGCTCAATTTTCCTCTCCAGTTCGGGCGAAGCAGACTGCGCCACGCAGCCCAGGCAAACCACCAGCAGGAGGACGAAACAACGTCGCATTAGACTCACTAGAAACCGCCTCAACATTAGGAGCGCTGAAAGGTGATTATCTCACAGTGGAGCGGCGGAGGCTTGGCCCCCGTCCTCTGAAAAAGCGCATCAACCCGCCCGTCCCAGCAGAACGTCAGTGGTTAGCAGGCTGTTCAAGGAACCCGAGCGGAATCCTTCCAGGTCGAGGGTGACGAACTTGAATCCGAGCCCTTTGAAGATTCTCGTAAACTCGGCAGCCATCTCGGGAGTCAGGGCTGTTTGCATCTCTGCTCGTGCAATCTCAATGCGGACGATATCTCCATGGTGCCGTACGCGGAATTGCCGGAAGCCCATTGCGCGCATGGCATCCTCGCCTTTTTCAACTACGCTGAGTGCCTCGCGCGTGACCGGACGCCCGTATTCGATACGCGAGGAAAGGCACGCGGATGCCGGTTTATCCCAAATGCGCAGGCCGGCTAACCTGGCCAACTCGCGGATTTCGTTCTTGTCCAGACCGGCATCCAGCAAAGGGGCCGCCACGTTGTGCTGCCGGGCGGCCTTCTGCCCCGGACGAAAATCCCCGAGGTCGTCGGCGTTAACGCCGTAGGCAATGGAATGGAAGCCGCGCTCCGTGCGAATGCGCTCCATCATGCTGAACAGTTCGTCTTTGCAGTGGAAGCAGCGTCGAGAATCGTTCCTTGCATATCCGGCCTGGTCAAGCTCCGACGTTGCCACAACTTCGAGAGGGATTTTTTCTTCCCGGGCAAATGCCGTTGCGTCCGCCAGTTGGGTGCGCGCCAGGCTGGGGGAGTCGGCAATCACCGCCAGCATATTTTCGCTCAGTGTCCGGCTTGCAGCCCACGCCAGGTAGGCAGAATCGACGCCGCCGGAATAGGCCACCAGAACTCGCCCGAGCCTATGCAGGTTGGTCCGCAGCAGGTCACGTTTCCGCTCGAGGCCGGGGCCGGGAGGCATGTCTCCCATGGTATCAGTCATTGATGATCGAGCGCCGCGTCGAAATCCCCTAATACAATCGCTCCTGCCGTCGCAAGTCGCCGAACGCACCGATGTTGGCCAGGGTGAAGCTGAAGCGGAACAGGTTCTCGTTGCGTACGTTGGCAATCGCATAGCGGCGGTACTCCAGCGTCATTCCGCAACAATCCCAATTATAAGTAGTCTGCATGGAGGCGAACTGCAGCAGCTTGGTCTCGGCATCGAAGCCGAAGCTCGTGGCCGCCGTAAAGCCTTGTTTGTGGAGTTGCCCATATCCCAGCGCGACACGAAACTGGTTGAAGCGTGGCGTCGCTCCGGCGACGGTTGTAGGTGAAGATAGGCTTGACAAGGGAATCCGCAAAATAGCATCTCCGCCTCCGATGGTCACCGGTCCCACATGATAGTTAGCCAGCAGGGTGCTCGCGTTGAGCTGGCTCTGCTGGAAGTCATAGTCCAGATCCCACTCGGCGTCGGTGCGCGAGCTGGTTTCCACACGCAGCCGGGAAACGATGGGCGAAAGATGCCGCGGCTCGGTGATGAAAGCGATTCCGCTAAGGTCAACCGTCGTGGCGAATACGTTCCGCTGCCCGGGAACCACCGCCCCGCCGAAGGTTGGATCGAGGAAGTATTTCTGGGCGAGTTCCCAGGTCACAATCTCGCGAACCGGCGGGAGCGCCGGACAAAGTTGATTCTCCTCCGGGCTGGGACGCTGCCAGAGAATCCGCGCTTCCGGCGCCGGACCGCCGACCAGAAGTGACCTCATGCCGAGAAAACAATCCTTGGAGGCTCCCTGGGTACGCTTGGCGTATAAGCGTGTGGTCACGCCATACTCGACTTCGTGAGTGTCAGTCAGGAGATCCCGCTCGTCGAATTGCAGAGTATCGGCGAAATTGTTCACGCCCGTCACAAAGCGATACGCCAAACGCGGTTCGATTACGTGCTTCCACTTTTTCCCCAGGAATTCCTTCTTGAATACCTTCTCAAGTACCGGCGGCCGGATCTCAACGTCCGTTTCCAAAGCTTGCCGGCTGAGAGAATTGCTCACCGCAACCGGCTGAGGAACCCCGCCAACAATTTGCTGGCCTAGCTGCTCGCTGTAATAAGCGCTATGCAAGGTCAGCTCCGGCCGGACTGACCAACCGTGGAACAACAATGGCAGGGAAATCTCCGGATCCAGATCAAAGCGGCCGAGCAGGTTTCCGGTGCGAAACGGTTGCGTTTTGCAAATCGGAATGGATGAGTTGGCGGGGGTGGAGCAGATTCCCGGCTGGCTGCGCGCCAGCCCTGTGCCGGAAGCGTCCACTGACCAGTAAAGCGGCGAACTCCCTAAAGGCCGGTCAACGCTGGAAAAGTCGAGTGTAGGCGCATGGGAGATGGTGACTACGTCGCCGGGCGTCGTGCTCAGATAGTTCTGGTAGCGCTCCACGAAGCCGTTCAAATTGAACCCATCCTCCGATTTAGACAGAAACGCCTGCGATTTCACCTCTGAATACACCGCCTGGCTGAAAACCTCGTTGAAAGCCAGGCGAAAAAGAAATGAGGTCAGATAATCGATGTTCACCACACCACGAAAACCACCGAACGTGTCTTCGGCATTGAGCCGTGCATTTTCTCCGCCCTGCTGCAAGCGATCGGTAGCGCCAAAGTACTTGAGATCGACGAAAGATTTGTCGCTGGGATGGGCGCGGAATTCTCCGCGCTGCAACCATCCGCGGCGCGAGAGATACTCGGCTCCAACCGTTGCGTCCATCATGTCATTGATTGCCCAGTAAAAGGCTTCGCCAAGCATGGTTCCGTTCGTTGACGACCGCCCGAACGACGGCATCAGGAAGCCTGACTCACGCGCCTCCCGTTCCACCGGATGGGTGACATAAGGGAAATACAAAATGGGGAACCCGCGGAGCTGAAAGGTGCTACGGTAAATCTGCGCATTCCCGCCGACATCGACCACCGCTTTATGCGCGTTGAACTGCCACTTGGGGTGCGGCAATTCACAACTCGTGATCATGCCGTCATAGACCAGGTAGTGGTCCGGGCTGAGCTTAACCACGACCTTACCGGTGAAGGCGAAGCTTGACGGTCCGGTCGCGATTACTTCGTTGCCATGAAAACGGATGCCCACGGTTCCGCTGGCATCGTAGAACCGCCCGGCTTCGTCTACTGGGTTGTACGTGCCATGCGATGCCAGGATATGATCGTCGTTGGGACCACCGTCGAGCGTGACGTGCCCGGTGGCTGTTGCCTCATGCGTGTCTGAGTTGTATGTAGCCTCGTCCGCCGTGAGGACGTACCCTCCTTCATAGATTTCGGCGGCCCCATGAAGCATGTAGACGGGACCTTGTTTTTCCTGCTGGATGGCGCAGAAGGTGGCCTTATTAGAGGCTTGATTCTTTGCCGCCTGAGCGCACGGATTCGGGGCAACGGGCTGCGATTTTGTTGTGGCGACGTCTTGTTCTGCGGGGGAAGAGGCTTCGGACCGCAACTGGCTGGTAACTAACGGCGGCGCGAGAAGCAGATGACAAAGGCACGCCGCCGTGATAAGGAATCTGTTGCGAAGGCTCATCGGAACAAGATCATCGGAAGTCCGCGTACTTCCTTGGCCGCTGCAGCCGTCGTGACCTTAGCATGCCGGTCGCCTGAGAAGCAAAGGACTAAAACAGCTAGGATTCTGCCGCTTTACTTGCAGTTGGCCGGTCGGCTTTCGTTTTTTGAGTTCGCGCAAGACTCTGATCATGTCCTGTCCGTTTTGTGGAGAGGTTTGCGAGTGCAGCAAAGAATCGGGTGCTGCCGTTCCTCGGTGGATGCCCGATGACCCCGATCTCGGTGCGGCTGATCCCGACCGTTCTCGGAGTGTCACCGAACGCCCCTTTACCGCAAAGCTCGATGCCACCTCTTTGGAGGAAGATGCCGCGACGGTGGAGTCGCTTACTTCCGCCGCAGTTTCATCACCCTCGGGTCCAGAGGCAGCGGACGACCTCGGCGTACCGTCGCAGGATGAGTCGGCTTGGCGAGGAGAGATTGCCGCCAGGCTCACCCGCTATCAGGCCCGGCGTAAACCGCGACCTCCCCGGTATCCATCGCTCTATTTACATTTCGAAAGTTCCCAAGCGGACCGCGTGGCGGACGGTTTCCAGCCGGAAGCTCAGTCGCCGGCGGCGTCAGGCTCTTTCTGGCACGCGCTGGCTCTGGACCGCTATGAAGAAAATGCTGGCGCTCGTTCTGAACCCCCGTCGTCTCTGCGGGACCTTGCCAACAGCGAGTCGCATACATCGATTGATGTTGCCAATCGGGCAGATCGTCTCGCTTCCGGCACTGAATCGCCCGCAACCGCCGAGACCGAATCCCACACCACGGCGAAGATCATCCAATTTCCCCGCTCTTCGGTGGCCCCGCCTCTCCCATTGGAGGAGTTGGCCGAGCCTCTGGTGGATCGCCCCCGCATTCTGGAGGCGCCGGCGGTTGTTCCGCCCCCTCCGGCTCTTGGCGGAATTACCATCGAAGGGCCTCAGAGACCAATGGCCGAAAAGCGCCCTGGCGTCGACATTCCTCTGCAAGGCGCGCCGCTCGGGCGGCGGATGCTCGCCGCTGTTGTAGATGTGGCCACTGCCTGGTTCGCGTGTTCCCTCTTTGGTCTTATTTTCTGGAAACTCGCGGCCGTCCGGCCACCCAATGTCCAGCTTTGGGGGCTGGCCGTTGGCCTGGCAGTATTGTTCTGGGGTTCCTGCCAGTACCTGTTGATCGTGTATTCCGGAACCACCCCCGGTCTCGCGCTCCTGGGCCTGCGACTGGCCCGCTTCGATGGCTCTTCCGCCAGCCGCCGGCTGCGGCGTTGGCGCGTTCTGGCTTCTTTTCTTTCCTGCGCTTCGCTTGGCATGGGATATCTCTGGGTGTTTCTCGACGAAGACGCGCTCTGTTGGCACGACCGCATCACTCGCACCTACCTCGCTCGACGGCCGATCCGCCGGCGAACCTGAGGGTTTCTGCGACTCACGCTCGCATCCCGACCCCGACCCGGCATTTCCCGCCAGCGGCGCGCTATGTGCTATCTTCTAGGGTTTATCCTGTAGTCTGAGCTCTGGCGGTTTATCCCTCCCGAGCATTCATTGAACGCATGGCTACGTCCGCTGAAGGACCCAGACCGGCGGTAAAGGTTTTCGTCGCCACCACGGTGATGTTAACCTTCATCTCCTTCTGGCGCGCCTCCGCCATCGTTCTCTCCGATCTGGCTTCTTCGGCTTACTACGCCGGTGGCGACGCCGAAAAGGTCATCGGCAAGAGCGCTCCCTGGTTCATTCTCGCGGTGATGTTGTTCAGTTACTGTGTGCGGGCTCTCTACATCGAGTCCAGCAGCATGTTCGTGCGCGGCGGCGTTTACCGTGTCGTCAAGGAGGCCATGGGCGGCGGCCTGGCCAAATTTTCAGTTTCGGCCCTTCTTTTCGATTACGTCCTCACCGGCCCCATCAGCGCCGTTTCCGCGGGCCAGTACCTGGCTGGTTTCACCAAGGATATCGCGCAATATCTCCATCATCCTTTGTCTTATAACGACGACTATTTCGCGGCGTTTTTTGGTGTGCTGGTCGTGCTTTATTTCTGGCGGAAAAACATCCAGGGCATTCACGAATCCAGCCAGAAGGCCGTGCAGATCATGGCGGTCACTACTGTGATGGTAGTGATCCTGATCATATGGTGTACGTTTACTATTCTGCGTTCGCCGGTTCACCTGCCTCCCAGCCCCTTTCGCGCCCCGATTCCTCTCAATAAGGAATCGATGGGCTGGCTCGATGGCTCGCTTTTCGCCCATCTGACCTTCGTGCTGCTTTTCGTCGGCTTTGGCCATTCCGTTCTGGCGATGAGCGGCGAAGAAACTCTGGCCCAGGTAAACCGCGAAATCGAACATCCCAAGCTCAAGAATCTGGAAAAGACCGGGCTGGTGATTTTCATTTACAGCCTGCTATTCACTTCGCTGGTCTCGTTTTTTGCGGTGATGATCATTCCCGATAAGGTTCGGCCCGATTTTTTCGCCAATCTCATTGGCGGAATTGCCATGTACTTGTCCGGGCCCTTGAGTCTCCGGTTGCTCTTTCACGGATTCGTGGTACTGGTGGGCGTGCTCATACTGGCGGGGGCGCAGAACACTTCCATCGTCGGCGCGAACGGTGTGCTCAACCGCGTGGCAGAAGACGGAGTGCTCACCAGTTGGTTTCAGCGGCCGCACACCCGCTTTGGCACCAGCTACCGCATCATCAATCTGATTGTTATCCTGCAGTTCGCCACGATCATTCTTAGCCGCGGCAATGTCTACGTGCTGGCAGCGCTCTATGCCTTTGGAGTGATCTGGAGTTTTGCCATGAAGTCCCTGGCGGTGCTGGTGCTGCGCTTCACCGAACCGGGCAACCGCGAATGGAAAGTTCCGGGGAACTTTCACATCGGCAAGATCGAGATTCCGGTGGGCTTGTTGCTGATCTCCGGCGTCTTGTTCACCACCGCCATCGTGAATCTGTTCACCAAATACCAGGCGACGATTGCCGGGGTGATTTTCAGCGCCGTGTTCTTTGCCATCTTCACGCTCTCGGAACGTCACGTTGCCAGGGAGCGGCACGGCAAACCTGAGCAGCTGGATCAGTTTCGCGTTTATGGGAATCAGGAACTCGGCAGCGGCGCCATGGGCGTGCGCCCGGGCAACATTCTGGTGGCAGTGCGCGATCCTCGCAATCTTTATTACCTGCGCCACATCTTGTCGCATACCAACACGGCAAAGCAGGATGTGGTTGTGATGAGCGCGCGCCTCTATCATCGTGAACATACTTTCAGCGGTAGCACCGTGCTCGAAGCCAGCCAGGTTTTCGATCACTACGAGCAGGAGCTTTTCACCGCGGCCGTGGCCGTCGCGGAAAAAGAAGGCAAGCCCATCTCGCTGCTGGTTGTGCCTGCAACGGACGTGTTTGAAGCCATCATGGTGACGGCGCAGCGCCTCGACTCCACCCGCGTCATCTGCGGGCTTTCCAATAAGCTCAGTGCCGATGAGCAGGCCAAATTCACGGGCGATGCCTGGGAGCGCTTACCCGAGCCGCGGCCACGCCTTACGCTTGAAGTTTGTGCGCCCGATGGCAGCGTCCGCGAATATGCTCTCGGTCCGCACAACCCCCGCCTGCGTCCCCAGGAAATTGAGCTTATGCATAAACTCTGGCTCAACATCACCACCGACCCCAAGTTTTCCGGCGCTCACCACTATCACATCGTTGCCCTTGCGCTCCAGGAGTTGCAGCGCGAGTTGAGCACCGAGCAACGGGCCGAACTCCTGGAAAAACTCCAGGAAGAAATGCGCCGATCCGACAGCTGCTGAATCAGGCGAGAATGTTCTTCAACGACGCTCTCAGTTCCGGAAAGCGAAACGAGTATCCGCTGGCGCACAGCTTGGCGGGTTCCACGCGCTGGCTGGAGAGCAAAAGTTCATCGGCCATTTCGCCGAAGGCCAATCTGGCGGCAAAGGCCGGCATGGGAAAAATCGCCGGGCGGGAGAGAGCTTGGGCCAGCGTCTTGCTGAACTCGGCGTTGGTTACCGGATTCGGCGCCACGAGGTTCACCGGACCATGAAGGATCTCGGTTTTGAGAACGTGATGGATCGCCCCCACGACATCCTGCAGGTCGATCCAGCTCATCCATTGGCGGCCGTCGCCAATCCTCCCTCCCAGGCCCATTTTGAAGGGCGGGAGCATCTTGCCCAGGGCGCCTCCGTTCGCGGCCAGAACGATACCAACCCGCATCTGCACCGTGCGAATTCCCGCCTCTGTGGCTGGCTGTGTGGCTGCTTCCCAATCCCGCGCCAGGTCGGCAGCAAAACCTGCGCCACCCGGACTTTCTTCGTTCAGAATGTCATCACCGCGATTGCCGTAATAACCGATCGCCGAAGCGCTGACGAAAACGTGCGGCTTCTCTGCCGCCTGGCTCAACGCTCGTGCCAGGTTCGCCGTTGCGGGAATGCGGCCACGTATGCGGGATTTTTTTTCTGCCGTCCAGCGCCCGGCGATGTTTTCTCCGGCAAGATGAATGACGGCTTCAAAGCCCGAAACTTTCTCGGGAGCCAAAGGCTTCAATGGATCCCAGCGAACAATCTCGGTAGAAACAGCAGATCCGGTACCAGATTCGGGCCGCAGCAGGCGCGCGATTCCAAAGCCCATCTTTTCCAGGGATGGAACGAGCGCCGAACCGACCAGACCCGAGGCGCCGCTGACGAGAATCGTGAGATGCGCGCCCACGGAGGTTCACTCTACCAGCTTGCTCAACATCGCAACAAACCTGAGATCGATTTAAAACCTTCGTAACGGGCGAAATGCGCGAAGGAGCTGTAACCTACTTTCCTGATAAATAGTTGCGTGCGGGGTCAGTGAATCGAAGGACACGTACCCACACATCGCGTGACCCTTACCGTGCATCCAACATGCGATGATGGGTATCGCCGGGGGCGAGTGGGGAAGAACGGCTTGATGGTTTTCCGTCTGAGGGCAGGACTGTTAGCACTCACCACTGTCATGGTGGGTTTGTTTCCTCTTTGCCTGGGACAGACCTCCCAACCCGTCACTCCCGAAAGCCAAACAACTGCATCAACCGGCCCGCAATTTTCCGGCCCGCAACTGCCGGGACGCATCAGTGGAACGATCATCGATCAGAGCGGTGCCGTCGTCTCAGGAGCGCAGGTCGAGCTCGCGGGAGCGCAATCGCAAAACAAGTCTCGAAAGCAGGACGTACAGTCGGGTACCGATGGGCAATTCCAGTTCGAGAACGTCTCGCCCGGCCCATTCCAGTTGACGATCACTGCGCCGAATTTTGCCACCCAATCACTGCCTGGAACGTTACATCCGGGTCAAACCTATGTACTTCCACCAATCCTTCTGGCGGTCGCGGCCAACGTAACGGACGTGGAAGTACACCTCTCTCCGGTCGAGGTGGCGGAAGCGCAAATCAAGGATGAAGAACAGCAGCGCTTGCTGGGCGTGATCCCGAACTTCTATGTCACTTACGATCCCCACCCGGTTGCGCTCAGTGCGAAACAGAAATTCGAACTGGCCTGGAAAAACACTGCCGATCCGGTCACCTTTTTGATCGTCGGAGGCGTCGCGGGGGCTGAGCAGGCGGAGAACGCGTATGATGGGTTCGGGCAAGGGGCACAGGGTTATGCCAAACGCTACGGTGCGGCCTACGCCGACCTGGTGACCGGTACGTTCATTGGAAGCGCTATACTTCCCTCCGTTCTGAAGCAGGATCCCCGCTACTTTTACAAGGGAACCGGCACTAAACGGTCACGCCTGCTCTATGCGATCGCTAACGCGGTAATCTGCAAGGGTGACAATGGGCGCTGGCAGCCCAATTACTCGAATATGCTGGGCAGCCTCGCGGCCGGTGCGATTTCCAATCTCTATTATCCCGCCCAGAACCGCAACGGAGTTGGACTGACCTTCGAAAATGCTTCGATCGGGATCGGCGCAACGGCCGCGGCGAACATCCTGGAAGAATTTGTGATGCGGAAATTAACCCCCCATGCCTCCCGCCGCGCGGAAACGCCCTAGTTCCTGCCAGACCGCCGGTTGCGCTCAATCCAGAATGATTCCAGGCAGACGGTATAATCAGACCAAGAGCCCCGGCGCCGCCGTATCTCCCCTCCCTAAGAGTTTCCCGGCAGTTCGCGGGCTATAATCCCACATGGCGAGCCTGCGCCAACAGATCGCGACCACCGCTCTGACGCTCACCAAGTTCCGCGAGCTGATGCGGCGTATGCAGGAAAACCGTCTCCACGACGATCTCGCCATTGTCAAGAAAGCCTACGACTACTCCCTGAAGAATCATGAAGGCCAAACGCGCGCCTCGGGTGAGCCCTATCTGGTCCATCCGCTGGAAGTGGCACTGGTGCTGGCGGAAATGAAGATGGATCCGGTCGCCGTTTCCGCCGGCCTGCTGCACGACTCGGTGGAAGACACATCGGTGACGATCGTCGACATTCGCAAGGAGTTCGGCGAGCAGGTCGCGCACATTGTAGAAGGCGTTACCAAGATCAGCAAAATCGACTTCGCCACCCGCGAAGAACAGCAGGCGGAAAACCTCCGCAAGATGATGCTGGCCATGGTGGACGACATCCGCGTGGTGCTGATCAAACTGGCCGACCGTCTGCACAACATGCGTACCCTCGAGCACCTGCCTCTCGAGCGGCAGCAGAAAATTGCCGAAGAGACTCTGGAAATTTACGCACCCATCGCGCACCGGTTGGGCATGGGCAAGATTCGCGGCGAGCTGGAAGATCTCGGTTTCCGCTTTCTCGATCCGGTTGGCTACGAGCAGGTCGAAAAAGCCGTTAATGCGCGCCGCAAGCAGGGCGAGGCTTTTCTCGCCAAAATGCAGGAGATCATCACCGACAAGCTCAAGGAGGCCGGGATCCAGGCGCGCGTGGAGAGCCGCATCAAGCGCCTATACAGCATTCACAAAAAGTTGCAACGTCAACGCATCGGCGTCGACCAGGTTTACGATCTTTGCGCCATGCGCGTAATCACGCGTTCATTGCAAGACTGTTACGCCGTGCTCGGCATCATTCACAACCTGTGGCGGCCTGTGCCCGGACGAATCAAAGATTTCATTGCCATGCCGCGCCCGAACTTCTACCAGTCGCTGCACACTTCGGTCATCACCGAAGAGGGGACGCCGTTTGAAATCCAGATTCGCACCGAAGAGATGCACAAGATGGCCGAAGAGGGCATCGCGGCGCACTGGAAGTACAAAGATGGCCCGGTTTCGGCGCAGGACGAGCAGCGGCTGGCATGGCTGCGGCAGGTGGTGGAGTGGCAGCGGGACGTAAGTGACCCCAACGAATTTCTTTCCACTCTCAAGGTCGATCTTTACCCGGAGGAGGTTTACACCTTCACGCCCAAGGGCAAAGTGGTGGTTCTTCCGCGTGACGCGACGCCCATCGACTTCGCCTATTCAATTCACACGGAGGTCGGTCACACCTGTATCGGCGCGAAGGTGAACGGACGGATGGTACCGCTGCGTCATAAACTCCGCTCGGGCGATATCGTCGAGATCATTACCCAGGCAGGCCACAAGCCAAGCCGCGACTGGCTGGGACTGGTCAAGTCCTCGCGCTCGCGCAACAAGATCAAGCATTGGCTCAACGTGCATCAGCGTGAGCGAGCGATCGAGATCGGCCGCAAGCTGATTGAAAAAGAAGCGCGCAAATACCGCATCGCGTTGAAGGAAATCAAGGATGAAGACTTGCAGAAAGTCGCAACCGGCTATGGGCTGGGCAAAGCCGACGACCTGATGGCAGGAATAGGCTATGGAAAATATTCGGCACGGCAGGTCCTGGCCCGCCTGCTCCCGGCGGGAGCAACGCCATCCATCGAAGGCGATATCGAAGCCGAAGGCCTGACCAGCAAGCCCGGCGCGATCGCCAGCGTGGTGCGCCGCGTGTTCGGCGATCACAACGCCATCATGGTCAAAGGCCAGGGCGACATGCTGGTTTACCGCGCGCGATGTTGCAATCCCATTCGCGGCGAGAACATTGTTGGTTTCGTCACCCGCGGCAAGGGTGTGGCCGTGCACTCGGTCAACTGTCCGAACGTCACGAACCTGCTTTACGAACCGGAGCGGCGCATCGAAGTTGAATGGGCGCGCGACGAGAGCACGCCCATCGCCTACCCTGTAAAGCTCACCGTTTATTGCGACGACCGCTTCGGCATGCTAAAGAACATTACCGGCGTAATTGGCGATGCGCAGAGCAACATCCGCAACATCGCCGCGCATACCTCCAACAGCCAGGCCAGCGTGGAAGTGGTGCTCGATATTACAGATCTCAAACACCTGGAGCAGATTATCGTCGGCCTGCGCAAGATTCCCGGTGTGCACGAAGTGCAGCGGCTGCAGAAAATCTAAACCGGTTTTCAATTAACCGGCGTCGCTAAGAGACTGCCGACTTCCGTTATAATTTTGCACCGGAACAGAGCGGAAGTCTTGCAGGAGAAATTTCGGGCAAAACGAGGAATCTGTGTTGAGTGTCGGTAGCCATCTCGGCCCCTATGAGATTCTGAGTCCGCTCGGCGCGGGCGGAATGGGCGAGGTTTACCGGGCCCGCGACACCCGTCTGAAACGGGAAGTTGCGGTCAAAGTGTTACCAGCTGCAGTTTCCATCGACTCGGACCGGCTGCGCAGGTTTGAGCAGGAAGCTCTTGCCACGGCGGCTCTGAACCATCCCAATATCCTGGCGGTCTTCGATATCGGCACCCATGAGGGTGCGCCGTATGTCGTTTCCGAACTGCTGGAAGGCGAAACCCTGCGCGAGCGCCTGCGAAGCGGATCGCTTCCCCTGCGCAAAACCCTGGACTATGCCCTGCAGATCGCTCATGGTCTGGCTGCGGCGCATGAAAAAGGCATTATTCATCGCGATCTGAAGCCGGAGAATCTTTTCCTTACCAAAGACGGCCGGGTCAAGATTCTCGACTTCGGGCTCGCCAAGCTGACGCAGATCGATTCCGGCGATCATGCCTCGGTCACCATGACGGAGGTCACGGAAGCGGGCGTGGTCCTCGGCACGGCGGGATATATGTCGCCTGAGCAGGTGCGTGGCGCGCCAGTCGACGCGCGCTCCGACATCTTCACTTTGGGCGCGATTCTTTACGAAATGATCTCCGGCAAGCGGGCCTTCCACCGTGACACACCCGCCGACACCATGAGCGCCGTTCTGAGAGAAGACCCGCCGGATCTGAGCGAGACGAATCGCAATGTGTCGCCGGCGCTGGAACGGATCGTGCACCATTGCTTGGAGAAGAATCCGGAGCAGCGATTCCACTCCGCCAGTGACATCGCATTTGATCTCGAGCATCTGACCGGAACATCAAGCACCACGGCGCGAACGATTGCGTCGGCCGAAACCGGAGCAGGGCGGTATAAGCTGGCGGTTGCGGTCGTGGGCGCGGTTGTTCTCTCTGCCGTGGCGCTCGGCGCAGGTTGGTGGCTGGGACGCAGCGGCGCCACGCAGCCGCCGCCAGAATACAAACAGATCACCTTTCGTACCGGTTCCATCGGCAATGCGCGCTTCACTCCTGATGGCAGCGTGGTTTATAGCGCATCCTGGGACGGCGCCGATGACCAACTGTATCTCGCTCGTACCGACACTCCGGGCGCTCGCGAGCTGGGCATCAAAGACGCCGAACTGCTGTCGATATCGAAAAACGGGGAACTGGCTATCCGGCTCAATACTGTTGCGATGGGCGGATACGCGAGAAGGGGGACTCTCGCCCGAGTGCCCCTGAGTGGCGGCACACCCCGCGAAGTGCTGGAGAATGTCCAGGACGCTGATTGGGCCGCGGACGGAGAGAAGATGGCAGTGATCCGCTATATTCCGGAAGACCGTCACTGGCGGCTCGAATATCCCATGGGCAAGACCCTGCTCGATGGCATCAACTGGCTCGGCAGCCCGAAAATCTCTCCCGACGGGAAATGGATCGCCTTTGCCGATCACGAAAATACCGGTGGCGACGACGAAGGTTCGGTGGCCGTGATAAGCACCGATGGGAACGGGAAAGAGAAGAAACTATCGTCGGGTTGGGAATCGATCGAAGGTATAGTGTGGTCGCCTACGAGCGACGAAGTCTGGTTTGCATCCACGAACCTCGGCAGTGCCGACAACCTGCACGGGGTAACTTTCTCCGGCAGAGTGCGCGCCATTACCGACGTGCCCGGGGGCATGTGGCTGGAGGACATTCGCAATGGCGCCCTGCTGACGATCACTCATCGTGAGCGCGTCGGCATTCGAGGCGTGGCTCCAGGCGAAAAAGAGGAGCATGAATTGGGATGGTTTGGCTGGTCCATTCTTCGCGACATGAGCCCGGACGGACACAAGATTCTCTTCGAAGAAGGGGCGGAAGGCGGAGGACCAAACTACACGGTTTTTCTCCGCGATACGGATGGATCCCCGCCGGAGCGAATCAGCGAGGGTGACGCCCTGGGCTTATCTCCTGACGCCCAATGGGCAATCACGCGCATGCCAAAGGGAGGGCCGTTAAATCTGGTCCCGACGGGGCCCGGCCAGGCGCGCGCGCTTACGCACGATTCCGTAAGTTACGGGGCGGTTTCATGGCTGCCGGACGGTACGCACCTGCTTGCCTGGGGCATTGAACCCGGGCATGGAGCCCGCGATTATTTGATCGATTTAAGCAACGGCGATTCCAAACCTGTGACGCCGGACGGTGTAGCTGGCGTGAATCTGTCGCCCGATGGCAAGAGCACCGTCGTGTTGGATGCGGACAAGAAGTGGGCTCTCTGGCCGCTCGATGGCAGTGGAGCGCGCACGATTCCCGGGCTTGATTCCAGCTATTACGTCTCGGGCTGGTCGTCGGATGCGCAATCCATCTACGTTGCATCCGGGAAAATCGAAGACAGAATCGCAAAGGTGTACAAAGTCGACATAAAAACCGGCAAGATGTCGTTTTGGCGGAGCTTTGGCGAGTCGACGGCCGGAATCGTCGGCACGGGCGCTCCTCTTTTTTCGAAAGACGGCAAGGCTTATGCATACGGCTACTTTCTGGTGCTCTCGGAAGCGTACGTCGTCACGGGATTAAAGTAGGGTATATGCGCGAAATCATTTCTACGAAAGATGCTCCGCAAGCCATCGGTCCGTACTCCCAGGCCGTCAAAGCCAACGGATTCGTATTTGTTTCCGGGCAGGTCGCCATCGATCCCGGCACGCAGCAGGTAATCACGGGAGACGTTGCCGCACAAACCGATCGCGTGTTGCGCAATCTCTCGGAAATTCTCGAAGCCGCGGGCAGCGGCCTGGGTAAAGTGGTGCGGTCGACTGTCTTCCTCAAGAACATGGGCGACTTCGGCGCGATGAACGAGGTCTATGGTAAATACTTCAGCTCCTCGCCTCCGGCGCGCTCCACGGTAGAAGCGGCGCGCCTGCCTAAAGATGTGCTGGTGGAGATCGACGTCATCGCTCTGGGATAAAGAAATCTCATAGAGCAAGGGCTACTGAGTTATTTTTGTCATTCCGAGCGCAGCGACGAGTCCGGGTTCTTGCCGATACCTGGGAAGCCCAGATCCCGTACTTCGTTCGGGACGACGAAGGAACGAGTGGCTGACTGCGCAAACTGGCGACGCTCTCGCCCGCCTCTGTTTTAAGATATGTTTTTGGAGGAGCCTGGAATGACGACGTATCTGACAAGGGTTGCCATCTTCCTCACACTCGCGAGCGGCTTGGTTGCGGCTCAATCGGCAAGCAGGAAATCCCACCCCAACACCAACGTGCCCACCAAGGTCACAGGCAACGGAGTGAAAACCGCCGATGGCCTGCAGTATTGGGACATCAAGGTCGGAACCGGACAAGTAGCCAAAGAAGGCAGCCACGTGCGCGTGCACTATACCGGCTGGCTTACCACCGGCAAGAAGTTCGATAGCTCGGTTGACGCCGGGAAGCCCTTCGATTTCACTATCGGGAACGGCGAGGTCATCAAAGGATGGGACGAGGGCGTCAGCGGCATGAGGGTCGGCGGCAAGCGCCAGCTGAGGATTCCGCCCGAACTAGGCTACGGGGCGCAGGGTTATCCGCCGGTGATCCCGCCCAACGCGACGTTGATCTTCGACATCCAACTGCTCGGTGTCGAGTAGGGTGCGTTTCGTCTGCTTTCTTGCCAAACAACCGCTAACCCCTACGCCTTGACGACTTTACCACTGCGCAGGCATGAGGTACAGACGCGGATGCGCTTGGTGGTGGCGCCGACGCGGGCATGAACAGGGCGCAGATTAACGTTCCACCGCCGCTTCGTGACGTTGTGGGCGTGGCTGATCCGGTTTCCCGATTGCGGTTTCTTGCCGCAGATGTCGCAAACTTGTGCCATGAGTGCTGCAAACCCTTTCAGAGACCTTTGTGCAAACCGTTATTTTACCGGATTTTTCTGGAAACGCACAATTGGCGCGGGCCCCCACAACGCAGTAAAATAGCTCTAGTACTGGGGGGACGGCCATGGCGAAACGCGGAAAAGGAAAAGCAACGCTCATCGAGAGTACTCTGGTGCTGGCGCTGATGGGTATCCTCGCGGGCGCCGTTGGCGGCCTGGCCATCGGAGTGGTTACCTCCCGAACGTCATCGTCTTCCTCCAGCAGCAGTCACTAGCCGACCCTCTCTCTGGTTTACGACGGCGCGCGACCTCCTTTGTCGCGCAAACTGGCCTGAATCGGCAGCCGCATAGCGTAATCGGCCATATGCGATACTGAAAGCGATGCAGTCTCCGCTACAGGCTCCCACCCACGCCACAGATCCCAAGTCGGTGAAAGTGAATCTCACGACTGGCACAGGGATGGACATTGAGTGGAAAGACGGACACGTCTCCCACTACGGCTTTGTTTTTCTCCGCGACGCCTGCCCCTGCGCCATGTGCAACGAAAATCGGGAAAAATCCGGGCGGTTGCCGGGAGAGCCTCCCAGACTCGCCCCTGGGGCACTGCCCATGTTCAAGCCCGCGGCCAGGCCGGTTTCCGCGGAGGGAATTGGCAAATACGCCATCAGGTTTGCTTGGAACGATGGACACGATCTCGGAATCTATTCGTGGAGATTCCTGCGTGACGTTTGCCCCTGCCGGGAATGCCGAGCGGCAACAAGGGATAACGGAAAGTAGCGCCTCAAGTCTATGCAAGAGGGCCGATTCAGCAGAACCGCCTACGGCGTTGCCCTGCGGCGCGCCGCCCACCAGCTTTTCGACGATCCGAAAGTTCTGGATGATCCTTTAGCCTTGCCCATCGTCGGAGAAAAGGCGGCCGAAACGTTGCGCAGCGATTCGGGAGAAGCGCAAAGCCGCATATCGCGCGCGGTGCGGGCGTTTATGGCAGCCCGCAGCCGCTACGCTGAGGATCAACTTGCGCTGGCAGTGAGCCGGGCCGTCCGGCAGTACGTTGTTCTTGGCGCTGGACTCGACACTTCGGCGTACCGGCATCCGCATTCGGATCTGCGCGTTTTTGAAGTTGACCATCCAGCAACTCAGATGTGGAAACGGGACCGTCTTCAGGTAGCCTCGATTGTCATTCCGCCATGGCTCACCTTCATCCCGATCGACTTCGAGCGGCAAACGCTGGCAGATGGGTTGAAGCAGTCCGGCTTTAGCGTGGAATCGCCGGCTTTTTTCTCCTGGCTCGGGGTTACGCCTTACCTCACCAGGGAAGCGTGCATGGCAACGTTGGGTTTCATCGCGAAGCGGCTGCCGGGCACTGGGGTCGCGTTCGATTTTGCCGTTCATCGCGACCTGTTGAGCATCAAACAGAAGCTGGTCCTGTTCGCGATCTCCACGCGGGTGGCGGCTGCGGGCGAACCCTTCCAGCTGTTCTTCGATCCCAGGCAACTCGCGGACGAATTGCGTCAACTCGGTTTCTCCCGAACCGAAACCCTCGATGGAGACGCGATCAATATCCGTTATTTCAACAATCGAAGCGACGGCCTGCGAGTCGGCGGAGGGCTGGGGCAATTGATGGCAGCGTGGGTCTAGGCCCGCAACCGCCGATCGCGATTCCTGTAAAATTCAAACACCGGCTCCGGAGCCGCATCCGCATTGTCTTTTCTCAATCAACTCAATCCGCAGCAGCTTGAAGCCGTCGAAACCACCGAAGGACCGGTCCTGATTCTCGCCGGCGCGGGCAGCGGCAAGACGCGCGTCATCACCTACCGCATCGCCTACCTGATCGAGCACTTGGGAGTCATGCCGGAATCGATCCTGGCCATGACCTTCACCAACAAGGCTGCCGCCGAGATGGCAGAGCGAGTCGAAAAGCTGGTAGGTGGGCTCAGCATCGCCAAACCTGTTATCTCAACCTTTCACTCTTTCTGCGTGCGGATGCTGCGGCGCGACATCGAGGCTCTGCAGACTCCTTCTGCCACGCCCGGCCAGCCGCCGATCGGGCACACGAAGAAATTTGTCATCTACGACGAGGCCGATCAGCAGTCGGTGGTCAAATCGATCATGAAGAGGCTGGGCGTCGACGATAAGCAACTCACGCCCCGCACCGTCCTGGCGCGTATCTCGTGGGCCAAGAATCACATGCTCGACCCGCAGGAGCTTTACCTGCAATCGGCCGATCCCAAGACGGAGATGATCGCGCATTTCTTCGAGGAGTATCGCAAAGAGTTGCGCAAGGCCAATGCTCTCGATTTCGACGACCTGCTGCTTGAATCGGTCCGTTTGCTGAAATCTTCGGCAACGGTGCGCGAATATTACAACCGCCGCTTCCAGTATCTGCTGATTGACGAATATCAGGACACCAACCGCCCGCAATACGAACTCATGAGGCTGCTGGTGGGCGCGCGCCACAATGTTTGCGCGGTGGGCGATGAGGATCAGTCGATTTATTCCTGGCGGGGCGCCGACATTCGCAACATCCTCGAGTTTGAGCAGGATTTTCCTGAAGCCAAGATCATTCGCCTGGAACAGAACTACCGTTCCACGCAAAATATTCTGCAGGCAGCGTCGGCGGTGGTGGCGAACAATGTACGGCGCAAGGGAAAGAATCTTTGGACCTCGCGTCAGGGTGGCAGCAAAATCGGCTACTACGAGGCTCCCGACGGCGAGAATGAGGCGCTCTTTGCAGCCGATTGGATCGCGCGCTACGTGCGCGAGGCGGTGGAGCGCGGAGAAGATCCCCGGGCGGCCGTGCTCTACCGGACGAATTCACAGTCCCGTCTGTTTGAAGAAGCCATGCGCCGCTACGGCCTGAAATATCACGTGGTTGGCGGATTTTCCTTCTACGAACGCGCCGAGATCAAGGACATGATCTCGTACTTGAAGGTTATCCAGAACCCTGACGATTCGATTTCGCTCCTGCGCGTGATCAACACGCCCGCTCGCGGTATCGGCAAGGGAACGGTCGAGACCATCGAGCGGCTGGCGCTGGAAACCGGCTTGTCGCTGTGGGCGGCGATTGGCGAGGGGACTCGAAGGCAGCTGCTGCCGCAGCGCGCCGTGTCTTCGTTGAAGAACTTTCAGCAGCTGATCGAAGATGCCCGGTCGATGCAGGCCGGAACATTTGTCGAGCAGTTGGAAAGCTCCGCGCAAGAGAACGAGAATCCTGATGTATCCGAAAGGCCGCTTTCAGATGAAGGTGCGCAGGGACAGCCGCCTTCCGCTGCAGGCCGAAGCGAAGCGCCGCAGCCCCCCGATGAGGCAGACGCAACCGCGTTCGACCCTTCCGAATTCGGAAATGCTTCCTTTGACTTTGATGCTGCGGAAGACGGTAGTGCCGGCGTCCCGCTGGCTGTCGAGCGGGCGTCCCGCTCGCTCGCGGACCAGCAGGATACCGGCGCGAGGGCGCCTTCCACGGCTGATCTGTTGAAATTTCTCATCGACCGCACCGGCTACATCAAGCTGCTCGAAGAGGAAGATACGCCCGAGGCCTGGTCGCGCATCGAGAATCTGCGTGAGTTGGTCAATGCCGCGATGGACTCGCGCGACCGCGGCGAGACTCTTGATCAGTTTCTCGATCACGCTGCCCTGATCGCTGACGCCGATGACTACGATGAGCGCGCGCAGATCACGCTCATGAGCTTGCACGCGGCCAAGGGCCTGGAGTTTCCATTAGTATTCCTCAGCGGTCTGGAGGAGGGGCTTTTTCCGCATTCCCGCACGCTGCTCGAGCCTGACGACATCGAAGAAGAGCGAAGGCTCTGCTATGTCGGCATGACCCGGGCCATGGACCAGCTCATCCTCACCCGCGCGGTCTATCGCCGGCGTTACGGCACTGACTTGCCCGAGGCAAGCGTTCCCTCACGCTTTTTGGAGGAAGTTCCTGGCTCCTTGATCGAGGAGCTGGGGATCTCCCGCCGCACCGGTACTGCCCGCGCAGGAACCGCATCTCCCAGCCGTCCAGCAGGGCGAAGCCCCGCGGCATATGATTCCGGTTCCACACACTACTCCTACGAAGACGAGGATCAGAGTGTGGCATGGCAGCCAACCCCCGAGGACATCCGCGCCCGTCTCTCCGGCGCTGCGAAGGCCCGTTCTGCCCCCAGCCGTCCCTACAACTCGATCGAGAACATTGCCGAATTTTTCGCCAGCCGGGGCAAGAAGTTTGCGATTCCTAAAACGCCCGTGAAAGAGCCTACCGGCAAGCGGGGATTCCGGCCCGGGCAGAAGGTTCGCCATCCCAAATATGGCGAAGGCACGGTCTACCAGCGAGAAGGAGAAGGCGAAGAAGCCAAACTTACGATACAATTCCCTCGCTTCGGTCTGAAGAAGCTAGTGGAGAAGTATGCCCAGCTGGAGCGGGCGTGAAGCCATCGGGTGATTGCAGAATTTGGTAATTTGGACCCAGTCCTGCTCTTCAAATTTCCAATTACTCAATCACCAAATTGCACAATCCAAAAGGACTCATGGCCAATACGAAGACTTTGAGCAAGGAAGAACGGAAAAAGGCGCGCCGCGCTGCGCGCAAGAAACGCAAAGCGGAGAAACCGCTCAAGCCTCGCGAGTACGCTCGCGGATCGCAGAAGCGCAAAGTGAAGAAAATGGCCCGCGGCCAGGCGAAGCGGTAGGAAGCAGCAAACAGCATTCAGCACGGGTTGTTGGGCGCGTCTTACGGCTTCAGCATGACGCGCCCAGGCTCACCGAAGGCGATTGGCGCGTGCGTATTGCGTAGTCACGGCGCTGTCAGGAGACCACGAACCCTTTGTCACAACCACCCACGACCGAACCGCCGGCCAGCAATACAATCCGTACCTCCGACAAGCAGATTTTCTGCTGCAAATCGATCGACAAGCTGATCGCCGAATCCGAGGTTCCGGGGCAAAGGTTGCAGAAGAGCCTTGGTCCCTGGTCGCTGACCGCGCTGGGTATCGGCGCCGTCATTGGTTCTGGGATCTTCGTGCTTACCGGCACAGCCGCTGCCGGAGAGTATTTTCAGGCGCCCTCGATTCTTCACGCCCAGGTCCTCGATATTATCGTCAACCTGCTGCGCGGCGGCGGCACCGCCAGCGTCCTAATGCACGGACGCCCGGCGGCGGGGCCCTCCATTGCTGTTTCTTTTCTTCTCGTTGCAATCGCCTGTAGTTTTGCCGGCCTGTGCTACGCCGAACTGGCCTCGATGATTCCCATCGCCGGCAGTGCGTACACGTACTCTTATGCCACGCTGGGCGAGATTTTTGCCTGGATCATCGGCTGGGACCTCATCCTGGAATATGTGGTCAGCAATGTCGTGGTGGCCATCGGCTTCAGTGCTTACAGCAAGGCGCAACTGGCTTCGTTCGGCATAAATCTGCCGGACAAATGGTCCACGCCCGTATGGGAATCGGGTCACTGGACCGGGTCTTACTTCAATATTCCGGCCTTCCTGATCATCTTCATCCTGACCGTTCTGCTGGTACGTGGCATCCGTGAATCCGCCGAAGCGAACAACATCATGGTGGCCATCAAGATTGGAGCCATTCTGGTCTTTCTGGTAGTGGGTGGAGCGCTGGTGAATCCCCACAACTGGAAGCCCTTTGCGCCCTCCGGCTTCGGCGGTATCGTCACCGGAGGCGCCATCGTGTTTTTTACATACATCGGTTTCGACTCGGTTTCCACCGCGGCCGAGGAGGCCCGCGATCCCCAGCGAGATTTGCCCTTCGGAATTATTGCTTCGCTGATCGTCTGCACTGTCCTCTACGTGGGCGTTTCGCTCGTGCTGCTGGGAATGATGAAGTACACGACCTTCATTTCCGGCGCTGCCAACGAGGCTCCGGTCGCCTACGCCCTGCAGGCGCTGGGAGCCAGTCGCTGGTCGCGCTCCGTCATCGTCGTGGGAGCGCTGACCGGCATGATCTCCTCGCTGCTGGTTTTTCAGTATGGCCAGGCGCGCATCTGGTACGCCATGTCGCGCGATGGCCTTTTTCCCAAGCTGTTCTCCAAAGTCCATCCAAAGTTCAAAACGCCGCACTGGTCCACCTGGATTGCGGGCTTTGCCGTGGGCATTCCCGGTGGGCTGATGGCCACCGCCGATGCCGCCGACCTTTCTAACATCGGCACCCTCTTCGCTTTTGCGCTGGTCTCGCTGGGAGTCATCATTCTCCGCCGCACGCAACCCGGCCGGAAACGTGTGTTTCGAGTGCCCTTCGTGCCGTGGTTCCCTTTGATTTCAATTATTCTCTGCGGCGGCCTCATGACCGGCCTTACCGTCATCACCTGGATCCGGTTTGTGGTCTGGTTTCTCATCGGCCTGGTGATTTATTTCTTATACAGCCGCCACAGAAGTGAGTTCGCGAAGAAAGCCGCGTAGGCTGGCGACGTTCGGGGTGAGCACCAACGGGAGGTCCCCAGAAATCGAAACTGCGTCCCTCATCTCGCAAAAGTTCCCGCAAGAATCTACAATCGGGTTGATGTCATCTGCCCCCGATCGCCCGCCTTCGAGCTTTCTGCGCCAGCTTCCCAAGGCGGAACTTCACCTGCACCTGGAAGGCGCCGTCGATCCGGTCACGCTGCTCGAATTGCGTCTACGCCGGGGCGAACGCGTCACCATATCGGAAGTCGATCAGCTCTATCGCTACACCGACTTTCCCGGATTTCTGCTTGCTTTTAAGAACATCACCGAGCATCTGCGCACTCCCGAGGACTACGAGCTTATTACTTACCGCCTGATGCAGCGTCTGAAAGAAGAAAACGTACTCCATGCGGAAGTCTATGTCTCGGTCGGCGTATGCCTGTGGCGCGAGCAGGATTTCGCCGCCATCTTTGAGGGCCTGGACCGCGGCCGCACCCGCGGTACACGTGATTTCGGCATCTCGCTGCTCTGGATTTTCGATGCTGTCCGCCAGTTTGGCGCCGAAGCCGCGCAGAGAGTCTTTGAGCTGGCGGATCGCTATCATGACCGTAATGTCGTCGCGGTCGGCATTGGAGGCGACGAACTGAAAGGTCCGGCGGAACTGTTTCGCGACGTCTATGCCTGGGCCGCCGATCGCGGCCTGCGCCTGACCGCTCATGCGGGGGAGACTGGCCCGCCCGAATCCGTCTGGGGAGCGCTGAATCTGCGCGCCGAACGTATCGGACACGGCCTCAGCGCCTTGCATGATGCCGATTTGCTGGAGGAATTGGCTCAGCGCCAGGTGCCGGTGGAAGTCTGCCTGACCAGCAACCGGCGTACCGGTCTCTGTCCCAACCTGAACGACCATCCGGCGAAGAGCTACTTCGATCACGGAGTCATGATCACGCTGAACACCGACGATCCTGCCATGTTCGACACAACTCTGGCGCGCGAATATCAGGTTGCCCAGCAGACCTTCGGTTTCAGCGACGAGCACCTGCGCGAACTGGCGCGCAACTCTTTCGAAGCGTCGTTCCTGCCGGCCGAAAAAAAGCTTGAGTTTCTGAATTTGTTCGACGCAGCGGCCGCCAGATAGCCGGGTTCGCCATGAAGACGCTGAAAATTTCGCTGGTCGCGACCATCGCCGCCACCGTGATGTGGCTGGTGCACATTCCGCACAAAGTGTGGCCCTCTCACCCATATTTCGCGGACTTCCTGCTGACTTTGCTGATGACTGTGGTGATCCAGATTTCCTGGTCTGACGGGAAGAAACGTCAGTCCTGACCCGCATCCGCTCACCGCGGATATAGTATCGGGTGCGCCAAACCGGCAGGCGTGATGGGCGTCGTTTTCTGAGATCAGAACTGGATACCGTCAACTGTGTTGCACATCGGCATCGTCGCATGCAGTACCGAAGGAGCTGCGCTCTGTTACCGAACTATTTCTCTGGAAGGCGCGGTGGTGCTCGGCGCGCACGACCATCCCGAGGTCTCGCTGCACTCGCATTCACTGGCAAAGTATATGCGGCACATCTGCGCAGGCGACTGGGCGGGTGTGGCTGAACTCATGCTTTCATCGGCGGAAAAATTGGCGCGCGGGGGTGCGGACTTCCTGGTTTGTCCCGATAACACTATCCACCAGGCGTTCGATCTGGTAGAGCATCGCTCGCCGCGCCCGTGGCTGCACATCGCAGGGGAAGTCGCGAAAGAGGCGCAGCGGCGCCAGTTCAAGCGCCTGGCAGTCTTGGGTACGCGCTACCTGATGGAGGGCCCCGTCTACGCCGAGGCGCTAAAGACCGCCGGCATCGAGCATCGCATTCCCGGGGCGGAGCAGCGCGCCCGCATCGACCAGATCATCATGGACGAATTGGTGAATGCTCAATTCCTGCCCCGTTCGCTTGCATATTACGTGGAGGTAATTCGATCGCTGAAAGAAGAAGGCTGCGACGCTGTGGTGCTCGGCTGCACCGAGATTCCGCTGCTGGTGACGCCACAATCGTCGCCGCTGCCCACGCTGGATTCGACGCGGCTTCTGGCGAAAGCAGCCGTGCTCAAGGCGATGGAAGGATAGACCGTTCGGCCTGGCAATTTACCCAAACAATGTTGCATGGTCCATTGCCGGCCCGGTCTGTGCTGTAATAGAGACAACCAAAAATGCCGTCAACTTTTACTTTGCTACGCCGCCGCGCCAAAGCTCTGCACCGTAACTTCCGAGGTGCAGCCATGGCGGCGCGTGCGCTCGCGTCAACCGATCATCCTCTGCTGGCCCACATCATTCCGATTCGCCGCTGCAATCTGAGTTGCACCTACTGCAACGAGTTCGACGATTTCTCGAAGCCGGTTCCTACGGAAGAGATGTTCCACCGCATCGACAAGCTGGGCGCTCTGGGCACATCCGTGGTGACGATCTCCGGTGGCGAGCCGCTGCTGCATCCCGAACTCGACGAGGTCATCCGTCGCATCCGTTCCAATGGCATGATTGCCGGGCTTATTACCAACGGCTACCTGCTGGTGGCCGAGCGCATTCAGCGCCTCAATCGCGCCGGACTGGAATGGCTGCAGATTTCCATCGACAACGTCAACCCGGATGAGGTTTCGAAAAAAAGCCTGAAGGTCTTGGACCGCAAACTCGAACTTTTGGCCGAGCACGCCGAGTTTCACGTGAACATCAATTCGGTCGTCGGCAGCGGCATCACCCATCCGCAGGATGCGCTAATCATCGGCAAGAGAGCGGTCGAACTCGGGTTCACATCAACCATCGGCATCATTCACGACGGCAGCGGCCAGTTACAGCCTCTGGGCGAGGAGGAGCGCCGCATCTATCACGAGATGAAGTCGCTGGAAAAGCGCAGCTTCACCCGGGTGAATGCTTTTCAGGACAACATCGCGCAGGGCAAGTCCAACGACTGGCGCTGCCGCGCCGGGGCGCGCTATCTCTACATTTGCGAGGATGGACTGGTGCACTATTGCTCGCAACAGCGCGGTTATCCCGCCGTGCCTCTGGAAACCTACACGCGCGACGACCTCCGCCGCGAATATCTTACGGAAAAATCCTGCGCGCCCCATTGCACAGTTTCCTGCGTGCACCAGGTTTCGATCTTCGATTCGTGGCGCGCTCCGCAGCATGCCGCCATGGCAGCCGCAGCGGCGGGTCCAAGCGATCTGGTGCAGATCAAATAGCTATTTCTTGTGCTGCGCCGTCGGTGGCAGCAGCCCGTTCAGACGCAGATACATCGCGGCTGAGCTGTAATGGTCTGCCCAGTCGTTGGTCAGCGCAATCATGGCAAATGCCAGTGGGCCCTTGTGGCCGCCGAAGAGATCGACTTCATTGCTCAGTTTCGAGTCATCCACTTTATCCAGCGCCGTGCTGCAAAAATCGAAGCTGGCCTTAAGCGCCGCCACCAGCTTGGTTTTGTCGTCGGTCTCTTTCAACCCATTGGGCTTCACTTCCGGCATGTCGCCGATCTTTGAGCAGAGAAAATTATTCGATTCGGTAATATGAAGCACAAGGTGGCCGAACGTCATCTGCGCTTCGGTGGGCCGGTAGCTGAACTTGCCGGCAGGCATTTCCTCGACGGCGCCGACCAGATTCTTTTCCTGGCGCGGCAGGATCTCTTTCACCACGGAAGTAACCGGATTCTTCTCTTGTGCGAACGCAGCACTTGCGGCAAACAGCAGAAGAAAAGCGAATGCGCGTCTCATAGCGGTCTCCTTGCACTGTTATTTTTTCGGCGAATGTATCATAGCGCAAAGCAATTGCATCCTGGCGCCGCGTACAACCGCGGTTTGCCTGGAGCAACCTTCACATGCGGTTCTATGAGCCGAGAGACGTCAGCCCGGCAATCACGATCATGAAGAAGATATACCATCCGAAAACGATGGCTAACGCTGTGCCTCGCTTCACTTTGCTGACGCAAGTAAATCCGATGGCAGTCAAGGCCAAAGTCCAGATAACGAAGATGTCCACCATTGAGGCGATCGCGTATAGCACCGGATTGTCGGAGGCACTGAAGAGAAAGCCAAGATTCGTGGCGATGGGGTTCTGAAGGTTAAAAGCGTCCGGGCTAATGCCGGCAAACAGCGTACCCGTGGCCAGAAGATACTTCAAAGCGCCCGGCAAACTGGCATACACTACGATGGCCAACGCAATCTTGTAAGAAACATTCGCGTTGGCGGCGAATTTGAAGGTCGCCAACAGGACGCCGGCGACGATCAGGAGCAGAATGAGATTGATCAGCGGAAAGATGTACGACACGATCATCGTCCGCTTCGCCGCCCCCAGCATCACCTTATCCCGCTCTTCGGGCGGCATGCTCTGAATGCGGTCCCACTGCTTCGGCTTGCTTTGCAGGATGTTCTCTGTGGCCCTGTCAAAACCCACCTTTTGCCCCACGCCATAGGTGAACAGAATCCCCACCGCGATCAGAACCAGAAAGGGTCCCCACCACGCCGCGCTGCGGCGCAGATCGGTAAAGGTTTTCGAAGGTGCGATGAACGTGTCGATAATGCGCGCGGCTTCGGAAAGCGGCGCGGATTCTGGCGCGGGAGAAGTGGGCGGCAAGACCGGAGCGGCGGCCATGGAGTACCTCCTTGCTAAAGTCCGAGGAATTCTAGCGTGAGCGACGGCAGAACAACAAGGTGCTGCTCCAGCAGACAGAAATTGTACGAATTAAGATAGTCTCCGTGACCCATGTAACCCCGGCAGCGATGGCGGCATTCGCTCTCGAACTGCTGCCCGCAGTTGCCTTAGGATTTGCCGCGGAACATCTCGGCCGGATGATCGCTGGCTGGCCGCGCGTGGTTCGACTCGGTTTCCCCGCGTTTTTTGCCCTGCCTTATCTCGTGGTTTCGCTCTCTGAGCATATGTTCCGCTGGCGCTGGCTTGCGCTCTACGCTGGTTTGCCTGTGGTTTCGGCTTGGTTGCTGGCGCAGGCTGCAATGGCCGATCCTGAACAGCGCGGCAACTGGCGCGACGCCTTGATTTTGCTGGTGGTCGGCCTGGCCGTCGATCTGCGCTGGTTTGAATCGGCGTGGCCCTCGGGATTACGGGCGCTGAATGAACTTTTGCTGGTCGATCTTGGCCTATATGGCTTTCTCGGCGTCCGCCGACTCACCGGGACCGGTTTTGATTTTCATTTGCGATGGAGCGACTGGAAGACCGGCCTGCGCGAACTCGTCTTCTTTGCGCCACCGGTGATCGTGCTGGGGATGGCGTTGGGGTTCATCCATCCCCATGCCAACCGTCCGGCGGTTGGCGAGGCCGCACTGCGCTGGGTTCTGATTTTCTTCTTTACAGCGGTCCCCGAGGAGCTTTTTTTCCGGGCCTGGGTGCAGAACCTGCTGGAGCGGCGCATGGACCGGAAGTGGGCGCTGGTGATCGCGTCGGTGCTATTTGGTTTGTCGCACTTCAACAAGCGTTCAACGCACTTCAATTGGCGCTACGTACTGCTGGCTACGATAGCGGGAATTTTCTATGGACGAGCCTGGCGTGAAAATCGACGCGTGCCAGCTTCTACCATCACTCATGCCAGCGTAGATTGGTTGTGGGGACTGTGGTTCTAGCTCTGGTGGTGCGCGGCGGCTTCTGCGAGACGCAAGCCGCCCCATCGCTCGCCGTTCTATTTTCTGACAGCCTGCCGTGGGTGATACCGCAGATATCCCAAGCCCACGCGCAAGTGGTGGTGTAGCGAATTGGGCACGCATACCGCGAAGCACAAACCCAGCAACCCCTGTGCCAGTCCCAGCGCCCAGATGTTGCGATAGCGGCGGAATAGCAGGCATGAAACCGCGCCCCACACCAGCGTGGCTGCGGCCAGCGTGAGATTCGGCATGTGCGCGGCGGCAAAGAGCACAGCCGTAACGCTAACGGCCGCGCCAGTTCCCGGCAGAAGCCGAAGCAGGCGAGGCATGAAATAATCCTGCAGCAGGAACTGCTGGTAGATCGTCCACAGGACGTATCCAGAGATGTGGGAAGCATCCGGATGATAGAGAGGGTGCAGTGTGCCAATCTCTTTCGCGATCAGCACGCCAACCAGGGCAAGCGCAGCCGCAGCCGGGAGAATCCAAAGCGAGGGAACCAGGCCGCGCACGCCGAAGCCGAGTTCATCGCGATTCCAGCAGCGGGCCAAAACTATGGCCGCCGTCGCAATCAGGGCGATGGGAGCAAAAATTTTCTGCAGCGACTCGGGCATCCAGATGACGCCCAGAATCAGGCCATAGCCGAAGATCAGCTCGACCAGGTCGCGGATCGGAATGGGCTGGCCGCGCGACATTCAGCGAGTATGGCACATTACACCGCGCGCGGTGATCCGCGCCTTCCGACTATTGACTGCCGGCCAACTCGGGTATAGCTTCCAGCAAGCTTCGGGTGTAAGGGTGAGCGGGACGCATCGTGATCTGTTCTGTCTCCCCAACCTCTACGATCTTTCCCCGGTAGAGAACCGCAACGCGAGTCGAGAGATAACGCACGACCGGCATGGAATGCGAGATGAAGAGGTAGGTCAGGCCGAATTCCCGCTGCAGTTGGGCCAGCAGGTTGACGATCTGCGCTCCAACGCTGACATCGAGAGCGGAAACCGGCTCGTCGGCAACGATAAACTTCGGTCGCAGTGCGAGGGCGCGCGCGATGCCGATTCTCTGGCGCTGCCCGCCAGAGAATTCGTGCGGATAGCGGCGCAGCGCCGACTCGTCGAGGCCGACCGCCCGGAGAAGTTCGACGATGCGGCAACGGAGCGCGGTCTTTGGCCCCTTTGATGAACGGCCCGGCGAGAGCTCTGGCGGTTCCGGCGAACGCCCGTGAATGATCAGCGGCTCAGCGATTACATCTTCGACCCGAAAGCGCGGATCGAGCGAGGCAAACGGGTCCTGGAAAATGATCTGCATGTCACGCCGCAACCGGCGCATTTCGCCGCGGCCGGCGGCGAGCAGGTCCTTGCCTTCAAACTGGATAGTTCCGGAAGTCGGCTCAAGCAATCGAAGCATCAGTCGGCCTAACGTGCTCTTGCCCGAACCGGATTCGCCCACGAGTCCGAGTGTTTCTCCTGCTTGGATGTCGAGGCAAACATCGTCCACCGCCCGCACATCGCGGCGAGACTTACCCCCGAGGGGAAATTCAACCGGTGAAAAGACTTTTGTCAGATTGCGGACTTCGATCAACGCCACGCTTGCGATCCTATCAGCCAGGCGCGCCGCGCCGGGAGTGCCCGGTGAGGTTTGTCGCGGATTGGAGCCAGAAAGGCAAGCTTATCCCGCGGCGATCATAGGCACCGCGGCCAGAGCGGCGAGAATGCCAGCGAGCTTCCAACCCGTGAAATGCTCTTTCAGGAAAATACGCGCCAGAAGCACCGTCATCGCGGGATAAAGGGAAGACAACACCACCGCCTCGTCGAGGCGTCCCGATTGGCTGGCTCGCACAAAAAGAATGGTGCCAAGCGAGTCGATACACCCTGTGAGCAAGCCCCATCGAAAACCTGTCAGGTTGATCTCGCGCAGTCGTCGCCGCACCACCACGATCATGCCCGTCACAAGCAGCCCTCCGGTGCGGGTAAGGGAAGCGATCCACAGGGCAGAAGTCCCGCCGGCCTCCCGAACGCAAAGATAGAACCCGGCGAAGCCGATGCCGGCCAGCGCCGCCAGTTCGATGCCTTCCGGCGTGCTGCCGCCTTCGCTGCGCGTAATCAACCACAGTCCGGCACCGGCCAGGAGAAATCCGCTCAAACGAATTACGCTTGGCCAGCCTTCGGTAATCATCGAGAACAGAGTGGGAATGGCCGCGCCCAGAACCGCCGCGACCGGGGCGGCGAGGCCCATCTTTCCTGACGCGAGCGCGCGATAAAAAATAGCGAGGGAAACGCCGCCTGAGAGGCCTCCCGCCAGAACCCAGAGCGAGGCGCGAACGGAGGGGAGCGCCGGATGGCCCGCGCCTACCAGCAAGGTCATCATAAGCAGGCCCCCGGTGTTGACCAGGGTCGCGAAGACGAATGCGTTGGCGCGGCGCGTATAGTATCCGCCAAGAAAGTCGCTGGTGCCCCAAGCCAGAACCGCAGCCAGACTGTAGGCGACCGGAGCAAGTGAAACGGCAGGCATGAACGACGAGCGTAACACGGGAGGGAAGGCGAACGCCGAGGCGCTATCGGACGAACGGGCATCGGAAAGCTCGCTTCAGGTTCGTGCCAGGAACGATGACAAGCGATTTACTGTTTTTCCGATTGCTCCCGGGCGAGTTGCACTCGTGCCGCGTCGAGTTTTTTCTGAGTCGCGGCAAGCAGGTCGCCATCTACTTCGGGCGCGATCGTCTTATTCCACTCTTCCACGGAGCGCTCCCAGTGTGCGGCGGCCAGCTTCAGACGGCCGGTTTTCTCGTAAAGATCACCCAGGTGATCCTGGACGGTGGGATCGGAACCCATATGCAGCAGCGCTTTGGTGAGATTCTGCTCGGCCAGGTCGTATTTCCCCATGCGGAAGTAGACCCAACCCAGGGAATCGAGATAGGCGCCATTCGTGGGATCGAGGCTGACCGCTTCTCGAATGTAATTCAGAGATTCCTCCAGGCGCACACCACGGTCGGCATTCATGTAGCCGAGATAGTTCAGGGTCACTGCGCTTTGGGGATCGGCCGCCAGCACCTTCTTGAATTCCGCCTCCGCCTCGTCGTATTTTTTCTGCCGCTCGTAAGTCGAGCCGCGCAAAAAGTTAACGTACTCCACATCCTCGGACTTGGCAGAAAGGTGTTGGGCCTTATCGAGCGCTTCCTCAGCATCCTTCCAGCGCTTGAGACGCGTATTCATCTGGGCCAGCGTAATGTAGACCTCACGGTCGTCGTCGGTGCCCTTGAGCAACGAACGCACGTCAGCAAGCGCTTTGTCGGCGTCTCCGGTATCGGCCAGCTGCGAGTCGAGCACCATGCGCAATCCGCGGTCGTTGGGCATCTTGTCTACGGCTTCTTTGGCGGCCGCCGTCGCCTCCGACCACTGTTTTGCCTCGCGGTAGGTATCGATGATGTCCTGATAGCCGGTCCTGGCATTGTCGTCGCCACCAAGGGTCAGCATCTGGCGGAAGGCGGCAACTGCAGCCGGGTAGTTTTCCTCATCGCGGTAAACCATTCCGAGCCGCTCCATGAAAATCCCTCGATTGTTGCGCTCAGACTGGCTGTAGTTTCCATCGGGCTTTTCGGTTTTCTTGATCAGGTCCTGTAGAACCTTCGCCGCGTCGTCGTAGCGGCCCTGCGCCTCGTACACCACCGCCATGTTGTAGGGAACTTCGAGCGCGTCGGGCACCAGTGCCTGGGCTTTTTTCAGGCTGTCCAGAGCCTGATCGTAATGGCCCTGGCGGCGGTAGATTTCCGACATGCGCAGAAATGTCTGCGCATCCTCGGGATTGGCATCGGCGATAACTTTGTATTGATCGAGCGCCGCAGGGAGCTGGCCATCATTGAGATAATTTTCAGCCAGGCCGCGGATGGCGTCCAGGTTATCGCGATCCAATTCAATGGCGTGCTTGTAGGCGTCGATCGCGCTCTTGTAATCCTTGCGCTGCTCGTAGGTCGCGCCCAGCGCCGCGTAGAGCTTGGCAGAGCGCGCCGCGTCGGGCACAGCGCTAAGAACCTGCAGGGAGCGCGCCGTATCGCCTTCGTCGCTGTACAGCATCGCCAGGGTGGTGACCGCTTCCTCCGAATTGGGATCGAGCTTGACGGCGGTCTTAAGCTCCTCTTCCGCTTTTTTTAGATCGTTGTTGAGGCGGTAGAGCCGGCCCAGCAAGAGATGATCGTCGACGCTGGCTGGCTCCAGCTTCACGATCTGTTCGTACTGCTCGATTGCGAGCTTCAGAATATTGTCGGAACCGCTGCCCGGTATATCTCCCAGGGACCGGAGATAAATGCGGCCCAGCAGCTTGTGAGCCTCCAGATTACTGGGATCGCGCTTGATAATGTCCTGGGCTTCGGTGACAGCGTCGCGTATCCGTCCCGTTTTCGCATACAGCTCGGCCAGCGCGGAAGTCAGAAACCCCGAGGAGGGATCGGCCTCGATGGCGGCGCGGTACTCTTCGATCGCTTTGCCCGTCAGCTCCGTGCGCCCGTAAGCCGTGATCTCTTCTTCGTACATGTGCGCTAGGGTGTAGTGGTAGTAGGCGGCGGCTTTGTCCACCTTGCGCGGCGCGGATTGCGCCGGCGAAGATTGCGCCGGGGATTCGTTTTGTCCCGAGGCGCTTGTCTGCGCCACGGCCACTGCTGCAAGGGCCGAAAATGCTGCTGCGAACGACAACAATTTTCTCATGCTTGACCTGATGACGCTGGACTCGATTCTGCCGGGTCTTGAACTCCCGAAATCATGGCGATTGGATGCAGAACCGCCGCGCGCGGGGTGCTCTTATTTTACCGCGAGCGGGCGTCGCTTGGGGAAAAGACCCGGTGCGGGCCCATCCGGAAGTTCAGGGACGCCGGAGCGCAATCGTGCGCACCACGGGCTGTCGGCGCGGAACTGTCAAGTTAAGTAAAGACTGGCTTAAGTTACAAAGGTCGGCCGCAACGCTGGTTTATGGCTTGCGCGCCAAGGCCATCCGCGGGATGGACTGCAGGTCCGGCCTAATCTCGACCTCTGCCCAATCGCCCAGCAGGGTCTTGACTTCTTCCGCAAGCGTTCCGCTGATTTCCATCACCAGCCAGCCTCCAGGCTTGAGCGCACCGCGCGCCTGCGGAATCAGGCGTTCGATCACTTCGGTTCCTTTCCGTCCCGCGAAAACGGCATCGCGCGGCTCGAATTTGCGGACTTCGAGCTGCACCTGATCCTGCTCCGATTGCCCTACGTAGGGCGGATTGGAAACGATGAAGTCAAAGGCTTCCGCTGCGAAACCGGCGAGCAGATTGTTCTGCTGGAAGCGAATGCGCGCTTCGAGTCGATGCCGTGCGGCGTTGGCCCGGGCGACCTCGAGCGCAGCCGGAGAGAAGTCTGTGGCATCGATTCTCGCGGAAGGGAGTTCTTTCGCTAGGGCCAACGCGATGCACCCGGAGCCGGTTCCAACATCGGCAATGCGAAGATCGCGGCCCTCCTGCTCTTGGCCACTTTTCTCCCGAACCAGTTCCACCAGCGTTTCGACCAACTGTTCCGTCTCCGGCCGCGGAATCAGCACCGCGGGAGTGACGATGAGATCCATGCCCCAGAATTCCTGATGGCCTGTGATGTACTGCGCCGGCATGCCGCGGGAGCGCTCGGCCAGAGCAGCGTCGTAGCGGGACTGCTCCTCATTGGTAAGTTCACGTTCGGGATGGGCATAGAGAAAAGCTCGGTCGCAGCCGAGCGTAAACATGAGCAAAAGCTCGGCATTCATGCGTGGCGAGGGCACCTGCCGGGCGCTGAGGTCGGCGACGGCTGAGGAAAGACACTGTTTCAGTTGCACAGAAGGAATTCTATCCACACAGGCGCAGAGGATGCGCGCAAGGCTCAAACCACGCCAGCCGCTTCCTGCTTCAGCTTTTCGGCCTGATAGTGGGTGACCAGCGCTTCGATCAGTGGCTGAATTTTGCCGTCCATGACGGCATCGAGTTGATGCATAGTGAAGCCGATGCGGTGGTCGGTGACACGGTTTTGCGGAAAGTTATAGGTCCGAATTTTTTCGCTTCGATCCCCCGACTTGACCATCGCCTTCCGTTCCTTCGCCAGCGCCTCCTGCTGCTTTTCCATTTCGATTTCGTAAAGCCGGGCACGTAGCACACGCATGCCTTTTTCCCGGTTCTTGATTTGCGACTTTTCATCCTGGCAACTGACCACGGTATTCGTCGGAATATGCGTGATGCGGACCGCCGAATACGTCGTATTCACCGACTGGCCACCAGGCCCCGACGAGCAGAACGTGTCGATGCGCAGGTCTTTGGGTTCGATCTTGATGTCGACATCTTCGGCCTCGGGAAGCACAGCGACCGTCACCGCAGACGTGTGCACGCGTCCCTGCTGTTCGGTGGCGGGAACACGCTGCACGCGATGGACGCCGCTTTCATACTTAAGCTGCGAATAAACGCGGGTGCCCTCGATGATGGCGATCACTTCTTTCAATCCGCCGACCGACGACTCCGACGTCGAGAGCACCTCGACTTTCCAGCGCTTTGTTTCGGCATAACGCGTGTACATGCGAAAGATCTCCGCCGCGAAGAGAGTGGCCTCGTCTCCCCCGGTCCCCGCGCGGATTTCGAGAATGACGTTCTTCTCGTCGTTAGGGTCCTTGGGCAGAAGCAGGACTTTCAGCTCTTCTTCCACGGCAGCCACGCGCTCCTGCAGTTTGCCCAGTTCCTCCTGGGCATAGGCGCGCATCTCGGGGTCTTTTTCTTCGGCGATCAGAGCTTTGCTGTCGGCGATACCCTTCGTCAGGTCCTTGTATTCCCGGTATTTTTCGACCACAGGCGCGATTTCCGCATGGGCCTTGGCAGTCTTCTGGTATCGCGCCGAGTCGTTGACGATCTCCGGCGAGGCGAGAGCATGGGTCAGCTCTTCGTAACGGGCTTCGATTTGGTCAAGTCTTTCAAACATCTTCGTTCGTCCTACGTCGTTGGCCTTCGGTCATCGCCCTCACTCCTTAATCCCCTTTACCCAATGATGCCATGTCTTGCGCATCTCGGCACGTCTCTTCTTTCGAAGCTTACCGGCGGATGACGACAAAATGTCAGGAGTGAATGGAAGTCGCGCTAGGCAATCACCAGCTCACCACCGTGATCCTTCTCGATCGCCATAGCCTGGTCGAGGGCCGTGATGGCGCATTGGGCCATTTCGTCGGAAGGAGGCTGCGTGGTGATCCGTTGCAGCCAAAGCCCCGGTGCGGTGATGAACGCAAAAAGCGAACCGCGATGTTTAGCGGCAAAGCGGATGATTTCGTAGGAAACCCCGGCGATCACCGGCAGCAGCGCAATTCGCGAGGCGAAGCGCGCCCAGAATGTCGTAAACGGAATCAGCATGTAAAAGCCGATCGAAATCAGCATCACAGTCATCAGAAAGCTGGTACCGCAGCGCGGATGGTAAGTCGAATACCTCTGCACCGCTGCCGTCTCAAGCGGATCGCCATTTTCGAAGGCATAGACGGTTTTGTGCTCCGCGCCGTGATATCGATAAACGCGGCGAATGTCGGCCCACAGTGACACCCCCCAGATGAAGAGCAGGAACAGAATCAAGCGGATCGCGCCATCGATCAGGTTGAAGATGATCTGGCCGCCCAGCGCCGGATCGGCCTTCTTGAGTTCCGTTGCTGCCAGCAACGGAATGTACTTATACATGAAAATGAAAAAGGCAAGCGAGATGATGATGTTGACGGCAGCCAGCCATGTGCTCAGCGTGGCAGCCTTCTCCCGGTTCTGAGGGCTCGTCTTGCCGGGCGCGCCAACGGCGGCGTCCGCCGTCACAGGATGCTCGCCCTCCTCGCGCTTCATCACGTCTTCAATCGCGACATTGGCGGAAAAACGCAGGGCGCGATAACCCAACGTCATCGCATAGCCCAAAGTCATTACTCCGCGCACGACCGGCCAGGCCATCCATTTGTGCTTTTCCGAGGGGCGCTGCAGCGGTTCGCTCATAGTTACGACTTCGCCCGATGGTTTGCGGCAGGCGATCGCCCACGCGTGCGGCGAGCGCATCATTACGCCCTCCAGCACAGCCTGACCGCCGACGAGAGTTTCCTCGCCACTTTCCAGCGCCGGCAGAAGCTGCACGGCGACCAGGAAACGCACGAAATTTCGCAGAAAACGCACCAAAATTAGATGCTCCAGACGACCAAAAGCGCCAACATAGGGTACCACAGCTCGAGCCTGCGCTTGCCTGTGTCTGTCTGTATGTAACGGAAGGGGCGAGTCTTAGGCCTGCAACTCCAACAAAGAAGCTTTCCTTGGTCTATTCTCAAATCCCATGCGAAGGTTTGCCCAGGCGGCGGATGCCATTGCCGCCACCACCAAAAAGTTACAGAAGACGGCAATCGTGGCCGACTACCTGAAATCGCGAACCGTAGATGAGGCGGCTGCGTCGGCCATGTTTTTGTCCGGGCGGGCCTTTCCTGCATGGGAAGAAACCACGCTACAAGTGGGCGGTAGATCGCTCTGGCGGATCGTCGCGGAGTTAGCGGGGAAAGACGATGCGGCGATGACCGATGCCTACAGAAAGTATGGAGACCTAGGAGTGGTTGCCGGTGTCGCTCTTCCTGAACGAGAAGGGCAAGGGCTAGGTGTCCTTGAGGTTGAAACTGTGTTTCGGCAGATTGCCGCCGCGCGCGGGCCGCAGGCGAAGATTGCAATGACGCGCGATCTTATGGTGCAAGCCACACCTCTCGAGGCCAAGTATATCGTGAAGATCATGACGGGCGATTTGCGCATTGGCTTGAAGGAAAGCCTGGTCGAGGAGGCAATCGCTCAGGCGTACGGTGGATCGCTTCCCGAAGTTCAGCGGGCCAACATGCTGCTGGGCGATATCGGCGAAACGGTGCGCCTGGCCGCGCACGGCCGATTGGCAGAGGCGAAAACAAAGCTCCGCTTGTTTCATCCTCTGGGATTCATGCTGGCCAGCCCGGTCGAATCGGCGGAAGAAGCTCTGAGCTATTTCCCCAACGCCGCGATCGAAGACAAATATGACGGCATTCGCGCGCAGGCCCACATCTCTGAAGGCGAGGTAAGGCTTTTCTCCCGCACGCGGGACGAAATCACCGAATCGTTTCCCGAGTTGCCGGACGCTCTGGCTGGACTGCCCAACGATGCGATCTTGGATGGCGAAATCGTAGCCTGGGCGTACGCCGGGGAGGGTTCGGGCCGCGCCCGTCCCTTCAGCGTCTTGCAGCAGCGCCTGGGGCGAAAGAAGGTGAGTGAGAAAATGTTGCGCGAGATGCCCGTCGCCTATCTGATCTTCGATGTTTTGTATGCCGGGGGCGAGCTGCTCATCGATCATCCACTCAGCGGGCGGGCCGTGACTTTGAACAAGTTGCTCGAAGACCTTCACCACACAGAGCGCAGAGCAACACAGAGAAAATCGGAAACTCAGCCAAGGCTGGAGTTTGGCGAAGAGGAAGACGATGAAACGATCCAGGCTCGTGTAATTCGGGCGCCCGTGTTTTACGCCACGTCGCCCGATCAACTGGAAGAGCTTTTTGCCGCGGCGAAAGCCCGTGGCAATGAAGGGTTAATGATCAAGGATCCCGAGTCGCCCTACACTCCGGGCAAGCGCGGCAAATCGTGGCTGAAACTGAAGCGGGAGCTGGCGACGCTCGATGTGGTGGTCACCGCGGTGGAGTACGGCCATGGCAAGCGCATCGGCGTGCTGAGCGATTACACCTTCGCGGTGTGGGATGGCGACCGGCTGGTGAATATCGGCAAGGCCTATTCCGGCCTCACCGACGCTGAAATTGGGGAGATGACCAAGTGGTTTCTGGAGCACACCATCGAAGACCAGGGATTCCGGCGCGTGGTCGAGCCGAAGATCGTGCTGGAAGTGGCGTTCAACAACATCATGCGGTCGGATCGGCACGACAGCGGTTACGCGCTGCGTTTTCCGCGCATCGTGCGCCTGAGGCCGGATAAACTCCCGGAAGACGCCGATACGATCGAGAGAGCGAGGGCAATCTGGGAAAGCCAAGAAAAATAGAGACGCCGTGAGGGCGCGGACGGGATCTCAATAGTCGGCCGGCAGGGCGCGTTCACTGGTTGTGATGGTGGTGCCCTTCGCTCACCCCGACCGGCATCACGCAGCCATGTGCCACCTCGCACTCCACGTGCTCAAACTGGATGGTGGTGTGGTCGATGCGGAATTCGTAGTGCAGGCGTTCCTTCACGTCGCGCAGGATGCGCTCGCTCACCGAGGGCGGAATGTCTGCAATCGCAATATGACAGGAGAGCGCGTGCGTCTCCGATCCGATACTCCATACGTGCAGATCATGCACGTCGTTAACTCCCTCGACCGCGCGAATGGCCGATTCTACCCGCTCCAGCTTCATGCCGCGCGGGGTGCCCTCCAGCAGGATGTTCAGCGTCTCCCGCACAATACCGAAGCCTGACCACAAAATCAGCGTACCGATTCCGACCGAAAGCGCGGAATCGATCCAGTAATTTCCCGTCACCAGAATGGCCCAGCCGCCGGCGATGACCGCCGCGGTGGAGAGCGTATCGCCAATTTCATGCAAAAGCGCACTGCGGATATTCACGTCGCCGCCGGAACGGTAAAGCAAGGCGGCGATCACGCCATTCATCACCACGCCAAAGGCTGCCGCCCACATCATCACGCTGGCTTGCACATGCTCGGGATGCTCCAGGCGGCGGAATGCCTCGTAAAAGATGAAACAGGAAACCGCCAGCAGGGACGTGGCGTTGACCAGAGCCGCCAATACTCCCGCCCGGTGATAGCCATACGTCTTGGTCGAACTCGGCGGCCGCGACTGCAGGTAAACCGCAACCAGCGAAAGCAGCAGCGCGACCAGATCGGAGAGATTATGTCCCGCCTCGGAAAGTAAGGCCAGGGAATGCGCGCGCATGCCCGCGACCAGCAGCAGAACGATATAAGCCAGGGTCACCGCAAGCGAGATTTTCAATACCCGCTGGGGTCCGCCCTCGCCATGAGCATGCACGTGCATCCTACCCAAGTGTACGGGCGCGGTGTGACAGCGGCAAGCCGCTCGCTTTACGCTCAAGTAGTTTTTCCGCTCTGCCGATGGGCTAGCGTGCGGCCCGGGAAAGCCAGATCATGGACGACATCGTTAAGGACTTCTTAATCGAGAGCAACGAGAATCTCGACCGCCTCGACCAGGAACTCGTGAAACTCGAGTCCGATCCCTCTTCTACCCAATTGCTGGGGAGCATCTTCCGCACCATCCACACCATTAAGGGTAGTTGCGGCTTTCTGGGATTCTCCCGATTGGAGAAAGTGGCCCATGCCGGAGAAAACCTGCTGTCCCGGCTGCGCGATGGCCAGCTGAAGCTGAACAAGGACATAACCAGCGGATTGCTGGCAATGGTCGATGCCGTGCGCCGCATGCTGGGCGAAATTCAGGCAACCGAGCACGACGGAGAAGACGACTATCCCGACCTCCTGGCGCAATTGAAGCAGCTCCAGGAAGAAGGCGGCGCGGAGAAGGTCAAGGCCAAGTCCGGCCAATCAACGGCCACGCCTGCCGCCGCACCCGAGCCCGCTGCCCAGCCCACGGCTCCCGAAGCCAAACCACCCACACCGTCGCCAGATCCCATGCACGCCCCTGAGTTCGGCAAGATCGGCGGAGTACTGGTGGAGCGGGGACAAGTGCGTCCTGATGAGCTGGCGGCGGCCCTGACCGAGCAGGAACGCATCGCGCACTACCGGCCCACGCCGGGGAAAATTGGGGCTTTGCTTGTCGATCGCGGCCAGGTGCGCCCGGAAGATCTGGCCATGGCTTTGCAGGAACAGGAGCGCGGTGATCGTCGCCGGCTGGGCGAGATTCTGGTCGCGCTGGGCCTGTGCAAGGCTGAAGACATCGCCGCAGCGCAGCAGATTTTGGAATCGCGGGGGCGCGAAGCCGGGGTTGAGACCATCCGCATCAGCATCAGCCTGCTCGACAAGCTCATGAACCTGGTCGGCGAGCTGGTGCTGGCTCGCAACCAGCTCCTGCAGCACTCCAATGGCGTCCAGGATGCCGGCCTCAACGTGATCTCCCAGCGCATGAACCTGATTGCCACCGAGCTTCAGGAACAGGTTATGAAGACCCGCATGCAGCCCATCGGCAATATCTGGAACAAATTCCCCCGCACCGTCCGCGACCTGGCCCAGAACTGCGGCAAGGAAATCCGCCTCGAAATGGAAGGCCAGGATACCGAACTCGACCGCACCATCGTCGAAGCCATCAAGGACCCCCTCACCCACCTTGTGCGTAACTCGGTCGATCACGGCATTGAAGCGCCCGAGGCGCGCCTCAAGGCAGGAAAGCCGCAGAGTGGCCTGTTGAAGCTGCGCGCCTTCCATGAAGGCGGGCAGGTCAACATTGAAATCATCGACGATGGCGCCGGGCTCAACCTGGATCGCATCCGCAAGAAGGCTATTGAGCGGGGTCTCGTTTCTCAGGAGCATGCCGCGCGCCTGGCCGAACGCGATGCTTTCAATTTGATTTTCCTGCCCGGCTTTTCTACGGCCGAGAAAGTGACCAACGTTTCCGGACGCGGGGTCGGCATGGACGTGGTCAAAACCAATGTCGAAAAAATCGGTGGTATGGTCGATCTCAGTTCGAGAGCCGGCAACGGGACGACTGTGCGCGTAAAAATTCCCCTCACGCTTGCCATCATTCCCGCGCTGATCGTCACCTGCCGGGGCGAGCGCTTCGCCATTCCCCAGGTTGGATTGACAGAACTGGTGCGCTTGGAAGCCGACCAAATCGCCAAAGGAATCGAAATGGTTCACGGCGTTCCCGTGCATCGTCTGCGCGGTCGTCTGTTGCCGCTGGTGCACTTGAGCCGCGAACTGCAACTGGCCGGCCAGGGCAACGGCGAGGCAGGCCGGCAGGATGCGGTCAACATCGTGGTCCTGCAGGCCGATGACCGCCAATTCGGCTTGGTCGTCGATGAGATCAATGATACCGAGGAAATCGTGGTCAAGCCCCTGCGCAAGCAGCTCAAAGCCGTCAAGACTTTCGCCGGTTCCACCATTATGGGCGATGGCAGAGTTGCTCTCATTCTCGACGTCATGGGTCTGGCGCAGCGCGCCAGCGTGGTCACCGAAGTACAGGAGCACGCCATCGGTGAAAAAAGCGCCGCCGCCAAAGATGCGGGCGTCGAGAAGCACCGCTACCTTCTGTTTGCCGGCCCCGGCGGTTCCCGCATGGCCATGGCTCTCGATACTCTGGCGCGCCTGGAAGAGCTGCCCGCATCGGAGGTCGAAAGGGCGGGCACGCAGTGGGTGGCGCAGTATCGCGGCAAGATTCTCCCCCTCATCAACCTGGAATTCGCGCTGGAGGAGCGCCGCCGAAACCGCCAGAGTGCCAAACTTCTCGCCAACGCTGCCAATACGCCACTGCAAGTCCTGGTGTGCAATCACCAAGGCCGAACCGTCGGGCTGGTGGTCGAACAGATTCTCGATATCATCGAAGACGCCGCAGAGTTGAAATATCCCGCCAGCCGTCCCGGAGTCCTCTATTCCACCGTCATCGACGAGCGCGTCACCGAGCTCATCGACATTCCCGCTATTCTGCAGGCGTCTGGTTTCGGCTCAGCGGAAACGGCGAACAACGCCAAAGCGGCGGAGGCTCCCAACTAAGCCATGGCCCAGACTTCACAGTTCTGCACATTCTTCCTCGATCAGCTGATGTTTGGCGTCGAACTGAAAGGGGTTCAGGAAGTCATTCGCGATCTGCAGATGACGCCTGTGCCCCTGGCCCCGTCGGTGGTCAGCGGCCTGATGAATCTTCGCGGGCAGCTGGTCACCGCCGTTGATTTGCGCCGCCGGCTCGAACTCGGCGCGGCCAAAGAAGGAATGCAACCCATGAACGTCGTCGTTCGCAGCCAGGACGGCGCCGTCAGCCTACTGGTCGATGAAATCGGCGATGTGGTGGAGGTGGACGAAACCACATTCGAGCACCCTCCGGAAACCCTGCAAGGAAATGTTCGCAACATGATCCTTGGCGTACATAAACTGGATGGCCGCCTGCTCCACGTGCTCGATATCGAGAAGGCATGCCAGGTGGGAGAAGCTGCAGAAGCGGCGCGTTCCTAGCAACCCTTCGGCACGATCAATCCACGCCACCGCGTGAACGCCGCCCGTGCGGGATCATGCGAAGCCGTCCCGCATTGTTTCTAAAGTCTCATCTTCCAACGCCGATGGTAATTGAGTCGGTTACCTGTCGAACTGTGACCGGCGCCGCGGGGGTCATTTCACGCGGCTGCGGTACTTCAGGAGACAACAATGAGGTTCACCCTTGGAAGGAAGCTCGGATTCGGATTTGGAGCGATCCTCTCTCTGATGACCATCAGCGCCATCCTCATGTACTTGAAGTCGTCCGAGGTCGACCGCATTCAAACCAGCATGATACAGGTTGGGATGCCTTCTCTCGAAACTGCCAGAAGGCTGGAGAGGGACCTGAACCAGACAGCCAGCAAGTGCCGCCAGGCAATTCTCGCAGGCACACAAACTACCAGACGCGACCAGGCCGAGAAGTTGCTCGATCAAGCCTGGGGTGTTATTGAAGAGCAGGATCTTGCCGCCCTGGAACAGCTCAGCCCGAAGTGGACGATTCAGGGAAACCGCGATCGGCTGGCTGAGATCAAGCGACAGGTTCCCGTTCTCAAACAGGTCGAGGAGTCTTCCATTCAGCGTGCGTCCAGCGGCGATCGCGACGCCCTCGTCGAAGGAGGAAACGAGATCAGCGACAAAGGCATCGCTGTCAACGATGCCATTAAAAAGGCACTGGGAGATTTGGCGGACACCTTAGTCACCGCGTTGGACAAAGATCAGGCCGACCTAAATGCCGCGAATCGTTCCCTTAACTGGACAACTGGCATTACCACGCTCGCGGCCATCGCCCTCGGTGTCTTTGTCGCAATTTTTCTGAGCCGCAGCATCTCTGGTGCTACACAAGCCGTTCTTGGCCAGGCCGAGGCTATCGCTGCCGGAGATCTAACGGGTGAAGATCTGAAAGTCCGCAGCCTGGATGAACTCGGAGATCTGACCAGAGCCATCAACAAGATGAGCGCCAGCCTGAAAACCATGATCCTGGCGATCACCGAGAACGCCCAGCACGTGGCCAGCGCCAGCGAGGAACTCAACGCCACCAGCCAGCAGATCAGCGCCAACTCCGAGGAAACTTCCGCGCAGGCCGGAGTTGTTTCTCAAGCCGCCCAGAATGTGAATCAGAATCTGCAGAGCGTTTCCACCGGCGCCGAAGAGATGACCTCGACCATCCAGTCGATCGCCACCAACGCGCACGAAGCCGCGACGGTTGCCAGCAGGGCCGTACAGACCGCGCAGGAAGCCAACGCCACGGTCGGTAAGCTGGGTGAATCTTCAGCCGAAATCGGAGAAGTGATCAAGGTCATCACTTCGATCGCGCAGCAGACCAACTTGCTCGCTCTGAACGCCACCATCGAAGCCGCGCGCGCTGGAGAAGCAGGCAAAGGCTTTGCCGTCGTCGCCAACGAAGTCAAAGAACTGGCCAAGCAGACCGCGAAGGCGACCGAAGACATCAGCCGCAAGATCACGACGATTCAGACCGACACAAAAGGAGCGGTGGAAGCGATCGGTTCGATCACGCAAGTGATCACGCAGATCAACGACATTTCGGGGACCATCGCGACGGCAGTGGAAGAGCAGAGTGCAACCACCAATGAGATGACGCGTAACGTGGCCGACGCTGCCAAGGGTTCAGGAGAAATCTCGAGCAACATCGCGGGAGTAGCCGAAGCTGCGCGGGGCACATCGAACAGCGCACAGGAGTCGCAGAAGGCCGTGAGTCAACTGGCGGAGATGGCCGAGCAACTGCGAAGCCTGGTGTCACAGTTCAAGATCGATTCGGCAGGCGGCGACATTGGCGCACGGCCGCGTTCCGCCATAAGCATGGCGGCTGGCGCCGGTCGGTAGGGCAGCGCCGTCCTGAAATCGGAGTGGTAACGGCTTTCTGGAAATGCGCCTGGGCATCCCGGGGTTGCTTAAGAAAGGAGAGTTGTCATGAGTCTAAGAGCACAGTTCAGGCTGATGGTTGCAATTTCCGCCGCCGGCTTGCTAGCCGTGGCCGCCTTTTGGATTCACGGCCAACACGCTACTCTCCTCTCGGAAAAACGGGAGAAAACCAAGAATTTGGTTGAGGTTCCCTATTCCGTGATCGCGCAGGAGTACCAACTCGAAACGCAGGGGAAAATCACCGAGGTGCAGGCTAAGCAACAGGCCATTGAAGTCATTCAGTCCATGCGCTACGAAGGAGACAACTACTTCTGGATCAATGACGAGCATCCGACCATGATCATGCATCCTCTCAAGCCTGAACTGGATGGAAAGGATCTCAGTTCCCTGATGGATCCATCCGGGAAGGCGGTTTTCGTCGAATTCGTCAAGGCGGCTGAGGCGTCGGATGGCGCCTTCGTCAACTATCTTTGGCCGAAGCCCGGCATGGAAAAGCCTGTTCCCAAGCTTTCCTTCGTCAAGCGCTTCGCCCCCTGGGGCTGGGTGATCGGAACCGGAATCTACATCGACGACGTGGACGCCGCCTGGCGACAAAACGCCATCAACGCGGCTGGACTGTCTGTGGCTTGCCTGTTTCCACTCATTGTCATCTCCCTCGTTACCTCGCGCGCCACCTTCCGTCGTCTGGGTGCCATGGTGGAGCGCTTCAAGGACGTGGCGCAAGGCGAGGGAGACCTGACCAGGCGAATTCCAGTCGAGATCAACGACGAAATCGGAGAACTGGGTGAATGGTTCAATACGTTCGTCGACAAGCTGGAAAACATGATCAGGTCCATTGCCAATGCGGCTCAAAGAGTCGGAGGCGCCAGCGATGACGTCTTGAATACCAGCCAGCAGATTTCGGCCAACTCCGAGGAAACCTCCGCTCAGGCCAACGTCGTATCCCAGGCCGTCCAGCAAGTGAACCAGAACCTGCAGAGCGTCTCCACGGGTGCTGAAGAGATGTCCTCTACCATCCAGAGTATTGCCTCTAATGCTCACGAAGCCGCGACCGTGGCCAGCAACGCCGTGCGGACCGCGCAGGAGGCCAATGCAACGGTCGGAAAACTTGGTCAGTCCAGTGCCGAAATCGGCGAAGTCATTAAGGTCATCACTTCGATTGCGCAGCAGACCAACCTGCTTGCCCTGAATGCCACCATCGAAGCCGCCCGCGCCGGCGAAGCTGGCAAAGGTTTCGCGGTCGTTGCAAACGAAGTCAAAGAGTTGGCCAAGCAGACGGCCAAGGCCACGGAAGACATAAGCCGCAAGATCACCGCCATTCAGACCGACACTAAGGACGCGGTTGACGCCATCGGCACGATCAGCCAGGTCATCACCACAATCAACGACATTTCGGGGACGATCGCGACAGCGGTGGAGGAGCAGAGTGCCACCACCAACGAGATGACCCGCAACGTAGGGGACGCGGCCAAAGGATCGGACGAGATTACCCGCAACATCGCGGGGGTGGCGCAAGCCGCCAACAGCACCTCGCAGGCGGCCGCGGATACGCGAGAAGCCGCGCAGCAATTGGTAGATATGGCCGCCCAGTTGCGCAGGTTGGTCGGACAATTCAAGGTTAGTGCCGATGGAGCTGGCGACGCCAGCGCTGCTTCCGCAGCCCTCGACTTCGCCGGCGTTAAAATGGCGCATCGCGGATGGCGGTTGAAGCTGCGCAGCTTTCTCGATGGGCGGGTCGATCTGGCGACTGAGAAACTTTCGTCTCACCGCGATTGCGAACTCGGCAAATGGTTGTACGGGGGTGGGGCTACTGCTTACGGCCAGTTGCCAGATTTCCAGGAACTGGAGAGCAAGCACATGGCCATGCACGCTGTGGTGAAAGAAGTGGTTCAACTGAAGCAGGCCGGAAATGCTGCAGCGGCGGAGCAGCGGTTCACCGCGGCTTGTCGCAGCGCCGATGAGGTGGTGACCCTCCTTTCCAGACTGGAAACTCAGGTTACGCAGTCGCAGAATGGGGCCCGGGCGGCGGCGAGCGGTCGCTAGCGGTAACGATTGTGGAGGGACGGTGACTGCCGCAAAGAAGAAAGTGCTCATCGTAGACGACGCGGTCGTTGTCCGTCGCGTACTCTCCGACGCCGTCTCGCAGGATGCCGCTCTCGAGTTGGCGGGAACGGCCAGCAACGGCCGCCTGGCCCTCGCCAAATTCCCCTCGCTCAAGCCCGACATCATTCTGCTCGACATCGAAATGCCCGAAATGGATGGGCTGGAAACCGTCCGCGAGCTGCGCAAGATCGACACGCGCATCCCCATCATCATGTTCAGCACCCTCACCGAGCATGGGGCGTCGGCCACTCTGGAGGCTCTTGCTCTTGGCGCCACCGACTACGTCACCAAGCCCAGCAACACCGATATGGAAGGTACCTTCCGCACCGTGTCGCAGGAGCTGATTCCCAAGGTCCACGCGTTGTGCCACCTGCCCGAGCCTTCCCTGGTAGCTCCCAAACAGTCTGCTCCACCTCCAGCCGCACGCCGTACTTCGCCTCGCTCCCGGGTTGCGGGTCCCATCCAAGTCGTGGCGATAGGTGTCTCTACCGGCGGCCCGGATGCCCTCGCCCGGCTCATGCCCGCCTTGCCTGCGAATTTGCCCGTCCCGGTGGTAATTGCGCAGCACATGCCACCCATCTTCACTGCCATGCTGGCCAAGCGGCTCAGCGAGAAATCACCGCTGCCCGTCCGGGAGTGCAAGTCCGGCGAAGCACTCGTTCCCGGCTGCGCCTTCCTTGCCCCGGGCGACTTTCACATGGTGGTCGATAAGAAAGAAGACGGGGTTGCCCGGGTGCGAACCCACCAGGGCCCCAAGGAAAACTTCTGCCGGCCCTCCGTGGATGTGCTCTTTCGCTCAGTCGCGGCGGCTTTTGGCGGACGCACCCTGGCGGTTGTGCTGACCGGCATGGGCCACGACGGCCTCAATGGAAGCGAGGCTCTGCACGAGCAGGGAGCGAGGATCCTGGTTCAGGACGAGGCCAGCAGCGTGGTGTGGGGCATGCCGGGCTTCGTCGCGCGCGCCGGTCTGGCCGACAAGGTCCTGCCTCTTGAGCAGATCGGCCCTGAGATTGTCCGGGCCACGTTGGGATGGCTGGTTGCCCGCCCTTAGAAAGCAGATTTCACTTTTCGCCGCGGACCAAATCCGGGAACCAGGGTACGATCAGCTCTTGAAGAGAGTCTGCAGGTACCGGTCGTTGTAAAACGTCGTCGTATTCTGGACGAATTCAAGAATGCGATACATCTTTTCCCGCGTCTCCCGCCCGGTTTCGGTGAACTGCACCGCCACTCCCGATCCAGGATGAATTCGCGCAATCGTGCCTTCAGCGGAGAGACTGCCGTCATCGATGGAGAATACGAGCTTAAGGTTTGAACCGGGTTTCAGGATCGCGCTGGTTTCCACGTAGCAACCACCGATGCTGATGTCGATCAGATTCCCCAGCACTGTGCCCTGCCCGTCGTGAGGATGCATCTCGATGGTGACCCGGCACTTCATGCGCGGGTGCATGCGGCGGTTCTTCTCCGTCGGTTGTTTCTGCTTTTCCAGATACATGCGCCGGTCGGCCTCGGTCAGAAGCTGTTCTGCATCGTTGCCGTCGCCGGGGAAAACTGCCTGCCCCACGCTGAGCGACAGGATGTCTTCCTTGCAGACTTCAAAGCCCGCCTGCTTGGCCAGCGGCCGCATTTGCTCGGCCTTCTTGGCCGCCGCATCTGGAGGCAGTCCGGGAGCGATCACCACAAACTCATCTCCGCCCATTCGCGCCACGTAATCGTAGTCACGACAGGTTTCCTTCAGAGCCTGGGCAAACAGTCGCAGAACTCGGTTCCCCTCCAGGTGTCCAAACCGGTCATTGATCTTCTTGAAGCCATCCATATCGCAGACCATCACGGTGAGCGAGGAACCATCGCGCTTGCAGCGGGCGAGTTCGCGGTCCAGTTGCAGGAACAGCGATCGGGCGTTGGGCAGGCCGGTGAGATAGTCCGTGGTCGCCGAGCTTTCCGCCTGTTGATACTTCAAGGCGTTCTCGATGGCCAGAGCCATCTTGCCGCTGACCGCCAGCAGAATGCGCAGGTGATCTGACGTGAAAGCATCTTTCTGGGGGCGATACAGCGCCAGTACCCCAATTATGCCCCCGACTCCTTCCAGAGGCACTGCCAGGGCCGATCGCAGGGTGCTGAACTTGGCAGGATCATTTACGTAGCCGGGTTCAACCGCGGGGTTGCCATTCACAATCGGCTTTCGGTTCTGCGCCACCCAGCCGCATAACCCCTGGCCCACGGGAATGCGCAGCGAAGCAAACAGTCGATAATTGTCGCCGTTGACGTATTCGGGGAATAACTCATCGCCGCGCCGGATGTAGATGGTGATGGCGTCATAAGGGACCATCGGTTTGAGTTTGACCGAGAAAACGGAGAGCGTCTCGCCCAGGCTGAGGGAGGCCCCCAGATCCTGGCTCATCTCAAACAGAGCCTGAGCTTCCTGGCGGGCAGCGGCGATGGAAGAAAGAAAAGTCGCCTCCCGTCCCGGAGCGTCGCCGACCGAAATATTTTCGAATCCGGCGGCGGGGGCGGGTCCACGCTCGATCTTCATGTCGGTAGCGAGAGGAGAGCTAACATCGCGCGCCGATTTGGCCAGGGCCAAATTCTCCAGGGAGCGGTAACGTTTCCTGAGCACTTCCACCACTTTGGGATCGAATGATTTCCCCGCCTCGTCGGACAGGCGCTTCATCACCTCTTCCAGGGGCACCGCCCTGCGGTACTGACGGTCGGACGCCAGGGCATCCAGATAGTCGACCGCTGACAGGATGCGTGCGCCAAGGGGGATCTCGGTGCCTTTCAGACCGAAGGGATATCCCGACCCGTCCCACTTTTCATGGTGGGCTCGCACGATAGGCACGACCGGATAGGGAAAGCGAACCCGCTCGAGAATTTCCGCTCCCACGATTGTGTGGATCTTCATTTTCTCGAACTCTTCCGGCGTCAGCCTTCCCGGTTTCGAGATGATGTGCTCGGGCACTGCGAGCTTGCCGATGTCATGCAGCAAAGCCGCGGCATGAAGGGCTTCCAGTTCGGCTCCTTTCATGCCCAGTTCCTTGGCCACCTCAATGGCGTAGACGCGGACCCGTTCGAGATGGTCGTGCGTGGTTTGATCTTTCGCTTCAATAGCCAGCGCCAGGGCTTCGATGGTCCGCAAATGCAGATTGGCGATTTCTTCGACGTGCCGCTTTTCATCTTCCAACTTGCCCAGATACAGACGGTACGATCGGTAAATCACGTAAATGGCGGGCACGAAGAGAAGGGAAGTCTCCCAGTTGAACGTGCGGTTGAACCACGAAATCGCGCCAGCGATTCCCGCCCCCACCAGGTAGTACGGAAACGACCAGAAATAACAGTCCACCAGAATCTGCCGTAGCGGTTTGCCCTCGGTGAATGAGATGATGGCGGCAATCGAACCCGCGTTGGCCACAAAGTAAGTGCAAGCCGCCAGGCACAGCGCCAGGGGCCGGCTCGTGATGATCTGGCCGGTCAGCGGAAGGTGATACACGAAATACGCCAGCGCCGTGGATACGCTCCCGGCACAAACGTTGAAGGTTAACTGTATCGCGCTAGGCCGCTCCGGATAGAGACTCTGCGCCAGCATGGAAACGGCGCCGAGCGTAATCGTCTCCGCATAGCTGAGTTCGACCACGCCCACCAGAATGAACAGGAAGTTGACCGAGAGCGTTCCTGTGATTCCAGGCAGCGTGACTCGCAACCGCGACGCCAGAATGGCAATGCCCAGGTAGCAGATAAACTCGGCAATATTCCTGCTGCTCTGGTGGATCGCGGCGTACAACAGCGCTGACAATCCCGACGCGATTATCAGGGCAATGAAGCCCTTGGCTCCGATCGGCAGGCTTCCCCACGATTGTGAGCGAGTAGGCATGGCTTGGCACAGCACGCGACCCGCCCGTGGTGGCCGGAACGCGGGTTGTTTCCGAACCACAAGAAATATCAGCTAACGTGTTTAGAAACAATAATTTGTGGGCTCTCCGGAAAACTTCGGTAACTCCCCGCCCAGGCCCGGCCTTGACGGCCGCGGCGCGAATCCTGCTAATGCTTTCGGTGCCAAGCATTTGCGCCAAGTGCTCGGGCCGTTACTCTGGAGAGCGCGGCCCAGCCAGCCGATAAACGCGAACGTAATCGACCAGCATTGTCTGAGGTAACACCGTTGTGGCATCGGGACTGCCGGGCCAGTCTCCTCCTACCGCCAGATTCAACAGTAGAAAGAAGGGGTGGTCGAAAACCCACTTCCATCCCGGCCGCAGATCATTGCGGGTCCGGGTTACATATAGGTGCTTGTCGACATAAAACCGGATGGCGTCGGGCTCCCATTCCACTGCGAACACATGAAAATGATCGGCAAACTGCCTTCCTTTTGGCAGGCGGTATGACGCCTCGAGTCCCACCGAGCCGGTATATCCCGGCCCATGAATCGAACCATGAACCGTCCCCGGCTCCTTGCCGATGTTCTCCATGATGTCGATTTCGCCACAGGCCGGCCAGCGAACGCTTGCAATGTCCTCTCCCAACATCCAGAATGCTGGCCACATGCCCTGCCCGCGCGGAAGCTTGATGCGGGCTTCGAACCTCCCGTATGTCTGCGAAAACTTGCCCAGACTCTGCAGCCGGGCGGAGGTGTAATCCCGGCTGACGCCGTCCGGTCCGGTATAGTTTTCGCGCGCGGCTCTGATCACCAGTTTCCCGTGTTCGATATAGGCGTTTTCCGTGCGCGCCGTGTAGTATTCGAGTTCGTGATTTCCCCAGCCGCCGCCTCCGGTTTGCAACGCCCATTTCTTTGGATCGACAGCGGAGCGATTGCGACCGTTGAATTCGTCGCTCCAGGTAAGAATCCATCGCGCCTTCTTGGCCGCCTGCGGCGCTTTCTGTCCCATCGCCGTAAGCGCGGAAGCAAGCACCAAGAGTGAATAGGCAAATGAGGGCACCAGCAAAATCGGCAATGAGCGCTCTCGGGCACGATCTCTCATGGCGTTTACTTTATGATACGAACAGACGTTCGCGAAATGCTGCCGGGAGATCCCATGCCTACGCACCAGACACGACGCGACTTTCTGAAACTCTCGGCCGCTGGACTAGCCTCGGCTACGGCCACGGCTCCCTTTTCGCTGTTTGCCTTGCCGGCCGCATCCGCCCGCGAAATCAGAGTCTGGGTCACCAGCGACAAGTTGCGTTTTTCTGCGGCTGCTCCCATCCGATGGCAGCCAGCCTCGGCAGGGAACGCTGCCAACACCATCACGCTCGATCCCGGCATGCGCTACCAGGAAATTCTCGGATTCGGCGCGGCCTTCACTGACTCCGCGTGCTACATGTTCAACCAGCTCTCTGCTCCTGCCCGCGACCAGTTATTCCACGAACTGTTCCATCCCACCGAGATGAATCTCAGCGTCTGCCGCACCTGCATCGGATCGAGCGACTACGCCACCAAGGTGTACAGCTTCGATGAGGGCGAGCCGGATCCTGACCTTACGCGCTTTTCCATTGAGCATGACCGCGCCTACATCCTCCCCACGCTGCGCCAGGCGCGCCAGGCCAATCCCGATTTGTTTCTGTTTTCCTCGCCATGGAGTCCTCCCGGCTGGATGAAAGCCGGCGGCTCCATGCTGGGCGGATCGATGCGGCGCAAATACTTCGAACCGTACGCGCACTATTTTTTGAAATTCCTCCAGGGCTATTCCGCCGAGGGTGTTTCCATCCAGGCCGTCACCGTGCAGAACGAAGTCGATACCGACCAGGACGGCCGCATGCCAGCCTGCATCTGGCCCCAGGAATATGAAATCGCTTTTGTGGGCGAACACCTGGGACCATTGCTGGAGCAGAATGCCGTCAGCTCTAAGATCTGGATTCTCGATCACAACTACAACTTGTGGGGCCGCGCCATCGCGGAACTGGATGACCAGCAACTTCGCAAGTACTGCGACGCCGTGGCCTGGCACGGCTATGTGGGCACGCCGGATATGATGACCCGCGTCCATGAGGCTCATCCCGGCGCGCAGATGTACTGGACCGAAGGCGGTCCAGATTACACCTCTCCCGACTATTCAACCGACTGGGTGAAGTGGGGCCACACTTACATCGAGATTCTGCGCAACTGGTGCCAGTCCATCACCGGCTGGAATCTCGCACTGGATGAAAAAGGCCGCCCTGACATCGGACCGTTTTCCTGCGGCGGCATGGTGACCATCAACTCCGAAACCAAAGCCGTCACTCGCAGCGGCCAATACTGGGGATTCGCCCACTTTTCCCGCGTCATCCGCCGCGGCGCGAAGCGCATCGAGTCGCAGGGCGACCTGGCCGGAATTACCCACGCCGCCTTTGAAAACCCCGACGGCGAGGGAGTCATGGTGCTGGCAAATTCCGGCGACGCGCAAGCCATTACGCTGCAACTTGGGGATTCAACGGCACAATTATCATTGCAAGCGAACTCCCTCACCACGCTCGCGTGGAGCTGAGTCGGGCGGCCGAATTGAACGCCCAGGCCAGGCACGGTTCCTGTTGTGCCAGGAGAACCAATGTTTGGGTAGAGCAGCGCTTCAGCGCAGCGTTGGGAAGGTGAAATTCCCCCGCCGTCTATGCTGACGGGGAGGTCTCTTCCATCCGTCGCCCAGGCTGCCCGGCGCGGGCGAGCCACCAGTTTGCCGCGGCCAGCAGTACCGTCACCAGCATCAGCAGAGCCTGGTCGAGATGGAGTTGCGCGATCAGCACCAGCGAGATCACGATTCCAATCAGGCTTAGCGCGGGTCCGAAAGGCACGCGCAGCGCCTCAGCATGCGGTTGCACTCTCCGCAATTGGATCAGTGCGGCGCAGATGCTGATGTACATGACCATCGATGCGGCTGCCGAGATGGCAAGAAGCCAGAAGAATCCTCCAGAAATGGCCAGCAGCCAGACCAGCACGGCATAGCTGATAATCGCGATGCCCGGTGTGTGAAAGCGTGGGTGCACGCTGGCAAACACGCCAGGAAACTCGCGCTCAGCCGCCAGCGAGAAGATGAGGCGCGGCGAGTCGAGCATCAAGCTGGAATTCGCGCCGCCGGTCGAGATCAGCACCGCGATCGTCGTCAGGATGCCGCCCATCGGCCCAATCAATGCCGAAGCCGTGTCGGCGACCGGGCGCATGCTCGTGCTGGTGCCGATGGTCGCCACGGTGACGAATTGCAGCAATGTGTAGATCACCACCACCAGCAGCAGACCGGCCCCCAGGGAGAATGGCATCGTACGACGGGGATTATCGACCTCGCCGCCGGGAATGATGGCATACTCGAAACCCTGGTAGGCGAACATCAGCAGGAGCAGCGCGCTCAGCCAGTTTCCCCATCCCGGCGCCGTAATCTCGCCGAAGTGAATCACCTCGAGTCTGGTGCTGAAGCGCGCCAGGCCGAGGACGATAATGACGGCCAAAGGCAGGATTTTTGCCACGACGAGGACACTGCTCAAGACAGCACCTTTGCTGACGCCGAGATAGTTGATAGCGGCGGGAACTCCAACAAAAGCCAGCAGGACCAGGGCGCGTGGCCAACCCTGCCCTGTGGCCGGGAAATCTCCGGAGAGGTAGACCACGAACAGGTTGGCAATCGTCGCTGCTGCCGCAACCGCGGAAAGCAGCGAAAACCATCCGATCTGCAACCCCACGAAGCGTCCGAAAGCGCGGCGAGCATATAAATAAGCCCCTCCGGCTTCGCAGAATTGCGAAGCGACTTCGGCCGCCGGAGCCATGATAGAAGCCATGAGTATTCCGGCGACGATCATGGCGATCGGGCTGGCGCGTTGTACGAGGCGGTTCAGTTCGCCGGGCAATCCAAAGATGCCGCTGCCGATGATGCAGTTGATCACCAGGCCCGTCATTGCCCAGCGACCGATGGATCGTAGCAATCCGCTGCGTCCCGGTTTCGGTTCCGACATGGGGTTCTCAGTTTATGCGATATGGCGGTTTTCCGTGAGATTGCTCACGTGCGGCGCGAAGCGGCGCCAGCCCAATCAGACAGCTTCTTTGATAAGAACAAGTTAGGAATGGTGGTGGCGGCGGTTGGACTCGAACCAACGACCTACGGATTATGAGACCGTCGCTCTAACCACCTGAGCTACGCCGCCACGGTCGAAAAATGAAGGCCTGTTGCATATTATCAAAGCCGCACCTCTTGCAGCATGGCGGACCGACGACCAGCACGGCCTCCGGCGAGTCGAATGAGCTGGCGCGTTCTTGTGCGCGCTCTCCGGCACCGCAATTACCGGCTTTTCTTCGGTGGCCAGGGCATTTCGCTTATCGGCACCTGGATGACCCGCGTGGCCACCGGCTGGCTGGTCTATCGCCTCACCGGCTCCGCCTTTCTGCTCGGCCTGGTGAGCTTTGCCGGACAGATTCCTGTCCTGTTTCTCGGCCCCTTTGCCGGAGTCTGGGTCGACCGCCTCAACCGTCACCGTGTGCTGGTGGTCACGCAAGTTCTCTCCATGCTGCAATCCTTCGCGCTGGCGGGTCTGGCGCTCGCCGGCATCATCACCGTGCCGGAAGTGATTCTGCTCAATCTTTTCCAGGGCGCGGTCAATGCGTTCGATATGCCGGCGCGCCAGGCCTTCGTGATCGAAATGCTGGAGAGCCCCGAAGATCTTGGCAATGCCATCGCTCTGAACTCTTCCCTGGTGAATGCCGCGCGCCTGATTGGCCCGGCGGCTGCAGGGTTGATCATCTCTGCCGTGGGCGAGGGTTACTGCTTCCTCATCGATGGGTTGAGTTATCTCGCGGTGATCGCATCGCTGCTTGCCATGGTTGTCAAGCCGCGCGGGGTGGAGCGCGCCCGCCAGAGCGTGCTTTCTGAGTTGCGGGAAGGCTGGAATTACGTCCGCGGCTTTCGTCCGATCTCGTCGATCCTCCTGCTGCTCGCTTTGATCAGTCTGGTCGGCATGCCCTACACGACCCTGATGCCGATTTTTGCCGGCAAGATTTTGCACGGCGGCGCGCACACGCTGGGCTTTCTGATGGGAGCCGTGGGGGTTGGCGCGCTCATCGGCGCCGTGACTCTGGCCGCGCGGCAAAGCGTTCTGGGATTGGGCCGCCTGATTCCCATGACCGCCGCGGGCTTCGGCGCGTCTCTGGTTTTGTTTGCGGCTTCGCGAGAGTTTTGGTTGTCATTGAGCGTGCTTGTGTTCACCGGCTTTTGCTTCATGCAACAGATGGCCTCCAGCAATACCATCCTGCAAACCATCGCTGAAGATAAGAAGCGCGGCCGCGTCATGAGCTTTTATGCCATAGCCTTCCAGGGTGTGGCCCCTTTCGGCAGCCTGATGGCCGGCGTTGCCGCCAGCCGCATCGGCGCGCCCCACACGCTGATGATCGGTGGCTGCATCTGCGTGGGTGGCGCGGCCCTGTTTGCCCTGCAATTGCCGACTTTGCGGCGCATGGTGCGGCCCATCTACATTCAGATTGGCATCATCCCCGAGCTCGCGCAGGGGATTCAGACGGCGTCTCTATTGCAGGAACCGCCGGAGGAGTGAACTGGTGGATGGGAAACGGCAAATCCTTTATGATCCATTCCCTTGGAGGCGCATGCTCTCCGCCCGATCCGAGCCGGCCGCAATTGCGGAAGCCGATTCATGAAGACAGTGGCGATCATCCCCGCGCGACTCGCATCGACCCGCCTGCCGCGAAAGATGCTGCGCGAAATTGCGGGCAAGCCGCTGATCGGACTGGTTTACGAGGCGGTGCGCTCCTCGCCGCTGTTGGCTGAGGTCGTCATCGCAACCGACTCCGAAGAGATTCTCGTGGTCTGCCGGAAACATGGATGGCCGGCTTGCATGACTTCCGCCGCTCACCGCAGCGGAACCGATCGCGTACAGGAAGCTTCAAAATCGATTGCCGCCGACGTGTATCTGGGCATCCAGGGCGATGAACCGCTCACCCGCCAGGAGCATATCGAGACACTGCTTCAGGTTATGAGTGATCCCACTGTTCAGGTCGGCACGGTGAAGACTCCTTGCGCCGCCCCGGATATCAATAATCCCGGCGCGGTGAAAGTCGTGACCGACTCCGCCGGTCGTGCTCTCTATTTTTCTCGCGCTACCGTCCCCTTCGACCGCGACAGCACGCAGCCGCGCTATTTCAAGCATCTCGGCATGTATGCCTATCGCAAGCCCGCACTGGATCGGTTTGTGAGACTGCCCGAATCGTCGCTTGAAAAAAGCGAGCGCCTCGAACAGCTGCGGTTTCTGGAGAACGGCATTTCGATCTACGTAGGCGAAACTCCCTACGACACGATTGGAGTCGATACGGAAGAGGACCTGCAGCGCGTGGCCGCAATCCTTAGCGCCCGCTGAATCTGCAACTGAATGTGCGGGAGCTAGACGTGCGGGCTCGCGCCTTGCGCCCGATTCCACGCTTCCGCCGCGGCCACGCGCTTCGAGATCGCCGGATGCGAATGGAAAAGCAACTCCACCCATCTCGAGGGTGTGCGCTCGGCGAGATTCTGGCTGGCCAGCTTGTTCATCGAGGAAATGAAGGGCTCCACGCTGCCGATGGATTCAAAGGCATACTGATCGGCTTGGCGCTCGTTGTAGCGCGAGTAAGCATTGAGCGCCGGCATGAGCAGAAAAGAAAGCCCGGTGGCCACGATCGCCAGCAGCGGCAAATTGGCAAAGTCGGAGAGTTCCTCGAACATGTGGTGATCCACCGAATAGTGCAGCACCCAGTTCGCGACCCAGAAACCAAGCAGCGTGATCGCGGCCTGAATAAGAATGCTCTTGAGAATGTGGCGATGAACATGGTGGCCGAGTTCATGGGCCAGGACCGCTTCTATCTCTTCCGGCGCGTAGTTGTCGAGCAAGGTATCGGCCAGAATGATGCGCCGCGTCCGGCCAAGGCCGGTCAGGGCCGCGTTGGCTTTCTTGCTTTTCTCCGAAAGCTTCCAGCGGTAGATTCCGCGCACGTGCGTGCCTGAGCGCTCGCCCAGTTGCACCAGCCTCCTTCGCAACTCTTCATTCTCCAGAGGTTCGAACTTGTAGAAGATGGGGAAGAGCACGACCGGAGCGATCTGCGCAAGAAGAATGAACAGACCCATGAACAGCGCCCAGGTGATCAGCCACCAATGCTGGGGAGATTGGCGAATCGTGAAGTAGAGCAACTCCACCACGATCGATGCCAAAACCAGCCCGACCAAAAAGCCTTTGCATTCGTCCCAAAGCCAGGAGCGCGCTTTCTGAGTGGAAAGTTGGAAGCGTCGTTCCAGCCGGAAGCCGTAGTAATCCAGAGGAAAGCCGAGGGCTTTGCTGATGAGAAGCAAAAACAGAAGATAAAGAAAAACGGAAAACGTGTAGTTCTGAAATCCCCAGCGGTAGGCCAGGTCGCGCAGCCAGCCCGTCCAGCCGGTCGCCAGCAGGACGATCAACAACGCTGCGCCGATGACGAAGTCGGCGATGCCCAGCCAGCGCCGGATACGGTTGTAGCGCTGGGTCTGGGGAGAATCGGGCTCCGGGCTTGAATTTCCCGCGACGGTCATGAGTGTATCTTTCAGCAGTATCGCACCGGGAACGCGCCGGCGGGCGTTCTTTCGCGGAACTTCTTATCCCGAATTTCTCACAAAGCTTTCGCCGGCTCTCAGGATTTCTTTGACCAACTCCGGAGATGCAGCCTCGGAATACAGGCGCAGCAGCGGTTCCGTGCCGGAGGCGCGCAGCAGAATCCAGGCTTCGGCTCCTTGTCCGTTTGTCGGCGCGTCGAGAAAGAACTTTACTCCGTCGAGATGCTCTTTGTTCAGGATATTGTAACTTCCCAGCCACCGCGTGCCATCGGCACGCGCACGCTGAATCGCGCCTTGCTTCATGGCCTCGGGAATGTGCAAGTCGCTTCGTCCGTAATAATGCGGGCCGAAGTCGCGTTGCAGATCGGCCACCAACTGCCCCAGTGGCCTGCCTTCCTCGGCCATCACATTCGCCAGCAGCAGGCAGTTAAGCACCCCGTCGCGCTCAGGCAGAAAGCGGGAGTAGCCGATGCCGCCCGACTCTTCCCCTCCGATGAGAATTTCGTGGTCCATCATCAGGTCCGCAATGTACTTGAAGCCGATCGAAGTCTCGTGGAGCTTGCGGCCGTGTTTGCCGGAGATGCGGTCGATCATGCGAGTGGTGTTGAAGGCGCGCACGACATCTCCCGGCCATTTCTTGCGCTCCAGAAGCCAGCGCAGCAGCACGCAGAAAATCTTGTGCGAATCCACGAAGCCGCCGTCTTCTGCGACCGCCCCAATGCGGTCGGCGTCCCCGTCGGTGGCCAGGCCTGCGTCGCATTTTTCACGGAGCACCGTCTGCTGCAGCAGTGCCACGTGCGGTTCAATGGGCTCGGGATTGATGCCCGGGAACAACGGATTCAATTCCTCCCGAATGGCCACGTGCCGCACGCCGTGCTCGCAAAAAATTCCTGTTAGAACGCCCCGCCCCGAGCCATACATGGCATCCACGGCAAACTTGAAACCGCTTTTCTTGATCAGATCAAGGTCGGCGAAGCGGCACACGGCGGCGGCGTACGGTGTTTTCACGTCAACCTGTTCGATGCCGGCTTTGCCGCCTTGTGGCATTGCGCCGGCCAGCAGTTCTTCCTCCAGTTTCTTCATGATGCCCGGCGTGGCCGAGCCGCCGAATTTGCCCTTGAACTTCACCCCATTCCAGTTCCAAGGATTGTGGCTGGAAGTGATCATCACCCCACCCGCTGCGCCCTTGCTCTTTACAGCATAGGAAATCGCCGGAGTGGGCGTGTAATCGTTGGCGATCTGCACTGGGATTCCCGCCGCCGAGATGACTTCCGCCGCCACCTCGGCCGCGCTCTGCGAAGCGAAGCGCGTGTCGTAGCCGATGAAAACTCCGCGCCGGGCTTCCTCGTATTTCAGAATGTATGATGCGATTGCTCCCGCCACGCGGCGCACGTTGTCGAAGGTGAAATCGTCGGCGATTACGCCGCGCCAGCCGTCGGTGCCGAATTTGATCGCCTGCGCCATTCTCAGATCAGCTTGTGGAGCTTCTTCTCGTCCAGATACTTCACGACCTTGCCGACATCCTGCGCCTGCTGCCGGGTTGTGATCAGCAACGCGTCGCCGGTTTCGACCACAACCAGATCATGGACTCCAACCGCTGCCACGAATTTTTCCGGAGCGTGAATGTAATTACCCCGGGCATTCATCACACACACTCCCGCAGCGGAAATCAGATTGCCTTCCGGCGAAGCACTTTTGGCGGCGTGATGTTCATGCAAGGCTGTCCATGATCCCAGGTCGTTCCAGCCGAAGTCCGCCGGCAGGCAGAAAATCCTTCCGGCCTCTTCGCCCTTCGCCGACCGCGGCTCGAGGATGGCATAGTCAACGCTGATGTTCTCGCACTTCGGATAGAGCCGGCGGAAGGTTCCGGCGAACTTGCGCGTGTCAGAAGTTGCCGCGATCTGTTCGAGCAAATCTGCGGTCCTGGGAAGATGCTCCTGCAGCGCACTGGCCAGCGTGCGCGCGCTCCAGAAGAACATGCCGCTGTTCCAGAAGTAGTTGCCTGCGGCAATGAACTCGGAAGCTCGCGCCGAATCCGGCTTTTCCGTGAAGCGCCGAACCCGCAAGGCGTACGGGCCCTCCGCGCCCCCCGCTTCGATATAGCCGTAGCCGGTTTCGGGCCGGGTTGGTCGGATGCCCAGCACAACGATATTTTCTCCGGCAGCCGCAATCTCAATTCCTCGCTGCAAGGTTTCGCGGTAACGCTTCTCGTCGGCGATGACATGATCGGATGGAAACATGCCGATGACCGCGTCAGGAGTTTCACGCTGCAGCAGAAAGGCTGCGAGTCCGATAGCCGGGGCCGTGTTTCGTCCCACAGGTTCGGCGAGAACCTGCCCTTTCGTCAGCCTCGGAAGCTGTTTCAGGATCGCGGGACGCAGATCCTCGTTGGTGATGATCCAAAACCGCTTGGCTGGTGCAAGCGGAAGCAGGCGGGCGACCGTCTGCTGAATCATCGTCCGTTTCCCGTCGAGGGCCAGCAATTGCTTGGCGCGTTTTCTGCGGCTCAGCGGCCAGAAGCGCGTGCCCCGCCCGCCGGCAAGAATCACGGGATAGAAATTGGATTTGTCAGCCACGCGTGATTCCTAGATTCGCGTTTCCGGCTCCGGCAGCGCCTTCCCGGGGACCCGTGCCCGCAAAAAGTCGACCGTCCACTGCGGACGCACGCCGAACTTCTCGATGCACGCCGGAACCACGACTGCATCGCCTTTAGCGAACGTAACCGGTTCCATCCCGGACGCTTCGACCAGACCGCAACCTTCGATCGCCACCAATATCTGGACCGAACTCTTCCCGGATTCGTCGCGCGTCGAAAGCTCCAGCGGGTCTTTCGCCTCGAACATGTCCACCGCAAAGTAAGGAGCCGCGACCAGCGCCGCGCACCGGTTCCTGCCGCCGCTCATGACGGTCGGGGCGGGCCGGATCACTTTTCCCGACGCCACCTGTTCTTTCACCGCTGCCAGACCGTCTTTCAGGTGCAGTTCGCGGGGCCGGCCATAATCATACAGGCGGTAGGTGGTGTCGGACTGCTGCTGGGTCTCTACGATGATGGACCCAGGCCCGAGCGTGTGCACCGTTCCGCCGGCAACATAGATCATGTCGCCGGTGTAAACATTGATCCAGTTGAGCAATTCTTCCGCGCGATTCTCGGCGATCGCTTTCTTCAAATCAGAGGCCGTGCCCCCGGGCTTGAGCCCGAGAGCAAGCTGCGCTCCAGGCCGCGCGTGGGCCACGTACCAGCACTCGGTCTTGCCCCACGGCTGGCCCACGCGAAGCGCCTGGGCGTCATCGGGATGCACCTGCACAGAAAGCTTTTCATGGGGAAAGAGAAATTTTGCCAGCAGCGGAAACCGCTTCGCGTCTCGCGCCGCGTCGCCGACCAGTTCGCGCTGGTATTGCTCACTCAACTGCGACAGGGTTTTCCCGGTCAGCGGACCATTGGCAACCTTGCACTCGTCGCCGGTGAGCCACGCTTCGCCGATTTTCTCCTCGAACTTGTGATTGGGATAGATCGGCGAGAGATCGAGCGTGCCCCAAGGGCGTGGGTCAAAGGCAGGGAACATCAGGAGTGGATAGAGATTCGGCACTCGAATCCTATTGCTTAACTGGTTGTTTCACTGGCCAAACATCCCGCACTGCCTCCCGGAACGAAAGCCAGAATCCCCAGTAGCACTCGATATGGTACTCGCACAGATTCAAAGTTCGACCGCTCGAATGCGCGAGTGCCCAAACCGGACCTTCTTCACATTTTTTGGGAAATCCGTCCGACCCGAACGCCTGCGCCTCGCATGGGCTGTTAACTATGTGAAGCGAGGTATAGCAACCTTTCTCAGTCATAGCAATTCCGACGAGTTGGAAGCAGATCAATAGAGCTTGCGTCTACAACGCCCCGAAGAACTTCCTCATGCGCTCCAACCCACGATCCAGCTCCGCTTTCGAGGTCGCGTACGAAACGCGAATGTGATCGCTGGTGCCGAAGCCCTCGCCCGGAACAGTCGCCACGTGAGCCTCGCGCAACAGCCTGCCGGCCACATCAGACGCCGACTTCACCCCGCCGCGCCCTAAAAATGCTGATATGTTGGGATAAGAATAAAACGCACCCTCCGGCAGCGTGCACGTAATGCCGGGAATCGAGCGCAGCCCCTTAACCACGTGATCGCGCAGCTCGATGTATTCGCGCCGCATCTGCTCCACGCATTCCTGCGGCCCTTTCAGCGCCGCGACCGCCGCTTTCTGCACAATCGAAGTCGGGTTCGAAGTTGACTGGCTTTGCAACTTCGCCATGGCGCTGACTACTGGCGCGGGCGCGAGTGCATAGCCTAGCCGCCAGCCCGTCATCGCGTAAGTCTTCGAAAGCGAACCCAGCACCACCATGCGCTCCTTGTATTCGCGCAGTGAGCCGACGGAAAATTTTCTGCCAGTGTAATTGAGATACACGTAACACTCGTCGGAGAGTACCCAAATGCCGCGTTCATGCGCCAGGCGCACGACTTCCGTCATGTCCTCGGCGCTCATCATCGCGCCCGAAGGATTCGAAGGCGAGTTCAGAATGATCAGCTTGGTGCGCGGCGTGATCAGCCTTGCCACCATGTCGGCAGTCACGCGAAAACCCTGCGACTCGTCCGATTCGAGGAAAACGCAATTTCCGCCGGCATAGCGCACGATGTCCTTGAACGAAACCCAGTAGGGCACGGGCAGAATCACTTCGTCTCCGTGATCCACCAGGACCTGAATGGCGTTGAAAAGCGCATTTTTGCCGCCGGTCGAGGCAATCGCTTCCTCGCGGCGGTAATCGGAGTCGAAATCCACGGCATGCCGGTGCACGATGGCGTCACGCAACTCGGTGGTGCCCGCAACCGCGGTGTACTTGGTGAAGTTGCCCTGAATGGCCGCGATGGCCGCGTCCTTGATGTGCTGCGGCGTGGCGAAATGCGGCTCGCCCGCGCCGAAATCAACCACATCGATGCCCTGGGCGCGCAGCTTGTCCGCCTCGGCCACTACGGCCATGGTGGCGGAGGGTTCAATGCGGTTGATCCGGTCGCTCAACCGGAGCATCTCGGTGGTCGCGGTGGTCATGCCTTTCTTTTCCTTTTTCTTTCGGTCTTTTGCTGAACTTCGATCACTCTTGTATTACGCAGCTTGTAGGCCGGGTCGAGTTTCTCCCGCAGTTTCTGCTCGACTGCCTCCGGCACCAGCCCTCTTACCGGCCCCCCGGCCTGCGCCACTTCCCGCACCAGGCGAGAGCTGACATAAGAATACTTGTCGGCGGGCATCATGAACACGGTTTCGAGCGAGGGCTCGAGTTTCCGGTTCATCAGCGCCATCTGCAGTTCGTATTCGTAGTCGCTGATGGCGCGAATGCCGCGCAGCACGCAGGTCGCGTCGATCGACTTGGCGAACTCCACCATCAGGCCATCGAACGTGTCCAGCCGAACGTTCTTCAAGTCCGAGGTAAGCTCTTTGAGCATCTCCAGCCGCTCAGAGACGCTGAACATCGGCGTCTTCTCCGAGTTGCGAAGAATCGCCACCACCAGCTCTTCAAAGATCTTGCTGCCCCGCTCAATCAGATCGAGGTGCCCATTGGTGGGCGGATCAAAGGAACCGGGATAGACGGCAATGCCTTTGTTCAAACGTCCTCACAGG